>NZ_JASBQE010000006.1 GCF_029960785.1 Polyangium sp. 15x6
CGGACGCGGGCGCAGGCGCGACGGCGGACGCGGACGCGGGCGCGGGCGCGGCGGCGGTCGTGGTCGTCGACGCGGACGCGGAGCCGTCGGGGGCGGTGGCGCCCGAGCAGGCCGCGAGGAGCGGCGCGGCCACGAGGGAGGCGAGCCGCAGAATGTTTTTCGAGACGAACGTTTGGCGCTTTCGATCGAGGGGGTTCATTCGGGTCTCTCGGCGCTCGTCGTGGTCGCGCGCAGCTTGCGGACGGCCTCGTTGTGCTGGTCGAGCGCCTCGCTGAAGGTGTGCCGGCCGCCTCCTTTGGCGACGAAATAGAGGTATTTCGTCGCCGCGGGCGCGAGCACGGCCTCGATGGACGGAGCGCCGGGGTTCGCGATGGGACCAGGCGGCAATCCGTCGTTCACGTACGTGCTGTATCGATTCTTCGAATCCCGGTTGATGGCCGGGGTGATCTTGCCCGTGAACCCGGCGCAGGCCGGGACGACGTCGGGCTCGGAAAAACAAGCGTAAGCCGCGGTGGGATCCGATTGCAGGCGCTTCGGCTTGAACGTGGGATCGAGCAGCCGGTTCAAGAAGACGCTGGCAATGAGCGGGCGTTCGTCCGGCTGGGCCGCCTCTTTCTCGACGATCGAGGCGAGGATCAAGATCTCGCGGCGGCCATACCCGAGCGTATTGCGGAGCGACGCGAACCCGGCGGCGTGCTGGGTCGCGAGCGCAGCCCAGCGGCGATCGGCCTCCGTGACGAGGCGGCGGACGATCTCTCGGGGATCGGTGTCGAGCGGGAAATCGTACGTCGCCGGAAAGAGGTACCCCTCGGCGCTCTCGATCCCGAGCGCGCCCTTGCGCTCGATGCCGAGCTCGTCGAGCAGGAGCGGATCGGCGCTCGCCCGGAGGAAGGCGTTCTTGCCGGCGACGCGGAGTTTTTCGAGGCGCGTCGCGATGTCGAACCGGTGAAACCCCTCGGGGATGGTGACGCGCGTGGTGGGGCGCTTGGGCGAACGTTCGAGGAGGTGGCGAAGATCCCAGGGATCGAGGCCCTGCGCAAGGAGGTGCGGGCCGGGGACGAAGGCGCTCGTGCCGCCGGTCGTGCGCAGGAACATGGCCATCGCGCCCTCGCTCCGGACGAGGCCATGCCGGGCGAGCAGCGCCGCGGCCTGGTCGCTGTCGAGGCCGGCCGGCCAGTCGATCTCGACCATGGAGCCCGCGTCGGGCGCGTGGAGGTGGCCGTAGCCGAGGACGAGGGCGAGCACGGAGAGGCCCACCGCGCCCATCGCGCCCGCGAGCGCGAAGAGGGCCGCGCGGCCGCGCCGCGAGAGGCGCGGGCGGGGCTTCCGCGGCGAAGGCGACGGCGAAGACGACGAGCTCCGCGCGCCGGCCTCGGAGGGCGCTTGGGGCGACGCGCGGCGGCGGCGACGCCCGGGGGAAGACGGGGCTCTCGTAGGCACGGCAGGAGTGGTGCAAAGCATCAAACGCCGAAGGGCGTCAAGCCGAACGTTGCCACGGGGCGGCTCCGAGGGTGATGATGTTGCAGTCGAGGAGGTCCTTTCCCCGCATGGCATCCAAGGCCGTCACCGATCGGCAGAAGTCCGCGCGCGCCGTGACCGCGGCAGCTCACACGCACGCAAACGAGGTCGCGACGCACGTCGCCGAGCTGCTCTCGCCGCACCTCCGGCCAGACGAAGAGATGCCGGACGTGTCGCTGTTCCTGCGCCTCGTGGGACGCCTGATCGCAACGGAGAACGAGGCGCTCGTGCGCGCCGACGCGGCCCACGAGCGGGAGCTCGCAGACGACGCCGCGCCGCGCAAGGCGCGAGACGAGGCGGTGGAGAAGGTGCGGCGGATCCTGGTGGATCTGCGCGCAGCGGTGGAGACGACGTGCGGGATGGCGGGTTTGCCGCGGCTGCACCTCCTCGAGGCGGTGCCGACGGATCCCTCGGTGCTCGCGACGATCGGGCGCTCGGTGCTCGACGCGCTGCGCGACGAGTCAGTGCGGCTGCCAGCGCCACGGCGACGGGGGCTGTCGCTCGATCGGGAGGCCTTCGCCGAGGAGCTCGAGCTCGAGCTTCCACCGCTGGAGAAGGCGCTCGCAGCGGTGGCGCGCGAGGCGCGCGAGGCCGAGGCGACGCTCAGGCAGAAGCGGGCAGCGATGGAGGCGAACGATCGCGCGTTCAGCCGCGGGGCAGCCGTGCTGTCGTCGACGTTCGCGCTGGCGGGTCTGGAGGATCTCGCAGGAAGGCTCAAGCCCTCGGTGCGGCAGCCAGGCGAGACGAACGAGTTCGAGCTGGCAGCGACGAGGGCAGAGACCGGCGCGGACGGCTGAGAGGGACGCGCGGGGCTTTGCCCCGCACCCCAGCAGGGGGCTGTCCGCCCCCTGCACCCCGGACCAGGCACGGCCTGGACCGAGGGCGGAAAAACCGCGCGATGCGCGGTTTTTCCGACGGGCCTGTGGCAAGACCACGGACCACGTCGCCAGCCGAGACGGCAGCGCTGCCCCCCTCGACAGACTCGTTAGCCCCGCGGTCACGGCCCGTTCGCAGAACTGCGCATCGCGCAGTTCTGCGACCCCGGGTCCAGCGCTTGCGCTGGTCCGGGTCCAGGGGTGGACAACCCCTGGTCGGGTCCGGGGTGAAACCCCGGCGCTACGCTGAGGTTCGTCAGAAGCCCATGTTCGTCGCCGCTTCCTGGTTGGAGCGGACGGCCTTGCGGCCCTGACGGGTCTCCGTGGGAGCGATCGGCGCAGCCGCGGGTGGAGGCGTGGCGAACGGGCCTGCGGCGGGCTCCGCGGCAGCGGCGGCGACTGGGGCCGCGGCGAAGCCGGATTGCGCTTGCTGCACGACGGCGAGCTGCCGATCGAAATCTTGGGCGACGTCGGCGGCGCGGGTCGCGGGGGCGGAGGTCTTTGCCTTTGCGGCCGAGTCGCGCAGGGCTTGTTCGCGGCTCTCGATGCGGCGGCGGGCCTCGGCGACCTTGCCTTGCTCGAACAGGCGGTTTGCCTCTTCGAGCGCGGAGGCGGTCTCGCTGCGGTTCACGCGACCGGCGACGACTGCGTCGAGATCACTCGCGTTTGCGTCGACGACCTCGACGCCGAGCTTGCCGCTGCAGCGGCCGTCCTCGTTCTTGACGAGATCCTTGTAACGCATGTCGACGGTCGCGACGGACAGCTCGCCATTCGAACCCGCGGGCACGCGGAGCTTCACGAGCACGGTCTTCACGTCGCCGCCGCTGAACGTGCCGAGGGGGACGGTGATGCGGTTGCCGCTGCGGCGGAAGGAGCGGTCGAAGACGCGATCGAGCTCCACGCCGGGGGCGAGATCGATGTCCACCTCGGCGCCGCTCGCGACGGCCTGCGTGAGCGCCTCGGCCTCGCCCTCGAAAACGCGGGCGAGCGCGGCGTCGTTCTCCACGAAGTAATGCCGGCCGTTCGATTCGACGGCGATCGCGGAGAGGATTTTTTCGTTGTAATCGACGTCGACGCCCACGGTGGAGATCCCGATCGCGCGGTCGCGGGCGCGCTGCGCGAGGCTGCGGAAGCCGGGCACGTCCTTCAGGCCGTGGTTCGCGTCCCCGTCGCTGAGGACGATCATGCGGCTGATGCGGCCGTCGCTCGCGCGGCTCATCTCGGCCATGCCGGTCTCGATGCCGCACGAGATACACGTATCGCCGCCGAGCGTGATGCCGGAGATCGAAGAGACGACCGAGCTGCGGGTCGAGGGGCCGATGACGACGGCCGGGACGACGACCTCCGTGCGCGTGTCGAACGTGACGACCGAGACCATGTCGCCGTCGTGGAGACGCTCGACGGCGCCGATCGCCGCGTTGATCGCGTTGCGGAGGCGGGTGCCCTTCATCGAGCCGGAACGGTCGATGACGATGGAGAGGTTCACCTGGGCCGCGGCCTTGGCGCGCTCATCGGCGTTTGCGCGGGCTTCGAGCATGAGGAACGTCTCGCCGCGCGGGTTCTTGAGGATCTTCGGGTGACCCATGCGCCCGTCGATCATCACGGTCGAGCCCGCGGTGAAGTGGGCGAGCTCGACCTGGTTCGTCGCGTCCGTCGTCTTTTCGGTCGTGGAATCTTCCTCGATCGCCTCGGCGCCGATCGTCGGCTCCGGCGAGGACGGCAGGCCACCGGGAGGGGTGAACGAGTAAACGGAAAGGCTCGTGAGCAGCATGCCTGCGAAGGCGAGGACGGCGACGCGGGACGATTTCATGGCTCTCTCCGGGTATCGAGCATCGGCGCCTGCAACAACGGAGCTCGCGAGCACGAGCTTACGGTGCGCCGGTGGGTCCTTGGACGAAGATCGAGGGAGAACGATCTGGTCCCATGTGCGCTTCTGCGGCCACCCGGACCCCGCAGGCCTCGAGCGTGTCCCAGGGGGGGATGGATCCGATGAGGACGAAGACGGCGTCGTAAGGGACGCGCTCGTCCCGGCCGCGGGTCCGGAGGGCGGCGATGTCCGGGTCGAGGGCTGCGATCTCGGTCTCGAAGCGAAGGCTCAGGCGGCCGGCGGCGTGCATGCGCTTGACCTCGTCGATGTTGCGCGACTTGCCACGCGTGAAGGTCGGGCCGCGGTGGACGACGATGACGGTGGTGCCGGGCTGCCGAGCGAGGGCGACGGCGATCTCCATGGCGACGTCGCCGAGCCCGACCACGATGACTCGTTTGCCCTCGAAGCTTCGGGCGTCGGCGAGGTGGTAATGCACGCGGGCCTCGACGTCGGGGGAGAGCTCGATGGAGAGACGGCGAGGCGTGCCGCGCTGGCCAATCGCGAGCAGCACGCGGCGGGCGAGGACGTCCCGCGGCGGCCCCCCTTCGCGCGGGGGGGTTTGAGGGGGAAGCTCCGCTCGCGGAGCGGCCCCCCCAAGCGTTGACTCGGTCGTGACGCGGAAGAGCTTGCCGTCGGCCTCGCGCGAGACGGCCACCATGCGCGTGTCTTGCCGGATGGGGAGCTCTTCCTTGCGGATGATGCGCATCCAGTGCGAGAGGAGCTCTTCTTTCGTGGATTCTTTCAGCCAGAGCTTGCCCGTGAGGGGCAGGTCGAGCGGTTGATCGAAGACGAGCTTGCCGCGAGGAAAGCTGCGGATGCTCTGGGCGACCGAGCCTTGCTCGATGACCTCGAACGAGAGGCCGAGCTCCTTCGCGCGGAGCGCCGCGCTGATGCCCGCGGGACCCGCGCCCACGATGACGAGGTCCTTCGGTCGCTCGGCCGGGCCCGCGAACGGCCCTTCCGCTTCGAGGCTCGCGGCGATCTTCTCGACGGCGTGCGCGCCCTGGAGGATCGCGTTCTTGATGAGCGGCAGGCCCGTCACGTCGCCGGCGAGGAAGAGGCCCGGGGTGTCCTGGCTCTGGAGGGCGTCGTCGATGCGTGGCCTGTCGCCGATGGTGTCGCCGTCGGTGATGCGGAGCGAGCCGTTCGGGCAACGTTGCTCGCAGAGCGTGAGGCCGCAGCACGCCTCGGGGCGCACGACGACGGCGACGTACTTCTGGACTTCGAGCACGTCGTAAGGGCAAGCGTCGACGCAGGCGTAGCAGCCGAGGCAGGTCTGGGTGTCGATCTGCGGGAGGCGGACGCGGGTCTGGGGCTTGAGGAGCGCCTCGGTCGCCTGGGGTTTGTCCTGGACCTTGCGGCGGCGCGCGCGGAGGGCGCCCGTGCCGCGGACGAGGCCGAGCGTGAGCGCGAACGCGAGCGTGCCCGTACCGAGCCAGAGCCACGAGAGCGCGCTCGTCGCGGGGCGATCGAGCTTCGGGACGGTGAGGGCGACGTCGCGCGCGGCGTCCCAGGCGACGGGGCGATCGTCGCCATGCTGCGCGGCGCAGACGCGGCCGCGGTTCTGGGAGCCGGGGCGATCGGGCGTGTCCGGAGGCAATGCCGTTTGATGTTCGTCGAAGCAGAGGGACGGTTTGTCGGGACCGAGTTTTTCGGTGCCCGGGGCGAAGCAGCGGGAGATGGGATCACGCGGCGAGCGCGGGTCGTGGCATCCCTTGCAGCTCGCGGCCGTGACGATCGGGACCGTGGCTTCGAGGTGCGCGGGCGGGGCGTCGTCGAGGGCGCGCTCGACGCCGGGGGCGAAGCGGATCGGCGGCTCGCCGGGGATGAAGGCGACGCCCTGATCAGCCTGGTGGATGGGATGGCAGGTCGAGCAGCGGAGCGCGCCGGATTTGAAGAGGCGCTCGTGCGGGCGGCGGCGCGGCGCGTGCGCGCCGTGGCACGAGGCGCAGGCTTCGTCGGGGCGTTTTTCGGCTCCCGCGGTGCCGTGGCAGCTCGCGCAGGTGACGCTCGCCGCGCGCGCGTGCGGGCGCGAGAGGGGGCCCGGCGAGGCGTGGCCTCCGGGAGGCGGAACGAGGAAGGCGGAGAGACCCGCGGCGGCGGCGGCGACGACCGTGGCCGTGAGGACGCCGCGGAAGCGAGTGACGTCCGAGGTCTTTTCGGCGCGCTTGGCCGCGCGCCCGCGGGGCAGCTCGCGCGGAACGGCGGCACGATCGCGGGCGTCGCCGAGGGGCGACGCGTAAAGCGTGGGCAACGCGGCCGGAGGTTTGCCCGCGGATGGTTCGTCCCGACGATCGCGATCTGCCATGGAACGATCGACTCCCCTCACCGCCTCATCACCGCCGCCACGTGCACCACGAGCAGCGCCATCGCCATGCCGAACGTCAGGATGTGGAGCGGCAGGCCCACGCGGAGCAGCCGCAGAAGGAGCCTCTGCGCCGGCAGCGCGCGAAGCTCCACGACGATCCGCACGAGGCCGTCGAGCCCCGCCAAACGCTCCTTGCCGCGCCCTTCGAGGACCCGCTCGATCCGCGCTCGTAAAACCTCTTCCTCCTGCCGCAAGGTCCGGCCGCTCGCGAGCAAGGCGAGCGGGCCGAACGTCGACATCGCGAAGGGCACGAGGATCTTCTCGAAGATCTTCTTCACGAGATCACTCTTGCCGCTCACCTCGCGATAGAGCCTGTCGACGAGGTCTCTGCGCGCGGCGGCGAAGTCTTCGGGCAGCGCGGCCGAGCGCTCGATGCGGGCCATGCGGCGTGGGATCCAGGCGTACGCGAGCGCCGAGAGGCCTCCCACGAGCGCGCTCACGAGGAAGACGAGCCGGAGCGCGCCGCCGGCCGTGGACGGGGCGATCGGGTGCATCGGCGCGTGCGCGAAGACGAGGCCCGTCGTGACGAGGCCGAGCGCGAGGTGAATCGCGAGCTGCGGACGAACGCGGGATGCGACGGGCGTGCGTGGTTCGGCGTTCTCGTCGCCCGCGCGCTTCCGCATCCACAGGTGCACGAGGCGCTTCGGCACGGCGTACAACACGAGCAGGACGAACCCTGCGGCCGCGAGGATGCCCGCGGCGCCGCCGAGGCCCACGTCCGCGTGCCAGAGCCCGCGCGCGTGCATGATCGCGCCGACGATGCCGATCGCCGCCCCCGCGATCGCGCCGCCCGCGACGAGGCCGGTCGCGCTCGCGCCTTGTTTCTGCACCTCGGCGCGGGCCGTGGATCCGCCGAGGACGAGGTCGCGCACGTCGGCGAGCTCCTCGCTCGGGTTCATGCGGAAGATCGATCCGGTGGGACAAACCTGCACGCAGGCGGGGCCCTCGTAGCCGCGGCAGAGGTCGCATTTGACGGCGACGTCGGGGTAGGCGCCGCCCGCGGGGCGCGGAGAATCGGCGGGGCGGGTCGCCATCTGGATGTTGTCCCAGGGACAGGCCTTGGCGCACGCGCCGCAGCCCGTGCAGAGCGCCTCGCGGATGAAGACCTCGCCGTCCGGCTCGCGGCCAATCGCGCCCGTGGGGCAGTCGATCATGCAGCTCGGGTTCGCGCAGTGCTGGCACGAGTTCGGTAGAAGCAGGCTGCGTGGCGCGTCGGATCGCGCCTCGACCCGCGCGACCATCTTGTCGCCGCGCCGCACGATCCGCGCCTCGCCGTGGAGCTCCGCGCAGCCCCACGCGCAATGACCGCAACGCACGCAGGTTTCGAGGTCGATGACGAGCAGCGACCGCGCGACCTTGAGCCGGTACAGATCCCGAAACGCGTGCTGCGTGGCATTCTCCGCGGCGCGGCCGATCACGGAGCGCTGCGACGCCTGCTGATCGAGCGCGATGCGGCGGAGCGCGCCGAACAGGTCCGGATGGCGCGCCGTGATGCCGCGGAGCGTGCGCGCGTCGATGGCGATGAGCAGCGACGGGCCGCTCGCGACGGCGCTCACGAGGCGCGGCGTTCCGGCCTCGATCTCCGCATCGCCGAAGAAATCGCCGCGGCCGAGGTAGGCGCGGACGCGCAGGCGCTCGCCGTCGTCGGTCTGGATCTGGATCATCCCGTCCGCGACGAGGAACAGGTCCGTCGAGGGATCGCCCTCGCGGTAGATGGGCTGCCCGCGCTCGAAGCGCTGGTAGCGGGCCGCGTCGAGCAGGACGTCGACGTCCTCGGGATCGAGGGCGCGAGCGAAGGCCATCGTGTGGAGCAGGTCGCGCGTGGCCGCGCGGCGAAGGATTCGCTCGAGCCGCTCGGCGACCTCGGCCTTGCCGCTGCGCGCCGCCGCGCGCTGAAAGACGTGCGCGGGCACCTCGCAAAGTCGCGACGCCGCGCGCGCGGTGGCCGTCGCGCTGCGCGCCCCGAACGCCGTCGCCTCCTCGCCGAACGACGCGCCTTTGCCCGCGACGCGCAGCTCGCTCTCCCGATCCTCGCCGCGACGCACGGCCGAGAGCGCGACGATCCCCTCGGCGACCACGTAAAACGCGCCCGCCGCCTCCCCCGCGCGGAACACGACCTCGCCCTCGTCCACCGAGTGCATGCGCCCCGCGTCCTCGATCTCGCGGCGCGCGCGCGCGTCGAGGCCACGAAACACCGGCGTCTCCCACACCGCCGGAGGCCACGCCGCGCGCTCTCCCGAAGCCGCGGGCGTACCCGACGTCACGGCACCTCCACGTCGGCGCGCGCGAGCTCGACGATCTCCAGGCGGCGCAGCATGTCCTCGGTCACGTTCGGCCCGCTCGGGCGCAGGCCGCGCCGCGCCTGCTCACGCTCGTACGCGGCGAAGGCCCGGATCAAGAACGGCGGGAAGGCGCGGAAGAGCAAGCGCGCCTCGACACGGAAAGGCCCACGGCGCGCGCCGGCGTCGAGGTCGTACGTGAAGCGGATCGGCACGTTCGGCGGGAGCGACCGCGTGTCGACGATCGCGTCGGGCCCGCGCACCTGGCCCCGCGACGCGTCGAGCGCGCCGACGGGGAAATACGTCTCGAAGAGCGCGTGATCGAGCGAGAGGTTCGAGCGGCACTCGCCCGTGTCGATGTCGTAATCGCCGTCGTCGAAGCGATCGGCCCGGAAAAACCCTTGCCCGGGGCCGGGCTCGCAGCGCCCGTCGGGGCCGATCACGCCGATGCAGCGGACGCAGCGGAGAAAGCCGTTCTGGAAGTTGACGAGGCCCTTGCCGCGGAACGAGGTGCCGCCGCGCTCGGGCGGGGGCGACCAGCGCGGGACGTCGGGGCCATCGCTCACGTCGGCGCCGAAGAGGCCGATCGGGCGGCCGCGCTCGTCGAGCGACGAGGGGTTCGTGTTCACGCGGACGAAGGTTTTGTCGTGGAGATCCTCGTCGGGGCGGCCCACGCGTCCGACCTCGTAGACGACTCTGCCGTCGCGATCCCGCACGACGAGGTGCACCCAAAACTCGCGCTCCTGGCTGAATCCGGCGGGGACGCGGTGCCCGGCGCCCACGTTCTCCACGACGATCGGGATCTCGAGACCCGCGCCGCCGCGGCGGGCGCCGTCGATCTCGAAGCGGAAGGTGTGGCGCAGGAGCAGGTCGCGGCGGCGACGCGCGCCGAGCGGGATGCCGTGCACGTCGATCGTGGTCTCGTCGACGAGCGAATTGGGGAACTCGTCGGAGAGCGGGAGATCGACGCCGGAGAAGTAATGCGTGCTGACGTTCGTCGCCTTGGGCGAGTTGTCGGCGGAGCGCCCCGTCGGGAACACGCCGGGCGCGCGCGCGACGAAATGGGATCCAGGCGGGCATTCGGGCTCGACCTCGCCGCTCGCGGGTGGCCCCGGCTCGCAAACGCCGGGGTACGTGCTCATGTGGCAGTCCTGGCAAGTCGCGGGGGTTTTTCCGCGGCGCTCCTCGTCGCGAGCCCAGGCGGCCCACTCGGAGTAAGCGTTGCGCAGGCGCTTGAAATGTTCGCCCTTCTGCACGCCGAGGACGTCGCTGCCGAAGAGGCGCACGTCGTGGCAGCTCCCGCAGAACTCGCTCGTGCGGAGGTACGCGTTCGCGCTCTCGCTCGGACGGCGGTGAACGAGCGGTTCGACGCTGCCCTGCGCTGCCGTCGACGCGGAAGCAACGGTGCGCGGCGCGCGCGAGCTCTCGAAGAAGAGCTCCTCGTTTCGCAGATCGTAGCCGCTGTTGGCGATGCCGAAGAGGCCGCGGTTGTCCTCGGGTCTGGCCGGAAAAACGGCGCCCGTGACGAACGAGGTCCAGGTGGGGTTGCCCTCGTACACGCCGCGACCGCCGCCGCGACCGCCGACAGGTCCGTGCACGGTGTGACAAAAGACGCAGGAAATACCCTCGATGCCCTGCGCGCCGAGCAGGTCACGGACGGGCTTGCGGGTCGTCGGATCGCCGCCGGCGCGGCCATCCCAGGCCGGCAAAGGTCGCTCGATTTTCTCGGCAGGGCTGTGGCAATTGACGCACCAGTGCTCGCCGCCCGAGCCGGTCACGGGCAAACCACTCTGGCGATTGCGGCATGCAGTCGAGGCATTGACACGACGGAGGATGCCGGCGCCGTTCGGGCAATCCTCGTCGCGGCCGACCTGCTCCTCGATGAGGCTCTCCAGGCCGTTGAAGAGCGGGCTCTTCACCGAGTGCGCCATCACCGAGCGGCGCCACTCGGCCGCCTGGCGCGGATGGCACGAGGCGCAGGCCTCGCTCGTGGTGCCGACGACGGAGATCGGCGTGAGGGGCGAAATGTCCTGCTTGGGCGCTTCCGCCGGCGCAGGCGCGAGGCGCGAGAAGGCCAGCGCCGCGACGAGCAGACCTGCGCCGATGGGCAAACCTGCGGAGATCCAGGCATTTTTTGCAGGGGCCGGTTTTCCCGCGACAGCACGTTGCGCCGACGCGGGCCGTTCGGCCGGGGCGTCCTTCGGCTCTTCCGCCTTCCGAGCGCGCGTCTCTGCAGGTCTCCGCTCACGCGCGGGCCGCGGAGCCGCGGCGGATGCGCTCTCGCCGCGCAGAAAACGCCCGAGCTCCTGCGTGATCGACACGGCGCGATCCGGCCGACGCGCCGGATCGGGATCGAGCAGCCGCAAGGAAAGGCTCTGCAAGCCCGTCGGCAACGCGCGTGCCACCGCGTCCACGAACGGCGGCGCCTCGCGCTGCGCAGCCTCGTCGAGCGCATGACGCAGGCCCGCGCCCGCGAACGGGTGTTCCCCCGCGAGAAGTCGGTACAGCAAAAGTCCGAGCACATACCGATTCGCGGCGCTGTCCCACACCGCCCCCGCGGCCTGCTCGGGCGGCGTCCAGCGCGGCGAGATCTCCGCCGATCCGCCGCGGGATCCGCCCTCCGGCGCGCCCAGGATCGCGCCCACGAGCCGCGGCGCCGCGACCACCACGGCGCCCTCCTCGTCCACGTACACAGCTTCGAGCGAGAGCGGCCCCGGAAAGAGGCTCGCCT
Organism: Polyangium sp. 15x6; assembly: GCF_029960785.1. Taxonomy (GTDB): domain Bacteria; phylum Myxococcota_A; class Polyangia; order Polyangiales; family Polyangiaceae; genus Polyangium. Next base: position 11,639 of record NZ_JASBQE010000006.1, read on the forward strand.
TCTCGCACGCGGCGAGCCCCTCGGCGACCGCGAGCGTGATGCCGAGCGCCTCGCGCCACGACCACGGCCCCTTCCGCTCGCGCACAAGCTCCGCGAGGAGCGTCCCGAGCTTCCGGCGCACGATCCACACGCCCTCGTCGTCCACGCCGCCGAGCGTGAACCCGCCGATCGAGGCCTCGCCGAACCCGAGCAGCCGCCGCGCCGCGGGCTCGTCCGACGCAGGGAGACGAAACAGCTCGCGCCCGCCCTCGCAGGCGAAACGCGTCGCGCGCCCGAGCGGCGGCAAAGGCGCGCCGGCCTCGATCCCGCTCGCCTCGGGGCGCGCGCGTTTCATCATCGTCCCCGCACCTTCCCCGTCGCCGTGTTCTTCGCCGTCGCCGTCACCGTCGCCGTGGGCGCGCCCGTGGAGGACGTATCCTCCGCGGATTGCGTCGATCGCACGAGGTACGCGCCGAGCCCCGCGAGCAGCGACAGCCCCACGATGATCCCGACCGCTACCTTCGTCGGCACCTCGCGCCCTTGATCCACCTGATCGACGAGCGCGATCGTGTCCTTGCGCGCGCCCGCCCCGCCGCTCTCGCGCCGCGTGGCCTTCGCCTCGTCGCTCGATCGATCCGATCGCGGATCACTCGAGCGCGTCGCGGGTTTGCCCTCGTCGTTCGAATCGGGCGCCTCGGGGATCGTGCGGGGCGTGGGGGATTTCTGGTGCGGCGTGGTCGCGCCGTGGGAGCTCACGCGGCCGGGGCTCGTGCGCGCGGGCGCGGGCGCCGCGACCTGGAACGGCTCGAGCCGCTCGACCACGTCCTGCGCGAAGTACGGCCGATCCTCCGGCGCTTTTTCGAGGAGCTGGAAGACGAGCTGCTCGACGCCCTTCGGCAAGCCGGCCCGCACCTCCGCTTCGAGCGGCGGCGGCTCCGCCGTGCACTGGAGGTTCAAGAGCTGCCGCGGCGAGGCCGACGAGAACGGCGGTTTTCCCGCGAGCAGCTCGTAGAACACGAGCCCGAGCGCGTAGAGATCGGCGCGGTGATCGATGGTCCGCGCGTCGATCTGCTCGGGGCTCATGTACTGCAGCGTGCCGACGCTCTGCGTGTTCGTCTGGTTCATCGCCTGGAGCATCTTGGCGATGCCGAAGTCCATGACCTTCACCGTACCGTCGGTCAGGATCATGATGTTCTCCGGCTTGAGATCGCGGTGGATGATCGGCGGCTCCTGCCCGTGCGCCGCCGAGAGCGCCGAGGCCACGGCCGCGACGATGCGGATTGCCTCGGTCCACGGCAGCCGCCCTTCCTCGCCGAGCACCGTGCGCAGCGTGCGGCCGTCGAGGTACTCGAGCACCATCGCGAGCTGGCCGTTCGCCTCGATGCTGGCCAGGCTCCGCACCACGTTCGGGTGCTCGAGATGCGCGAGGATCTGCATCTCGTTCACGAACAGCTTGCGGCCCGTCTCACTCCTCGCGAGCTCGGGGTGCAGGACCTTGAGGGCCACGCGCCGCTTCGACAGGCGCTCCTCGCCCTCGTAGACCTTGCCCATCCCCCCCTCGCCGACCAGGCGCCGGACGAGGTAATCACCGAGCTGCTCCATCACGCGTCTCCGATCCGCCGGACTTACCTACGGATGACCCCCCCGGAGGACTTACAGTACGTGCGCATCTCCCCGGGATGGTGTAGCCATGGGCCAGGCGCCCCCTTCGACGTCTATCATGGTTTCCCGGTACGCTACCCTCCTCGTCCTCTCGCTCGCCGCGTGCTCCAAGAGCCCCGCGGAGCCCGACCCGCCCCCGTCCGCGGGTCCCCAAACGACCACCATCGCGCCCCTCACGTGGACCGCGCCCGCGGCGTGGACGGTGCAGGATCCGCCGAGGAACGGGCCGAAGAAGGCCGCTTACAAGACGACGAAGGTCGGCGACGACAAGGAGGAGGCCGACATCGAGGTCTTCTTCTTCGGCACGGGCGCCGCGGGCGATCCGGAGAAGCGGTTCAAGGAGTGGTTCGACCAGTTCGACGGGAACGTCGGGGCCGAGGCGAAGCGCGAGAGCTTCGACGTGGGCGCGCTCAAGGTCGAGACGGTCGAGGTCGCGGGGACCTACAAGATCGCGCTCGGCCCGCCCGTGGGCCCGAAGAAGCGCGCGCCGATGCAGATGGTGAAGGAGAACTTCCGGCTCGTCGGCGCGGCCGTGAAGACGCCGGATCGAGGCACCTGGTTCTTCAAGATGTCCGGCCCGAGCGACACCGTGCAGGCCGCGCGCGACGCGTTCCGGACGATGTTGCAATCGGCGAAATGACTCAGGGCGGCGGCGGGCCGCCCGGTTTGTCGTGGTCCCACGGGAACGGGAAGGTCACGCAGGAGGCCGAAAACAGCCGGAGATCGCCGTCGGTGCCGACCTCCTCTGCCGACGAGATCACGGCCTCGAAGCCCACGTTCGATTCGGCGAACCCGAGCAGCTCGCACATTTCCTGATCCCCGAAGCCCCAGCCCACGGTCTCGTCGCGGGGATTGTCGTACTCGCAGCCGAAGCGGTAGCCCTCGGCGCCCGTCATGTCGATCGGCTTCTCGTAGACACGGCCGTGCGCCTCGCCGTTGTAGCCCGCGAGTTCGATGATGCTCTCGCCGTCCCGCGGGCCGCCCATGATCTCCAGGAAAAACCGCTTCGCCATCGTGTGGGTGTGCGGCAGGATGTAATAGACCTTCTGGTCGAACGTATTGCCCGCGGCCGCGAACGGGCCCTCCATCGCGCATTCGCCGTAGAAGCGCGATTTCGCGTGCGGCGGGATGGCGAGGCCGTGGTAGTCGAGGTGGAACGGGGTGAGCTTGTGCGCCACCTCCTCCTTCGGGATGCCATACAGCGTGAGCGTGAGCGTGCCCGTGATGGGCGCGAGGGACGTGTTGAGCAGGTGGACGTCGCCGATGATGCGCGAATACGGCGGGATGCGGACCGCCACGCCGTCGGGGAATTTTTGCACCTCGCGCTCGGTCTGCGTCGATTGCGCGTAGATGACGCCGCCCGCGAGCGCGGCCGAGACCTGATCGTAATCGCGCTCCCAGCAATTCCAGACGCCGTCCGGGCCGTCGAATTTGTCCGACGGGACGAACGTCCAGTTGGAATGGTGCGAGGACTCGTTCTGCTGGAGCTCGACGGCGTTGACCCAGATCTCGGTCGCGTTGTTGAGGGTAAAGCTCTGGCAGAGCCCTTTGATCTCCTGGCCCGCCTCCACGGTGAACTCGGCGAAGGTATGCGCGCGCGGCGTCCCGGAGAGTTTTTCGCACGTCCCCGACGACGCGGCATACTCGCCGCTCGGGCACCCCTCGCAACGCGCGCCGGCCCCGTCCTCGACGCAGATCTTTTGATTGGCCGCGCAACCGAGCGCGACACAAGCGGCGCTCGGCCCGGCGCTCGGGCTCTCCGGAGCGGCCTCCCCTCCCCCGCACGCGGCAAGGACGAGCGGCGCGAGGCCCAGCAAAAATGATGTGAATGTTCGGCTTTTCATCGGCCCACCTCCAAGCCGTGGAGTGTAGGCCAGGCCGAGCAGCTCAATTGGGCAAACCCGCGCCGAGGCGGAAGTAAATCGACCGCCGCGCGCCACACGCCGGACAGAAGACACGCGCGATGCGGAGCCGCGATGTCCCGACCGTCTCGGCGAGGTGCTCATCGACGCGCACCTCGCCGCCGCAACGCGCGCAAGGCTTCCCACGCGCCGCGATTTCGACCTCGGAGGCGCTCGTGATCTCGATCGGCCGTTCGGGGGAGCCGCCAGGCTCGAGCGAGGCGAGGCGCTCGCGATCCCGCGCGAGCTTGACCGCGGCGCGCTCGGCTTCCCGGCGCGCCGCCCGCGGCGAAAGAGGCTTTTTCTTGCCGGTCATACCTGCCCTACACGAGGAGCTCGAGCCCGCGCGTGAAGAAATCGCGGGCGATCACGACCTCGTGCACCTCGTCCGGTCCGTCCGCGATCCGCGCGCTCCGCGCATACCGGTACCAGGCCGAGAACGGCACGTCTTCGCTGTACCCGAGCCCGCCGTGCATCTGGATCGCGTCGTCGAGCACGTCGCAGAGCAGCCGCGCCACGTGGAGCTTCGCCATCGAGGAGTACGGGCGCGACTCCTTGTCGAGCCCCTTCTCCAGCATCGACGCGCAATGGTACGTCATCAGGTTGCCCGCGTGGATCCCGAGCGCGTGGTGCGCGATCTTCTGCTGGATGAGCTGGTGCTGGGCGAGCTTCTTGCCGAAGCTCTCGCGCGTCACGAGGTACTGCTTGCACATCGAGAGCGTGCGATCGGCGAGGCCGAGCCAGCGCATGCAATGGGTGAGGCGCGCCGGCACGAGCCGCTGCTGCGCGAGCCGGAAACCCTCGCCCACGCCTTTGAGCACCGCGTCGTCGCTCACGCGCACGGCGTGGAACGCGATCTCGCCCTCGCGGTGATCGAGCAGCGGCTCGGACATCGTCGGGATGTCGCGCACGTACTCCACGCCCGGGGCATTGCGATCGACGAGGAACATCGTGGCCCCGCCCTTCGGATCGTCGCTCGTCCGCGCCATCAGGATGAGAAACGACGCGTCCCGGCCGCCCGTCGAATACCACTTGCGCCCCGTGATCACCCAGCCGCTCCCGTCGCGCTCCGCGCGGGTGCGCAGATTCGAGGGATCCGCGCCGGCGCCGGGCGCGGGTTCCGTCATGCAAAACGCGCTCGTGATCACGCCGTCCGCGAGCGGGCGCAGGTAACGCTCCTTCATCGCCTCGGTGCCCACGCCGAGCAGGAGATCCATGTTCCCCTGGTTCGGCGCGTCGCAGTTGAACACCTTCGCGCCCACGGGCGAGCGGCCCATCTCGCGAAACAGCGCGCACATGCCCATGATGCCGAGCCCGCGGCCGCCGTACGCCGGCGGCAAATGCGGCACCCAGAGGCCCTCCGCCTTCGCCTCCGCTTGCAGCCGCGACAAGGTATCGCGCTGGCCCGCGCGATCTTCGGCCACGATCTTCGCCTCGTTCGGCACGACGCGCGCCTCGACGAACGCCCGCACCTTTTGCCGAAGCTCGGCGATTTCCGGCTCCAAATCGAAATTCATGCTCGCCTTCTCCGTTCGTCTCGGGTCTCGCCCGCGGCCTTGCGGCGCGCGTCGCACGCTTCATACCATGCTCCATGAGCGTACGCGTCGAACGATCGGGCCCCGTGACCACCGTCATCCTCGACCGGCCGGAGAGCCGCAACGCCGTCGACCGCGCAACCGCCGAGGCGCTCGCCGACGCGTTTCGCGCCTTCGAGAATGATCCGCACGCGTCCGTCGGCGTGCTGCACGGCGATCACGGCACGTTCTGCTCCGGCGCGGATCTCAAGGCGATCGCCGCGGGCGCGCCGAACCGCATCGACGCGGAGGGCGACGGGCCCATGGGCCCCACGCGAATGCTCCTGCAAAAACCGGTGATCGCCTCGGTCGCGGGATATGCCGTCGCAGGCGGGCTCGAGCTCGCGCTCTGGTGTGATTTGCGGATCGTCGAGCAGGACGTGGTGCTCGGCGTGTTCTGCCGTCGCTTCGGCGTCCCGCTCATCGACGGCGGCACCGTCCGCTTGCCACGCCTCATCGGGCTCGGCCGCGCGCTCGATCTCATCCTCACGGGCCGGCCGATCGACGCCGAGGAGGCTTTGCGCATCGGCCTCGCGAATCGCGTCGTCCCCAAGGGCCACTCGCGCGAGGCCGCAGAGAAACTCGCGCACGAGCTCGCCGCATTCCCGCAGCTCTGCATGCGCGGCGACCGCCTGAGCGCCTACGAGCAGTTCGCTCTCCCCCTCGACGAGGCATTACGCAACGAGCTCCGCCACGGCCTCACCGCATTGAGCGGAGAATCTCTCGCGGGCGCCACCCGCTTCACGCAGGGCGCGGGCCGTCACGGCGGCACGGTCGGCTAATCGCCTTTATCTCGGCGTCTCCCAATCATCGTCCGCGGAGATGCCGCCTTCATTCCACGTCCAGATGATCTTCTGGTACGTGAACGCGACCTCTTCACGCTCGGGGAGCTGCGACGTGACCTTGCCGCGCGTGTTCGGCATCCGGAAGATGATCGAGCTGATGTTCGCGTTCTCGAGGCGCACCGTGTAGTGCTGCTTCTCGATGCCGGTTTTGTCCGGCATATAGAACTGGAGCTCGAAGCTCTTGATGTTCTCGTTGTGGGCGAGGACGCTGTAAAGCAGCGGCGAGGACCGATCGAGGATCTTCGTCACGACGAACGGCTTGTGCACGCGTTTGCCCGTCGGACGACCGCTCGCGGGGTCGCGTGGGCTCACGATCTCGTGCATGGCCGCGATGACCTGAATGGATCCTTCGCGTCCTTTTTGCGTGACCGAGCCCAGGATGGCGCCCTGTTTTTCCGCGACGATTCTCAAGTGCGCGTTCAGGGCCATGGGGGTTCCATCGAGCCTTGGCACGAATTCCAGAAGAGCTTACTCTGCCCCCGTCCTACGGACAAACGAAAACCGGGCGGCACGTGGGCCGCCCGGCTGATTTCGCTGGGCGTTAGCCCAACATCACACGAGGGGGGTCTCCCAGTCGTCCTCGGCCGTGATGCCGCCCTCGGTCCACGTCCAGATGATCTTCTGGTACGTGAACGCGATCTCCTCGTACTCGGCGTACTTCATGAGATCGGGGTTCCGGTTGTTCGGCATACGGAAGTTGATCGACGCGATGTTCGCGTTGATCAGACGCACCGTGTAGTGGTTCACCTCGGTGCCGACGCCCTGCTGCGCCTTCACCTGCGGGGTGTAGTGCTTGAGCTCCCACTCCGAGATGTTCTCGTTGTTGACGAGCGAGCTGTAGAGCAGCGGCGACGCCTTATCGAGCTCCTTCGTCACGATGAAGGGCTTGTGCATGCGCTTGCCGGTCGGCAGGCCGCTCGCCGGATCGCGGGGGCTCATGATCTCGTGCGAGACCGCGATGACCATGATGCTGTTCTCGCGACCCTTCTGGGTCACGGAGCCCTTGATCTCGCCCTGCTTCTGCCCCTTCAGACGGAGATACGCATTGAGAGCCATGTTGACCTGACCTGTTCCTTCGTCGGCAATCTACCTGGACTCAGTCTACGCCCCATTGCGCGCTGGCAGATATCTCACCCCTCGGGAACGATGGTTCACGGATTGAGCCGTTGCCGAATCCGCGACCTCACGGCGCCGAGAAGGTCACCGTGTGGTGGGTCCGTATGTTCGGGGTTTCTGCCCGGCCGTCAAGCATTTCTTCGCTCGCCCCATCTCCTCTTTTTGCCCGGCTCTCCCCCGTCCGGCGCACGTGCACGACGGGCATAATATTTCCAGGACGACAAAACGAAAGCCGGCCACGTCCCCGCGCCGATCTCCCCGAATTCACGAAGGATCCAGGGAAAACGCAGGGACGGGGCCGGCTTTCGTTGCAAAAGAATTGACGAGCGCGGGCCGGTTGTGCATCGGGGCCGATCGCCCCGCCGAACCGCAGGATCTAGAAGCCCGAGGCTTCCCCTTCGGCCCACGTCGCGGCCCACGACATCGACACCGTCGAGCGCGAAAGGCCGTAGTTGCCACGCGGATCGATCGCGATCGCGCCGCCCGTCGATCCAATCCGCGCCCGCAAATGCTCGATCGAGCGGCGGACCGCCTCCTCCGCGGCGAGACCCCCGCGCATGTGCTCGACGGCCGTGCGCGCGATGCAGAGGCGGATCATGCCCTCGCCGTGGCCCGTCGTGGAGACCGCGCCGGCCTCGTCGTCGGCGTACGTGCCCGCGCCGATGATCGGCGAGTCGCCGACGCGCCCCACGCGCTTGTTCACCACGCCGCCCGTGCTCGTCGCCGCCGCGAGCAAGCCATGGCCGTCGAGCGCCACCGCGCCGATCGTATTGCCCGCCCAGCCCATCGGCGCCGCGCCCTCTCGCGCCGTCGCGAGCGCCTCGCGCGACGCCTCCGTGACGAGCGCCTCGTCCCCGACCGGGACGAACCCACGCGCGCGGGCGAACCGCGCGGCGCCCTCGGACGCGTAAAGCACGTGGCGACCATCGTCGAGCGCGACGCGCGCGATCGAGATCGGGTTCGCGAAGCCGCGCAGATCGCACACCGCGCCAGCCGCGAGGCCTCGCCCCTCCATGATCGAAGCGTCGTGCGCGACGCGGCCCTCCTCGTCGAGGCACGCGCCCGTGCCCGCGTTGAAGAGCGTGTCGTCCTCGAGCACGCGCGCGGCGCGCTCCACGGCGTCGAGCGCGCTGCCGCCCTGCCGCAGCACCTCCAGGCCCGCGCGCGCGGCGCGGAGGCAGCCTTCGGCGTGCTTGGCGCGACGCTCGGGTTTGACGTTGCCGGCGCCGCCGTGCACGACGACGCCGAACCGGCCCAGAAATCCGCCCTGCGATACGATCGGTTCGCTCATCGGGGAGGGGCGCCACGGTAGCGCGAGACGAGCGCGAGCGCGAGCAGGACGAGCGGCGGGACGCACACGACGAACGCGCTCGCGCGGCCCGCAGCGACGAGCTGAAACGCGGCGATCATGGCGACGACGAGGAGCGCGGCGAATGCGGCGCGGCCGGACGAACCGCCGTCTCGCGTGGCGACGAGCGGCGCGGCGACCGCGAGGATCCCGAGCGCCATGCCGACGGCCGCGCGGCGCTCTCCGATCGGCGCCCCCGCGAAGGCCTCCGGAGATCGCAGAGCGACCTCGAGCACGCCGCCCGGCCCGAGCCTCGTGCCGCGGATCGGGTCGCGCATGCCTCCGTCCGGCTCGACGATCCACGCGCTCGGCGCCGCGGGCCTCGGGAAGAGCGGTTCGAGATCGGCGACCTGTGCGAGCACGAGCGCGGGCCCGATCGCCGCGACGATCGCCCCGCCGAGGACGGCCCCGCGCATCACGCGAACAGGATCCGCGCCGAGCGCTTCGAGCGCACGCGACTCCCCACGCGCGCGAGCGATCCTCGCCGCCGCGAGCGCGCCGAGCGCCCCCGCCGCCGGCGCGAGCGCCGCGCAGAGCGCCGCCCTCTTCGCGAAACCGCCGCCCTCGTCCGTCGCCGTGACGACGAGCAGCACGACGCACCCGACGAGCGCGGCGATCCCGAGCGCGCGGCGCGCGAGGCTCCTGTCGTAGGCCGAGAGCATCAGGGCGGCGCGGCGGTTCGGTCGGCCGAGAGCACGTACGTCATCGTGCACGGCAGCGCCGCGAAGGTCGGCGCCGGGCCCGTCACGAGATCGCTGCAGTCCGAGCCTTGCGACGGCGTGAACGTATACGCGAGCTCGCCCGAAAAACCGCCCGCGTCCTCGTCGAGCAGCCCCTCGGCGCGATCGCCGCGCACGATCGTGCAGGGTGGCAAGTTGCTCGGCGTCCCGCCCGCGCGCATGTCGACGACGAGGCTCGTATCGAAGGAGAAACGTCGATCGTCGGAGCCGAGCGTCCCGGCCGTGACCTCGGCGCCGCTGTCCCAGTAGAGAACGCCGTCGCCGCGCGAGAGGCGCACCTCGAACTCCCAGGTCGCGGTCGAGCCGAGCGCGCCTTCGCCGCACGTCGTGGTCTCGCGCGTGGCGGAGACCTCGTACGTGCCGAGCAGCTCGCCGGGGTGATGGGGATCGACCTTGCCATCGCCGCAGCCGGCGAGGAGCGCCCCCGCGAGGCCGACGAGGAGCGTGCTTCGAGTGGAGAGAGACATCGCCGTGAGCGTGGCGCGCCGCGCGCGTGGCGAACAAAAAAAGAGCGGGCCGGAGGCTTTGCCCTCCGACCCGCTCAGGCCCCACATCCCTGGCCTGGAAATCCGCGTCGACTCCCGTCGATGTCGAGATCCAGGCGGAGGCCAACTCTGACCCGGCCCGCCGGTGAAGAGGCGCGACCTATGGCGCCTCCATGCCGGAGGACCTGATGCCCCGCGACGCGAACGCCGCTACGAGCACCTCGTGATGGTCAGTAGCCCGAAGCCTCCGGGTTAGAGCCACGGGTATTCTGCATGGTGACCATCCCTCCTCCGGCTTGCCGGCACCCCGTTGCCGAGCCTGCGCTCGCGCGCTCGGCAGGCGTGGGTGTTCGTTCGAAGCATCGACGTGCTCGAGGCGCGACGATGTGGTTTCGTACCGACGCCAGGGTGCTCCCCAGCAGGACCAATCCCGGATGTGAATCCCTCCGGTACTGCTTCGACCCTACCATCTCGGCGTCCACGGCGCAAACCGCGAATCGCGAGAAAACCAGGCGTTCGAGCGCTGGTTTGATGCTCTCTACGCGTCGAGCTGTTCGGCGCTCTGCGAGATCGCGAAGCGAGCTCGCCTCGGGGGGTGAATCGGCCGGGCTTCGCCCGGACGAGAGGGGGACGCGAGGCGTCACCCTCGGGACGAGAGACGCGCTGGTTTGATGCTCTCTTACGCGCCGGGCGACGGGTCGGTCGGCTCGAAGTTCGCGACGCCCGCGCCGCCCTGACCTTGCCGCACGCGCGACAGCACCGCGTCGAGGAACGACTTCGGATGCACGCCGCTGCGCACGATGCGACGACGCTGCGGGAGCGTGACCGACTCGACCGCGAGCGACGTCGCCGTGCCACGCCCGTACGAGGCGAGCGTGACGACCGCCGTCACCTTCGTGCCGTCGTGCGTGCGGCAGATCGTCACGGTGCGCCGCACTTGCACGTCGTCCTCGGACCAGCGCGCGAGCCAGTCGTCGGTCATCGCGTCGGGCTCGACGATCACGAGCCGCGCGGGCATCGCCACCGCCGGATCTTCCGCGGCCGAGAGCGCCTCGCGAAAGCCGAGCACGAGCCTGCAGGGCAGCGGCCCCTCGGCGTCGCCCGACAGCAGCACGAAGCCCATCTCCCCTTCCTCGCGTTCGCCGCGCCCCGATCGCTCGACCCGCGACGGCGGACTCTGATCACCGCGCGTCGACGGCTTGCCGCTGCTCCCAGGCTCCACCGCGAAGAATGGCGAAATCACTTTCGTGACCACGGCCCGACGATACACGAGCCAGACGCCGGAGCGCGCTGGATTTCGTGCGTGTTCCGCGCCTCTTTCGTCTCCGCCCGAGGCGGGAAGACGAGCCCTTCCTGTATCTTCTCGGGAGCCTCCGCCGAGCGCTCCGGTCCTGTCCGCTCCTCCCCTCGGGCGTCTCCCGACGAGGCTGCGAAACGCCGTTTGCGGCGGGCGAACGTGGGGAACTGACGCGCCGCGTGAAGCGACGTGGCTCATCGCACTAGGCAATCGGCCAAGGTCCGCCTAAGGTGTCGCCGAACGTCCGGCCCGCTCTCGCCTTCTGCCGTCCGTGGCGGCGCGCGCGGCCCTCCTTTCGCACGAAGCGTCGAATGAAGCAGCTCAGCATCCCGCAGATATTTCTGCTCGTCCTCGTCAGTGCCCTCTACTTCTTCCTTCTGTGGTTCGTGGACCGGTCCATCGACGAGCGCGTGCGCGTCTGGTTCCGGTACCTCGCGGTGATCGGCACGACCGCGCTCGCCGCGTTCGGGATCACGAAGCTCACCGACGACCACGCCCGCACCGTCGACATCATGAAGGCGGCGCTCGCCATCACGGCGGCGGGCTGCGTCTTCTACGAGCAGCACCGCGCGGCGACGAAGCGCCCGGTCTCCGAGCGCTGGAAGAAGTACATCGGCGTGACGCTCGCCGTCGCCTCCATCGTGGCTTACTTCAACGGGTTCCGCTTCGGATACCCGCAGTATTACCACCGATGGGACCAATTCCACTATTACATGGGGGCCAAGTACTTCAAGGAAATGGGGTACGACGGCCTTTACAAGTGCTCGCTCATCGCGCAGGACGAGCTCGGGGTCGTCAATTACAAGCACGTGGACGGCCGGGTCGAGCGCATCGACATGACGAAGGAGGTGCGCCACCCGGACAAGAAGATCCGGAACCTCGGCGGCGACAACCTCCTCCTGCCCGCCGCGCAGTTCCTCGAGAACCCCGGCGAGACGTGCAAGAACCACTTCCCCCCGGAGCGCTGGGAGAAGTTCAAGGAAGACGTCAAGTTCTTCCGGGCCGTCTCGGGCAAGGGCTACTGGGAGGACATGCAGAAGGACCACGGGTACAACCCGCCGCCCGTGTGGACCATCATGGGTCGGTTCTTCGCGGAATTGCAGCCGGCCAGCGTGTGGTATTGCCAGCTCCTCTCGGCCCTCGACATCGTGTACACGCTGGCCATGTTCGTCGCCCTGTGGTGGGCGTTCGGATGGCGCGTCTTCGCGGTCGGGGCGATCTTCTGGGGCTGCCAGTCGTCCGCGCCGTTCTACTGGACCGGCGGCGCGTTCCTGCGGCAGGACTGGCTCTTCTTCCTCGTCCTCTCGGTCTGCCTCCTCCGGAAGAAATACCCGAAGCTCGCGGGCGCCTCGCTCGTGTACGCCGGCCTCTTGCGTATCTTCCCCGGCCTTTGCGTGGTCGGCCTGCTCGTGACGGTCGGCTGGAGTGTCGTGCGCAAACGCAAGATGACGCGCGAGCAGGTACAGATGCTCCTCGGCGGCACCGCCGCGGCGGCGGTGCTCATTCCGCTCAGCATCGCGGTCTCGGGCCCGCGCTCGTACCACGATTTCTACAAGCACACGCTCGAGGTCCACGACCAGACGCCGCTCACGAACCACATGGGCCTGCGCGTCCTCGTCGCGCACGACATGAAGGCGCAGGCGATCTCGCAGATCGGCGAGGCGCTCACGCCCATTTCGGAACGGCTCAAGGCCCGGGGCATCATGAGCCCGGACACGGTCCAGAAGATCAGCGACGTGTTCCATTACAAGGAGGCCGCGAGCAAGGCCTCCGGGCGCATGAAGTTCACGAAGGACGTCAAGCTCATCGACCCCTTCGAGACCTGGAAGAACATGCGCAACGAGCGGTACAAGAAGTACAAGATCGTCGCGTACCTGATCATCGGCCTCACGCTCGCGCTGAGCATCTACGTGCAGCGCCGGCTCAAGAACCTCTGGGTCGCGCAATGCCTGGGGCAGGTCTGGATGATCCTCTTGTCCCAGCTCACCTGCTATTACTACTCGTTCATGATCCTCACGGCGCCGCTCACGAAAGTGCGGAGGGATTTCGAGGCCCCGCTCTTCGGCCTCGCGGCGCTGAGCCAGTTCGTGTGGATCAGCTCCTACTGGAACGACGACAAATACACGGCGCTCACGCTGATCTCGCTCGCCTTCTGCCTCGGCCTCTTCCTCGCGCTCATGCCGAAGACGCTGGAGCCGAAGATCGTCCCTCTCCAGGACGAGCCCGACGCGACGCCCCCTGCCAAGGCCTGACGGATTCATCGCCATGAGCACGAACGACACGATCGACACGCCCCCGCCCGCCGAAACCGAAATCGCTCCGGCGCCGAAGCTTCGCAGCGAGCCCATCCTGCGGGGGCCGAACGAAGAAAAGTCCCTCGGCGCATTCCGCAAGGTGCCGCGGACGGGCGTGATTTACGTGATGGGCGAGGCCACGAAGCACGGCTATCGCCCGGGCGTCGACGTGGGCGAGGACGCCTGGTGCAACCTCGGCCAGGGCCAGCCCGAGACCGGCCCGCTGCCGGGCGCGCCGCCGCGCTGCGACGCCGTGACGATCGCCGGCGACGATCAGGAATACGCGCCCGTCGCCGGCCTGTGGGAATTGCGGGAGGCGATCGCCGATTTCTACAATCGTGCCTACCGGCGGGGCATGCCTTCACGTTACAGCGCCGAGAACGTGAGCGTCTCCGGCGGCGGGCGCGCCTCGCTCACGCGCGCGGCCGCCGCGCTCGGCCAGATCAACCTCGGCCATTTCCTCCCCGATTACACGGCGTACGAGGAGCTGCTCGACGTCTTCCGCCTCTTCTCGCCCATTCCGATCCTCCTGGAGAGCGAGCGCGGATACGCCTTCTCGGTCGGCGATCTCCGGCGCGAGATCCAGGGCCGGGGCCTCGGCGCGATCCTCACGTCGAACCCGTGCAACCCGACGGGCAAACACGTCCGGGGCGAGGAGCTCGCGGCGTGGGTCGGCACCGCGCGCGACCTCGATTGCACGATGCTCTTCGACGAGTTCTACTCGCATTACGTCTACGGCCTCGGCGGGCCGGCGCCGATGGAGAGCGCGGCGCGGTACGTGGAGGACGTCGATCAGGACCCGGTCGTCATCTTCGACGGATTGACCAAGAACTGGCGATACCCGGGCTGGCGCGTGACCTGGACCGTGGGCCCGCGCGAGGTGATCGACGCGGTGGCGAGCGCGGGCAGCTTCCTCGACGGCGGCGGCTCGAAGCCGATGCAGCGCGCGGCCGTGCCCCTGCTCGACATGGAGCACGTGCGGGCCGAGACGGCGGCGATCCAGCGGACGTTCTCGAAGAAACGCGACCTCATGCTGGAGGGCCTCAGGAAGCTCGGGATCCAGGTCGACGTGGCGCCCGAGGGGACGTTTTATTGCTTCGGCTCGGTCGCGGATCTGCCGCCCGGCATCAACGACGGGCATTCGTTTTTCCGGGCCGCCCTCGAGCACCGCGTGATCGTGGTGCCGGGCGAGTTCTTCGACGTGAACCCGGGCAAACGACGGGCGCACCGGGCCTCGCGGTTCCGGCACCACGTGCGATTCTCGTTCGGCCCCGGCGAGGAGTCGCTGACGCGCGCGCTCGGTCGGCTGGAGAAGATGATCAAGAGCCACGCGTGACGCGGAGCGCCCGTTCGAGCGTGGCGTCGTCGAGCTCCTCCTCGGCGGCACGCTCGAGCGCGGCGCGCAGCTCGTCGTCGGCGCTCGTCTCGGCGGCGATACGAATGCGCGGCGCCGCGTCGGGCGCGGCCACACGCAGGAGCATCGCGGCTCCGATCCTGCGGCCCCGATCCTCGGCGGGATCTTGGAGCACACGGACGCATTCCGATAATCGCCGCCCTGGAGCAGGTCGGTCAGGGCCGTTCGCCATTCGGCGAGGCTCCTGCCTTTGCGATCGAGCAGCTCCCGGACACGCGCGTGCGCGGCGCTGGCCCCTCCCGCCGCGCGCGCCTCCTCGATCCGGCTTGCCGCCGCGGTGACGAGCTCGGGCTCCCCTTTCACCTGGACCACCGCGTCGTCCTGGTTTTTCGGGAACAACCACAATCGATCCCCGTCCATCTACACGTGATCGAGGGACGAATACGGCATGTACGTCTTCGAGAACGGACGTCGCACGAGCACGCCGTCCGTGCCCACGACGATCTCGGGGGGCTTCCACGCGCGCACGATGAGCAGGGTCAACGCCGCCGTGCCCATCGCGAGCCCAAAGCCGACCCATGACCCCTTGATGCTGGCGATCTTGAGCGCGACCATGAACATGGCCACCAGCAAAAAGCTAACGGCCAATCCCACGCATCCAGCCGTCACCATTCGTTGAGGCGAGGCCAGCCGGATCGTCACGCGGTGCTCGTCCGCGGCGAACCCGAGCGCATCCACCGCGGCGCGCGCTTGCTCCTCGTCCGGCAGGTGGATGGTGAGGACATTGCCTCCCACGAGGTGCACCTCGATGCCGTCGCTCGGGTCGCATTGGACCAAGGCGTCCGTGATCTCGCTGCGCGCGATGCGCCGCTCGTATTCCTTGTTGCGGAATGAGATTCCGCTCGGACCGAGCTCCATCCGGGTGAGTTCGCGCCAGCCGAACCTCGTGGGCCGCGCGATCGTACCACTGACGACGACCAGGGCGGGGCAGAGCAGGAAAAAGTAGATCCACCTGGAAGCGAGGACGCGCGCGACCTCCGGGAACCACACGATGGGAAGGACGTCGAACAACGTCTGGAGCGTCAGGGCGACGATGGGCGGCGCGAACGCCGATACGAAAGCCGCCCAGCCGAACCATCGCGCGAGCTGCAACCTGCGCTCGTGCACGGTGACGCGCTTGAAGACCACGGGCGGGCGCGGATCGTTCATCGTCGATCGCCCTTCTACCGCCGCGTGAAGAACCCCAGACGCCCGAGCATGCGACCCACGGCGCGGAAGGCGTCTGCCCGGCCAAACTGGAGCAAGTGGCCGCCGTGAAACGTCTCGAGCGGCGCGTTGAAATGCTCCGCGAGGCGGCGCGCGTGATCCACGGGGGTGATCTTGTCCTCGCTCGCGGCGAGCACGAGCACCCGATCCGCAGGGACCCGCGAGGGCCGCGCGAATGGGCTCACGACGCGGTGCACGGCCACGAGCTCCTCGTACTGGCGGCGCTGCTCCTCGGGGCTTCCCACGAACCGGCCCGCGGCGCGCGCGACATCGGCAATCGAAGCGAGCGGGATGATCGGGACCGCGAAGGCGACGCGATCGTCGACCGTCGAGAGCAAGCTCGTCGAGTATCCGCCGAGGCTCATGCCCATGACGCCCACGGCCTCGGAGCCACGATCGCGCAGGAACGAGACGAGCGCGCGCAGATCGAGCACGGTCTGGCGGAAGCCTTCGTTCGTGACGCGCGGATCACTGCCGGGAAAACGCGGCGCCGATTCGTGCGAGCGCACGGCGTGGAAAGGCAACACGAACAGCGCGACGTCGAGGCCGCGCTCGTAGAGCCATTGCACGGGCCAGATCCGCTCTTCGAGGCGATACTGGCCGCAACGGTATCCATGAATCAGAATCGCCGCCGGCCGCGCAGGCCCCGCATGCAAGAAGAGCCGCGCCGCCGCCGTGGCATTCGCTTCGTGCGAAAGGTACCTCTCGCGGACGTCCGCAGCGAGCGGCTCGAACCGGCTCGGCCACGTCAGATCCAGCACCGTCCCCGGCTCGGGCCCGGCCATCGGCCGCACACGCGTGATGGAAGGCGTGATCGGCGCGGGTGTCGGGAAAAACTCAAGCTCGTGATGCTCGGGCCGATCGTAGATGCGCCGGAGCTCTGCGAGCGCTTCCATGCGCGCTCCATGGCCGAGCGCCTCGGGATCCGGCTGCCCCTTGGGCCGACTGCGCCGGAGGAGCAAGGCCCCACCCACGGTGGTATCGAAGCGCGAGGCCGCCGTGCTGAGGAGGCTGCGTATCACGAGCCGTTCTTACCATGGAAAGCGCCCCCGACGGAAGCCTCGGGCCGACGTCCGCCATTGACGCACGACGACGCATCACGCAAACAGGCCGCTTCATGCGCGACGAACCCGCCACCGTGACCGTGTCGATGGACCTGCCCTCCTCGCTGATCTTCCAGCGCCTCCGCGCGCTCGGCCGCGTCCTCGGGCTGCGCCTCACGCTCGGCGGCCGTACGCTCGATCTATCCCTCGAAACAGGGGCCTCCGAGCGCTCGCCCTCCTGGTCTGCCGGTGACGTCGAGCGTCCGGAGACATGGAACTTCCGCAAGAAAAAGCCCGAGGTAGGCGGGCTGCTGTGCCCGAAGCTCTTCGGAGATCCGCCCGATCTCCGCCGATACGCGCACGTCGCGATGGTCGACCCCGTGGTCCCCTGGCCCGCGCGGCAACTGCTCGCGCCGCTCCTCGCGATGACCGAGGAGGAGCTCTTCGAGCTTTGCTTCAAGGACCCCGCCACGCTGCTCGCGCGCGTCGGCGAGGCCGAGGCCGCGGGGCGGCGGGTGAATGGTTGGTCCCCGAACGAGCTCGTCTGGTGGTCGATCCCCGTGATCGCGGCCCCCTTGCGCGCGGCGAGCGTGGAGGAATCTCAGCGCCTCATGGACGCCGGCCGCACGCTCCACGACGCCTACCGGCGCATCGTGAACCGGAGAAACCGTCTCCGTCGATTGAAGGATCTCGACGCGCCGGCCGTCATCGTCGAAAACGAGCGCCGGATGGCGATCGAGGCAGTCGACCAGCTCCTCGCGAACGCCGATCTCGAAAAACCCTACGCGTACGAGGGCGACGACGAGGACGAGGGCAAGCGAACACCGATGATGGACACGACCACGCTGTTCCTCGCGGCGCTCACGCCCGCGCTCGTGGAGGTCGCCCGGACAAACCCTGGCGGCGGCGAATGGATCACGAAGGCAGCGAGCCTCCGCGACGCGCGGAGCAGCAGGGGGCCACGCGTCTCCGCATGGTGGAGCCTCGCGGCCGGCCGCCCCCAGGAGCCGTTCGGGGAGGAGGGCATGAAGGTGCTCGTGTTCTCGGAGCTCGAGCCTCTCCTGAAATGACGTCGGCGGAAGCGGGGTGAGTCGAACACCATGCCAATGGCACGCACCGAGTAGCAAACGGGCTCGGCCCCACGGCCGATTCTCGCTTCCAGATACGATCGGCGGAAGACGGAGGACTCGAACCCCACACCCGTAGGTGCCCACTGTTTTCGAAACAGGTCTGATCCCTGATCAGTTCGTCTTCCAGAATGGTAGAGAGCAGAGGAGTCGAACCCCGCAGCGAGGCTGCCCTCCGTGTTCAAAACGGCGCCGGGTCCACACCCGGAATGCTCTCCACGGCGGAAGAAGGAGGACTCGAACCTCACACCCGTAAAAGGTGCGCACTGTTTTCCAAACAGGCCTGATCCCTGATCAGATCTTCTTCCAAATCCCCCTCTCGGCGCCGCAGCGCCGCGCGGGGGTGCAGTTCGTTGGACGGTCATGCTCAGAACCGGCGCCCAGGGCGTCCTCGATCCGCGAGCAACTGCGCCGAGTCGGGCCCGTTGGAAGGCGACGCCACGCTCATCGAGCGCGCGCCTGCCGGCGATGAAGCCCCGTTCGTCTCGACGATCCGCGAGGCGATTGCGAGCAACAGGACACCAACGAGCACGACTGCAGCGACGGCTGCAGACTCCATGGGCAAACGAATCCGAACGCCCTCCATTTGATTCGTATCGAACATCACAACTATCTCCTCAGTGAGAGATTGATCAACAAAGGTCCCGCGGGCGCGCTCCCCCGTGGCAGCGCCCCGGGGGAGCGGCTCCAGATGAGACCCATATTCCGCCGCGAAGCGCGGGGGGGACATCAGCTCGCAACGCAGTAATGCACCCAGATGTCGGGGATCCTGCGAGCGCCGAGCCGGACGACGGGGGCAGCGGGCAACCACCGGGGCTTCTCGGGCTTCTTCAGGAGCTTCATGCCCGCCTGCTCCGGAGTGCGACCGCGCTTCTTCGCATTGCAGCTCTGGCAAGACGCGACGATGTTCTCCCAGACCGTCCGGCCCCCCTGCACGCGCGGCAGGACGTGGTCGTACGTGAGTTCGCCCGCGTCCTTCTGGACGCCGCAGTACTGGCAGCGAAAGTCGTCACGCACGAACACGTTCGTGCGGGAGAACTTGACGCCGCGCTTGTGCGAATTCCCATGGCGCTTGAGCCGGACGACGGCCGGCGCGCGAATGGTCATCGTGGGCGAACGAATCTCGTCTTCGTACGTCTCGAGCACCTCCACCTTACCCAGAAAGCTCAGGGTCACGGCGGTCTGCCAGGAGATGACCTGATGTGGCACCATCCAAGGCGTGAGCAGCAACGTTTGCGCGGTCATGATCCACCTCTCCGTCTACCTCTTCTTCTTCATGGCTTTCTCCAACTGCAGATGTCCGGTGCTCGGAGGGGGATTCGAACCCCCAATCGACCAGGTTTGAGCTGGCCACGTTTGCCATTTCGTCACCCGAGCAGCGGGATGCTGGTGTCCACGGAGGGAATCGAACCCTCAACGCCCTCTCGGGCACGGTATCTGAGACCGCTGCGTTTGCCAGTTTCGCCACGTGGACATTTTTGTGGAGGGGGAGCCCTCGATGGGGCTCCCCCTACGTCCCTCACTCCACTTCGTTTCGTTCGGGACGACCCCAGATCATGGCTGCTGTCTCTCCTGAGAAGGACAGCGCAATGAACCAGGTATGGTCTGGGTGGAGGGATTCGAACCCCCAATCCCCGGCTCCCGACGCCGGTGCTCTACCAGATTGAGCCACACCCAGATAAAACTGCCAATTCGGTGTCATCGGTGGGAGTCGAACCCACACGCCCTTTCGGGCACAGGATCTCAGCCTGCTACGTATGCCATTCCGCCACGATGACATGTGTATCCACGGAGGGATTCGAACCCCCCAAAAACGGTTTCTAAGACCGCCGCGTTTGCCGTTACGCCACGTGGACATGGTCTGGGTGGGGGGATTCGAACCCCCGATCTCCGGCACCCCGAGCCGGCGCTCTACCAGGTTGAGCCACACCCAGATGAATTCGGACATACCCTCGCCAGGAGTCGAACCTGGAACGTCGAGCTTCGGAGGCTCGCGCCTGCAATCACCGGCAGGACGAGGGCATGGTCTCCCTGCGAGGAGTCGAACCTCGCCAGTCGGCTTCGTAGACCGACGCCTGGCCGCCAGGACAGGGAGAAGAAAGAGGAGGCGAGTCAGCAGCTCACCCCCTCAGCAACGTTGCGCACCCGGCGGGAATCGAACCCGCGTCACTGGATTGAGAGTCCAGCAGCCTGACCCACTAGCAATACGGGTGCATGAGCGCGGTGAGGGAGAGTCGAACTCCCATCCCGAGTATGGCACACTCGGATTCTGCCGTTGAACCACCACCGCAATTCGTGGAATGACGGGGATTCGAACCCCGATCTCTGCCGTGCGAGGGCAGTGTTCTACCCAGGTTGAACCATCACCCCATTCGAAGGCGCCCCCGAGGAGGATCGAACTCCCCTCGCCCGATCGACAATCGGGCTGCCTCACCAGATGCATACGAGGGCAAACGAGAGTGGAGAAGGCCGGATTCGAACCGGCGACCCCCTGACTGCCAGCCAGGTGCTCTACCCACTGAGCTACGACCCCAGAGGGGAGTCGCCCAGAAACACCGCCTGGCCTCCCGCTCATGGCCATGGTGCCTCCGAACGACTCCTGCGAACGAGTGGAATGACGGGGACTCGAACCCCGATCCCTGCCGTGCAAGGGCAGTGTTCTTCCGTTGAACCATCACCCCGAACCGTGAAATCTGCGCCGCCGACGGGACTCGAACCCGTGTCCGCCTCATAACGAATGATAACCTTCCCCTGCCGGCCCGACTCGGACGAGTTGTCGGAAAAGGTATTTTAGGTGCTCTACCCACTGAGCTACGACGGCAAAAACGTGGGACAATTGCGATAACCATCATCGTTCGGCCCGGCCCCCGGGCGAGGGTTTGATGACGGATGTACACGACGATTGTCCCAGCGCCCCCGGGGGGATTCGAACCCGCCCTCACCTGATCGACAATCAGGCTGCCTCACCAGAATGCATACGGGAGCAAACCGGGCGAGGAGGCGCGTGTGGAGGCACGCGCGCCCTCGTCCTTCGACTGCAACTTCAGGCCCTCGAGAAATCGGCCATTACCTGCGGTGCGGCCGCGTCGAAGCCCACGACGTCCAGCATGCCGGGGTCCTGCGGATCGGCAATCGTGAAGCCCGTGGAGGTCATGCCGACCACGACGAGCTTTGCGGGACGGCCCATCGCCTGACGGTAATCGCGAAGCGCCTGGAAAGGATGAATCTCACCCGCCCAGGTCTCGCTGTCCGTGTAGACGACGAACGTGTCGACCTCGACCTTGTTCTTTTGAGCCCAGATCATCGGCAGCGCGCAGTCCGTGCCGCCGAAGGGCAAACCGCTGACCATGCCGACCACGTCGTCGAGGCGTTGCTTCGGCGACAGAGGCAAGGACATGACGCCCGAGCCGCGAGGGCCGAATGCGCCGCCCGCGGAGGCGAAGGCCAGCGTGCTGAACGACGGCTCGATGCGCGCCGTCGCCATCGCCATGGCCGCGCTCGCGACCCGGGGCGTGAGGCCCGGGATCCCCGCGATCGTGCCCGAATCCATCGAGCCCGATACGTCGAGGGCGAGCAGGTGCTTCTTTCCCGTCGGCTCGATCGACCGGAATGCGAGGTAAAACGCCTCGTCCAAGGCGTCCACGATCTCGCGCACCGGCTCCCAGGTGAGCGCGTTTTCGCGCTTCTGGGCACGCTCGCCCCGCCCTTGCGCATACACGCGCAGCGCGGAGAGAACGCTCACCGGGTGAATCCGGGCCCGCCGGAGCCGCTCGACGTCCGTGAGACGGCTGGCCACGAGCCTCGCGGCCGCGCTCATGGGCGCGAGCAATCCGACGCTGGTCATCTTGCCGAGGTTCCGGAGCATCGCCGTCTGCGGCATGTGGGGGAGCAGCGCTTCCCACACGGCAGGGTCGTTCTTCCACTCCGTGGGCACCATTTCGTGCGTGAGCCGTTGCTCGCGCACGAGCGTGACGAGCCGCTCGCGCGGCGCGTCCTTGGCCTCCTCGAAGGCCCGCACGAGGGCCGGCAGCTTCTCGGGGTCGAGAGCGCCGCCCTTGGCTGCCTCGTTCTTCAGGGCGTCCATACCGCCGACGATCCAGCGGTACATCGCGCCGTGCTCGGCCGTGACGGGCGTCGGGTGCGAGAGCCGCAAGAGGTCCTTGTGGCTCCAGCCGTCCCGCTGCCGATATTTCACGGCCTGGTAGGCCAATTCATCCGGGCTCTTGCCCTGGTACCACGCGCCGATCGCGCTCCGGAGGCCGCGGCCCCAGCGCCGGAAGCCCTCCACCGCTCGCGCGAAGTGGAAGAGATCCGTTCCAGTGCGACAAACCTCCGGCAAGGCCGCGAGCGCGGACTTGCGGACCTCGGGGCGGGCGTGCCCCGCGGCCATCGCCAGGGCGAAGATCGCGGGCTCGTTCTTGGGCGCGCGGCCCGAGCGGCTGATCTCGACGATCCGCCGAATCGTCCGCTCGCCGTCCGCGTCGAGGCAGCGGCCAAGGGCGCGCGCGTTGTCTTGCGTCAAGGCGCGCTCGGTCGCGTAGTAGGTGCCGCCCTCGCAGCCGAGGACGAGCCACCGGTCGAGGCGGCCCCAGTCGTCGAGTTCGAAGACGAAGCCGCCTGCGTAGTTTTCGACCTGATCGGGCCGCGCCTTCTCCTTTTGCCGGGTGAACAGCGCGGCGAAGTGCTGGATGTAGTTGGCCATGGGAACCTCCGGCCCGCGCTGCGGGCGAGCGAAAGAAAGTGAGAAGCAAGAGATGGAGCGACGGATGAGCGTTTGGATCTCGGAGCTATTGCACCAATTTAGAGTTGGATAACCGAGATCGTCCGACCCGTCCCTCGGTTGGGCGTACGGGAATCGAACCCGCCTGCGCAGGGTCACGACCTGCCCTCTTCAGCTAGATGAGTAACGCCCACACAATGGCGCCCCGTGGGGGAGTCGAACCCCCGGCAACCGGATTGAAAGGCCGGTATCCTGACCGCTAGACGAACGGGGCATGAGGGGGTTGGTGGCGGGGTCGCCGGGCCCGTTTCAAGGAGCACGGCGACCCCACCACCAAGAGAAGCGGAGCCCTCGCCCGGAATCGAACCGGGGAGACCCTGGATACGAAGCAGGGCGCTCGACCATCGAGCGACGAGGGCAAACGGCGGCTCCAACGGAGGGCATCGAACCCCCATCTCCTCGCTTAACAGGCGAGTGCTCTACCAGTTGAGCTACGTTGAAACGCGCAGGGGCGAGGTGCCCCTGCGGCATCGCGTTGTGTATCGAAATCGATTGTCATAGAACGAGTCCCGCCTCCGAAGAGGTGGGATGCGTCGTGGATCCGGAGGGGATCGAACCCTCGCCTGCCGCTTAAGAGGCGGCTGCTCTACCCTTGAGCTACGAATCCGAAGCAGACGGCGCCCCTCGGGCGCACGTCTCCTCACGCGCGTGGCTTCACGCGCCGGTGTGGACGGGAGGAGTCGAACCTCCAAGCAAACGCGGATGGTTTACAGCCACCTGGGCTCACCAATGCCCAGCGTCCACAAGCTCTTTTTTCGTTCCCCCCGTGGCCCCAAAACCAAGAAGGCCGCCAGGGTTCTCCCGGGCGGCCTCCTTGGACGCGTCACGTCGTGACGATCCTAGGATCCACCCGTATCGAGAGGCTCGAGACCACGCACCAAGCCCGATTCCTTGGCCGCATGATATCGCGAAGGGCTCCGCAGGAGGTCGCTCGGGTCCGCGTCCGGCAGCTCGCCAGCGTTCCCCTTCGCGTCCTCGTCGTACAGATGCTTGCCCATCGCCATTCCCTCGCCCCGTTTACATTTACTTTGTTTCGACGTTCGGGTCAACCATTTTATTCGCCGTCCCGTCGATTTTATTTTCGTCGTCTGCCGTATTCGGATTCGGCAGATGGAGGATCCGGGAGGCCTCGAACCTCCACGCTTCCGCTTCAGAGGCGGACGCTCTGCCCATTGAGCTACGGATCCAAAACCGCATCCCCGCGCCCCCGCCGCCGCGCTCGAGGCGCAAAACGACGAAGGCCGCCAGGGTTTTCCCGGGCGGCCTCCTCGGACACGTCACGTCGTGACGATCCTAGGATCCACCCGTATCGAGAGGCTCGAGACCACGATTCGCCGTCGAGCTCGATTCGCTCGCCGCCTGATCGCGCGAAAGGCTCTGCCGCCCCGAGATCCCGAAGAGGCACGCGCCCGGCAGCTCGCCGGCGTCGCCCTTCGTGCTCTCGAGATACAGATGCTTGCCCATCGCCATTCCCTCGCCCGTCTCTCTACATCCATTTCGACGTTCGGTCAACCATTTCATTCGTCGACCCGTCGATTTTATTTTCTTCAGTTCGTCGGCTGTACATTCACGCAGCCGCGGAGGATCCGGGAGGGCTCGAACCTCCACGCTTCCGCTTCAAAGGCGGACGCTCTGCCCATTGAGCTACGGATCCGTGCAGCAGGCTGTCGATGAACTTGCCTGCGAGTGAGACCATCCCGTGCACTCACGCACAGGCGCTCTCCCCTGCCCCTTCCCCGTCCCCTCGCGTTTCGTTGTACATCCATTTCGACGTTCGAGGCAAGAAAATGTTTTGGTCGACCGTCGATTTTATTTTCGTCTCTTTCACCCCGTTCGCTTCAAAATGAATCGCCTAGCTTTCTATCTATATAAGGAGGTGGATCCGGGAGGGCTCGAACCTCCACACTTCCGCTTAAAAGGCGGCTGCTCTACCCATTGAGACTACGGATCCGCGTGCTGCGAATACACCTCGGGCCTCATCGCATCCTCGTCGATGCAATCCCTCACCGAGGACACACCACACCCCCGACACGCGCGCACAATCGACGCAAATGCAATCGATACACGCCTGCCCCGGAGCGCGTCACGCGCCCTCACGCTCGGTCTTCAACACGAAGCCCAAGAAGGCCCCACGCCCCGCTGCGCGAGACGCAAAGGACCAAGAAAGCCCCGCTCGATACACCTCTCCCCGCCAAGGGCCCCAATACGAGGCCCCCATTCGAGGACAAAACACTCCCCTTCCACCACCCCCACGACGCCCCAAAGAGAAAAACGTCGTGGAGGAGGCCTAAAACGCCGAAGGCCGCCTGGGATCTCCCGAGGCGGCCTTCGCAGTCGTCAGAATGACGCTTGCTCTACCGCCTACGTGCCCTCCGCCGGGTTGCCGAGCTGCCGCGAATCACGAAGCGTATACCCGCGAAACGACTCGGTTTTGCCGGACCTGGGCGCCAGTTGTCCCGCACTCTGCAGCCAACCGAAGGCCACGCACACGACGCCCGCTGCCGTCAGCTCGGCGCGTTCGTGGTTTCGGTCGGTCATAGGGCGGATCAACATGTGGAAAGTCTCGGGCGAGGAATACTCTTCTCGGATCGACTTTGCAACAAAAAAGTTCCCGCTTATCTCATTTTCTTTCGGCCCCCCGCCCCGGACACGCACCGAGCACGAGATGCGCACCGCTGACGAGGCCCATGACGCTCTGCATCGCGGATGCCACGGGCGGAGACCGCCCCGGGCGGCGCAGCAAAGTGCCGTCACCGGGAGGCTATGGATCGACGGTCCTCGCTGGTAGAGTCGCCGCCCTTCCAAGCCCCGAAAGGCCACGAAGCTCCGCGAGGCGCGAGATCGGCCCCGGGCAGACACCAGGAGACGTCATGGGCAAGTTCACCATCACGAACGAGATCAACTGCAACGAGGAAACGTTCTGGAAGATCTTCTTCGACAAGGAATTCAACGAGAAGCTCTACAGGGACCACCTGGGCTTCCCCGAGTTCATCATCACCGAGCAGCGCGACAGCGACACCGAAATCATCCGCAAGGTCGCCGGTCAGCCCAGGATGGAGATGCCCGGCCCGGTGGCCAAGCTGCTCGGCTCGGGCTTCCGCTACACGGAGGAAGGTCGGCTCGACAAGAAGACCAAGGTCTGGTCGTGGAAGATGACCCCCAGCACCCTGGCCGACAAGCTGCGCAACGAGGGCACGATGCGTATCGAGCCGATCGGCGACAACAAGGTCCGCCGCATCGCCGACCTCATCATCGAGGCGAAGGTCTTCGGTGTCGGGGGCCTCATCGAGAGCTCGGCCGAAAAGCAGCTCCGCGAAGGCTGGAACGGCAGCGCCGTCTTCATGAACGAGTGGATCAAGACGCATTCCTGAGGCCGGGCCCGGCCCCGGACGGCCGCCCGCGTCGCCCGACCACCTCGCCTGGATCGACGATTGCATCGCCCCGGGCATGAAAGGTCCGAAACGGCGAGCGAAGGGGCCGAAGCAGACGCCGCGCAGCGCGCGAATCGCACAGCGCCGCGCCGACGAACGCGGCAGCCCCATCACGTTCGGAGAGCCGGGCCGTACCCCGAAATCACGCAAGGAGCCGCTGCACCTGCCCCATGTGGTCATCGTGGGCGGCGGCTTCGGCGGGCTCTACGCCGCCAAAGCGCTCCGCCACGCGCCCGTGCGCATCACCCTGCTCGACCGTAAAAATCACCACCTCTTCCAGCCGCTTCTTTACCAGGTCGCGACCGCAGGGCTGAATCCGGCCGAGATCGCCGCGCCCATCCGGCGTGTCCTGCGCGATCAACGAAACGTGCGCGTGCTCCTGGCCGAGGTCACGGGCATCGATCCGAAAGAACGAACGGTGAGCTCGTCGGCCGGGACGTTCGGATACGATTACTTGATCCTCGCGACCGGCGCGAGCCACTCGTATTTCGGGCACGAGGAATGGGCACCCCTGGCCCCGGGGCTGAAGAGCCTCGAGGACGCGCTGGAGATCCGGCGCCGCGTGCTGCTCGCATTCGAGAAGGCCGAGTGCTGCGCGCCGTCCCAGGAAGATCGCTCCGCCTGGCTGACATTCGTGATCGTGGGTGGAGGGCCGACGGGCGTGGAACTCGCGGGGACGCTGGCGGAGGTCGCTCACCATACCGTGGCAAACGATTTCCGGGTGATCGATCCGACGGCCGCGCGAATCGTGCTC
Source organism: Polyangium sp. 15x6 (assembly GCF_029960785.1). GTDB lineage: Bacteria > Myxococcota_A > Polyangia > Polyangiales > Polyangiaceae > Polyangium. The sequence goes on from NZ_JASBQE010000006.1 coordinate 38,635, forward strand.
ATCGAGGGGATCGATCGCGTGTTGCCGACGTATTCGGCGCTGCTCTCGGCGCGCGCGGAGCGGCAGCTCCAGCGGCTCGGGGTGGAGGTGCGCACGAACGCGAGGGTGACGGGGATCGACGCGGAGGGGGTGCAGATCGGCGAGGAGCGTATCGCCGCGAAGACCGTGCTCTGGGCCGCGGGCGTGAGAGCCTCGCCGCTCGGCGAGGCCCTCGGCGCGCCGCTCGATCGCGCGGGGCGGGTGAAGGTGGCGCCGGATCTGTCGGTGCCCGGACACCCGGAGATCTTCGTGATCGGCGATCTCGCCGCGCTGGAGCAGGACGGATCCCCCGTGCCGGGCCTCGCGCCCGCAGCGATCCAGGAGGCGCGCCATACCGCGCGGAACATCGTGCGGTCGATCCAAGGCGAGCCGCGGCAGCCGTTCCGGTACCTCGACAAGGGCACGCTGGCCACGATCGGACGGAACGCGGCGGTCGCGGACTTGGGGCGCCTGGAGCTCTCGGGCTTCGTCGCGTGGCTCGCGTGGCTCCTGATTCACGTATTTTTCCTGATCGGGTTCCGGAATCGGCTCCTCGTGCTCTTCGATTGGGCCTTTTCCTACCTGACCTACGAGCGCGGCGCGCGGCTCATCACGGAATCCAGCCCGAAGGCGGCCCTGACCGAGCCAGCGTCGAAGCGCTGAAGGGCACCCGATTCTCCGAGCGAACGCGGAAGGCCACGGCCGCCCTGGACGCGCGTCGAGCGTCGTGATAACCTTCACAAAAGGTCTCCGCCAGCATGCGAAGGCCGAACCTTTCTTTCGCGGCGCCGGCGCGCGGCGCCCCCAACCCATTCGCCGGAGCACCAATGACCCACGAGCGCATGGCCAGAGGCTTGACCCTGCTTTTTTTGGCGGCCGCGACCCTGTTCGCCGCCTGCAGCGCGGACGAACCCGAGACCCCCGAGGAGAAGTATTGCAGTCAGCGCTGTGATTGCAACAAGTGTACGGAAGACGAGCGGGCGTCTTGTCTCGACGACAAGATCAACCAGAAGGACGAGGCCGGGGACGCCGATTGCAAGGATGAATACTCGACGTACCTCACCTGCCTGACGGGCGACGCTGCCTGCTCCGACGGCGATTACGACGAGTCGGTGTGTTTCGCCGAGGAGAGCGATCTCGATTCATGCCTGAACCCCGCGCCGGCCTGCAACCTCGTGAACAACGGCGTTTGCAATGAGCCCGCCCCGAAGGGCGACGGCCTCTGCGCGGTGGGATCGGACACGAAGGATTGCGCGATCCCGACCTGTCCCTCGGCCGGCGACGGGTACTGCGACGAACCCGAGGGCACCGGGCTCTGCGCGGAGGGCTCCGACCCGATCGATTGCGGAGTCCCGACCTGTCCCTCGGCCGGCGACGGGTACTGCGACGAACCCGAGGGCACCGGGCTCTGCGTGGAGGGCTCCGATCCGCTCGATTGTCCCGCCGAGACGTGCCTCACCTGCTACGATTACGTGCTCGATCCGCTCGCGGGCTCGCTCTGCGATACGTCGACCACGACGTACATCGACTTCCTCGACTGCGCGTGCGTGTCGTGCGCGGACGTTTGCGCCACGGGCGCGGACCTCTGCGATGCGGACCCCGTCAGCTCGACATGCCTGAGCTGCGCGCAGGAGCTGTGCCTCTCCACATTCAACACCTGCATCTCCGATTGAGCGAGGCGCGCCCGCCCTGCCAGGGCGCGGTGCGCCCGTCCTGCCCACGTGCGTCCACCGCGCACGGACGATCCTCGTGACATCCCAGCGATTCTCGCCTCCTCTCCCATTTCCTTCGTCATCGTCCGCTCTTCCCGATTGAACTCGGGAATGGCCTTCCCGCGCGCGGACGAGCCCGCCTGGCATCGGGTTTGCCCCAGGATGCTCGGGGACGCCCGTTCGGCCGCCTCTCGGCTCACCCGATCCGCGCCCCCGAACGGGAAAAGGAGGGAGGGCATGAAGGTCGGTAAAGCGTTTTTCGCAGGGATCGTCGGCGGCGCCGCAATGACGCTGATCATGACGGCCGCGCGCGCGGCCGGCGCGTCGGCGGACATCGCGCAGATGCTCGGCACGCTGCCCGGCCATCCGCCGAGCAGCATGACGTGGCTCGTCGGATTCCTCGTGACCATCATGATGTCGGGCCTCATCGGCATTGCCTACGGCGCCGTGTTCGAGACCATCACGCGGAGCGCCGACGCCGCGACGGGTCTCAAGCTCTCGCTCGTGCATCTCGCGCTCGCGGGCATCTTCGTGGGCCTGCTCGGGCTGATGCACCCGCTCGTGCCGGAGATCGTGCCCGCGCCAGGCTTCTTCATGTCGAAGTACGGCGGGCTCGGGATCCTCGCATTCGTGGCCGCGCACCTCGTGTTCGGCGCCATCGTGGGGGGGCTCTACGGATCCGTGACGACCGAAGAGGCGACACCGCTCGAGTGATTCGCGTCGAGCGGAGAACAAAAAGGAAAAGGCGCGGGCCCTTTTCACGGGCGCGCGCCTTTTTCTCGTTCGCGCCGAGAATCAGGTCGCCGCGGGCGGCGTCTCCGGATTGGACATCACGCCGCCGAGGGTCAGGCCTTCGTCGATCGATTTCACCGCGCGCTTGGCGCGCTTGCGGATGTCGACGTGCAGTGAGTCGTCGAAATTGATGGCCGAGAACGCGCCGCGCGCCTCGATCTTCTTTTCGAGGCCGAGATAGGCCTCCGCCTCGTTCCAGCGGAGCTTCCAGTCGCGCTTGGCCAGGTTCTCGAGCTTGCCCGCGTCCTCGACGATCTCCTGATAGCGCTTTTCGTTGCCGAGGTGCGTCCAGAGCTCGGCGCGGAGGTCGTCGTCCTCCGGGCGAAGCGCGACGGCCTTCTTGAGGAGGTCGATGCCCTCGTCCTTCGCGCCCGTGGCGATCTTCGCCCGCGCGAGCGAGCGCCACGCGCCCACCGCGTTCGGGTGCGCCTCGGCGAACGCCGCGAGCGCCGGGATCGCGTTCGAGACGCCCTGGATGTTCGTGGCCGCGTCCGCGGGCCAGAAGCGATACTGAAGCGCGAGGAGATCGCCCGGATCCGCCTCGAGCGCCTTGTCGAGCGCCGCGCGCGCCTCGTCCGTATTGCCCGCGGCCGCGAGCGAGCGCCCGAGCTCGACGTACGCGCCCGCCGAGTGCGCCTTCTCGACGTACGCCTTCGCCGCCGCGAGGGCCTCGTCCCGACGGCCGAGGTCACGCAGGGCCGCGATCTTCGCGAGCTCGCCGCGCTCGGCGGAGGCGGCGTCGCCGAGCTTGATGATGCGCTCGGCGATCGCGAGCACCACGATCGGGCGGGCCTCGCGCTCGTGATACGCGAGCTGCTCGAGGTAATAAGCGGCGTCGCGCGCCTCGGCGTCCCACACGGAGGCGAGGTACTCGTCGACCTTGTCGCTGCGCACGTAGGTGAGCGAGGTGGCGTCGCGCGGGTTCTCGTAGACGGGCACGAGGACACCGAGCTTGGCGAGCGCGTCGAGCGCGGGCTGGCAGTCGGGCTGCGCCTCGAGCGCGAGGACGAACTCGTCGATCGCCGCGTCCTTGTTGCTCATGGTCGCGTGGACCTGGCCGAGGCCGACGTGATAATCCGCGTCGCCCTCGAACGTCTTGCGGATCGACTGATAGGTCTTCAGCGCGGCCGGGTAATCACGCAGAGCCGTCTGCGCCGCGGCGAGGTTCAGGCGCGCGGCGTGATCGTCGGGATCCATCGAGGCGATGCGCTTGAGCGCCGAGAGCGCCTTCTCGAAGTCGTTCTCGGCGAAGCCCTTCTGGGCGCGATCGAGGAGCGGCGCTTTGTCGAGGAAGACCTCCAGCGCCGAGACGAGCTGGCTGTTCTTCTTGCGCCAGTTGCCATCCTTGCCCGCGGGCGAGTCGTTGAGGAACGACTTGATCCACTTGCGGGCGTTTTCGATGGACAGGCCCTTGTCGGCCAGACCCTCGAACTCGCTCTTGGGAATGGGGAGCTGCGGCGGCATCCCCTGGCGGCGAGACATCTTCGGGTCCAGGGCAATCATGACCCATTCTTCGTCTTTGCTCATCGCGGATCACGGTAGCGAAAGGCCGCTTCCGAGATCAAGCGCCGAAGGCTCGCGCCACGGCGCGTCAGGAGAAGCTGATCACGATCACGACGAGCACGAGGACGACCACGCCGACGCCGATGGCGACGAGCACCGGGGTCTGCAGCCCGAGCACACGCGGCCGGAGGCGCGTGGTGAACGCATCGGGGTCGAGCTCGGGCGCGGGCAAAGCATGCCGATCCGGCAGGCGCGTCGCGCCCGGCGGCACCGAACGACCCGGCACGGGCGGCGCGGGCGGAATGGGCGGCGGCGCCGGAATGGAAGGGCCCGCGATCGGCGGCGCCGAGGGGGACGGAATCGCCGCGGCGAGCGCCGGGATCTGCGCCGCAGGCGGGATCGGAGGCGGGGCCATGGCCGCGAGCACCGGAGGCGGCACGCTCACGGTCTGCGCCGCGGCGCCCTCGGTCGCGCGGGCCGATCGCTCCATCGCGAGCGCGACTTCGAGCCGGCGCAGGCCGTCCGTGATGCCCTGCGTTTTTCCGATCCGCAGCGCTTCCGCGGCGATCGCGGCCGCGTCGCTCGTGGCCTTCGCGAGCGCGGCCTTCCGCTCGGCGCGCGCGTACGCGGCTTTCGCCTCCTCGGCGAGGCGCATGGCCTCGAGCGAGAGACGCTCGGCCTCGCCGCGCAGCCGATCCTCGCCGCTCGGCTCGCCGGTGGGCGGGGGCGGAGGCGCCGAGCCTGCGCTGCGGGCCGTGACGGGCGGCAAGGGCACGGAGGGATCGGCGGGGACGATCTGACCGGGCGGCGCCGGAGGCATGGCGCGCGCGGCCGTCGCGGCGCGCACCTTGCGCAGCATGTCGCCGATGGGCGCGGTGGGATCGTCGAGATCCTCGCTGTCGGCGGGATCATCGCGGCGGCTCGGCGCGGCGGGGAGTTTGCCCTCGATGACGGTCGCGAAGCTCGGCAGCGCGATGCGTTTGTCCTCGGGGGCCTCGGGCGGGGGCGCCGGGCGCGCAGCGGCGACGTCGGGGGCGACGAGCTTCGGATCGAAGGGTTTGCCCCCCTTGAACTGCTGCCGCAGCATCGCGAGCTGCTCGGGCGTGCCTTTGACGAGGGTCGGGACCTCCTCGCCCCAGTCGACCTCGCCCTCGCCCGTGCCGCGTCCATCGGCGATGCGCGGGGCGTTGCGCAGCGTGCCGATCCGCCGCGGCGTGACCTTGGCCTCGGCGGTCGTGTCGTCGGCGAGCTCGTTCGCGTCCGGGATCGGCGGGCCATTGGCTCCGGTCGATCGTTTCGTGCCCGGGCGCTCGGTGGGCGGGGGTGAATCGCTCCGCTTCGGCGGGTCTCTCGGGAGCGGGGCCACGACCGAGCCGCCGGTGAACGTGGGCGGGCGGGGTTTTTCCTTTTTGACCTCGGGCGTCTGGCTCGCGATCACGCGCTCGAACCAGGCCATCTGGCGCATCGCGTTCCGGCGGACGAAGCGGCCGAGGGCCTCCTCGTTGTCCTCCATGTACCCGTGCGCGCTGAGCCACTCGTCGAGCCGCGCGAGGATCTCGACGACGGACTGGAAGCGCGCCTTCGGATCCTTTTCGAGGCACTTGCTCACGATGCTGACGAGCTCGCGATCGATCTTCGGCCGGAGCTTGAAGAGATCGGCCGGCGGCGCGGTCATGATCAGGCGCGCGAGCTCCATGTCGTTCGGCGCGACCCAGGGCCTGCGCGCCGCGAAGAGCTCGAAGAGCATGACGCCGAGCGAGAAGATGTCGGCGCGCGCGTCGATGTTGTTGCCCGTGGCCTGCTCGGGGGAGATGTACTCGAGCTGGCCCTTCACCATGCCCGTCAGCGTGCGCGTGAGCCTCTGCTTGGCCTTGGCGAGGCCGAAGTCGGTGATCTTCACGTCACCCTGGAACGAGCAGAGCACGTTGCCGGGCGTGAGATCGCGGTGGACCAGGTTCATGTGCTCGCCGCTCGGCGCGCGCAGGGCGTGCGCGGTGCCGAGGCCGCGGCAGATCTGCCGCGCGAGGAAGACGACCATCCGCTCGGTGAAGGCCTCGCCCGTGTCGAAGATCGTCTTCATGAGCCGCGCGAGCGAGACACCCTGCACGAGCTCGACGGCGAGGTAGAGGCCCTGATCGTCGCTGCCCCAGCCCACGACCTCGACCACGTTCGGATGCCGGAGCGCGCCTGTCATCCACATCTCGTCGCGGAACTGGGCGACGAACGCGGGATCGCTGGCGAGGTGCGGGTGGAGGCGCTTGACGGCGACGAGGCGACCCTCGGCGGGGCCGTGGGTCACGCGGCAGAGATCGACCTTCGCCGACTCCCCGGCCGCGATCTCCGCGAGCATCATGAAGGAGAGCGCGGACGGGTCTTGCCCAGGAGGCGGCGGCATTCGCGGGTCAGTGTATCAAACCGTTTGCCGCGCCGCAGCGATCGCTTGCGGGAGTCCGCCGAGGTTTGCCTTGAGGTGCACGTCGAGGTGATCGTCCTTGGTACGGATCGCACGGACCGAGGCGACGGGCAGGGCGATCGAGAGATAACGACGAACCTTGGGGTTTTCCGCGAGCTTGGGCACCTTCATGAGATCGAGCGTGAGGCGATCGTCCTTGGCCTCGACCAGCATGGGCGGACGCTTCGGCATGAAGGCGACGAGGTTGCCGGGCTTCGACAGATCGAGCGCGCCGGACTTCAAGAGGCCGGCGAGGGGCGAGCTCGAGTCGCCGAGCACGGTGAGGGTGAGGCCCTCGATGCGGACCCCGATGCGCATCTCCGTCAGGGAGATGTCGATCTCCTCGATGTGAAGAATGAGCGAGGCGCGCAGCGGCGTGCCCATGGCGTCGACGGTCGCGGCGACGCGGACGCCGGGCGGCGCGGCCTCGATGACGATGTCCTTCGGGGCTTTCTTGTTGTCCGGAACGAACTCGCGCGCGAGGTAACGCAGGGCATCCATGGGGATGGAAGCGCGCAGGCCGAGGGCGCTGCGCAAGGCGCGGACGATCTCCTCGGGGTGCTCTTTCAGATAGTTTCCAGCGGTGCGGGCGAGGACGCGGGGATCAGGCTTGGGCATACGGGGGGTTAGAACCTTCGCAGAGGTGCGCTCGTCCGCGCAAGGGGCGCGAACGCCAGGGTCGCGGCGATGAAGGACGCAGCGCGTCGACACGCTTCTTCTGCGGATCGATCGGGGTCACAATGGAGGCATGCGTGGAACGTTCGCTTTCTTCTTGGCGGGGATCGTGGGCATGGCCGCATGTGGAAGCGGCGGCGGCGTCGATGTCGTGACGAACGGCGCCACGACGGGCGCGGGCGCCTCCGGGGGCTCGGGCGGCGCGGGCGGCGCAGGCGGCGATGCGACGGGCGGCGGTGGATCGGGCAGCGTGCCGGGGGCGTGGTGCACGCCGATCCCGGCCTGCGATGCCCCTCCCCCGCCGCCGGGAGAGGCCATCGACTGGAACGCGATCATCCCGCCGATCGGAGACCCGAACCATCGCGGGCGTGATCTCTTCCTGAACCCCGGCGATCCGCAGTGGATCCTGGCGAAGTTCTCGTACGGCACCTTCGACGACGACATCAAGGGCGAGTACGTCGACGTGTACGTGCAGCGCGACTGCGCAGGCACGTGGGAGCACCTCGGGACCGCGACGACGACCGAGGATGAAGAGCACCAGGCGGTCGAGGGCGTGGAGGACACGGGAGGGCGCGTCTACTTCCAGATCCCGGAGGAGAAGGCCCTCGGGCTCGGCAGACACAGGGTTCATCTCGTTGTCAAGGGTGACCTCTCGACGACGGACCTCTTCATCGAGGTCGTGCCGAAAGGGACGCCGGTCTTCGTGAGCGACATCGACGGGACGCTGACGACCTACGAGACGGAGGAGTTCGTCGCGCTCGCGCAAGGCGAGCTGCCCGAGGTGCGAAAGGACGCGGCGAAGCTCTTCGACGTGCTCGTTTCGAAGGGCTATCACCCGTTTTACATGACCGCCCGGCCCGAATGGCTCGGGGCGCGGACGCGGGCGTTCCTCGACCAAAACGGTTTTCCGCACGGGATCGTGCACACGACGCTGACGAAGTCGGGCGCGCTCGGGAGCGAGGCTTCGAGCTACAAGACCGGCGAGCTCTCGATGCTCGCCCAAAAAGGGATGGTCCCCACCTACGCCTTCGGCAATACGGACACCGACGCCGCGGCCTATTTCAACGCGATGGTGCAGCCCGACGAGCGGCGCGTGTTCATCGAGTTCGACGATACGGTGCACGGCGGGCGCAGGATCGAGAGTTACACGGAGCTCCTCGCCGAGGCCGAAGCGCTGCCGAGCCTCTGCCCATGATCGCCGCGGGCGGATCGTGATTCTCCGCGGACTTCCGCCCGTCCTCGAAAGCATGAAACTGCGGGGCGCGCCGGCCGTGAAACCCGGCGGTAATTCGTTATGCTACGGCCGTGGCCCCGAGCGCGCCGGCCGATCGTGATTCCCTTCCGAAAGCCGCGCCGCCGCGGCGGCCGGGGCGGGTGCGCCGCGCGCTCGCCACGGGCGCCGCCACGCTCGGGCTTTTCGTGGTGTTCACCGGATCCGCCGTAGCCGCCGTGGGGCTCCACCTCGACGTTGGCCCGTTCCGCCGCCTCGCGCGCGATGTGGCGAACCAGGCGCTCGGTTCTCTCTTCGAAGGGAAGATCGTGATCGCGGAGATCGATCACCTCGCGCTCGACGAGGTGTCGGTCCGATCGGCGGTCACGCTCGATCCGCGCGGCACGGAAATCATCCGGGCGAACAACATTCACGGCAGCTTCGACCTCCTCGGGTTTGCCCGCGCGTCGCTCTTCGGCACGGGTGAACGCAAGCTCGTGTTCCCCCACATCCGCATCGAGGAGGCCGAGGTGATGCTCGAGCGCGGGCCCGATCAGCGGCTCGGGATCGAGACGGCGTTCATCCCGCGGCCGACGCCGAAGAAACCCAAGAAACCCAAGAAGCCCGGTGAAGTCGATCGAGCGGCCGAGCAGCCGACGACGGTGGCGCTCGAGCGGATCGAGATCGGCCACGCGCACGTGCGTGGTCAGGTGGCGCCTCCGCGCGCGCTCGACGCGGACGTGACGCGCCTGCTCGCGTCGGTGCACGTGACGCCGCGCGGGCTCGCCGTGGATGTGGAGCAGACGGGCATTCGCGAGCGCACGCTCGCGCACGTGCCGCTCGCGGGCACGGTCGATTACCACCTGCACGTCGACACGCCGCCCGAGGCGACGACGACGAACGCGGCGCCCGATCCGCAGAGCACGGCAGCGTCGATGCGGATGTGGAGCAGCTTCGCCGGGCACGCGGGGCCGGTCGAGGTGCTGGCGCGCGCTTCGCTCGAAGGCGCGCACGTCTCCGCGGCGGTCGAGCTGCCGCGCGCCGAGCCCGCGGATCTGCGGCTGCTCGCGCCGGGTTTGCCCCTGCGCGAGCGGGTCTCCGCGAAGATCACGCTCGAAGGAGACGCGCCCTCATTCGAGGTCGAGGGGCGGCTCGATGTTTCGCCGGCGGAGCGATCGCCGGGGTCGGTCGCGCTGCGGGGCAAGCTCGACGTATCGCGCGGGGCGCGGCTCGCGCTCGACGTGACCGCGGACGACGTCGATCCGCGCATGTTCGTCGACGGTTTGCCCGAGGCGAACGTGGACATGAACGCGCGGCTCGTCCTCGATACGGACCCCGGGCTGCGGCTCGTGGCCGAGGCGAGGACCGAGCCGATGGTGGTGCAAGAGCAGCCGGTGCCGGCGGCCGACGTGCACCTCGTCTACGATCACGGCGAGCTCGAAGGCCGCGTGACGTTGCACGAGCAGGGCGCGCCGACGTCCGGCTCGTTCGTCGTGACCCCGGGCGGCGCCGTGCGATTCGAGGCGGAGACGTTCGTCGCGTCGCTCGAATCGGCGCCGCGGCTCGCAGGTCCCGCGACGGGCAGCGCGCGCGTGCACGTGAAGGGCGCGATCCAGGAGGGGAAGATCGACGCGCGTGCCACGGGCTCGGTGTACGAGCTCCACGCGAAGGGCGGCGTGTCGCTCGAACGAGGTCGCGTGGAAGGACGCATTCGCGGGCCCTTCGAAAAACTCGACGTCGAGGCCACGCTCGAAGGCGAAGGATTTTTCGCGGGCGGGCGCGGCGCGGACAAGGTGACGGCGCACGTGCGTGGTCCTGTCACGGCGCCGAAGGTGGAAGCACGGCTCGAAGGCGGCGACGTGGGCGAGCTCGAAGCGTCGGCGCGGATCGAGACGAAGGAGAAGAGCGCGCGCGAGGTGGCGCTGCGGCTGTCGCGCGAAGGCGAACGGATCGAGGGCAAAGCGAAGCGCGTCGCGCTCGAGGGCGGAGCGCTCGCGATCGAGGGGCTCACGGCCGAGGGGCCGGGCGTGGGCTCGCTCGGAGGGACGCTCGCGGTGGACGGGCGCGAGCTCACGGGCAAGCTCAAGGGCGAGGGCGTGGACCTCGGTCGGCTCGGTCGGCTGCTGGATCTCGATCGAAACCTGCGAGGCCTCGCGGACGTGGACGTCGCGCTCACGCGCACGAAGGACGGGCGCAAAGGGCACGTGCACCTGCAGGTCGAGGACGGGACGTTCTCGGCCGGGGGATTGCCGATCACGGGGGCGAGCGGCTCGCTCGTGGCGACGTTCGACGACGCGCGCGCCACGATGGACGGCACGTTCCGCCTCGTCGATCGCGACAAGTCCGGCACGGAGGACGCGTGCAACGGTTCGATCGCGGAGGTGCGAATCTCCGGCGCCGAAGGAAATCTGCGCGGGCCGCTCTTGGATCCGGCGACGTGGGCAAGGCTCACGGGCTCGGCGCGCGTGGACGCGCCGGACTGGGATCTGCGGTGCATCGCGCAGCGCCTGCCGGTCGCGCTCGTCCTCAGCGAGGTCTCGGGCCGCCTCGGCACGAGCTTCGCGATCGAGCGGCCCGCCGGGCAGCGGTTCGTGTCGGTGCGTGATCTCGACGTGCGCACGCGCGGCCTCGTGGTCGCGGGGCCGGTGGGGTTCGGCGAGGACAAACCCGCATGGGAGTCGCGCTCGATGGACGTCGCGGTCTCGGGCTCGCTGAACGGCGCGACGGGCGCGACGGACGTGACGCTGTCGCTCCTCGACACGTCGACGATGGTCGAGCTCGCGACCCACGTGGATCTCGATCTGCCGACGCTCGTCGACGATCCGAAGAAGCGGCGCGCTTCGCTACTCGCGTCGCGCGGGACGGCCGAGCTCACGATCCCGCGGCGAACGGTGCGCTCGTTCCATACGTTGCCCTCGGTCCTACGGGACGCGATCCCGCCGATCCGGGGCGCGATCGCGCTCTCGGCCTCGGCGAGCGGGACGCTCGAAAAGCCGGCGATCCGCGTGAATGCGCGCGGGTTCGGGCTCGCGCACGACGCGCGGACGCTCGGCCCGAGCCCTTGGGCGTTCCCCGTGGACGTGGACGCGACCGCGACGTACGACGCGAGCAAGGCGACGTTGCGCGCGGCCGTGCGCAAGGACGCGCGCGAGCTCGCCCTGGTCGACGCGAACGTCGACGTCGACCTCGCCGCGCTGCGCGCAGGCCGCGCCATCCAGCCCCGCGGCGGCGCGCGCGCCACGCTGCGTGATCTGCCGCTGGAGCTGATCCCGTTCTTCGCGGATCGCGACGTCGCGGGCCGCGTGAGCGGCGTCCTCCGCTTCGATCAGCGCGGTGACAATCCCGAAGCCGCGGCGCGCCTCGAGGTGTCGGGCCTGGAGCTCGGCAGCCAGTCGTCCTTCGATCGCGCCACGCTCGAGCTCTCGATCGGCAACCCCGGCGGCACGGGCAAGCCGGCGCGCGGCGTGGCGCAGCTCGAGCTCGTCGGTCGCGGCGGCGGGCGCATCGACGCGACGGGATACGCGGGCATCGACTGGCAAGGCATCGTCCCGCAGATCGACGCGACGCGGCCCGCGGACCTGCTCCTCAAGGCGAACCGCTTCCGCCTCGCGAGCCTCACGCCGCTCGTCTCCGGGACGCTCTCGCGGCTCGACGGCACGCTCGACGGCGATCTGCGCGTGGGCCTGCATCGCTTCGGCGAGGACGACGGGCGCATCGAGGCGAACATGGAGGTGCGCAACGGCGTCTTCCACGTCCCGCAGATCGGACAGGAGTTCAAGAACACGCGCGTCTCGATCCGCACGACGTACAAGGGCGAGCTGCGCTTCGACGATCTCCGCGCCGAAGGCATCAGCGGCGCCGTCGAGGGTTCCGCGATCGTGCAGATGAAGGGCCTCGCCTTCCAGGAGGCGCACGGCGAGCTGCGCATCGATCGAGACGAGGAGCTGCCCGTGACGTTCGAGGGCGTGCCGCTCGGGCACGCGCACGGGAGGATCGTGCTCGCGGCGGAGAGGCAGGGGCGCGAGGTGTCGCTCACGGTGAGCGTGCCCGGGCTTCATCTCGCATTGCCCGCGTCGAGCACGCGCGGCGTGCAGTCGCTCGATCCGAACCCCGACGTCGTGGTCTCGCATCCGCTCGGCCCGCCGAAGGAGGAGCGCCCGAAGGACGCGCTCGCGTACCTGATCACGTTCGAGCTCGGCGACATCAGGATCGAAGGCATGGGCGCGGATCTCGAGCTCACGGGCGGCAGCGCGCCGCCGCGCGTCGCGCTCACGGACGAGACGCGGCTCTCGGGCGACGTGGAGATCAGCCGCGGTTCGTTCGAGATCGTCGGCAAGAAGTTCGAGATCGAGCGGGGCCTCGTGCGTCTGCGGCCGGAAGAAGCGGGCAACCCCTACGTCAACGTGACGGCGCGCTGGGACGCGCCCGACGGCACGCGCGTGTTCGTGGACTACGTCGGCGATCTGAAGCCGATCACCGAGCAGAAGCTCAAGTTCCGATCGAGCCCGCCGATGTCGCAGCAAGCGATCCTGTCGATGATCCTGATCGGTGAATCACCCGAGTCCAAGTCCGACACGCAGTCACAAGCGACGGCGCAGGCGTCACCGCGCGCGACGGACGTGGCGGCGGGCGTGGTGGGCGGCGAGATCGCCTCGGCGCAGATCAACGCGATCCTGTCGCAGATCGCGCCGCTCCGAGGTCTGTCCACGCGCGTCGGGACGACGGAGGCCGGCCGGCTCCGCACGACCGTGATCTACGAGCTCGGCGATACCGTGACCGCGCAGGCGAGCTACGAGGGTTCGCCCGCGTCGAGCCGCCTCGAAGGCATCCAGAGCCCCACGGGTACGACGCAGGGCACGGAGAACCGCACGGAGCTGAACCTCGACTGGCGCTTCAAGCGCAACTGGGCGCTGCGCGGATCGTTCGGCTTCGGAGGAATCAACCAGCAGCCGAGCTCGGGTCTCGATCTGTTCTGGCAGTACCGCTACTAGTCGGCGCGCGTCGCGAGCTCCGCCGACACGTCACCCACGCGCACGATCGGGGGCTCCGCCGACACGAGCAGCGGCGCGAGGCCGGCCTGCGCGTGCCGCGAAAAACGCGCGTCCTCCGCGCCCGCCTTCACCCGCGCGATCACCACGCCGTCGCTCGATACCGAGAGCACGCGCGGATCGAGCAGCTCCTCCGTGCCGTCCGAGAGCACGAGGAGCGCCCTCTGCCCCTCGTCCTCGACGCGGACGGCGCGCACGACGAACGGCGTCTCCTCGGCGCGGAAGTAACACCAGTCGTAGCCGTTCGTGAGGATGAGCCGCCCATCGTCCGGGTGCCGCGCGATCCAGCGATGGAGCGCCTCCTCGAGGGCGGGGTGGTCCACGCGCGCGCCGTCGTGCCAGAAGCGGCCCTCGCGATCGAGCACGATCGTGCTCTCACGCGACGTGCCCGGCGGGGGCGCGAGTTTGTAGAAGTCAGGGTGATCGCCGGGCTTCATGGTCCTCTCCTGTCCGGCCGCCCGTTCGGGCAGCAAGGGATCCATAGGGCCGGCGGCGACCGGCGTCACGCCCCCACACGCGCAGCGGGGCTGCGATCGCGTCCGCCTTGGGCTACAACCGGCCCCGATGAACGAAGCGCCGCGAGAATCGCTCCCGCACGACGACCACCTCCAGGCGACGCGCGCGTACTACGACGAGTTCGCCGCGCGCTACGAGGACCGCCGCGACGGTCGGGATTCCTCGGGCTACCACGATCTCGTCGACGATCTCGAGATCGACTTCCTCCGCCGCTTCGGCGAAGGCCGCGACGTGCTCGAGGTGGGCTGCGGAACGGGCCTCCTGCTCCGGCGCATCGCGGACTTCGCGCGGACGGCCCGCGGCGTCGATCTTTCGCCCGGCATGCTGGAAAAAGCCCGCGCGCGGGGTCTCGACGTCACCGTCGGCAGCGCGACCGATCTCCCCTTCCCCGACGCGAGCTTCGACGTCGCCTGCGCCTTCAAGGTGCTCCCGCACGTCCGCGAGCTCGAGCGCGCGATCGCCGAGATGGCGCGCGTGGTTCGTCCGGGCGGAACGATCCTCGCCGAGCTCTACAACCCCGTGAGCCTGCGTGGCTTCGTGAAGCGCTTCCTGCCAGCCGGCGCCATCAGCGCACGCACGAAGGAGGACGCCGTCTACACCCGCTTCGTGAGCCCGTGGGGCGCCGCCCGCCTTTTTCCGCCTGGCGTGCGTGTCCGCGCGTCGCGCGGCGTGCGTATCGTCACGCCCGCAGCCGCCGTCATGCGCGTGCCGCTCCTCCGCGGCGCCTTGGTTCGCGCCGAGCACGCGCTCTGCGACTCCCCGCTCCGGCACCTGGGCGGTTTCTGGATCGTCGCGCTCGAGAAGCTTTGAGGGGCCTGTCCTCGTCCCTGTTGTTCCGGTCGGAAATCACTGATATTTTTGCTTCTCGTGGCCTTCGAGGTTCCGCTCGCCCCGACAGCGGATGCCCGCCCCCCGGCGGCGATGTTGGCCCCGCCGCGAAGCAGAGCGATACTGCACGTTGCAGGGCCCCCTCCGAGCGCCCGTCGTCGCTGAAAGGACCCGCGATGCCTCCTACGTCCACGAGCTCGATCCCGACTCTCCTCACCGGCGCGGACAACGATCGCGGCGCGCTCATCGGGGCGCTCGCATTCGTCGAGGGTGTCGGCATCGGAGCGATGGGCGCGCGAGAGCTCAAGACGTGGATCGAGGAGTACCTCGTGCGCGCCGGGCGCATGCAGCGCCCCGTTCAAGTCGCCGAGCCCATGGCAGGCACGCTGCTGCTCGACACGCTGAACACCGTGGGCGCGCCGCCCTCGGCAACGAAGGCGCTGCTCGATCGGATCCTCGGCCGCGCGCGGTCACGCGTGGTCTTCACGCTGCGCGGGCTCATCACGGATCCACCGGAAGACAACTTCCTCGAGATCGCAACGAAGTCGAGCCGCGTGCAGCCGCTCGGCATCGGCTCGAAGGTGTCATGGATCGCGCGGCCGCAGAAGGAAGACTCGCTGAGCGATATCGTGCTCAGCCTGTTCGCCGCAGACATCCTCTCGAACCGCAACCTGTACGATCAAAACCTCTGCGTCTGCGACACGTGCGGCCGCGTCTCGTTCCGCGCAAAGATGATGTCGCGCACCGGCTGCCGCGAGCACAACGACGGCCCCCCAGGCGTCAAGCCCACGAGCAGCCGCAGCACCTGAGAGCGTAGCGCCGGGGTTTCACCCCGGGCCCCACCAGGGGCTGTCCGCCCCTGGACCCGGACCAGGGCAAGCCCTGGACCTCTGGTGCATCGACCGCGATGCGGTCGATGCAAAAGAGCATCGGCTGTGGAGATCCTTCGGCGTCGAAGCGATCAGAAAGCGCCGACGACGCCCACGCCAAACCCGTCCGGCGTCACCGCGACCGTCGGCACCACGCGCAGCGCGGGGCGCGGCGGCACGGGTCGCTTCTCGATCGTGACCTTCTGCGGCACGTACGCGATCTGCGCCTGCACGATGCCCGCCACGGTGAGCCCAGCCCAAAGGCCGAACGCGACCTGGTTGATGATCAGCGTGATCTGCTGGCGACGCACGAGCTCCTCGCGCTCAGCTTTAATCGCGAGCGTCTGATCGAAGCTCGCGTAGTAGTTGAAGACCTGCGAGGCGACGATCGTCGTCGCACCCGTGAACGCCTGCGTGATGGCGAAGGTCCAGCCGAGCTTCCGGCTGCCGTTCTGGAACTGGCCGATGCCAAACGGCATCGCCGCGACGATGCGCGAGTTCTGCACGATGATCTGCCGCTCGGACGCCGCCTTCACGAGCGACTCGATCCAGCGTTTTTCCTCTTCCTTCGCCTTCTGCTGCGCGATGCGCCGATCGCGCTCCTCCGCAGCGCGCTTCTGCTCCGCCGCGTCGAGCTCCTCGCGCAGGCGTCCACGCACGACGGTGAAACGATCGACGACCTCCTGCGGAAACACCGCAGGGTCGGGCGAATAACTCGGGTTTTGACGCAGGATCGTGGCGATCTCCGCCTCGGCCTCGTCGTAACGCTTGAGCGCGATGAGCGAGGCCGCGCGGAGCGTGCGCGCGCGCTGGATGAGGTCCGGATCCGTGAGTCGACACGGCGCCGTGCCGCTCGTCGGGACAGACTCACAGGGCTTCTGCGCGGGATCGAGCATCGCCGTGAAGCGCGAGGCCGCCTCGTCGTACTCGGCCGCGTCGAAGCGCGTCTTGCCGAGCTCGAACTGCTGCAAATCGTCCGCGCGCGCGGCGCGGGTCGCGAGGGCGAGCGCGAGGCCCGTCACCGCCGCGAGCGCCGTGGGCCCGAACGAAGCGCGCCGCTTGGCCCTGGGGCCTCGGCGGTCCCGCCCGAACCGAAGCCCGCCGGGCAGAGCCCGCTGCAGACGAGGTCGCGCCGTCATTCCCCGTAACCGAGTAACCGAGGGACCCTTCTACCGGAATTTGGGCGTCGTGGGGACCGCTATCCGCGAACCGAGGCCCTCCGCCTCACCGCGCAGGCCAGGGCACCACGTTGTGCTCTCCGGCGCGCAAACTCACGTTGTTCCGGAAGGGCTCTTCCCCAGGCGCCGTGAACTGGCACTTGTTGTCGTAGGTGATCTCCTCGAGCTGTACCTTCTGGGTGGCACCTGGAAAAAGCGTCAGTTTGATGTCCGAGCACACCACCTGCGCATTCGCAGGCGCCGGGCCGAGCGAGACCGTGGCCGGGAGCGGCGTGAGCCGGACGCGGTAGCGCTGCACATCGTCGAGATCGTTCTCGGGCGGTGGTTCGACGACGAGGGTTCCATCGAAGGTGCCGCAGCACTTCGAATCCTTCACGCGGGCCGAGACGGCATGAGCGCCGGGCTTGAGCTTGAAGACGCGCGAAAAATGCTTTTCTTCCTTGCCGTCGAGGACGAGGGTCGCGCCTTGCGGGCTGACGAGGAAGACGACCCTGCGCTCATTCGGGGACGCGGGCGGAGCCGTGGAGGCGGAGGTCGTCGGGGCGCTGAGCGGGAGCTTGATGCGGATGCTGCGCGGCGTTTCGGCCAGGTTGATCGATGACGAGACCGTGCTCGGAGCCCGAGGATCCACGGATGCGTCGGGCGCGGAAGGGTTCTTGGGGTGCTCCGTGGAGGCCGTCGTGGCGTCGGTCTTCGGTCCTGCGTCGGCCTCGATCGCGGCCACGGGTTTGCGCAGGCGCGCGACGACGAAGGCCCCGACGCCGAGCACGAGCGCGCCCGCGACGAGGCCCGCCATTCTGCGCACGAGCTTCTGTCGCTCGGCGCTCGCGGAGAGGCTCGTCACGCGCTTCAGGATCGCGAGGTCGTTCGGCGCGAGCGCGTGGGCGCGGTTGAAGTCGGCCGCGGCGCCGGTGCGATCGCCCGTCTTGCGCGCGGCCTCGCCGCGGGCGACGAGGCACGACACGAGCCGCGTCGTGAGGGCGTCCGCGTAGCCGGCCGGGTCCTCGAAGTAAGCCTCGATCTCGCGCCGCGGGTCGGTGATGCCGAGGACCTCGAGCTCGGCGCGGATGAGCTCGCCGAGCTTGCCGGGGCCCGCGATGCGATCGGCCGCGGCGTGCGCGAGGGCGCCGTCGATGATGCGCGCGAAGCGACCGCCGACCGTGGGCCGCTCGTGATCCGCCCGCGGATAGTCGTTTTCGAGCACGCGACGCAGGACCTGCGCCGGGTTTTTCCCTTCGAACGGCAGGTGCCCCACGAGGCACTCGTACATGAGCACGCCGAGCGCGAAGACGTCGGTGCGCCCGTCGACCTCGCCCGCCTCGATCTGCTCGGGCGCCATGTGCGCAGGCGATCCGAGCACCTGCCCGGTCGACGTCACGCCCTGCGCGTCGAGGATCTTCGCGATGCCGAAGTCCGTGAGCTTGATGAGCACGCCGAGATCACCGGCGCGGCTCGGCACGGGCCGTGGTGTCGATCGCGGCGCGTCGGGAACGGGCGTCTCGTCGACCTTGTCGACGCGCGCGCGCGACTCGCTCGTGCGATCCGCGGGCAGCTCGACGAGCACGTTCTCCGGCTTCACGTCGCGGTGCACGATGCCGCACGCGTGCGCGTGCTCGAGCGCCTCGCAGAGCACGAGGACGATCGACGCGCCGATCTCGGCGGGCATGTCGCGGTGGCGCTGGAGGATCTTCCGCAGCGTGGTGCCGCGGCAGAGCTCGACGACGAGATAACGCTCGCCGTCCTCCTCGCTGGAGACGTCGTACACCTCGACGATCCCCGGGTGCCGGAGCTTCGCGGCCGCGCGCGCCTCGGCGACGAACCGCGCGGCGACCTCGGTGTTCTCGCGCAGGTGCTTGTGGATGAGCTTGATGGCGACTTCACGCCCGAGACGAACGTCACGGGCGCGATACACCGTCGCCATCCCACCGTGCCCGATCTCCTCGATGAGCTCGTACTTCGCGAGCCTGGGGAGCCCCGGCAGGGCGGAGGGTTCCGTCATTCCACGACCTTCACGCGGATCGAGTTCGTCGATCCACGCACGCCGATCGGCGCGCCGAAGATCGCGACGAACTTGTCCCCCGGCGAGACGAAGCCGTTCGCGAGCAAGATCATGCTCGCGCGATCGACCATCTCGTCCGCGCTCGTGACCTTGTCGAGCGGCCAGGGCACGACGCCCCAGAGCAGCGCGAGCCTGCGGCGCGTCGCCGCGTTCGGCGAGAACGCGACGATCGGCACGACGGGCCTGTGCTTCGAGGCGTAGAGCGCCGTGGAGCCGCTCTCCGTGAAGGCCACGATGACCCGCGCGCCGATGTCGCGCGCGATGTCACAGCCGTTGCGCGCCACGGCCTCGGGCACGTTCGCGCGCGCGCCGGGCATCTCGCTCGAGAGAGGCCGGAAGAACTTGCTCTGCTCGGCCTCCATGACGATGCGGCTCATCACGCGCGCGACGAGCGGCGGGTGCGCGCCCGTCGCCGTCTCCTGCGAGAGCATCACCGCGTCCGTCCCCTCGAAGACCGCCGTCGCCACGTCGCTCGCCTCGGCGCGCGTCGGGCGCGAGTTCGTGACCATCGACTGGAGCATCTCGGTCGCGACGATGACCGGCTTCTGATGCACACGCGCAAGTCCGAGGATCTCGCGCTGGATCACGGGCACGCGCTCGGGGTTGAACTCCACGCCGAGGTCACCACGCGCGACCATGACGGCATCGGTCGCCTGGATGATCGCCTCGAGGTTCTCGACGGCCGCGGGCGTCTCGATCTTCGCGACGATGGGCGTCGGCCGGCCCCACGCTTCGCAGATGTCGCGCACGAGCCGGATGTCGTCCGCCGTGCGCACGAAGGAGAGCGCGACGTAGTCGATGCCGAGCGAGAGGCCGAACGAGAGGTCGGCCTTGTCCTTCTCGGTGAGCGCCGCGAGCCGCACGCGCCGCGCCGGCAGGCTGACGCCCACGCGATCGCGGAGCTGTCCGCCCTGCGTGGCCACGGCGTGCACGCGCCGGCCATCGACCTTGGTCACCGTGAGGACCATGCGTCCGTCGTCGACGAGCACGATGTCGCCCGGCTGCAGATCCTCGGCGAGGCCCTCGTACAGGATCGGCATCTCGCCGGGCCCGCCGTGCTGTTGGTCCTTCGTGGCCTCGATGAGCACGACCTGACCGTCCGTGGGCACATCCATCGTGCCGCCCTCGAACTTGCCCGCGCGGATCTTGGGACCACAAAGGTCCTGCAGGATCGCCACGGGTTTGTCGCAGGCCTCGGCGGCCGCGCGAACGGCCTGGAACCTTCGCGCGTGCTCTTCGTGTGTGCCGTGGGAAAAATTCAGCCGCGCCACATCCATGCCGGCGCGGATGAGTGGCTCGAGCTGGGGCTCGGATGCAGGGCCTATCGTGCAGACGATCTTCGCGCGACGTACGACCACGGGCGGAGCATGGCACGACGTCCGCGCCGCTAACAGGGCCTTACGCTGGGAAGCTCCGTGAGCCGTCCGACGTGGAGCGGGGGGTCCTCCCGGGTCGCGGGGACGAGTCCGCTCGACGCCACGCGCCATGCCGGCTTTACCCGCTGCCCGCGCCGCGCTACCCGAGGGCCCATGCTGAAACGCGACGCGCGCGGGGCCGCCACGATGGGCGGCATCCGCCTCGAGGACCTCCTCGACCTCGGGACGGAGCCCAAAGAAGGCACGGATCGACCGCGCACCCCCGCCTACGTGTACGACGTGGACGCGATCGTGCAGGCGGCGCGGGATCTTTCCGCTGGGTTCGAAGGCGCGCCGCACCAGATCGCCTACGCGATCAAAGCGAACACGGCGGGCCCCATCGTGCGCGCGCTCGGCGCCGCCGGCTGCGGGGCCGAGGTGGTCTCCGGTGGCGAGCTCGCCGTGGCGCTCGGCGCGGGCATCCCCGCGGATTCGATCCTGTTCAGCGGCGTGGCCAAGACGGCGCGCGAGATCGATCAGGCGATCGGCGCTGGCGATCGCGGGATCCTCGCGCTGCAGATGGAGAGCGTCGAGGAGATCGGGCGCGCCGCGGCCCGCGCCCGCGCGCTCGGGCGCAAGGCGCGCGTGGCGTTCCGCGTGAACCCGAGCATCGAGGCCGACACGCACGCGCACGTGGCGACGGGCCACGACGAGGCGAAGTTCGGCATCGCGCTCGCCGATCTTACGGCCGCGTACGAAGCGGTCGACGCGGCAGAGGGCGCGCTCGAGCTCGTGGGCATCGGCTGTCACATCGGCTCGCAGCTCACGCGCACGGACGAGTACCTCGCGGGCGCGCGCGTGGTGCTCGATCTCGCGGCCGAACGCCGCGCCGCGGGCAGGCCCCTCGCGTACCTCGATCTCGGCGGCGGCTACGGCATCGACTACGGCGCGGGTTGCCCCGTGTCGCCCGCGGATTTCGCGCGGGCGGCGACGCGCCTCGTCGCAGAGCGAGGCTTCGCCGGGACGCGCATCGTCGTCGAGCCGGGGCGCGCGCTCGTGGCGCCGTACGGCGTGCTCTGCGCGAGCGTGGTGATGGCGAAGCGCTCGCGCGGCGAGCCTGCGCGGCGATGGCTCCTGATCGACGCGGGCATGAACGATCTCATCCGCCCCGCGCTGTACGCGGCCAAGCACCGCATCGAGCCGATCGACGCGCCGCCGCCGGCCGCAGGCGCGGCGCCCGGCTACCGCGTCGTGGGGCCCGTCTGCGAGAGCTCCGACGACTTCGGCGAGCATCCCTTCGCGGATCCGCTGCCGCGCGCCGTGATCCTCCGTGACGCCGGCGCGTACGGCTTCGTGATGGCGAGCGAGTACAACGGGCGCGGGCTGCCGACGGAGATCTTCCTCGCGGGCGGCCGCGTTGCGACGATTCATCGCTCGCGTGACGCAGCGGCCTGGGCCGCGTCCCGTCTCTTCGGCTGACAAAAAACGAAGAGGGCGAGCCCCTTGAGGCCCGCCCCCGTTGTTTTGCGGATGTCGACATGATCAACGTCGACGACGTTGATCATGTCGACCCACGTGGCTCAGCGACGATCGCGCGGCGGACGGTCGCCGCGATCGCGCGGCGGACGATCACCGCGGTCGCCGCGCGGCGGACGATCGCCGCGGGGGCCGTCACGACCCGGATCGCTCCGACGCGGCGGCGGACCACCCGCGTCGCGCTCGCGGGCCTGATCGAGCCGCGCCTTCGCCTCCACGCCGGCCTGCCCCTCGGGCAGCGGCAGCACCTCGCGGCGGCTCAGGCGGATCTTGCCCTCGCGGTCGACGCTCACGACCTTCACCTCGACCGTGTCGCCTTCCTTCACCACATCCTCGACACGCTCGACGCGCGTGTGCGCGAGCTCCGAGATGTGCACGAGGCCGTCGGTACCCGGGAGGATCTCGACGAACGCGCCGAAGTCCGTGATGCGCTTGACCGTGCCCTTGTAGACCGCGCCGACCTCGGGCTCGGCGGTGAGGCCCTTGATGATGTCGAGCGCCCTCTTCACGGCCTCGGAGTCCGCCGATGCCACGTTCACCGTGCCGTCGTCCTCCACGTCGATCGCCACGCCCGTCTGATCGACGATGCCCTTGATGGTCTTGCCGCCGGGGCCGATGATCAGGCGGATCTGGTCGGGCTTGACCTTGATCGTCGTGATGCGCGGCGCGTACTGGCTGAGCTCCGGCCGCGGCGCGGGCAGCGCCTCCAGCATCTTGCCGAGGATGTGCAGCCGACCCTCGCGCGCCTGATCGAGCGCCTGCGCCAGGATCGCCCGCGACAGGCCCGCGATCTTGATGTCCATCTGGATCGCCGTCACGCCGCGCGCCGTGCCGCAGACCTTGAAGTCCATGTCGCCGAGATGATCCTCGTCGCCGAGGATGTCGCTCAGGATCGCGTACTTGCTGCCCTCGGCGATGAGGCCCATCGCGATGCCGGCGACGGGCGACTTGATCGGCACGCCCGCGTCCATGAGCGAGAGGCAACCGCCGCAGACGGCCGCCATCGACGACGAGCCGTTCGACTCGAGCGTCTCGCTCACGATGCGGATCGTGTAGGGGAACTGCTCCTGCGCGGGGATCATGCGGGAGAGAGCGCGCTCGGCGAGGGCGCCGTGCCCGATCTCGCGACGGCCAGGGCCGCGCATCGGCTTCGTCTCGCCCGTCGAGAAGGGCGGGAAGTTGTAGTGGAGGTAGAAGCGCTTCCAGCTCTCCCCCATCAGGCCGTCGATCTTCTGCTCGTCCGTCGAGGTGCCGAGCGTCGTCGTCACGATCGCCTGCGTCTCGCCGCGCTGGAAGAGGGAGCTACCGTGCACGCGCGGGAGCAGCCCCGCCTCGCACATGATCGGCCGGATCGTGCGCGTGTCGCGACCGTCGATGCGCTTGCCCTCGTCGAGGACGTAGGTGCGGACGACGTGCGCCTTGCGCTCCTCGAACTCCGCCTTGATGAGCTTCTCGTTCGCGAGGTACTTCTCCGGACCGAGCTCTGCGAGCAGCGCCTCGCCGAGCTTCTTCTTCAGCGCCGAGTAGCCCTCGTAACGCGCCTTCTTGTCGGTCACGCGGGTCGCCGACTTGAGATCGTTGTCCACGATCTCGGCGACGCGCGCCTTGATCGCGTCGTCGAGCTGCGGCGCCTGGAACGCCTTCTTCGGCTTGCCCACCGCCTGACGGACGCGCTCGATGAGGTCGATCACGGGCTGCGCCGTCTCGTGCGCGAACATGAGCGCGTCGATGATGTCGCTCTCGGTCGCCTCGGCGGCGCCACCCTCGACCATCACGATCGCGTCGCGCGAGCAGGCGACGACGAGGTCGATGTCGCACTCCTCGATCTCGCTCGCCGTCGGGTACGCCACGAACTCGCCGGCCTTGCGGCCGACGCGCACGCCGACGACGGGCCCGTTCCACGGGATGTCCGAGATGTGCAGCGCCGCGCTCGCGCCCGTGAGCGCGAGGACGTCGGCCTTGTTCTGCTTGTCGCTCGAGAGGACGGTCGCGATGATCTGCGTGTCCTTCTTGAAGCCCTCGGGGAAGAGCGGACGGAGCGGGCGATCCATGATGCGGCAGGCGAGGATCTCCTCGTCGCGCTGGCGCGCCTCGCGCTTGAAGAAGCCGCCGGGGATCTTGCCGGCGGCGTACGTCTTCTCGACGAACTCGCAGGTGAGGGGGAAGAAATCGAGCCCGGGCCGCTCGTCTTGCGACACAGCGGTCACGAGGACCATCGTCTCGCCGTACGTGACGAGGACGGATCCATGGGCTTGCTTGGCCAGACGGCCGGTCTCGAGCGTGAGGGCTCGACCGCCGACCATGACGGATTCACGAACGTACATGTGTCTTGCGCTCTCTCTCACGGCGCGCGATCGCGCTCCCGAAGACCCTGACATCCGAGCGCAAGGCGGATCTTCTTCCTCGATTCCTGCCCAGGAGCAGCAGCGCTGCTGGGCACGAAGCGAAGACGAAGACGCTCCGTAGCGCTCACGGCCTCGGGGAACGCCCCCGCGCCCCGTTCTATTGTCCAAACCGACGTATTTCGGCTCTCTGTGTAGAGCCTTCGGCGGAGCCCCGCCACTTTTTTCGGCGGACCAGCGACCCGTTCTTCCGGAAGCACTTCCATAAGTTACACAGACAAAACGCACAAAAGCGAAGAGGGCTCGCTCCCCGTCCGGGGAACGAACCCTCTCGTCGCGCTCGCCTGTGCGCTTACTTGCGGATGTTGAGGCGGCTGATGAGCGACCGGTAGCGCTCGATGTCGATCCGCTTCAGGTAGTCGAGCTGGCGGCGGCGCTGGCTGACGAGCTTGAGGAGACCACGGCGCGAGTGGTGGTCCTTCTTGTGCGTCTTGAAGTGCTCCGTGAGCTGCGTGATCCGCTCGCTGAGGAGCGCGATCTGCACCTCGGGCGAACCGGTGTCGCCCTCGTGCGTACGGAACTTGTCGATGATCGTCGTCTTGTGAATCGGATGAAGCATCTGTCCTGCACTCCTCGGCGTACCCTGGCGCTGCCGAGCGCGGGGTCGTCCAGGCGTCGCCCGACGGCGAGCGCGCGCCCGGAGCGGCGCGTGCCCACGTGATCGGGCCGAACGAAAAACGGACGCGGAGTATACGCATCTCGTCCGTTCGGTCAACGGACGGTTCGGCCCGGAAGTAGGCAGACGGGGTGGGCCGCGGGATTGTCACCCTCGGGAAGCCGACTTCCGCTAGTCTGCGTCGCGATGGCCGGTAACGTTCGGCCCCCCGATTCGGGGGCTTCTCCGCACATGGCAGCGTCCTCGGCGCAGCCGTCGATCGTCGTGGGCCCCGCGACGACGAACCTCACCGGGATCGGCTCCGCGGCCACCGGATACGGATCGGCCGATTCCTTCGTCGCGGGCGTCGCCGCCGCCCAGCGCGTCTGCCCGACGTGCAACAGCCGCTTTCCGGGCGAGTACAAGGTCTGCCCGAAGGACGGCGCGGAGCTCCAAGAGGAGAACCAGGACGAGCTCGTCGGCCAGACCCTGCGCGAGTCGTACACCATCGTCCGCGTGATCGGCGAAGGCGGCATGGGCCGCGTCTACGAGGCGCGCCACACGCGCATCGGCTCGAAGCGCTTCGCCATCAAGATGCTGCACCCGGAGTACGCGCGTCAGCCCGACGTGCTCTCCCGCTTCCAGCGCGAGGCCGAGGCCGCGGCGCAGATCAAGAGCCCCCACGTCATCGACGTCTACGACATCGATCGCACGGCCGACGGGCGCCCCTTCATCATCAGCGAGCTGCTCGACGGCAAGGAGTTCGCCGACCTGCTCACGCAGAGGGGCAAGATGGCCGTGCCGCAGGCGGTGCGGATCGTCCGCCAGGTCTGCAAGGCGCTCGCCGCCGCGCACGCGAAGGGCGTCGTCCATCGCGACATGAAGCCGGAGAACGTCTTCCTCATCGGCGACCTGAACCGCCCTACGGCGAAGGTGATCGACTTCGGCATCTCGAAGGTCGAGGACAACGCGACGGGCAAGGCGCTCACGCGCACGGGCATGATCATGGGCACGCCCGCGTACATGGCGCCCGAGCAGGCGCGTGGTCACCGCGTCGACCACCGCGCCGACATCTACGCCGTCGGCGCGATGCTCTACTGCGCGCTCACGGGCAAGCGTCCCTTCGATCACGGCGATCCCGCGGCGACGCTCATGGCCGTGCTCTCCGAGGATCCGCAGCGGCCGCGCGCGCTCGAGCCGAGCATCCCCGAGACGCTGGAGATGGTCATCCAGCGCGCGATGGCCAAGGAGCCGGACGCTCGTCACCAGAGCATGGCCGAGCTCGACGCCGATCTCGCGCCCTGGGACACGGAGGAGCCAGCCAGCGCCGCGATGGTCCCCGTCGGGGATGCGACCGCGACCGGCACCGCGGCGCGCCCGTCTGCGCTCTTCATCAAGCAGCAGCAAGAGGCCACGATGGCGCGGCCGATGCTCGTGCTCATGACGGCGCTCGGCATCTTCTTCACGCTCGGCGGCCTCATCACGACCGCGGCGTCCATCTTCCGCATCACGCGCGGCGGCGGCGCGACGGCGAACCTGACGGTCTCGGAGTCCGTCCTGCTCTTGCTCCTCATCCCGGTCGCGCTCGCGACGCCGATCATCCTGTTCATCCGCCACATGCGGAAGGCGGTCTGGGCCAACACGGTGAAGGCGATCGAGCTGCTCGGGCGGCTGCGTCGACCGGTGGTCGTGGGCCTGTGCGCCTACGGGTTCGGCTCGATGCTCGTGCGGCTCATCGAGTCCGTGCTGCTCCGGCGCGCGGTCGGCGTGGCGTGGCCCGTGTGGGACGTGCTCCTGCTCGTCATCGCGCTCTTCGCGGCGCTGATCGCGCACCTGATGCTCGACGGCGACAGCAAGAAGGCGGTCTAGCGGCCTGTGGAATTATCGTCGCGAGCGCCCCGAAGCTAGGGCGACGGAGCGAGGAATCCTGAAGGATTTCGAGCGATGTCGACCGACGATTCGGGGCGCGCAGCAGATAAGTCCATAGGCTGCTAACGCCTGCCACCACGTCCGCGGGGCGGCGGGGGCGGCGGCATGACGAGCGCATCCACGCTGCCGAGGCCCTGAGCGCGATCGAGGTAAGCCTGGAGCATCACGGCGGCGGCCATCCCGTCGATGACGCCTTTTTGCCGCTTGGCCGAGGTGCCGCCCTCCCGGAGCTTCCGGGCCGCCTCCACGGTCGTCCAGCGCTCGTCGAAGAACTCCACGGGCACGCCAGTGGCCTGGCTGATCTCCTGGGCCAGGTCCGCGGCGCGCGTGGCCATCGGGCCGTGCGCGCCGGACATGTCGAGCGGCAGGCCGACCAGGAAGAGCCCCACCCCTTCCTCGCGGGCGAGCTCGCCAAGGGCGCGAATCAGCGCCTTTTTGTCGCGCCCGTCGAGCGGGGGCCGGGGGTGCGCGAGCAGGCCGAGCTCGTCGGCGATCGCCACGCCCACCCGGGCCTTGCCCAGGTCGAGCGCACATGTTCGCGGGGGGTTTTGGGGCACGGCTCCGCTTGCCGGAGCGGAGCCCCCATCGTTCGGGTTCGGGGGACGGCCAGGACGCTCTCCCATACCCGAGACAAGGGAGGACAGACCCCGTCGTACGTCAAGAGGTCGGCAGAGCTTGACCCTCATCGGCTCTCCGACCATAAGCCGCGGCGGACATGGAACTTCGCGCGGTCAAGGGGATGAACGACATCCTGCCGGACGAGGCGGCGCGCTGGCAGCGCCTCGAGCAGGCGTTCCGCGAGCACGTCGCTCGGTACGGCTACGACGAGGTGCGCACGCCGATCCTCGAGCACACCGCGCTCTTCTCGCGGCAGATCGGCGAGACGACCGACGTCGTGGAGAAGGAGATGTACTCGTTCGCGCGTCACGGCGACGAGCTCACCGTGCGCCCCGAAGGCACGGCCGGCGCGGCGCGCGCGTACGTCGAGCACAAGACTCACACGAAAGAGCCCGTCTCGCGCTGGTACTACCTCGGCCCGATGTTCCGCGGCGAACGCCCCGCGAAGGGCCGCTACCGGCAGTTTTATCAGGCGGGCTGCGAGCTCTACGGCGACGCGGGTCCGCTCGCCGACGCCGAGATGATCGAGATGATCCTCTCGCTCCTGAGCACTGGGCTCGGCATCGGCAACATCGAGGTGCGGCTGAACTCGCTCGGCGCGTCGGGCACGCGTGCGCGGTATCGCGACGCGCTCGTCGCGTACTTCACGCCGATGAAGGACAAACTCTCCGAGGACTCGCAGCGCCGGCTGGAGAAGAACCCGCTGCGCATCCTCGACTCGAAGGATCCGCGTGATCGCGAAGCCTCGAAGGGCGCGCCCTCGATCCTCGAGCTGCTCGACGAGGCCGACGCCGCGCACTTCGCGGGCGTGCGCCGCCACCTCGACGCGCTCGACGTGCGGTACGTCGTCGACCCCACGCTCGTGCGCGGACTCGACTATTACACGCGCACGCTCTTCGAGTTCGTCACGACCACCGGCGATCTCGGCGCGCAGAGCACGGTCGTCGGCGGAGGCCGCTACGACAACATGGTCGAGGGACTCGGCGGCCCGAGCGTGCCCGCGATCGGCTTCGCGATGGGCATCGAGCGGCTGCTCACGTTGATGCCCGGCGAGGCCTCGCGCGAGCGCCCTGCGATCTACGTCGCGCCGCTCTCGGATGCGTGCACGAGCCGCGCGCTCGTTCTCGGCCGCGACCTCCGCGCGCGCGGCGTGCGTGTCGAGGTCGACGGACGCGGCGGACGCCTCAAGGCGATGCTCCGCCGCGCCGATTCGCTCGGCGCGAAGCTCTGTGTGATCCTCGGCGACGGCGAGCTCGAACGGGGCATCGTGTCGGTCAAGGAGCTCGCGGCTCACAAGCAGGACGAGGTACCGCTCGCGGATGCGGCGGACGTCCTCGCGGCGCGGGCGCGGGCCGAGGTTTCTCCTCCGCCGGGCGAGGCGCGGTGAGCGTCCTTCGAAGGCGTGGCGCCTCGCTGGCCTCTCTCTTGATCGCGGCGCTCGTCGCGGTCCCTGGGGTCGCGCTCGCGCAGGGCGGCATGGGCCCGGGTGGCCCTGGGGGCCCTGGGGGTCCACCTCCGTCGCAGGGCCGCCCCAAGCAGCCGCCGCCGGACCAGCCGCAGACGCACGCCGCCTCCGGCGCCGAGGACTCCCCGCAGATGCAGACGCAGGAGCCTTCGCTTCCGCAGGATCCGCTGGCGGTCCCGCCGGCCGTGGCGAAGCGCCTCGGCACGAGCACCGATCCGGAGGCGACGCCGCCGCTTTCGCCGTCCGAGCGCCGCTTTTATGGCCTGTGGTATTCGGAGAAGAGCCCGAAATACGAATTTCGCACGCTCTTCCCCCTGTGGGCCGAGTGGAAAAAGCCGCAAGAGAAGGACCGCGCCAGCCTCTTCGGCCTCTTTTATTACAACCGTCGCAGCCCCAAGGCCGACGCCGACGTCCTTTTCCCGCTGTTCTGGCGCCTCCGTGACGGCCAGACCCGCACGACGGTCGTCGGCCCGTACGTGCACCAGGAGCGCGAGGCCACGGCGAAGCAGCCGGCGAGCCACATGAACCTCCTGCCCCCGCTCTTCTTCGAGGGGAAGACGGGGACGAAGAGCTACCTGCACATCCCGCCGCTGCTCACGTTCACGCAGCACACGGATCACGACGGCCTCGACATCGTCGGCCCGATGTTCTGCAAATGGAAGGGCGGCCCCGCGTGCGACACGCGCACCGCCGACGACATCGACCTCGGCGTCGCGCCCCTTTATTTCTACGGCCGGAACGAGACGACCGAATACGAGGTCATCCCGCCGCTCCTCCATTACTATCGTTACAACGAGATCGGCGAGAGCTGGCTCAACGTCTGGGGCCCCTACATCCGCCGCCACGACAGCGAAGGCGACAGCCGCCACATCGTGCCGTTCTACTGGCATACGTGGGGCAAGAACAAGGAACACCTCACGGTCTTCCCGTTCTTTCATTATGGCTACGAGGGCAACGCCTCGCGCCTCGTGACGCCGCTCTTCTGGTGGGAGCGCGGCGAGAAGGGCGAGAAGACGTTCGCGACCTGGGGCTATGCTCATTACAAGGGCCGCACCGAGCTCGAGATGATCACGCCGCTCTACTGGCATTATCGTGATCCGGACATCGGGCTCGATCGGAAGCTCTTCTTGCCGTTCTTCTACAAGGGCGAATCGCCGCGCGGCAAGGAGCTCGCGATCTTCCCCTTCTATGGCCGGTTCCAGCGATACGGCCTCAGCGACGAGACCTGGGTCACGCCTCTCTTCCGCTATCGCACGGACACCACGGGCTGGGCGGCGAACTTCTTCCCCATCTTCCACATGGGGCGCACGAATCAATCGTCGCACCTCGTGCTCGCGCCGTTCGTGTGGGATTTCGCCTCGCCGACGTCGCGCGCGACCGTCGTGCTCCCGGGCTTCTTCCGCTTCGCCGACCAGGACGGCGTCTCGCAGCTCGCGCTGAACACGTTCTATCGCGAGAAGAAGGTCCCGGGCGGCTCCGAATGGGAATTCCACTTCTTCCCGTTCTTCTCGTACGGACAATCGCCCGTCGGCCACTGGTGGAACGTCCTCTACGGTTTGGCGGGGTATACGCGCGAGGGGACGATGTCCAAGATGCGGCTCGCCTATATCCCGATCACGCTCAGCAAATAGCTCGGCCACGCGAGGCCTTTCCGCGCTGCGAATGGCGTGGTAACGTAGGCGTGTGCTCGCTTTTCGTCGCGTGCTCACGCTGGGAATCGCGGTCGCCTCGCTCCTCGTGACCCGGGAGGAGGCGCAGGCGGCGCCGTGCGGGCGGGTCCGATTCGTCACGGTCTACGATTCGCACGGCCTCACGGCGTTCGGCGACCGGCTCGACGGCTGGCTCCTCTCGCAAAAAGACGCCGAGCTCGAGAGCTACACGCTCGGCGGCGCGTCGACGGAGTGGCTCATCGCCGCGAAGGTGTCGCTGCGCGGCTACCATTACCATAGCTGTGACAAATCGCCGATCCTCGCGCGGGTCCGGCTGCCCGAGCGCAAACTGCGCGCGCCGACGCTCGACGAATTGCTCGCGCCGCCCGCCACGTACGAAAAGCAGGTCGTGCTCGTCGGGCTCGGCAGCAACATGCCCGGGGAGCCTTCGCTCCAGGTCGGAAGCGTCGAGCAGACGATCCGGCGAATCAAGTCGCACCCGAATACCGTCTGCATCTGGATCGGGCCGCCCTCGATGCGAAAATGGTCGCCGGGCTTCGGCGACAAGGTCTACGCGATGCTACGCGCCGGCATCAAGGCCGCCGAGGACGATCCGAAGGCCGCGCCCGCCTGTCACCTCATCGACAGCCGCAAGCTCTCGTCCTATCCCGACGGCGGCGACGGCTGGCATTACGGATTTTTCCCGGCCGGCATCGAGGCTGCCACGAAATGGGCGGACGGCGTCACCGGCGAGCTCGAAAAGATCCTCCGCGCAACGCGCAACGCGCCCGCTCCGGTGGCCAAAAACGAGGCAAGCACGCGGCGGTCGCCGTTGTCGACGCCCAGCCCCTGACGCGATTCAAGCGCGCCCGGTCGGCAGCCCCTTTCGCCGGACGCGTTGTTTCATCGCGAACGAGATCCCGTCCTCCAGGATGGACCGCGTCGTGATGCGCCCGAAATCCACCTGGAGCTCCACGAGCGTCCGCGCGACCTCCGGGCCGATGCCCACGAGCACGCACTGGCAGCCGAGCAGCTCCGCCGCTTGCACCGCGCGCGCGAGGTGCGCCGCGACCGACGTGTCGAACGTCGGGACACCCGTCACGTCGAGGATCACGATCTCGGCCCCCCGCTCGTGAATCGCGCCGAGCAACGTCTGCAGCGCGCGTTCGGCCCGTCGATCGCTGATCTCGCCGACCAGCGGCATGAGGAGCACGCCCCGCCCGACCTGGAGCACCGGCATGCTCATTCGGTCGAGCATCGTGGTCTGCGCCTCGATGACCACGCGTTGCTCGCGGTTCTCCGCTTCGAGCCGCTCGGCCCGTTGCAGGCGCTCCTTCATCATCGTGATGTCGGTGACGATGCCGCAGAGGCCCACCACCTCGCCGCCGACGTTCCGCAGCGGGAACTTGCGCGTCCAGATCGTGCGCGTCACGCCGTCCGAGCTCGTGGCGAGCTCCTCGTTCTCGTTCGGCTGACCGCTGTGGAACACGACATTGTCGAAGTGCCAGAAGACCTCGGCCTGTTCCCTCGGCATGAAGTCGGGATCACTCGCGCCGATCAGCACCTCGTACGGCTGACCGACCAGGCGGCAAAACCCCTGGTTGCAGGCGATCAAGCGGTGATCGCGGTCCTTGACGAAGATGGGATCGGGGATCGTGTCGAGCACGAGCTGGAGGAGCAGGAACGTCTTCCAGTCGGTTCGCTCGATGCTCGGAAGGAGGAATGCCGCGCCGCTCACGATGCCCCCCTCCCCCCTTCAGCCCGTGATCCCCCAGGCCTCGGCGAGCTCGCGCGTCTCTACGTGCTCGGGGATCGCGACGAACGTCCGCCGCGCGTCCGGATCCGTGATCGTCGCGGTGCGACGCTCGATCTCCTGCAGCGCCTCCACGATCACGGCGCGCGCCTCGTCCACCTGGCCAGCTGCCTGAAGCGCGCGCGCAAGGATCAGCCGCACGAGCCCCTCGCCCTCTTCGAGCGCGCCCACTTCCGCGAGCAGCTTGCGCGACGCGCGCGCGTTCGCGAGCGCCTCCTCCACGTTGCCCACGGCGAGCAGCACCCGCGCGAGCGTCGCGTGCCCGTGGCAGAGGTACGGCGGCGCGACCGCGAGCCGATCGACCGCGCGCCGCGCCTCGGCCTCTGCCTCCACGAGGTCGCCCATCATCAGGTGGATCGTCGCGAGCTCGTCGCGGCCCACGCCTTCGAGCCGGCGATCGCCGTGCGCCGCGAACTCCGCGACGGCCTGCTCTTCGAGCGTTTTGGCCTCTTCGAGCCGGCCCATCCGCGCGAGCGCATACCCGAGGTCACGCTGCGCCGACGAGACGATGTGCTTCGCGCCCATGCGCTCGGCGTCCACGATCGCTGGAACGAGCGCCTTCTCCGCGCCGCTCCAGTCACCGACTTCGAGGCAGGAGGCGCCGTAGTTCGCGCGCTGCAGGCACGCGTTCCGCACGTCGCCGGCGCTCTCGAACCCCTCGGCCGAGAGCGCGAAGTACCGCGCGGACGCGCCCGTCTCGCCGACGAACGGCGCGCGGAACGCCCGCGCGCGCTCGCGCCAGCCCACCGCGAGCGGCTGCTGCGAGTCTCCCGCGAGCCTCTCGAGCTCCTTGAACAGCGACTCCGCGAGCTCGTTCTTGCCGAGCAAGAGCGCCGCCGTCGAGGTGCGCGAGAGCGCCGCGATGTGGCCGTCGCTCGCGGGCGCCTCCTGCACGCACGCGACCGTGAGCAGCGCGTCGCCGAGGACCTCGACGCGCTCCACGCTGCCGAGCTTGCCGAACACGCTCGCCATCTCGCCGACCGCGAAGAGCCACGGATCGCTGCCCGCGGGCAGGATGTGGATCGCCTCGAGGCCTCGCTCCTCGGCCTCGGCGAACTTGCCTTGCCAGCGATACGCCTCGGCCTGGCGCAGCCTGAGGCGTCCGAGCTCCTCGCCGTGCGCGCCGCAGGTGATCGCCCGCTCGCTCCGCGCGATCACGGCCTCGAAGTCGCTGCCTTCGAGCGCCGTCTCCGCCGCGCGCGCGTACCACGACGCCGCGCGGATCAGATCGCCGCCGCGCTCGTGGTGCTGCGCGAGCACCATCGCCTCGGTCTCGCCCACCGATTCGAGCCATGCGGCTGCGAGGCGATGGCCGAGCATGCGATCGGCGTCCGTGAGCGTCGCGTACGCCGCCTCGCGCACGAGCGCGTTGCGGAACGCGTGATCCTCCTGATCGAGGAACCTGCGCGAGGCTCGGCGCAGGACGAGCTCGCGCTCGACGAGCGTACCGAGCGCATCGCGCACCGACGCCTCTTTCTTCTCGCCGCCGACGAGCGCGGCCACGCCCGCGGGCCAGAAGACGTCGCCGAAGACGCTCGCGGCGCGGAGGGTGCGGCGCTCGACGGCTTCGAGCTCTTCGAGGCGCGCTTGCACCATCGCGAGCACCGTGCCGGGCAGCGCGTCGCCGCGGCCCGAGGCCACCGCGCGCACGATCTCTTCGAGGTAAAACGGATTGCCCGCTGCGCGCTCGACGATGCGCGCCGTGAGCTCCGGCGTGACGGTGTTGCCGAGCCAAACCTTGCAGAGCTGCTCGCTCGCGCGCCGCCCGAGGTCACCGAGGCGGACCTCCTGCATGCCGCGCTCCTCCCAGAGGCGCGGGAAGACACGCGAGATCTCCGGACGCGCGAGCGCGAGCACGCAGAGCGGCTTCTCCCGCGCGTGGCGCAGCGCCGCGTCGATGAGCCGCACCGTCGGCAGATCACCGAAATGCAGATCGTCGAGCAGGAGCAGCACGGGCTTGTTCGTGCACTCGGCGAAGAGCCAGTCCTCGAACGCGCGGCGCATCTGATCACCCATCAGCATCGCGTCGGCGCGCGCCGCGGCGAGCAGGTGGCTCCTCTCCGCGGGCAAACGCAGGCCGAGGATCTCGCCGAGGAAGACGGTCACGCGCACAACGTCGTCGGCCGGGACGCACGACGAGACACGCGCAAAGAGTTTCTCCTCCTGCACGGCCGCAAGCGCGCCGACCTCGATGTTCGCGGCGGCGCGGACGAGCTGCGCGAGCATGCCGAACGTCGAGCCCGCGGCCATCGGATCGCCGCGCGCGACCCACACTTCGGGATCGTGCCCCGCCGCGTCGAGCCTGCGCAGCACCTCCGTCGCGACGCGCGACTTGCCGACGCCCGCGGGCCCCGTCACGAGCGACACGCGCGCGATCGGCTCCGCGATGCTCTCCTCCATGAGCGCGACGAGCGTGCCGATCTCGCGCTCGCGCCCCACGCACGGGCTCGGCTTCCCGAGCAGCGTGCGCGCGGCATCCGCCCGCTCCCTCACAGCTTCGAGCACGCGCGTGACGCCCTCTTCCTGCACGTCGAAGCGCGCGTCGAGCAGGCCCGCCGTCACCTCGTCGACGAACACCCGCCCCTCCATACGCACGCCGTCCCGACGCGCCGCCGAGAGCGTACGCGCGGCCGACTCCGCGGCGTCGCCGACCGGGAGCTGCTGCGCCACGAGGCCACGCCCCGTCGCCACCGCGATCGGCACGCCTGGCAAGAGCTCGCGCATCGCCATCGCCGCTCGCGCGGCCCGCGCCGCGAGATCGATCGCGGCCGCGGCGCCCGTGAACACCGCGAGCAAGGAGCCGTCGACGAGCCGCTCGAGCTTGCCGCCGTACGCGGCCGCGACGCCGTTCAGATCATCGAGCGTGCCCGCGGTTCCGCTCACCACGTCGCCGCTCAGGCTCGGCAGGCTGCGACGCATGATCGCCTCGGCCATCATCCCCGGCGTGAGCGTCACGTCCGTCTCGGTGGCGTCACCGTCCGCGATCGTCTTCGAGAACGAGCTCGTCGCGAGCACGACGCAGAGGAGCTGCTGCTCGCGCACCGTGATCGCTGGCCGGCTCATCACGGACGAGTTCACGAGCCCGCTGCTCGGCGGCCCACCGGGCAGAGGCCCGAGTGCGTCGACCGCGGCGACGACCATCGATCCGTCGCGCGGCCGGCCCGCGGGATCCTTGCAGAGCATCGCCGTGACCAGCAGATCGAGCGCGGCCGGCGTCTCGCCGCGGATCGTGCGCACGCGCGGCGGCTCCTCGAACAGGATGCGCGAGAGCGTGGCCATGAGCTGCTCCGAGGCGAACGCGGGCCTGCCGGTCAAACACTCGAAGAGCATCGCGCCGAGGGAGAACACGTCGGCGCGCGCGTCGACGTCCTTGCGCCCTTGGGCTTGCTCGGGCGCCATGTACCCGGGCGTCCCGAGCAGCGTCCCCGTGCGTGTCGCGAGCGTCCGGCCGTAGCCGAGGCGCGCGATGCCGAAGTCGAGCAGCTTCGCCTCGTCGACGTCGCCGCGCGGCAGGAACACGTTGCTCGGCTTGACGTCGCGATGAACGATCCCGCGCGCGTGCGCGGCTCCGAGCGCGTCGGCCACGCGCCGCGCGAGCCGGATCGCCTCGTCGAGCGGCAGGCGGCCGCGCGCGAGACGGTCGGAGAGATCCTCGCCTTCGAGCCACTCCATGACGAGGAAGAGCTCTCCTGCGGGGAGCGACCCGTGCGACACGTACCGGACGATGCCTGGGTGCCGGAGCTCGGCGAGCAGGACGGCTTCGGCCGAGAAGCGCTCCATCTCGCGCACGTTGCGTCCACCGAGCACCTTGACCGCGACCACGGCGCCCGACTCGAGATCGCGCGCGCGGTAGATCGTGGCCATCCCGCCCGAAATCATGTGATCATCGAGCTCGAAGCGCGCGGCGACCCGCATCCCTGGCTTCAACATCGCCCCGGAATTCTATCCGGGCGGATGCGCGATCATCCAAGTCATTTCGCGGCGCTCCGTACACGTACCGGATCGACCGGGGCGGCTCGTGGTCAGGGCCGACTGCATGACAAGCGCGCCGCGAAAGCGCGCCTCCCCCCCTTGCTCGCGCACCTTCCGGCGGCGCATGATGCGTGCGCTCATGGGCCATTTTCTCATCGGTGACGCAGATTTCGAGTACCAGAGCTTCGCGACGTTCCCGCTCCTCGAGCACGTCCTCGGGGTCGGGCGGATGTTCTGCGCGCCGCGCTTCGAGCTCGTCGACGCGGAGGGCGAGCCGCTCGACGACGAGGACGCGTTCCTCGCGGAGCTCGGCGAATCCGCGCCGGAGCTCTTCTTGCCGTACGGCGAGGACCTCGTCAGCCTGCCCTCCACCGCGGATCTCGACCTCGTCCTCGGGCATCTGCTCGCGCGCGTCAGGCAAGCGGACGAACGCATCCGCGCGCTGCGGGGCAGCGGCCTTGAAGGCGCGCGCGTGCGCTGGTCGCTCCCCTTCGTGTGGGAGCTGCGCAAGGACGAGTGGGGCGCGCTGCTCGCGACGATCCAGGAGGCCCTGCCCGAGGGAACATCGCTCTCGCTCGAGTTTTTGCAGGCGGAGGCGACAGAAGAGCTTCTGGATCGGATCTTCGATCGGGATACGCGGCTCGGGCAGCTCCGGGCGGCCTTGTCGGAGACGCACGGCTTCGGCCTCGCGGCGCTGGCGTTCGCGGTCGCGCACGACATGCCGGCGTTCACGGTCGAGGACGAGCCGGTGTTTTACGAGTTCGACGAGGGAGGCGAGGCGCGGCGGTTCATGAACCGGCTCGAATCGACGGTGCTCGCGGCGCCGGAGGCGACCCGGATCGAGCAGATCGCCGTGTACGCGGATTCGGCGCTGCAAGCGCTCGAAGAGGAGCGGGTCACGGACGCGCTCGCGGACGCGCGGCAGGCGCGGGCGTGGACGTGGGGCGTGCGGGACGCGGCGGCGATCGCGGCGGCCTATCGCGCGAGCGCGACGGCGTGGCTCGAAGCGGGAGAGCTGGATCGCGCCATCACGGACGCGTCATGGGCGATTTACCTGGAGCCGGACGCGGACGCGTTCGATACGCGCGGGATCGCGCGGCACCTCGCGGGCGACGTGGAGGGGGCGATCGCCGATTACACGGCCTCGCTGGAGCTCGCGCCCGAGGCGGCGCGGGTGCTGTCGAATCGAGCGGAGGCGCATTTCGATCAGGGGAACGACGCGGCGTGCCTCGCGGACGCGGAGCAATCGATTGCGCTGGATCCCGAATACGCGACGGCGTTCGTGTGGCGAGGGCGGGCGCTTCTGCGGATGGGGCGCGCGGACGAGGCGAGAGCGGACGCGGAGCGAGGGGCGGAGCTCGGGGATGCGGCGTTGTGGGAGGAGATGGGGCGGGGCGGGGACTGAACGCCTGCGTGTTGGTGCTCCGGGGTCCTCCACCGGGCTCCGCGATGAACGCCCGGATCGAGCACATATCGGGGGTCATCGCGCGCAGGTTGCGCTTCAGCGACGCTCTCCCCTCCACAATCGGGCCATCGAGCCGCCTCGGTATCCTTCCCCGAGCTCGTTTATCGCCATGAGCATCCTCGTGGCCCCCGATCCACGTATCCTCGAGGCCCTTGAGCACGTCCGCAACGTTACCCACGAAGCCATTCAAGGATGTTCTGTTGAAGCTCGCCGGACAGCTGCCTGGCTATGAAATCGTTGAGTTTTTCAGGGTCGGCGTCGAAGCGGCGCGCTTCGCACCGCTCGGTCCAGGTCTCGTGGTCGCGAACGTTGTCGATCACGAAGAGGCCGATTCCGTGACGGGCTGCTTCCTCCTCGACCGGGATGATGCGCTCCTTCTGCCCGTCCGTGAGGGGGCCATCGGCCACGCAAAGCAGATACGCGCGCGTCGCGGAGCGGCGATGCGCAAGCGCTTCGTACACACCGGTAACGTCTAGCGCCTCTATGGTTTTCACCTCGAAGGTCG
Organism: Polyangium sp. 15x6; assembly: GCF_029960785.1. Classification (GTDB taxonomy): domain Bacteria; phylum Myxococcota_A; class Polyangia; order Polyangiales; family Polyangiaceae; genus Polyangium. The sequence goes on from NZ_JASBQE010000006.1 coordinate 76,799, forward strand.
TGACATCGAGGAAGACACCAGGGATATACCGATAACGTGTCAACGATACCGCCGTGAGATCGGGGCGACTCCATCTGCCCCCCGTATCTCTTCTGCCTTGCTTTGCAGTGATCTCGACTTCAACGCGAGTGAAGCTGCGGTCCTTTGCCCACTGCGTGCGAAGGGTCTCGGCTAGAGCTTTATAGTATCGCTCCTCCCTGTTGTCGGGCGCCCTCTCGGCATCGCTCACCGGCGGTCGTCGATTCGAGCGCGCATCGGGCTGGGCGGGCATCGCCACGGGTGCATCGATCGGCGTCTCGGCCAAGCGGAGCGTGCCACCGCGACCGACACCGCGCACGACTTTGCCTGTATCAACCAAGCGGTCTCGAGCCGCAAAGTAACGGTCTTCGTCCCACCCCAACTTTTCGAGCAGCCTGGTCTTGCCGATTGTCGATCCGTCGACAGGCAGAAGGGCGAGAAGGCGTTCGTCATCCTTGACAGCGCCAGAACGGCGAATCGCCCCGCCACGACCGGCGCTCTTGAAGACTTGGCCCTTCGCTAGGAGCTGTTCACGTACTTCAAGGTATTTTTTTTCCGGCCACTTGAGCAGTCGCTGGAGGGTAGCGTTGCCGATGGCTGTGCCATCCTCGGGAACGTGACGGAGGAAATCCTCGAGATCACTCATACGAATTCACGCAGCTTTCGGCGGATGTCGGCCTGTACACGAACGCTAGCGGGTCGCTCCAAGGACGTCCACCTTCCGCGGTCACCCCGCCCCGCTCGCCTGCGCCACAAACCGCCCCCGACGGCAACCCCGAGCCGCTCCCCCGTTCCATCGCTCATCCCCGCCCCCTGCCCCGAGGCGCTCGCTCACGCGGTCGACCGCGCCCCCACCCTACCCCGAGTCGCTCCCCCCATGCGGCCGACCGCCCCCGAAGGCTGCTCCGACTCGCTCCCCCCTGCCGCCGACCGCCCCCCAGCATCACCCCCGGTCGCCCGAGCAAGCCGCCGACCTCATCTTCCGGTGTCCGTCTCACACGCTTCGCTTACACTCCCGCCCCATGTTGACCCTCACCTCCGTCAAGCTCGGTCTCCGCGACCTGCTCGACAAGCGCCGGCCGGACCTCGTCCTCTCGAAGGCCGGCACCTACTACGAACCCCAGCTCGAAGAGCAGCTCGCCGCGATCGAGACGCTCCCGCCCGCGCTCACCGGCGGCGCGCCCCACGCGGCGACGCTGGACGCGCTCAACGACACGCACGACGGATTCGGCGCCGCCATCTATTTCACGACCGAGGTGTATCTGCGATTGCCCGACGCGAACCCCCAGACCGTCGCCGCCGCCGAGCGGATCCGCGCCGCGTTCATTCCCCAAATGGCCGATCTTGGCGCGTCCTACGCCGTCCAGGCCGAGCGCGCCATCGAACGAAAACCCCTGCTCGTCTCCATGAAAGCCGACCTCGAACGTTTCCCCCTCGCGGACGGCGGCACGTTGCTCGACACAGCCAAAGGATTCCTCGAAGCAGGCGAGCAGATCCATCTCACGCTCAGCGACCGCGCCGACGTGCCCAAAGCCGCCCGGAAACAGGCCGCTCAGCTCCGCTCGTCGGCCGTCGGAGTGCTCGGGCGACTGCGAGACGATCTGGTCCGCGAGATCAAGAAAAACCCGGCGCTGCCCCGGGACCTCGAAGCAAAGGTGTTCGGGTACCTCGACACGCTCGAGGAGATGCAGCCATCCGGAAAGGCCCCGCCGCCCGGGGGCCCCTCCGGCGGCTGAGGTCACCGCCCCGGCCCGAGCGCCCGCCCGTGCCTCGTGACGACCTTCTGGATCACCGCGAGCGCATCCTCCGCGGAGAACGGCTTCTCCAGCACCGGCCGCCCCGACTCCGCGAGGAACCGCTCCACGTCGGCGCCGAAGCCGACGCCCGTCATGAACACGAAGCGCTTCGCGACCTCCGGTTTGTCCGCGGCGACCTTCTCGTAAAACGCCTCGCCGCTCATCCCGGGCATCCTGAGATCGCAGAGGATCACGTCGAACCGCTGCGTCGTGAGCGCCTCGAACGCGCCCTGCGCCCCGCCCGCCACCGAGACCTCGTGCACACGGCCGATCTCTTCCGCGAGCGCGCGCGCGAGCGGCGCCTCGTCCTCGACCACCAGCACACGCACGCCGCTCTTGATGGAGCGCGGCGGCGTCGACGGCATCGGCGGGATCGACGAGTCGCCTCTTCCTGCGGCAGGTAAAACGATCACGAAGCGCGCGCCGCGCGGCGGCTCTTCGCCCTCGATCGGGCTCTCGACGTAGATGCGGCCGCCGCTGCGCTCGATGATCTCGCGGCTGATCGAGAGCCCGAGGCCCGTGCCTGCGCCGGGCTCCTTCGTGGTGAAGAACGGATCCCAGATGCGATCGAGGATCTCCGGCGAGATCCCGACGCCCGTGTCCCGCACATCGATCTCCACCGTGCGTGGATCCTCGCTGCGCGTCGTGACCGTGACGGCGGGCTCGCCGGGCGCGTTGCGCGGGATCGCCTGCGCCGCGTTGACGAGCAGGTTCACGAGCACCTGCCCGAGCCGGCCCTCGTCGATGATGACCGGCGGCACATCGCCGAGGTCGCGGACGATCCGCGCGCGCTCGATGATCTGCCCCCGCGTGAGCGAGAGGGCGCTCTCGACGGTGCGGTTCACGTCGACCGCGATACGGCGCGTGCCGGCTGGCGCGCGGGCGAACATGCGGAGGTCACGGACGATGTCGACGATGCGCCGCGTGGAGTCGCGCAGCTCGCCGAGCATGTGGCGCACTTGCTCGGAGACGGTGGGGCCGAGATCGACGCCGGGGCCGTCGAGCATGCGGGCCATCATGTCGAGGCCGAGCAGGATGAACGCGGCGGGGTTGTTGATCTCGTGCGCGACGCCGGCGGCGAGCGTGCCGAGCGTGGAGAGGCGATCGGCCTGGATGAGGCGCGTGCGCGCGGCGTGCTCGACGCTCACGTCCATGAAGAGGCCCTCGATCGCGACGACCTCACCGCCCTTGCCGACGAGCGGGTAGATCGTGCCGCGCGCCGTGATCGCGTGCGCGCCGCGGCGCGCGAGGCGGGCCTCGTACGGCGAGGAGCGCATGCCCGCGCGGGCCCGGAGGACGGCCTCGTCGTACGCGGCGGCCCCCTCCTGATCGACGTGCACGCCGCACAAAAACCCGGGCGTCGCGAGCGCCTCGTCGAGCGGCACGCCGAGCAGACGCTCGGCGCAGTGGTTCAGATAGACGAGCTCGAGCGTCCTCGGATCGAGCCGGAAGATCACGAGCGGGGCGTTGTCGAGCAGCGTGCGGTGCTGCTCTTCGAGCTCGCGGATGCGCGCGAGGTGCGCGACCACCTCGCGCTCGCTCGCCTCCCACGCCGAGAGATCACGCAAGAGCGCGTGGCAGGCGACGAGCGCATCGTCCTCCACGGCCGTGATCGTCGCGGCCACGGGCAAACGTCGTGCTTCGCCTGCGGGCGTGCGCGTGACGAGCCCGAGGCGCGCGTCGGGCTGCGGCAAACCCACGGCCGGATCGGGCTCCGGATCGAGGAGAGATCCGATCTTCCGGCCGATGAGCTCCTCGCGCGTGTGGCCCGTGAGCGCGAGCGCGGCGGCGTTCGCGTCCGTCACGCGACCGCTCCGATCCCAGGCGAGCATCGCGTCCCCCGAGGTGTCGAGGATCATCGCGAGCCTTCGCTCCCGCGCGGAGCGGAGCGAACGCTCGATGCTCGCGCCGATGATGTCCGCGATCTCCTCGATGATGTCGACGGGCGCATGGCGCGCGGCGCCCGGCTCCGCGAAGGTCACGGAGAACGAGGCGAGCGGCCGCTTGCCGTCCGGCGAGCGCACGGGCACGGCCACGTAGGACCGGTAGCCGACCTCGCCGACCGAACGCTCGATCTCGTTGCCGAGGCGCGTGTCATCGCAGATGTACGGACGAACCTCGACGTAGACGCGCTGGTAGAAGTTCGGATCGAAAGGGATGCGGGCGCCGAAGCGGACGGTGCCGGGCAGGTTCGGATCGGCGTGGTCGGTGTAGAAGCGCTGGTAGCCCTCGTCGTCCGGCATGAGCACGGCGACCGAGGCGAACTTGATGTGCGCCGCGAGCGCGCGCGAGAGGTCCTCGAACGCCGCCGGCGCGAGCAGGCTCGGATGACGAGCCGCAACACGCAGCACGGCGTTGAGGACGACGAGTTTGTCCTGATCGGGCACCGATCCCTCCCTCATGGAAGCGCGTCCCCGGCCTTCGTGGCCTCGGGGACGGCCGGCGCGCGTGCGCCCGTGCAACGAGCATACAGGCTCGCCGCGGCCTCGCGGCGCGCGCGTGGCACGTCTCTCCGCGCGACGTAGGCGAGCGTCATCCGCTCGGCGGTCGGGCGGTCTTCGAGCGCGCAGGCCGTGACCAGGCGAAGGCGCTCGGCCTCGGCCGCGACCCGGCCGATCACGATCCGCCGCCCGAGCGCGCGATCGAGCCGCCGGGCGGCCTCGGCGAAATCACCGCTGCCCACGTACCCGCGCGCGAGCAGGTAGTCGGGCAAACCGTCGTCCGCCGAGCTCGTGGCCCAGGCGCCGAGCTCCTCCGCGGCGCGCACCTTGTCGGGCCCGCGGCCCTTCGTGCCCACGAGCAGCGCGACGATCGCGTCCTTGCCGCGCGGGTCCTGCGCGGCTTCGAGCTTCACGTCGAGGGTGCGGAGCTGATCCTCTTCGACGGTGCGGGACATGACCTCGCGATAATGCACCATCGCGCGCTCGTGATCGCCCTCCGCGAGCGCGAGGTCGCCGAGCTCCTCCAGCGCGCGGTCCCGGACGTGGCGGGGAAAACGCGCGTCGTCCGCGATCGCCTGGAGCTCGACCTTGCCGGCGTCGGGTTTGCCCAGGCGAACGAGGGCGCGGGCGATGGAGACGCGCGCGCCGCTCTCGCCCGGATCGAGCGCGAGGGCCTCGCGGAGCGCCTCGATCACGCCTTCATCGTCGCCGCGGGCCTTCTGCTCTTCGGCGCGCTTGCGGCAGGCGTCGACCACGTGCGGACAGCGCCGGCCGAAGATCCCGGGCCGCTCGAAGCGCGCGCGCGCCTGGGCCGCGGCCGCCTCGGGGAGCACCACGCGATCGAGATCCTCGTGGAACGCTCGTTCGAGCTCGTCCCAGCTCGCGCCCGTGATCTCCGGCAACGATCCGCCGCCGTACCACGCGCGCACCGCCGCGGCGCCGTGACGTTCCTTGACGAACCCCACGAACGCGCCGCTCGCCGTGTACGCGACGCTGGAGTTTTCCCCAAGAAACCCGAGCGCGAAGAGGCGCGAGAGCTTGGGCAGCTTGCCGAGGTCCTTCATGGCCTTCGCCCACTCGCGGGCCGAGAGCGCGCCCTCGTGCGGCGAGGTGGCGACGGCGATGCCCTCGATGAGGCCGGGGTTCGGCAAGAGGCCGCCGAGGCTGCCGGCGATGCGGAAGGGCCCGCGGCCGAAGGATCCGGCCATCACGTGCGCGATCTCGTGGCCGAGCACGGGGTGCGGGTAGCCGTTCTGCTGAACGTAGACTTCGCTCCGCCAGGGCTTGGCGATGTAGGTGTCCGCCGCGCCCATGAGCGCGCCTTTTTGCGCGGGATCGGCGAAGAGGTAGGCGGTGATCTTCGCGGGCCCCTTCGTCTCCAGCCACGCCTCCTGCGCCACGACGTGCGCGGTGCAGTCACGCGCGAAGCGGAGCGCGTCCTCGCGGGGCATGCCGCGCGGATAGACGACGTCGCAACGCTCGCTCTCGACCTTGCCGCCGAGCGTCTCGGCGATGCTCGCAGGCGTGTGCCAGTGCCCGAGGCGATGACCGAAGAACGTCATCCCGAGGCTCGCCGCGGCCGCGAACACGCCGAGCACGAGCGCGCTCGGCCGGCTGATCGAGCGGCGCGCGAGCTTTCCTTCGTCCGTGCGCACGAGGTGCGCCGCGAGCACGGCGCCCGCGAGAAGCGTCGCGGCCGAGCCGACGCGGTACGCGTAGAGCCCCGAAGCGTCGATGACCGTGTCGTAGAGGCTGCCGCTGAAGTAGCCGACGAACGGGTCGTACGCGAAGACCATCGGGCTCGTGTAGAAGCGGACGAGCGAGACGCCGACGGACGCGAGCGGCGCCGCGAGCGCGAGCAGCACCGCCGCGAGCCGCCTTCGCTTCACGCGCCCCGCGATCTCGCCCGCCGCCGCGCCAGAGGCGCCTGCGACGAGCGCGCCGACCCCGGGGCCGAGGGCGAACAGCACCGAGCCCGAGAGCGGATCACAAAACCCCGCGCGCAGGCCGTGGACGAGCGTCACGAGCCACGCGACGCCCGCCAAGAGCGCGCCCCGCGCGAGCCCCGAGGCGAACGCGTCGAACGGCGCCGGCCGCGCCTTGCTCGTCTCGAGCGCCGTCGTGATCGCCGCGACGCTCGGCACGACGAGGCCCGCGGCGAGCGCGCTCTCGTAGCCGGGCCCGTCGAAGAGCGGCAAGAAGCCGATCGCGCCCACGAGCAGCACGACCGCCCCGATCCCGATCGAGGACGGCCGTGCGCTCACGAATGCTTTGAGATGCAGTTTCACGCCAGGGGCGGCGGCGGCGTGCTCACGGACGTTTGTCGCGGCGGTTCGAGCACGAGCGGGAGGATCTCATCCATCGCGTTGACGAGCGTCACCTTGACCTCGTCGAGGATGTCCTGCGGCACGTCTTCGAGATCCTTGCGGTTCTTCGCCGGGATGATGACGTGCTTGATGCCGGCGCGGTGCGCGGCGAGCAGCTTCTCCTTCACGCCGCCCACGCTCATGATGCGGCCGCGCAGCGAGATCTCGCCCGTCATCGCGACGTCCGAGCGCACCGGGCAGCCGAGCAGGAGCGAGCAGACCGCGGTGAACATCGTCACGCCCGCGCTCGGCCCGTCCTTCGGCGTGCCGTGCTTCGGGATGTGCACGTGCAGGTCGATGTTCTTCAGCCACTCGGGATCGAGGTGCAGCTCGCCCGCCTTGCTCCGGACGAAGGAGACGGCCGTGGTGGCGGACTCCTGCATCACGTTCTTCATGTTGCCGGTGAGCACGACGTTGCCCTTGCCGGGCATCTTCGTGGCCTCGATGAAGAGGATCTCGCCGCCCGTCGGCGTCCACGCGAGGCCCGTCGCGACGCCCGGCTCGAGCACGCGCTCCGCGATCTCGGGACGATGCTTGTGCGGTCCCAGGACCTTCTCGACGTGCTCGGGCGAGACGACCTCGAGCACCGCGTTGCCCTCGGCGAGCTTGACCGCCGTCGCGCGACAAACCGCCGCGATCTCGCGCTCGAGCCCGCGCACGCCGGCCTCGCGCGTGTAGTGGTCGATCAGCGTGGCGATGCCGGGCTCGGTGAACTCGAGCCGCTCGTCCGTGAGGCCGTGCGCCGAGAGTTGCTTCGGCACGAGGAACTCGCGCGCGATGCCGAGTTTGTCCGTGCGCGTGTAGCCCGGGACCTCGATGACCTCCATGCGGTCGAAGAGCGCAGGCGGGATCGTGTCGCGGTTGTTCGCCGTCGCCAGGAACATCACCTGCGACAGGTCGAAGGGCATGTCGAGGTAGTGATCCTGGAACGTCGAGTTCTGCTCGGGATCCAGCACCTCGAGCAGCGCCGCCGCCGGATCGCCGCGGAGGTCGACGCCCATCTTGTCGACCTCGTCGAGCACGAGCACCGGGTTCTTCGTGCCGGCCTTCTTCAAGGCCTGCAGGATGCGGCCCGGCAACGCGCCGACGTACGTGCGGCGGTGGCCGCGAATCTCGGCCTCGTCGCGCACGCCGCCGAGCGCGATGCGCTCGTACTGCCGGCCCATCGCGCGGGCGATCGAGCGGCCGAGCGAGGTCTTGCCGACGCCGGGCGGCCCGATGAAGAGCAGGATCGGGCCCTTCTTGTCGGCCCGGAGCTGCCGGATCGCGGCGTACTCGACGATGCGCTTCTTCACCTTCTCGAGGCCCATGTGGTCCTCGTCGAGGCAACGGCGCACCTCCTGCACGCTGATGCGATCGACCGTCGTCTTCGACCACGGCAGATCCGCGATCCACTCGACGTACGTCCGCGTGACGTTGTACTCGGCCGACTGCTGCGCCATCGAGCGCATGCGGCCGAGCTGCTTCTTCACGACCTTCTCGACCTCGGTCGGGACCTTCGCGCGGCGCACGCGCTCGCGCAGCTCCTCGATCTCGTCGTCCTCGCCCGCCTCGCCGAGCTCCTCGCGGATGCTCTTCATCTGCTGGCGCAGGATGTACTCGCGCTGGCTCTTGCCCATCTCCTCCTGGACCATGGAGGAGATCTCCTTCTTCACGCGGAGCACCTCGAGCTGGCGGCCGACCATCGCGAGCACGAGCCTCACGCGGGCCTTCACGTCGAAGGCTTCGAGGATCTCCTGCTTGTCGGCGACGGACGCCTGCGCCTGCGGAAAGTTCGAGGCGATGAGGTCGGCGAGCGCGCCGGGCTCGCGGACGTTGTCGAGGATGCCCGCCGTGTCGCGCGGCAGGTTCGGCATGAGCTGCAGGACCTCGCGCGTCGCTTCGCGCAGGCCCGTGCCGAGCGCGTCGAGCTCGACATCGCGGACGAGCGACTCGGGGATGCGCTCGATCTTCGCGCGCATGTACGGCTCGAGCGCGACGATGTTCTTCACGCGGAAGCGGCCGAGCCCGTTCAGGACGACGGAGTAGTTGCTCGGTCCGAGGCGGATCACCTTCACGACCCGCGCGATCGTCCCGACCGTGTAGAGCTCCTTGAACGTGGGCTCGTCGATCTCGGGCGAACGCTGGCTGATGACGCCGACCAGGGCCCGCTCGCGGCCGAGGAGGTCCTCGACGAGCCGGACGCTGCGAGGACGTCCGACGTTGATCGGGACCACCGACATCGGAAACAATACGGAATTCCGCAGCGGGAGGATCGGGACGCTATCCTCACCCGAGGAAGAGGGCGGTCGAGAGGGGGGCGCGCCGTTCGAGGCCATACGCGCGACACCCTAGTACATTTTTTGCGGACCTGCTCGTAACGCGCAGGTCCGATGCGGGCCGCGTCAGAAGTCGCGAATTTTCCAGAGCCCGTGCTCGCGGATCAGAGCGACCGTACCACCGGCGCCGTAGGACATCGAAGCGCTGTCCCCGGTCTCCTCGATGACGGCGGTCGGGAGCGCAGTTCGAATGGCCTGGACGATCCGGTTGATCTGGTCCTTCTGCGGACCTTCCCAGGCCGCGCGGAGTTTTTCCGCCGTGAGCTCCGTGCCGGTCGTCTTGGGTGCGGGCGCGTCGGTTTTTCCGGCCGGCGCGTTCTCGGCGGGCGCGGCGGGCGCGGGCTCTTCGCCGAGCGTGATGCCTTCTTTCTCCGCGTCGGGGACGTACCGGAGGATCACGTCGTAACGCTTGCGCTCGAAGGCCCGCAAGAAGCCCGCGAGGGCCTGGCGCGGCGTGGCCTGGCTGTAGAGGTCGATCGCGGCGGCGTCGATCCGCCACTTGCCGTCCTCGTAGACGAGCAGCAGCTCGTCGCCGTTCGGCAGGCTCACGGTGGCCGTGACGAGCGGATCACTCGCGGGGCGCGAGACGGCGCGGGCGATCTCGATGACCTCGTCCGGGCTCTCCTTCACCGCGCGGCGGAACGCTTCGAGGGACATCGAGCGCTTGGCATCGTCGGAGAGCAGGCGATAGGCCTCGTCGACGTGGCCTTCTTCGAGCGCGCGCGCGTAGGCGCGGAGCGTGTCGCTGGGCCCTTGCTGGACGAGGGTGCTCGGGCTGCAGGCGACGCCGAGGAGCGCGAGGGCGACGAGCCAGGCGGAGAGCTTCACGAGGCGGGCATAACACATCTACGGACGAAAGGAGCTACGATGCCCGCCATGCCGCGTGCTGCCCGGGTGGAACGAGTCACCCACGAGACCCGCATCGCCGTCGAGATCGATCTGGACGGGAGCGGAAAGAGCCGCATCGCGACGCCGCTGCCGTTCCTCTCGCACATGCTCGATCAGATCGCCCGGCACGGGCTCTTCGACCTGACCGTGGAGGCCGAGGGTGACGTGGAGATCGACGGGCACCACACGACCGAGGATCTCGGGATCGTGCTCGGCACGGCCGTCGCGCAGGCGCTCGGAGACAAGGCCGGGATCGCTCGGTACGGCGAGGCGACGTTGCCGATGGACGAGGCGCTCGTGACGTGCGCGCTCGATCTCTCGGGTCGAGCGTATTTCGTGTTTCGCGTGCCCTTGCCGAAGGCGAAGGTCGGGACGTTCGACGTGGAGCTCGTGCCGGTGTTTTTCGAGGCCTTCGCCCGGTCGGCGCAGTGCAACCTGCACCTCAAAATGCACGAGGGCGAGAACCTGCACCACATCATCGAGATCAGCTTCAAGGCCTTCACGAAGGCGCTGATGCGGGCGACGCGGATCGATCCACGCGTGGCCGGGGTGCCGTCGACGAAGGGGAGCCTCTAGCCGTGGCGCGCGTCGTGGTCGTGGATCTAGGGATGGGGAATCTGCGCAGCGTGGAGCGTGCGATCACGCGCGCGGCCGAGGATCGTGGCGTGGCGAGCGAGGTCGTTCGCAGCGGACGGCCCGAGGACGTGCTCGGCGCGGACAAGATCGTGGTGCCCGGGCAGGGCGCTTTCCGCGATTGCGCGGCGGCGCTCGCGGGTGAGCTCGGGGAGGCGCTGCGAGAGGCGGTTCGTCGAGGAACACCGTATCTCGGCATTTGCTTGGGGTTGCAAGCGCTGTTCGAGACGAGCGAGGAGGCGCCGGGAGCCACGGGGCTCGGGGTGTTCCGCGGCGCCGTTCGAAGGCTCGATCCGGGAGCAGGCGCGGACGCGGTGAAGATCCCGCACATCGGGTGGAATCGGCTGGAAATGAAGCGCGCGCCCGAAGGAGCGCTCGCCGCCTGGGGATCAGAGGCGCCGCACGTGTACTTCGTCCACAGCTATCACGCGGTGCCGGAGGATCCGGCGATCGTGGTGGCGACGGTGACGCACGGGCCGAACGTGGTCACGGCGGCCGTCGCGCGGGACAACGTGACGGCCGTGCAATTCCACCCCGAAAAGAGCCAGGGCGCGGGGCTCGCGCTGCTCGGGGCGTTCGTCGCGGCGTGACGATTACCGCTCGAAGAGCATTGCGGTGAGGAGCGGGTAGAGCTTCCGCACGCCGGGGACACTCGCGGCCACGGACGAGAGCACGTCCCAGTGATCGCGGTGGTAGACCACGACGCCGCTCTCGGAGCGGAACTCGCTCACGCCCGGCGCCGTGATCGTGACGCCGAGCGGGCCCTCGATCGTCGCGGTCCACGAGAGCATGAAATGGGGCTCCTCACCGACGAGCGCGAGGTCGTCGAAGCGCATTTCCCGAAGGCGCTTGAAGAGGTTCTCGTTGATGCGCAGGAAGCGGTCCTTGCCCGTGACGTCGTTGAACGGATCGACGAAGCGGACGTCGGGCGCGTAGATCGCGTCGAGGTCCGCGAGGACCTTCTCGCGGCGAATGTGGTAGGTGGCGAAGAGCGTGAGGATGCGCTCGGGCAGCGTGGGCATGCTGCCCGATATACCATTTCGCGTTACGCGATGATCTCGGTGAGCAAGCCTTTCGGCAGCTCGGGGTCGCCGAAATCGTCGAGCGGACCTCCCGCGGCATTCTTGCAGCCGAGGGCCGCGCCGATCGTGCCGAGGAGGCGGCCGTTATGCACGCCGTTCACGTTGACGTACTGGCCCGTCTTCAGGTAGCCGTTCGCGCCGCCCACGAGGACGTACGGGACGTCGGTGTACGAGTGGTACTTGTTCCCGAGGTCGTTCAGCCAGACCGCGACGCCGAAATCGAGGAGCGATCCGGAGCCGAGATCGTAGGCCGCGAGTTTGTCGAGCAGGTACCTGAACAGCCGCGCGTGGATGCGATCGATCTCGTGGTGCAAGAGGTACGCGCCCTCGATCGGCGGGCCCTCGGAGCCGTCGCTGTCGATACGGTGCGAGATCTTGTGGAAGCTCTTCTGCCGGACGCCGTTGATGTAATACTCGGTGCTGTCGTTGCCGTCGCCGATCTGGATCGTCGCGGCGCGCGTCGTGCCGCACGCCATCGCGAGCGCGATGATGTCCATCTGCATCCGCGCGACCTTCTCCAGGTTGTCGTTCGAGCGCGCGTCCGGGCTCATCGCCTCCATCGCCGCGACCTCTTCCTTCGTGAGCGCGCACTGGAGCCCGACCTCGAGGTCCCGGATCGACGTGAAATGCAGGTCCAATCGATCGCGGTCGGCCTTGCCGAGATCACCACGCGTCATGAGCGATTGCATCTGCTCGCGCACGAGGTCGTTCACGCTCTTGCGTTGCGCGGCGAGTTTCTTCAGGACCTCCGGGTCGAGATTGGAGAGGCCGAAGAGCGCCTGGTAGGCGTTGATCGGGTTGTGCTCGGCCGCGCGGATGACCTTCGCGTCGCGGTACGAGAGCACCTCGTTGATGTAGCCGGCCTTCTTGCCCGCGTAGAGCGTGAGGGGCTCGACGCCCGCGGGGTTGAGCTCGCGCGCGATGCGGTTGTCGATCGACTCGCCCATCGCAAGCGACTCGTTGCCGACCGGATCCGTCGAGACCTTCTGCGCCGTGAGGCACTGGTTGCCGCCGCCGGAGTGGCCGCAGCCGTTGCCCGGGAACGCGAAGTTGATGCCCTTCAGCAGGATGAGGCGCGAGGCATACGCGCTGAGCTCGCTGACCGCGCGATCACTCTCGGCGTTCATCGACTCGGTCGTGAGCGCGCCGGTCTGGCTCGGCCAGAACATCTCCGGCTCGTCGTCCGTCTTCTGCACGACGCCGTTCGCCTGGCGCATGAAGATCGCGAACGGAGGCACGTCACCCGGGCCGGCCTCGGCCTTGCGCGGCGAGAAGCTCTCCAGGAACGGGAGCGCGAGGGAGACGCCGAAGAGACCTCGAAGAAAATGACGGCGATTCATGGCGCGACCTCCACGGGGCGGCGGGTCGAGAAGGCGTCGGAGGAGACGAGTTCGAGCAGGAGGTCCTTGACGGACATGCCGGTGCGCGAGGCCTCGCCGAGCTTCGTGATGAGCGCGGCGTCCTCGACCTCGGCGTCCCTGCCGTAGGCGAACTCGAGCCAGTTCTTCGCGAAGCACTCGTTCGCCTCGCGGCTCTCCGCGAGGAGCTTGCTCCACGTGAGGGCGTCGCTGAACGTCGCCATCCCGCCGCCGAGCGGATAGGCGTCCGCGGCGTTGACCGGGAAGCCGTTGTCCTCGGACCGATAGCGGCCGATCGCGTCGTAGTTCTCGAACGCGAAGCCAGCCGGGTTGATGAGCGTGCCGTGGCACGAGGCGCCGCACGTGCCCTTGCCCGTGTGGCCGGCGACGATCTCGCGCGTGGTCTTGCCCTCGACGGGCGGGAGCGGCGGCACGTTGTTCGGCGGCGGCGGCAAACGCGCGCAGAGGACGCGCAGGTTCACGAAGACGCCGCGATGGATCGGATCGGACGCGCGGGCCGTGCCGTTCGCGGCGAGGAAGCCGGCGCGCGTGAGGATGCCGCTGCGTTTCTCGGCGTCGAGCTCGACCTTGCCGAACTCGGCGCCGTTCGGCGCGGTGACCTCGTAGATCGGGGCGAGTCTGTCGTTCACGAACGCGGTGCGCGAGGTGAGCAGTTCGTGGAAGCCGCCCTCCTGCTCGAAGACCACGTCCTCGACGAAGAGCTCGGCCTCGCGAATGAGGTCCTGGCCGATCTCGGGGACGAATTCGGGAAAGACGGCCGGATCCTTGTAGAGATCGCCGAACTTCCTCCAGTCGAAGAGCTGGCTGTGGAACGAGAGGATGACCTCGCGCGCCTGCGGATCCGCGAGCATGCGCTCGGCGTGGGCGCGCAGGCCCTCCTTCGTGTCGAGCTCGCCCGCCGCCGCGGCCTCGAGGAGGACGTCGTCGGGCATCGTGTTCCAGAGGAGGTACGAGAGCCTCGAGGCGAGCTCGTAGGCGGCGAGCGGGATGAGGCCATCGGGGCGCGGCTTGCGCGTGCCCTCGACGCGGTAGATGAAATGCGGCGACTGGAAGAAGGCCGAGAGGACGTGCTCGACGCCGGCGAGGAAGGGATCGCCGTCGATGAGGGACGGGGCCTCGTTGAAGAGCGCGACGTGCGTGTCGATCTCCTGGGCCGTGAGGGGGCGGCGATACGCGCGCTTGCCGACGGTCTCGATGAAGGCGCGGGCGCGGGCCTCATTTCCTTGTCCCTCGTCGGCCGGCACGAGCGCCGCGACTTTTGCGGGATCCGAGACGACCATGGCCGCGAGCTCCTCGGCGGCGCGCTGGTAATCGGCCCACAGGTTCGGCGTGACGGAAAGAACGGCCTCGTTGTTGTCGAAGACGCCGCCGAGCGGATCTCCGGTGAACGACGCCGAAAATCCGGGGCGCTCTTCGAGGCGCAATACATCACGCGTCGAGTTTTCCCATTGCGCATGGGTCAAGCGCGGGAAGGCGCTGCGCTCGGGTACCGATTGAACGGCTGCTTGATCATCCGATGAGCCACCAATCGTCCCGACGCACGAAGGCAAGAGACAAGCGAGGACGATCGCTCCGGCGCGTAAAAGCGTCGGAATGCGGCGCATGACGGAGGAAGGGGCGCTGAGAGTCTCCATGCCGGCCACCTCCAGGGCTTTGGCAATCACGGTGGTATGCCGGGTGTCCACGCGCGTCAACGCTCGAACGCGGCTTCCGATCCAAGGGACCGCCGAATCCCTTGGAGCCCACAAGAATTTCGCAATGGGATTAGATTTTGCTGTCAAGGACGGTCCTCCGGGGGGCTTTACCCCCGGGCAGGGGCCCCTGTAGGCTCACGCCGTGCTTCCGATGAACGCGGTGCCGCGAAAGGCGGCGAATCGCTCGCGATCCTCGCGAGCGGCGGCGTGGGCCTTCGCGCTTTCGACGCGCCTCGCGGCGCCGGTCCTGGGCTTCGTCCTGGCGAGCGCGCCGGGTTCGGCCTCGGCCGCGGAGCCCGCGGCGAAGAAGGTGCTGGCCGTGTACGTGGAGGGCCAGGACGCGGACGCGGTGCGCGAGGACATCGCGGCCGCGCTGCCGGATCGGATCGCCGTGACCCCGACGAAGGAGTTCGCGGCGGCGCTGAAGAAGGCAGGCCAGGCGAAACCGCTCGGCGCCGCGATGACGAACGCGAAGCAACGCGACCGGCTCGTGCCGCGCGTGCAGCAAGCGGGGTCGATCGTCGGCGCGGGCGCGGTGCTCGTGGGCGTCGTGCAGAAGGTGCGGGGCGAGAAGCGCGTGCACCTCGTGTGGGTGAACGCGGAGGACGACGCGACGCCCGTCGACGAGGCGGTGTCGCTGAAGGGCTCCGAGGACGAACGGAGGAAGGCGATCGCCAAGGCGATCACGAACGCGGTCGAGACGTACGCGCCGGCGCCGCCGCCCGAGCCGCAGGAGTCGGCGCCGCCTCCTTCGAGCGAGACGAAGCCGAAGGAGGAAGAGGAGCCTTCGGGCCGCGTGCGGCATCAAGCCGGATCGTCGATCGTGTCGGCGGAGGTCGGCTTCGAGCTCGGCGGGCGCGTGTTCACGTACTCGGACGGGATCTCGGGGAACTTGCGGCGTTACGACGTGTACGGGGCGCCCGTGGGGGCCGTGCAGGTCGAGGTGTTCCCGGCGGCGATGACGACGATTCCCGTGCTGCGTGACCTCGGGATCTCGGCGGGGTACGCGCGCGCGTTCGGGCTGCAATCCGCGACGGAGGGCGGCGAGCCGGTAAGCACGGTCTACCAGCGGATCACGGCGGCGCTGAAGTACCGGATCCCGCTCTCGCGGCCGACGGGGCCGGTGATCGGCGTGCTCGGCGGGGTCCGGTGGCAGACGTTCGCGATCGACGCACCCGGCGCGCTCGGAGATCAGGTGGCGAACGTGGATTACCTGGCGATCCGCGCGGGCGTCGACGGGTGGATCCCGATCGGGCCGGTCGCGGCGATCCTCGGGTTCGAGTGGCTCGAGCCGCTCACGACGGGCGCGGTGTACGATCGGTTCTCGGGCCCGAAGGTGCATGGAATCACGGCGGCGGCGGGGCTCGCCGTTCGCTTCGCGTCGGGGCTGCAGATCCGGCTCACGGGCCACTACGATCGGTTCTTCTCGGACTTCGATCCCGTGCTCGGCGATGCGTACGTGGCGGGCGGCGCGCTCGACCAGTATTTCGGCGTCCGGCTCGGCCTGGCCTACATGGATTGAGGAGACGATGATGAACGCGCGCTTCCTTCGTATCTGCGTCGTGGCGCTCGGCGCGCCTCTCGTCGTCGCGCTCGCGGCCGGTTGTCCGGGCACGTTGACCGAGGAGGAGAAGGCGATCTTCCAGGGCGGCGGCGCTTGCCCGGACGTGCCTGCCATGCTCGCGGCGAAATGCGGCACGGCGAACTGCCACGCGTCTGGCTCGACGACGGTGGACCTCGCCTCGCCGAACCTGGAGTCGCGGCTCGTGAGCGTCGCGGGGACCGAGTCATGCGGGAGCGTGATCCTGGCGAACCCGATCGACGCGGCGGGCAGCCTGATCTACGCGAAGCTCCTGGATCCGCCGCCGTGCGGGCTGAAGATGCCGCTCGGCGGTTCGATGAGCGATCTCGAGATCAACTGCGTGAAGCTCTGGATCGAGAGCCTCGATCCGAACGCGGGCCCAGGCTCGGGCGGCATGGGTGGCATGGGCGGCGCCGGTGGCATGGGCGGCGCCGGCGGCATGGGCGGCGGCATGGGCGGCGGAGGTGGGTGAGGACCCCTTTCGCTCGAGGTCGACCGCCAGCGAAGGTGGGCGAGCACCACTTTCGCCCGGGGTCGACCCCCGGCGAAGGTGGGCGAGCACCACTTTCGGTGAAGCCGCTTCGCTGGGGCTTTGCCCCAGGCCCCACCAGGGGCTGTCCGCCCCTGGACCCGGACCAGCGCAAGCGCTGGACTCGGGGTCGATGAACTGCGCTCCGCGCAGTTCATCGAACGAGCCGGGGTTCAAGACCGGCGACGGCCCTGCCAGCGACGGGCAGGGCCGTCCCACCGGCCTGTGGGAAAAACTGCGCGGAGCGCAGTTTTTCCCCCTGAGGTCCAGGGCTTGCCCTGGTCCGGGTCGAGGGGCGGATAGCCCCCGCGGGGCCCGGGGCAGCGCCCCGGCGCAACGGCCCCTCTAAGACAAAGCCTTCGCGGGGGGCCGTCGGATCAAGACGAACGGCTGCACGATGGCCGCGAGGAAGCGCGTGCTCGCGTCGAGTGACCAGCGCGTGAGCTCCTCGGCCGTGGGCTTCTGGAGTTTGCCTGCGCGGATCCACGCGTCGACGGAGGGCACGTCGTTCTTTGCGAGGGCCACGCCGACGTCGAGCAGATCGAGCGCGTCGTCGACGATGATCACGGCGTCGCGCGCCAGGTGCGCGCGGAGGTCGCTCCAGTGGACGTCTCCGAGGGTCTCGGCGATGCGTTCGCGCATGGTGGCGAGAGCCTAGCTTTTCCTCGGCCTGGTTCCATCGTAGGCCACGGGTCGCGATGTTGATCCTCCCTGCGATCGATCTCTTCGAGGGCAAGGCCGTCCGCTTGCATCAAGGGCGCTATGACGCCGTCACCGTCTACGACGCGGATCCCGTCGGCCTCGCGGCGAAGCTCGCGGGCAAGGTCGAGACGCTGCACGTGGTCGATCTGGAGGGCGCGCGGGAAGGTCGTCCCGTGCAGAGGGAGCTCGTCCGCGCGGTCGTACAGGCGTTCGGGCCGGGCGTGGAGGTCGGCGGCGGGGTGCGATCGGCCGAGACCGCGGAGGAATACCTCGCGCTCGGGGCCGACAAGGTCGTGCTCGGCACGGCGGCGATCCGCGATCTCGCGATGGTGCGCGCGCTCGCGACGGCGCACCCCGGGCGCGTGGTGGTCGCGCTCGACGCGAAGGACGGGTTCGTCGCGGTGGAAGGGTGGGTGCAGACGTCGACACGCACGGCGCTCGACGTGGCGCGGGATCTCGCGGGCGCGCCCGTGGCTGCGCTGCTCTACACGGACGTCTCGCGCGACGGCACGCAGGCGGGGCCGAACGTCACGGCCACCGCGGCGCTCGCCGAGAAGGGAGGGTTTCCCGTGATCGCGTCGGGCGGCGTGGGCACCCTCGAGCACCTCCGCGCGCTCGCGCGTGTCCCGGGCGTGGCCGCCGCGATCGTGGGGCGCGCGCTGTATGAGCGCGTTTTCACGCTGGAAGAGGCAATCGCCGCGGCGGCCTCCGTTCCTTGACGCACCCGGTTCGGTACGCGAAACACCGCGCCCGCCCTTTTCCTGCGGCGATCATCGTGTACCCTTCGCGCCGTGGCCGATCGAGCATCCCCGCCGCGCCCTCCTCCGGGTGATCCCGGGGAGGACTTTCTCTTCCACCTGTACCGCGGCGGCGAGCTCCTGCAGGACAACCGCGTCTCGGAGGCGCGGGTCGAGCTCGAACGAGCGCTCGAGCTCTCGCCCGCGGATCCGAAGGGCCAGGACCTGCTCGGCGTCGTCTACTTCCGGCTCGGCCTCTACCCGCGGGCCGTCGCGCTCTACGAAAAGCTCGTCCAGGCGTACCCGGAGCCCTTCGAGCCGCGCGTGAACCTCGCGCTCTGCTTCCTGAAGACGGGGCAACCCGCGCGAGCGCGGCAGGAGCTCGAAAAAGTGGTCGCGCAGCACGCGGGCCACCAGCGCGCGTGGGGCTACCTCGGCCTCGCGCACCAGGCGCTCGGCGACCCGGATCGCGCGCTCCACGCGTTCACGCGCGGCGGTCACGAGGCGATGGCGCGAAGGATCATGGACGCGACCGGTGTGACGCTGAACGGACAGCGCAAGCCCTCGATGCCGCCGGGATCGTTCACCGAGCTCGATCGCACGATGGACCTCAACCCTTCGAGCGCGCTGCCGCAGTCGCTCTCGGCGGGGTGGGACGCGCTGCTCGCCGCCGCGGACGGTCCCCCTGCCCGCGCGACGCCTGCCGCGAACGCGACGACGAACGGCGCGGCGAAGTCCGACTCGCCGCCGCGCGGACCGCTCTCGCCGACGGATCTCGGCCGGCGACACACGCTGACGTTTCCCGCGGAAGGGAAGATCGCGGCGCACCCGGGCGGCGTCTTGCTCGTGGCGGCGACGAACGGTTTTGCGGTGCGACCCTCGCTCGTCCGCTCGATGGCGTACGCGAACGGGCTCCGTCACAAGCCGTTGATGCGCAGGATGCGCGGGAAGTCGCTCGAAGAGCCGCTCGGCGGCGAGGGTGATGTGATCGTCGAGCTCGAGGGGCGCGGTGATCTCGTCCTCGCGCCGCCGCCGGATCACGAGCTCGTGTCGATCGGCCTCGAAGAAGAGCCGCTCTACCTGCGCGAGGATCTGCTTGGTGGCTTCGAGGGGGCGATGAGCTACGAGAACGGCCGTATGCCCGTGGGTGACGCCGAGGCGGTCGGGATGGTGCAGCTCCGCGGCCCGGGCACGCTCGTGGCGCGCCTCAAGGGGCCGATGCTCGCGCTCGACGTCCGCGAGGGCAAGAGCTCCGCGCTCTACGCGCCGAGCGTCCTCGGCTGGATGGGCCGCGTGATCCCGCGCGCGCTGCCCCCGAGCGAGGCGCCCGCCGGCGCGAAGAGTTTTGTCGTCTTCAGTGGCGAGGGCACGGTGCTGCTCCATGGTCGCTAGCGGCTCGAAGGTGGACAAGGCGTCGCTGCGGCAGATCAAGGCCGCGCGACGGAAGACGCTCTGGGAGGACGCGCGGAACGTCCCGAACCTCCTGACGTTCGCCCGGATCGTCATGATCCCGATCGTGCTGATCCTGCTCGGGCGCGGCAGCCCCCACGACTGCTTCTGGGCCGCGGCCGTCTACGCGCTCGCCGCGATCACGGACATGCTCGACGGATGGCTCGCGCGGCGGCAGGGCCTCGTGAGCGTGCTCGGCAAATTCCTCGATCCGCTCGCCGACAAACTCATCGTCACGGGCACGCTCGTCTGGCTCGTTCCGATGGGGCGGATCTCGGCGTGGGCCGTGGTGCTCCTGATCTCGCGCGAGATCACGATCACGGCGCTGCGCTCGATCGCCTCGTCCGAGGGCATCATCATCGCCGCGGGCGAGGGCGGCAAGACGAAGACGGCGCTGCAGATGATCGGGATCGTGTGCCTGATCCTCGGCTACCCGTACTGGTTCACGATCGGCATCTTCGACTTCGGGGTCGTCGATCTCGTGCACGTGGGGCGGCTGCTCATCTACACGTCGCTCGTGTTCTCGTTGTGGAGCGCGGGCCGGTACATGAGCCTCTTCGTGGACGCCATCGACGCGAAGAACAAGGCGGCGTACGAGGGACCAGAGCAGGCGCGGGAAAAATGATAAGAGAGCCGGCGTGATTTCACGCCGTATCTTCCCGGGGTTCGTCCTGGTTGCGCTCGCCGCGGGCCTCGCCTTCGCCGCGTGTTCGAACCAGGGCGTGGGTCAGGCCTGCAGCATCGACAACAACAACACGGACTGCGAGGACGGCCTCGTGTGCGTGTCGAAGACCGAGCTGCTCGGCGTCTCGGACATCTGCTGCCCGCCGACGGGCAGTGAAGAACCCGCGTGCACGCCCGGGGCGCTCACGGGCGGCGTCGGCGGCGCCGGCGGCGCGGGCGGTGCGGGCGGTGGCACGGGTGGTACCGGCGGCACCGGCGGAACGGGCGGAACGGGCGGAACGGGAGGCACGGGCGGCACGGGTGGTGCTGGCGGCGCCGGGGGCAGCGGGGGCTAGGGCCCAGCGCGTGCCGACGTCGACCGAAGCTCACTCGCTCCCGTTCGCGCCGAGTGATCTCGACACGCTCGCGGGCGCGCCTGGGCCGATCCGCGTGGCGGGTCGGGTGCTCGAGGTCGTGGACGACGAGGTCGTCGTCGCCGATGCGTTCGCGCGCGTGACGATCACGCTCGCCGAAGGATCCCTCGCGCCCGCGGATCTCGCGGTCGTCGAGGCCTCGTTCATCGCCGGCAAGCTCGCGCAGGGCCGCGTGCTCGAGCGGCGCACGCCGAACGCGCCGGCCGTGTCGCAAGGCGCGGCGAGCGAGGCGCCGAAGACCGAGACCGAGCGGCTCGTGTTCCGAGGTGTGGGGCGCGCGCTCCGAGCCCGGGCGGAGGCGCTCGCCGAGGTGCGATCGTTCTTCGTTCGCAGGGGTTTTCTGGAGGTCGAGACGCCCTCGATGGTCCCCTGCCCCGGCCTCGATTTGCACCTCGATGCGTTCGGTGTGGAGGGAGCTCCGGCGGCTCGGCCGCTCTGGCTCATCACGTCGCCCGAGTACCAGATGAAGCGCCTGCTCGCGGGCGGCGTGCCGCGCTGTTTCCAGCTCGCGCGCTGTTATCGCCGCGGCGAGATCGGCAGCCGGCACAACCCCGAGTTCACGATGCTCGAGTGGTACCGTGCCTTCGCGCCGATGGACGCGGTCGTCGCGGACACGGAAGAGCTCGTGCGATCGGTCGTATCGAAGCTCGCGGGGACGAGCGTGATCGAGGTCGAGGGGACGCGCGTGGATCTCGCGGCGCCGTTCGAGCGGATCTCGGTCGGCGAGGCGTTCGCGCGGTACGCGGGCACGAGCGCGGACGAGGCGATCACGATGGCGAGCGAGGACGAGGATCGGTTCTTCCGGCTGCTCGTCGAGGAGGTCGAGCCGCGCCTCGCGCGCCTCGGCCGGCCGGTCTTCCTCGTCGAATACCCTGCCCCGTTCGCCTCGCTCGCGCGCCTCTGCCCGGGCGATCCGCGTGTCGCCGAGCGCTTCGAGCTCTACGTGGGTAGCCTGGAAGTGTGCAACGGCTTCGGCGAGCTGACGGATCCGATCGAGCAACGCGCGCGTTTCGAGCGGGATCAGGCGCAGCGGCGCGCCGAGGGCAAGCCCGTCTACCCGATCGACGAGCGGTTCCTCGCGGCGCTCGCGGAGGGCATGCCGCCCGCGGCCGGCAACGCGCTCGGCATCGATCGGCTCGTCGCGCTCGGCATCGGCGCGCACGCGATCGGCGACGTCACGGCTTTCCCGTACGCGTGGCTGTGAAGGCGCCCGCGCCGAGCCGCGAGGCGCTCTCTGCGCTCGAGAGCAAATACGCCGAGATCGCGGAGCTCCGGCGCGCTCGGGATCGCGGCGAACCGATCCCCGAGCGCGCCGTGTTCAAGGCCCTCGCCGAGCGCTTCCCGGGCGCGCTGCACGAGCTCGACACCTTGCCGCTCGACGTCGTCGACGCGCGCCTCGCCGCGGTGCGAAGAGCTCTCGCGGTCGGACCGATCGAGCCGTGGATGGCATGGATGACGAGCTACCACGCGCTGCTCCGCGCGGGCCTGCGCATCCGGATCCGCACGACGAAGGACCGCGATCGCGGCGCGGAACGGGCGAGCGAGCTCGCCGAAGACGCGTCGTCGTACGCGGGCATCGAGGTCGACGTGGCGTTCGTGCACGCCGCGCTCCGCCCGCCGAAAGGCCGGCTCGTGGGCGTCGTCTACGCGCGCCTCGAAGCCCTCTTCGGCGAGCCGGCCTCGTTGATCCGCGCGACGCTCTTCCCGAGGCTGCGCGATCGCCGCACCCCGGAGACCTCGGGCGACGACGAGGCGTGATAGCCTCGGCTCGATGAGCGAGCCGGCCGAGAACCCTTACCTGGCTCCCGCGGAGGCCGATCCACCGAAGCGGCGCGGCACGACGCTCGCGGACAGCCGCATCCTCCGCTTCGTCTTCTTCGGCTTGCTCTACCTCGCGCAGGGCATCCCGTGGGGCTTCCTCGCGGGCGGCTACCGCGTCTTCCTGATCGATCGCGGCCTCAGCAACGAAGCCCTCGGCACGGTCATGGGGATCGCCTACCTGCCCTGGAGTTTTAAGGTCTTTTATGGGCCGCTGCTCGATCGATACCGCGGAGGCCGCTTCGGCCGGCGGCGCCCGTTCATCATCCTCGCCGAGATCCTCATGGGCCTGCCGCTGCTCGCGCTCGCGGCCGCGGATCCGGGCCGGCTCGGCCTGATCAACGTGCTGCTGTTCGCGCACAACACGTTCGCCGCGCTGCAGGACCTGGCCGTGGACGGGCTCGCGGTGGACATCCTGCCGGCGAACGAGACCGGCCGCGCCAACAGCATCATGTGGGCCGGCAAGACCCTCGGCGTGACGCTCGGATCGAGCGGCGCGGTGATCGCGAAGCACATCGGATGGCAAGCGACGTTCGTCGCGATGACCTTGCCGGTGTGGCTCATCATGATCGTGCCGCTGCTCGTGCGGGAGCGGCCGCCGAGCGAGGACACGCGCCTCGGGCGTGAGGGCAGGCGCCTCGACGTCCCGGAGCTCGTCCGCACGCTCAAGTTCCCCTCGACGCTCGCGGGGTTCCTCATCGCGTTCCTCGCGCCGGCCGGCTTCGCGCTCGTCGGTACGTTCACGACGCGCCTCTACCGCAAGGACCTCGGGCTCTCCGAGGAGGCGCTCTTCCTGCTGAACGTCATCGACGCGCCCGCCGGCATCGTGGGCTCGCTCGTCGGCGGCGCGCTCGCGGACCGCTTCGGCATGCACAAGGCGATCGCCGCGGGCATGGCCTGGATCGGAGGCGTCATGGCGCTCTTCGCGACGCTCTCCGGTCTCTGGCCTCGTTACGGGTTTCTCGTCGCCTACCAGGCGCTACTGCAGATCGGGATCTGCTTCTACAGCGCGGCGGCGCTGAAGTTCTTCATGAGGCTCACGAACCCCGCGGTCGGAGCCACGCAGTTCACCGCCTACATGGCCATGACGAACCTCTGCTACTCGTTCACGGCGCGCTACGGCGGGTGGATGGCAGATCATCTCGGCTACGCGCGCGCGATTCTCATCGCCGCGATCGTCCAGGTCGTGACGATCCCGCTCCTGCTCCTCTGCGATCCCAAGAAGGCCGAGGCGCGCTTCCGCAGCGACGAAAAAGACGCGCAGACTGCAACACGGGTGTGAGCTCCGCGGTGTGCGTTTTCGCGCGCGGAGCACACACGGCGAAACATTCTCACCTCACGTGAACGTACACAGTTCGTAACGATTCGGTCGTTGCGGCGAGGCTTTCGATCGGCCTACATCGATGCCTCACGCGGGACGACAATCGTTCGAGGTGAAACGAATGCGTAGACGATGGACGTGGCTGTGCGCCGCGACGCTCTCGGGAGCCGCGCTCGCGGCAGGGTGCGGCGGAGCCGACGAGGATCTCGGGTTCAACTCGGGCCCGGGCGTCGGGGGCGGCGCAGGACAAGGCGGCGCGGGCCAGGGCGGAGCCGCGCAGGGCGGCGCGGGCCAAGGCGGCGGAGGGCCCAAGGGCCCCGTCGATCTACGCGCCGACGTGAACCGCAACGGGAGCGTCGATTTCGACGATCCCACCGAGGATCAAGGCGAGGACACGTGGGACGCCGCGCACGGCGCGATCTTCCTCGCCAACGTCGACGACGATCAGGCGCAGTGCCCCTCGAGCGGCCAGGCCGATTCACAGCTCGTCGCGTGCAACGACGCCGCCGACACGATCGTGAACGGCGAGGATGATCTCGCGGATCTCGCGCGGATCGTGGCCGCGCCGTGGCCGGAGGCGTACGCCGATGCCGAGGGCACGATCACGGTGAGCGCGCCGGAGCATGTCCGGCTCTTCCGGAAGACCGCGCTGGGGTCGTTCGAGGTCTTCAACGTCGCGACGAAGATCCGCCAGGCGGATCTCGCGGCCGGCGTCGAGTTCGCGATCGAGGCGCTCGACATCGTGCGCGATGAGACGGTGTGGGACGGGTTCGTCGACGTCTCGCTCACGGTGACGAGCACCGATTCCTCGGGCGCGCCGATGCCGGAGGTGAAGGACACGGTGCGGCTCCGCGTGGCGCCGGTGCTCTTCCGCCACCACCTGCACCCGGCGCGCACGATCTACGCGGCGAACGTGCAAGGGCAGTCGTCGTCGTCGACGGCGTTCCGCAACGATCTGAAGGCGGCCATGCAGACCGCGGGCCTCAGCGAGCCGCTCTACGAGCACGCGAGCTCGGATCAGTGGACGCAGGACTACTTCGAAACCGCGTACACCTCGATGCCCGGCCCCGGCGGCAAGCAGCAGGTGATGCACGTGAACTTCCGCTCGGCGAACCACACGGGCAACCTGCGCCCCGCGGGCCGGATCGTGTTCGCGCTCCGCGGCAAGGACGTCGGGGGTCTCGCGCAGTTCGATTCAACGCACTCGAACCAGATGGATTCGCTGAACTCGTTCGGCAATCTGGAGACCGTTCCGCCCTACACGCACGACGGCAAGAGCTACCCGAACGGACGTGTGCTGCGCGGATCGACGCCCTCGTACTACCCGGACAAGAGCTTCGACCGCATGGTGAGCGCGCAAGGCGCGCAGCCGATCATCTACATCGATACGGAGTGGCTCCTGGTCGGTCACGTCGACGAGACGACGACGTTCGTCAAGGCCAACACGCCGCGCGGCTGGGCGCTCGGACTGAACGACGCCGCGCTCGCGAAGCAGATGCTCGAGGACGCGAAAGCGGCCGGGCACGGCAACGTGCCCATGTTCGTCGGCCAATACTGGTGGGGCAACGTGCCCGCCGAGGTCACGATCGACGAGGTGCTGGACGACCCCGACGTGATGAACGAGAGCGCATCCTCCGCGGTCGAGGTCGCCGGGCAGCTCGAGGTGCTGAAGCAGGAGACGGGCATCACGGACGCGGAGATCATCCGCATCCCGTTCTTGCATCAGCCAGCGGAGGGCTACTCGGTCGCCTACCAGCCGGGCACGGTGAACGGGATCTACCTCTCGGACACGGTCTTCGGCGCGCCGAAGCCGCACGGCCCGATCATCAACGGAGAGGACATCTTCGAGGCGCAGCTCATCGAGGCGTTCAAGCCCTACGGCATCACGGTGAGCTTCATCGAGAACTGGAACCTCTACCACCGCAACGACGGAGAGGTGCATTGCGGGTCGAACACGACGCGGGTCGTGCCGGAAACGAACCCCTGGTGGGGAGGTGCTCTATGAAGGCGAAGCGTGTCTTGGGGATCGGCCTGGTCGCAGCAGGGCTCTTGCTCTCGGCGCTCACGGGCGTGGCGAGCGCAGCCGAGGGTGTGTGGATCGGTCCGGATCGGATCGCGGAGCAGGATCGGGCGGCGCTCGTGCAGGCGATCGGAGTCGCGCGCAAGGAGAACCCCACGGCGTTCGATACGCTCGCGCGGCTGCGCGAGGACATGCCGGCGCTCGACGCGCAAAAGCGCGGTCGGTACGTGCCCGTCGCGGCGATCTTGAAGGGCCTCGGCAAGGACGCGCTCCTGCCGATGCTGAACGAGCTCGCGGTGGACGCGAAGCCGCGCGGAGACATGCCCGACGACGCGTGGCACGCATGGCGCGTGGGCCTCGTGGAAGCCGTGGGCGCACTCAGGGACGGCCGCGCAGCGCCCGTGCTCTTCGCGATCATCGACACGACGGAGATGGACACGGATCTCGTGCGAGCCGCAGCCTCGGCGCTCGGCAAGCTCGGCACGGACGCAGCAGCGCGGAAGCTCGTCGGCATGGCGAAAAAAGAGGGCCCGAAGCAGAAGGGCGTGCTCGCAGGGATGGGCGATTGCCGGAGGCTCGTCGTGGCCGAGGCACTCGCATCCACGCTGCGCGCGCACCCGGACGCAGAGACGGCGATCCTCGTGGCGCGATCGCTCGGCGACGTGGGCTCGGCGTGGGCCTGGAAGACGCCGATCATCGCGGCAAGCGGCGAGGAGGATGCCGTGCGCGCAGCTGCGTCGCAGGCGCTCGTGGATTCGTACCTGCGATACGAAGGCGAGGCGCGTACAGCCATCACGAAGGCCGTGCTGATGGTGGATCACCCGTCGACGCCAGCGCTCGTGGAGGCCGCGAAGCGCAGCGCTCGCCCGGGGGATCAAGCAGCACTCGACGCGCTGCTCGAGCGGTTCAAGAACAGCCCGCTCCACCGCTGAGCGATCCGAAGCCGCTGCGCTGGGGCTTTGCCCCAGGCCCCACCAGGGGCTGTCCGCCCCTGGACCCGGACCAGCGCAAGCGCTGGACCCGGGGTCGATGAACTGCGCTTCGCGCAGTTCATCGAACAGGCCAGATCAAGACCACCAACCACCTTGCCAACCGAGACAGCCGCGATGCCATTTCGACGGGCAACGCTGTCTCTGGTCTTCCAACGGGCCCGTTGGAAGAACTGCGCATCGCGCAGTTCTTCCACCCCGAGTCCAGGGCTTGCCCTGGTTCGGGTCGAGGGGCGAACAGCCCCCGCGGGGTCCGGGGCAGCGCCCCGGCGCTACGGCACCAGCCTCAAACGCCCTGCACGTCCGCGCCCCAGATCACCTTGTGGAGCTGGACTTGCACGCGCACGAGTAGGCTGTCCTCGAGCACCCAGGCCACGAGATCCTTTGGGGAGAGTTTGCCCCAGACGGCGGATGCGAGCAGCGTGCAGCCGAGCCGCGCGAGGTCGCGCTCGTGGATCACGGTGCGCATCCATTCGTAGTCGGCGCGATCGGCCAGCACGAACTTGATCTCGTCGTGCGGGCCGATGTGCGCGAGGTTCGACCAGCGGTTGCGATGGGTCTCGCCGCTGCCGGGCGCTTTGAGGTCCATGATCTTGTGGACGCGGGGATCGACGCGAGAGACGTCGGCCTCGCCGCTCGTCTCCACGAGCACCGTCCGACCCGCGTCGCAGAGCTCGCGCAGGAGTGGGATCGCGCCGGGTTGCAGGAGCGGCTCGCCTCCCGTGA
Organism: Polyangium sp. 15x6; assembly: GCF_029960785.1. GTDB lineage: Bacteria > Myxococcota_A > Polyangia > Polyangiales > Polyangiaceae > Polyangium. The sequence goes on from NZ_JASBQE010000006.1 coordinate 104,384, forward strand.
GCTCGACGAGCGGCGTGCCGAATGCGAGCGCCTTCTCGCGCACCTCGCTGCGCGGCATCCGTTTTCCGCCGTAAAACGCCTGCGTCGTGTCGCACCAGGCGCAACGCAGGTTGCAGCCGGTCAAACGCACGAACGTGCACGGCAGCCCGGCGAACGTGGATTCGCCCTGGATGCTCGAATAAATCTCGTGGACGACGAGGGTGTCTTCCTTCACGGCCGGCGACGTTCTTACCCCGCGGCCTCGCCCGCGCCAGGCCCGCCGCGAACCCGAGCGCCTGGCGAGCCGAGCGGACCGTGCGTCGTGATGCTCCCCGAGCCGATGCGATGCGTGGCGCCGTCGCTCGTGATCACGCGGAGGTAACCCTCGCGATCGATGCCCGCGGCCGTGCCCGAGACGCCCGAGACGTCGATGGGCACGCCGCGAAGGACGTCACGGTGGTCGAGCTCGGCGAGGAACGGGTCGAGCCCGTCGGCCTCGAAGACGCGCACGGCGCGGCCGATCTCGGCGAGCAAGCGCGCAGCGATCGAGGAGCGGTCGAGCCCGCGTCCGCCGAGCACGTGGAGCGAGGTCGCGCGGGAGGCGAGCTCCTCGGGGAACGAGGAGGCGTGCACGTTGAGCCCGATCCCCGCGACGACGGCGTCGATCGCGCCGCCGCGCAGGGCCGTCTCGACGAGCAGACCCGCGAGCTTCTTGCCGTCCACGAGCACGTCGTTCGGCCATTTGACACCGGCGCGCGGGCCGCTCGCCGCGCTCGCCCCGAGCAGCTCGTCGACGACCCGCGCGACGCAGACGCCGAGAACGAGCGCGAGCGGTGGCAACGCTTGGGGCGCGAGCTTGGGGCGAAGGACGACGGAGAGGTAGAGGTTTTCCCCGGCCGGCGAATGCCACGCGTGGCCGCTGCGGCCGCGCCCCTGGGTCTGCGCGTCGGCGAGGAACGACGCGCCGTGGGGCGCGCCTCCGGAAGCAGCTCGGCGCGCGTCGTCGTTCGTCGAGGCCGTGACGGAGGCGACGACGACGGGCTTGCCGACGCTCGCGCCGAGCCTCTCGAGCTCGGCCTCGATGCGGAGAGGATCGAGGTCGCTCAAAGCTGAAAATCGAGCCCGATGTCGGCTGCGGGCGCCGAGTGCGTGAGGGCTCCGACGCTGATCACGTCGACGCCGGCGAGCGCGAGCTCCGTGATGCGCTCGAGCGTGATGCCACCCGAGGCTTCGAGGATCGGCCGCGGCGTGAGCGACGCCGCGCGGGCGACGGCGCGCGCGACGTCCTCGGTCGAGAAGTTGTCGAGCAGGATGATGTCCGCGCCCGCCGCGATCGCCTCTTCGAGCTGCACGAGCGAGTCGACCTCGACCTCGATGCGCGAAGAGTGCGGCGCGTGCGCCCGCGCGCGCTCGACGGCGCGGGTGATGCCGCCGGCCGCGACGATGTGGTTGTCCTTGATCATCACCGCGCTGCCGAGATCGTTCCTGTGGTTGATCCCGCCCCCCATGCGCACGGCGTACCGCTCGAGCGCGCGCAGGCCCGGCGTGGTCTTGCGCGTGTCGGTGATGCGCGTCCGCGCGCCTTTCGGCACCGCGTCGACGTAACGGCGCGTGACCGTGGCGATGCCCGTCATGCGCTGCACGAGGTTCAGCGCTGTCCGCTCGGACGCGAGCACCGCGCGGGCGGGGCCTCGCACGCGCCAGAGCGTCGTCCCGGCGGGCGCCTCTTTTCCGTCGGGCACGAGCGTCTCCACCACGCAACGCGGATCGACCCGCGTGAACACGCGCCGGAACACCTCCGCGCCGCAAGCGATCACGGCCTTGCGCGCGACGGCGGCGGCGTCCGCCTGCGTATCTGCATCGACGCAGGCCTCGCCGGAGAGATCACCGCCGGCGAGGTCTTCTTCGAGCGCGCGATCGACGATGGCGTCGAGGATGGGGGGAGCAATCATCGGGCTCTTCTTACCACCGGAGCACGGCCGCGCCCCAGGTGTAGCCGCTGCCGAACGCGGCCGTCAGCACCGTCGTGCCTTCCTTGATGCGTCCCTCGGCCACGGACTCGCTGAGGCCGATCGGGATCGTCGCGGCCGTCGTGTTGCCGTACCGCTCGATGTTGTGGACGACCTTCTCCTGCGGCAAACCGAGCTTGTCGGCCACGTACTGGTTGATGCGCATGTTCGCCTGGTGCGGGACGAACAGGTCGATACTGCTGATGTCGATGCCGGCCGCGGCGAGCGCCTCGCGGCTGACCTCGGGCATCTTCTCGGTGGCCCAGCGGAAGACCTGCTTGCCGATCATCTTCGGGTACTGCTCGCCCTTGTCGAGCATCTCGTGCGTGATCCGCGGGATGTGCTTCGACGCGGGCGCGGGGATCCAAAGATCCTTTGCGCCCGTACCATCGGCGTGCAGGTGGATCGAGATCAGGCCGCGATCGTCGGACGGGCTCGGGCCCACGAGCGCCGCGCCCGCGCCGTCGCCGAAGAGCACGGCCACGTCGCGGCCGCGCTCGGTGAACTCCACGCCCGTCGAGTGCACCTCGGCGCCCACGACGAGGATGTTCTTGTACGCCCCGGTGCGGACCCACGCGTCCGCGACGCTGAGCCCGTAGAGGAACCCCGAGCACTGGTTGCGGACGTCGAGCGCGGGCACGCCGGGCAGGCCGAGCTTCTCGCCGAGGAAGCAACCCGAGCCGGGGAAGAAGTGATCCGGGCTCAGGGTCGCGAAGATGATCATGTCGACGTCGGAGACCTTGCGACCGGCGCGCTCGAGGGCCATCTGCACGGCCGGCACGGCGAGGTCGCTCGCGCCGATCCCGTCGTGCTCGATGAACCGGCGCTCCTTGATCCCCGTGCGCTGCTGGATCCACTCGTCGCTCGTCGGCATCATGCGAGCGAGGTCGTCGTTGGTCACCACCTTGGTCGGCACGTAATGGCCGACGCCCAGAATCGCTGAACGCATTCCGTGGCTCGTAATGCGACTCGGCCGGGTATCAAAGGCATAACGACCGACACGGTGCGTCAGCGGACGGAATACGTCCGACCGACCGGACACATCATTGAACTGCGAACGATTTTTTGCGGCGCCGCGTTCGCTCCGTCGCTCCATTTCGCGGCTGTTCTCCGTCATGCTCGGACGGCTCTGGGAGGAAAGCGACGAACGATGGAAGAACGCCAAGCGAAGGTACGAGAACGAGAGCAGCTCCGGCGCGAGCGCGCGGAGCTTTCGGCGGCGTGTCTGGGGCGCGAGCTCCGCGTGCCGCTGCGAAATCCCGCCCGCATGCTCTGGGTGTTCGCGGTGCTCCTCGTGCTCGGCTTCGCGCTCGGCCTCGCTGTCGGGCTCACGCGTGGTGACAAGACCGGCCTCGCGCTCGCCGGGTTCGGCGTGGTGCTCTTCGCGTGCGGGATCTACGCGGGCGTGCTGGCGAGGCGCTTCGGCGCTCGGCAAGACCTCGCGATCGTGCTCGGGCTGCGCACGCTGACGGTCCCGGCGCTGCCGCTCGTGCGCGGCGGGACGGTGGAGATCGCGTACGAGGATCTGGAAGGCGTCACGCTCCTGCCCTCGGGCAACCGTCTCGTGCACGTGCTGCGCACGTCGGACGGCCTCGTGCCACTGCTGCTCGACAGGCTCCCGCAAAGCGAGAAGAACACGAAGCTGCCGCTTCGGATCCACGTGCGGGCGGCGCTCGCGCGAAAGCGACCACGGCTCACGGCGACGCGGCTCGCGGCGGTGGAAGCGCAGCTCCTCCACGAAGGCCCGAGCGTCGGGGCGCTGGTGACGACGACGAACGGCGAGCCGGAGGTGATCTCGGTGGTGCACGACGAAGCTCACCTCGGCGCGTGGCTCCTCTCGGGGGAGCTCCCCGCGGAGTACGAGATGATCTGCGCGCAAGACGTGCTCGACCCGCTGGGCGACGCGCTCCGGGACGCGATCGGCGCCATGGTCGACGTCGGAGGCAGCACCGTGAAGGCGCAACGGACGAGCACCGCGGACGGGGACCGCTGAGCGAGCGCAGCGCCGGCTCCGCTTCCATAACTGCTTCCGTATCCGATCGCGCCAACCGCTCCGCTTCGCTGCCCGCCTCCGCGCCCGCCTCGTGGTACGCTTCCCCCATGGTTGCAGCACCCACCATGCCCATCCCGCCGCCGATGTCGCTCGAGCAGTGGGCCGACATGGCCGAGGACGAGCCGGGGGAGCTCGTCGATGGCTACCTCGTGGAGGAAGAGGTGCCCAATCATGCGCACGAAGCGGTCGTCTCGTGGCTCCTGTTCGTCCTCATGTCCTGGGCGAGGCCTCGGCGGGGCGTGGTGTTCGCCTCCGAGCACAGGATCGGCGTCGCGCCGACGCGCGGGCGCAAGCCGGACGTCACGATGTACCCGCCGGATACGCGCCTCGGCGCGGGGTCTTTGTCACGCAAGCCCCCGCGGCTCATCGTCGAGGTCCTCTCGCCCGATCCCCGCGACGTGCGCCGTGACCGCTTCGAGAAGGCCGGCGAGTACGCGCGCTTCGGTGTGCGTTCTTACTGGCTCTTCGACCCCGCCGCCCGCATCGTCGAGTGCTTCGACCTCGAGCCCCAAGGACGGTGGATCCGCACCGTCTCCGCCGCCTACGGGCAGGTGACCGTCCCGGGCTTCGACGATCTCGTCCTCGACCTCGACGATCTCTGGTCCGAGGTGGACCACGTCACCGCCGACGACCCCGAGGACGACCTCGCCGCCCTCTGACCCCGTCGCGGCTCACCTCCCACCCCCGATTTCCGTGCCCGTCTCCGTTTCCGCCCCGCCCGTCCCTGCGCCGGGAGCGCGGGATCACGAACGCGTCGTTCGACAGGACGAAATTCTTTGTCGCTCGTCCATAGGGCTGTGACACTCTCCCGCGTCCAAAGTAGCGCCGCACAGGTCCCCATGCGCCCTCAGGTCGGCCAGGTCATCAACAACAAGTACCGGCTCGTCCGCGTCATCGGCGATGGCGGGATGGGTAGCGTGTACGAGGCGCGTCACGAGGTGCTCGGCACCACCGTGGCGCTCAAGTTCCTCCACCCCGAGCTCTCGCGACGCCAAGGCCTCGTGCAGCGCTTCCTCCAGGAAGCGCGCGTGTCGGCGCAGATCCAGAGCCCCCACGTCGTGCGCGTCAGCGACGTCGACCAGACGTCGACCGGGCAGGCGTTCATCGTGATGGAGTACCTGGAGGGCAAGACCCTCCAGACCCTCTACGAGGAGCTCTACCACGCAGGCCAGAGGCTCTCGTACGCCGACGCGCTCGAGTACGCGAGCCAGATGCTCGACGGCGTCGAGGCCGCCCATCGCGCGGGTGTCGTGCACCGGGATCTCAAGCCCGACAACGTCATGATCACCCGCGGGTCCAAGGGCGAACCGCTCCTCAAGCTGCTCGACTTCGGCATCGCCAAGCTGAAGGTCACGGGCGAGCTCGATCGTGGCCTCACGCGGCCCGGCGTGATCATGGGGACGCCCGAGTACATGGCCCCCGAGCAGGCCTACTCCGCGGACGCGGTCGACGTTCGCGCCGACATCTTCTCGCTCGGCGTGATGGTCTTCGAGATGCTCGCTGGTCGAAGGCCCGTCGGCGGCGACGAGCCGCACCAGATCGCCTCGGCGTATCTCACGGGGCAGATCGCGCAGCTCACGGACCTCGCGCCCCACGTGCCGCCGGAGCTCGCGAGCGTCGTGCACCGCGCGATGGGGCCGAAGCCGCCCGATCGATACAACTCCGTCGCCGAGTTCCGGAGCGCGCTCGAGCCGTTCGCCGTCGGCACGCGCAGCGGCGCAGCCGTCGCCACGCCCCTGCCCGGCAGCGTCACGCCGAGGCCCGCCGTCTCGCCCGCGGGCGCGGTGACGCCCGGAGGGGCCGGCGCCTCGCCCATCCCGAAGACGCTGCCCCCCACCGACGACAAACCCCCGCCCGGGGTCAGCGAGCCGTCGATCCCGCCTCCGCAGGTCGGCGCGACGCCGCTCGGCGGGTTCGATGTGCCGCACCGGCAGCCCCACACGTCGATCGGCGAGCCGCTCGCCGAGAGCCTGTCTCCGAGCCCGCGGTACGACGCCACGGCCCCCGCCGCGCCCCTCGCCTCGCATACGGCGCCGCCGGGCGCGTACGACATGTCGCCGCGGCCCGGCGGCACCGCGATCGGACAAGCGGCCGGCGGCTACGGGCCTGTACAGACGAACTACGGCGCGGCGGGTTATCCGCCCGCGAACGGGTACCCCGCGCCGCCCGGCTACGGGCCCACCTCCCCGATGAACCCGATCGGGGCACCACGCGCGCATCAGACCCAGCAGAAGCGCAGCGGCGGTTCGTCGATCGCGCTGATGCTCCTGCTCGCCACCGCCGTGACCGGCGTGGTCGTCGGCGGCGTGTACATCGGGCAGAAGCTCACGAGCAAAGAGGAGAGCGGCAACGAGCCCGTCACGCTCCAGCAGCCGCCCACCACGGTCATCTCGTCGGATCCGGGAGCGCAGCAGCCGACCCAGACGACGGGCGCAGTGAATACGAACCTGCCGGTGCCGCAAACCACGGTGCCGAAGACGACGACCACGGTCGGCGGGACGAAGCCCCCGGGGACGACGAGCGGCACGGGGACCTCGACCCCGCAGCCCTCCGCCTCGGGGAGCACCGCGCCGACGGGCATTCCGAACCCGTTCGGCTCGAACGGCATCCCGATCCCCTGGGGAAGCACGCAGATCCCGCTCCCCTTCCCCATGCCGGGCCAGCAGCCGACGACGCAGCCGACGCCGACCACGCCGGCCCCGACGGCGCAACCGACGCCGACCACGCCGACGCCGCGGCCCTCGACCAGCGGCAGCGGTCGGCCCCGCATCCGGATCCCGATCCCGGGGCAAAACCCTTGAAGAGTTCGTCCCCGCATGCAGCCCGCAGCTCGTGAGCCCAGGAGAACGTCGGCGAGATGAGCGAACAGCAAGGTGGTCCGCCGGGCGGGCCCTACGGTCCTGGAAAAACCATCGTCGGTGAGCCGTTGTTCGGCCCCGAAGGCCCGGGCGTCGCGCCGGCCCCCGTCTACCCGGCGCCCGCGCCCCACGCAGGCGCGCCCGTGCCCAGCACGATGGTCGACGCCGGCCCCGCACAGGCCCCCGTCTACCCGGCCCCCGCGCCGCCCGCCGGCGCTCCTTTCGGCGGGGGATCGGGCACCCAGGTGGGCGGTCCGCCGCCGTATGGCGCGCCTCCCGCCGCAGGCCCGTATGGCGCACCCGGCCCCGGACCGGCTCCCTACGGCGCGCCGCCCCCGTATGGCGCGCCCGTCCCCGGACCGGCCCCTTACGGCGCGCCCGGCCCAGGCATGGGAGGGCCGCCCGCGTACGGCATGCCGCCGCCGCCCGTTCGAGCCGTTTCTTCCGGCAGCAGCGGCCCGCCGCTCGTCGCGATCGGGCTCGGGGCCGCCTTCGTGATCGGCAGCCTCTCGCTCGGTGGCTACTTCCTCCTGCGCGGCGGCTCGAGCAGCACCGCCGAGGACGCGCCGCTCGAGCCCATCACCACGCCGAGCGCCGTGACCGTCGCCTCCGATCCCCCGGCGACGGGCGACACGTCCACGCCGCCGCCCGAGGCCACGGCCGCAGCGCCCGAGCCGGTGTACACCACGTCCACCACGCCGGCCCCGAAGCCCACGGCGACCACGACGTCGACGAGCACGACGAAGCCGCCGACGCAGGTCCCCACCACGACCACGACCGGGACGACGCCCAAGCCGACGACGACCACCACGTCGACGAGCCCGCCCACGCGCCCGACGGTCTCGCTGCCCGGCACGTCCTCTCCGTCGCCGAAGCCCACGACCACGACGAAGAAGAGCATCCCCAAACCGTTTTGAGGTCCTACGGAGCCGGGAGCGGACCGAGCAGCACGCTCGCCGCGGCCTCGGCGATCTCCTCGAACGTGCGCGGCGCGCAGAGCGCCACGTCCACCACCGGATGGCTCAGCGCGAACCGCACGTGCGCGCCGACCGCGTCCCTCCGCGCAGGCGACACCACGATGCCAGGACGCTTCCCGGCGAGCGTCGCGAAGAGCTCGGCCTCGATCACGCGGCGCGAGGATTCATAGCGGATCGTCAGCACGTCCGGCGCGAGCTCGTCACAGAGCGACGCCGCGAGCGCGCCGTCGTCGCAGGCGATCCCGATCGCCCGCGCCTTCCCCTCGGCCCGGAGCTTCCGCAGCGCGGGCCACGTCTCCCCGGCCGCCCAGAGCCGCGCCCGCACCCCGAGCAGGTGGAACACGTCCACGTGCCCGACGCCCATCCCGCGCGTCACGAGCGCCCACTCCCGCGGCACCATCGCGCCGATCGGCACGTGCGCCCCGCACGCGATCACCATCCGATCACGGTGCCCCGCACGCACGAGCCTGAGCACGCCCGCCGAGAGCGCGGGCCACAGGGGCGAGGCGAAGAAGTAGTTCACCCCGAGCTCGTGAAAGGCGCGCTCGACCGCGTCCGCGTCGATGCCGCCCGAGCCCACGAGCCCGAGCGGCGAGACGCAGAGCCCCGTCGAGCCGAACGGCTTCTGCGGAAGCGCGGTCGTCATGCCTGTCATCGCCGAGCGCGCCGAGCGCCGTCCGCGCGCTCGGTCGTTCGCCGGAACGTACCACGATCGGAAGCGCGCTCGGCGGCTCTCCGCGCGGGGCGCTTGATCGAGCGGCTTGCGTCGAATAGGAGGGGCCCATGATGGCCATCCGTCGTTTGGGTTCGCTCGCGGTCGTCGCCCTCGGCGTCGTCACCGCCGCTTGTGAGAACAAGGTCCCCGAGCCGTCCGCGGAGCCTCGCGCCGCAGCGCCGCGCGAGCCGGAGAAGCCGGAGCCCGCGGACCTCATCAAGGAAGACATCACCGTCGGCACGGGCCCCGAGGCCCGGGAAGGCGACAAGGTCAAGGTCCACTACACGGGCCGGTTGCTCAAGACGAACTTCATGTTCGACAGCTCCGTCGGCAAGGAGCCGTTCGAGTTCGAGCTCGGCAAGGGCGAGGTCATCAAGGGCTGGGACCAGGGCGTCGCCGGCATGAAGGTCGGCGGCAAACGCAAGCTCACGATCCCCTCGAAGCTCGGCTACGGCGACGACGGGAGCCCGCCCAAGATCCCCGGCAAGGCGACGCTCGTGTTCGACGTCGAGCTGCTCGAGGTCGTCTCGCCCAGCCGCGGCCCCGCGGACGGCAAGGACACGAAGGCGAAGGACGCACCGAAGAAGGACGCGCCGAAGAAGTGAACGGTCAGCGCCAGGCGACTTGGCGCAGGTCTTCCCAGACCTCGCGGGCGGACTGGTAGCGGTAGGCGTCGCGACGTCGGAGGAGCTTGGCGATCACGTTGCCGACGGGCGTGCCGAGGGCCTCGGCCTTCTTGCGCGGCGCGCCCTCGGAGATCTGCCGCGTGATCTCCGGATACGCGACGTCCACGTCGATCGCGGGCTGACCCGTGTGCATCTGGTACATGAGGAGCCCGAACTGGTAGAGGTCGCTCTGCGTCGTCGTGTATCCGGCGGTGACGAGTTCCGGCGTCAGGATCTTGGGGTTCGCCACCTGTGGGCGAAACCAGCGCGTGCTGCCCTGGAGCTGATGCGACACGCCGAAGTCCGTCAGCTTGACGATCGGAGATCGGTCGAGCTGCGAGATGAGCACGTTGCCCGCGTGCAGGTCCGAGTGCACGACGCCGCTGTCGTGCAGGTACTGCAGCGTCATGAGCAGCTGGCGACAGAGCTCCACGAGCAAGAGGTCCGAGAAGGGCCGCCCGAGCAGCGCGCGCAGGCTCGTGTCGCACCGCTCGAGCGCGAGGTAGAAGAGGTAGTTGTTCTCGAACGCGTCGTGGATGTAGACGATGTTCGGATGGCGGAACTGCTCGAGGCGCCGTAGCTCCTGCGCCCACTCGTCCTTCACCGCCTGGTAGGACTTGTTCGCGGGCCGCAGCATTTTGAGCGCATACCGTTGATCGAACGGTCCGATGCACTCGTAGACCGATCCATACTGGCCGTCGCCGATGAGCGCACCGACGACGTAGGTGCCGCGGGTGGACGTGAGCGTCGTCCCCGGTACCGGAAACGGGATCAGATGCGAGCCGGTTTGATTCGCCCAGTTCACGCGACATCAATTTAACAAGAATCAGGCCGCCCGGGTCTCCTCCGCACCAAACGCGCCCAGGGCGGCGCGGGCGTCAGGCGCCTTCCTCTTCGCGCAGCATCTCCTCGGTCCCTTCACGGTCGAGCCCGAGCGCCGCGCCGATCTCGTGGATCATGGCCCGCTCCGCCTTCGAGATCGCGCCGTCGGCCGTGATCACGCCGATCGCAAGGCTCAACGCCACGCGGCAAGCGCTGGGGCTGCCGAGCGTCTGCCGCGCGCCCTCGAGCAGCGCCGCCGTGCCCGAGGCCTTCCGCGCCGCGTCGAGCCGCGTGATGAGCTGCTCCAGCTGCTCCGGCGTCACCTTGCGGTCCGTCAGCGACTGCACGCTCCGCGCGAAATGACGCTTCTCCTCGGTGCCGAACCCGCCGTCGGCGTACGCAGCGAGGTACATGAGCTCGACGAGGGCCTCGAGCTTCGGTTCGTCGAGCGTGTGCGAGGATCGCAAGGAAATGGGCGCCATGCCCCTTTCCTACACCGTCCTCGCCGAGGCCAAAAGTCCGCTGCAAAGGGCCCGGACGCCCCGGACGTCCCGAACGAGGAAAACCACCGGCGAGGGCGAGCCGTGTGTCATCCTTCGTGGATGCGCCCCTTGCACCCAGGCGCCGCCTTCTTGACGCTCGGGGCGCTCGCGCTCGCCGCCTGCGGCCCCGCGCCCGCGCCGAAGGCCCCGCCGAGCGAGGATCTCGCGGCGCAGGACATGGCTGAGATGGAAGCCTCGGCGGCGCCGCCCGCGTCCGCGCCCGAGCCGCCCAAGCTGCGCCTGCCGTGCGCCGAGAACGATCTCGTGGGCTGCACGAACGGCTGCAACGACGCGATCGTCGAGGACTGCGTCACGCTCGGCGCGATGTACATGCGCGGCGAGGTCGTGCGCCCCGACCCGCCACGGGCCATCGACCTCTTCCGCGGCGCCTGCACGAACGGCAGCGCGCGCGGCTGCATCAAGCTCGGCGACCTCTACCACGACGGCACGCTGAAGGACGATCCGACCGAGGAGGTCACGCTCTACCGCAAGGCCTGCGACGCCGGCGCGAACCGCGGCTGCCTCGCGGCCGGCAAGGCCTACCTCGAGGGGCGCGTGGTCGGTGTCGACCCGGTCTTCGCGGCGACGCTCTTCACCCGCGTCTGCGAGCGCGGCAACGCCGAGGCCTGCCTCGAGCTCGGCCGGCTCTACGATCGCGGCCACGGCGTGCGCAAGGATCCGGCCCGCGCGCTGGCGCTCTTCACGAAGGCCTGTCAGCTCGGGCTCGACGAGGGGTGCCTCACGGCCGATCCGTCGGGGGAAGTCGCGCCGCCGCGTCAGTGAACCGCCCTCGCGTGGTACGTTCGCCGGCGATGAAGGCCATCGTTCTCGCCGGGGGAAAGGGCAGTCGTCTCAAGCCGTACACGGCGCTCATCCCGAAGCCGCTCATGCCGATCGGCGACCAGACCATCGTGGAGATCCTCCTCCGCCAGCTCGCGTTTTACGGCGTGACCGACGTGACCCTGTGCACGGGCCATCAGGCCGGCCTGATCGAGGCCGTGCTCGGCGAGGGCAATCGCTACGGCGTCAAGCTCTCGTACCGGCGCGAGGAGCAGCCGCTCGGCACGATCGGGCCGCTCCGCGCGATCGCCCACGAGCTGCCCGAGCGGTTCCTCGTGATGAACGGCGACATCCTCTGCGACCTCGATTTCGCCGAGCTCGCGCGGAAGAGCGCCGAGGCGAACGCGCCGCTCACGGTCTGCGTCTTCGAGCGCGCCACCAAGATCGACCTCGGCGTGCTCGAGCTCGACCCCGAGGGGTCTGTCACGGGGTTCCGGGAAAAACCGACCTACTCGTTCTGGGTGAGCATGGGCATCTACGCGATGAGCCGCGAGACGCTCTTGCGCTTCGTGCCGGAAGGCGAGCCTTTTGGCTTCGATCAGCTCATGCACGCGCTGCTCGCCGCGCGCGAGCCGATCCAGACGCACCCGTTCCGCGGGCAGTGGCTCGACATCGGGCGCAGCGACGACTTCGCCGAGGCGCAGGAGGAGTTCGAGCAAAATCGCCTGCGTTATTTGCCCGAAACGAAGGCGTGACGGGCCGGCGCGGCCATAGGTTCTCGGACAAACCAATCTTCGACGGCCCCCTCGACGCGTGCCTGCCTGGCCCCACGTGAAGGGTGGAGGCGGCGATGCGGCCGGCGGGGTTTTCCCCCGGGAGCTCGCCCGCTGGGAGGAGTGTCCGTCATGGCGCAGAACAAAAACCAGGGGAACCAGGGCACCGAGGAGAAAGGCTCGATGACCGTGGAAGAGGCCGGCCGGATGGGCGGCCAGCGCGTGCGCGAGCTCGTCGAGGAGGGCAAGCAGGCCGAGGGCGAGCAGGGCGGAGGGTCGTCCGGCGGCAGCCAGCAACAGCAGGGCGGCCGCGGAAGCCAGAACCGCTGAGTTTTTCGGGAGCCTCCCCACGCCCCACGAGGCGAGCCGCGGCGGCCCGCTTCGTGGGGCTTTTTTTCGGGGTCTAGGCCCGCGCGATCGTCAGGACGAGCGCCTCGCCGTCGACGTTGAGCTCGCGCCGCTCGCCGGACACGGTGGAGGCGCCGATCTCGAACGAGCGGACCAGCGCTTCGCGGGCGATCTCGTCCTGGGCCGCGCGCGTGACGCGGAGGACTCGCTCGCTGCCCTCGACGGCGAGCGCGATGCGGTCCGTGAAGCCGAGGGACAGGTCCTTCCGCAGGCCCTGCACGCGCGAGAGGATCTCGCGGGAGAGGCCCTCGTCGCGAAGCGCGTCCGTGAGCGCCGTGTGGAGCACGACGACGCCCGCCTTGCCGCCGGCCGCCGCGAAGTCCTTGCCGGCCTCGACGACGACCTCGATTTCCTCGGGCCCGAGCGAGACCCGCTCGCCGTCGAGCTCGATCTCGATGGCGCCGCGCGTGACGAGCTCGGTGCGGAGCTCGGCGGCGTTCGCCTTGGCGAGGACCTGCTTGGCGAGCTGCACCTTCTTGCCGAGCTTCGGCCCGAGGGCGCGGAAGTTCGGTTTGAGCACGTAACGAACGGCCTCGCCCTCCTGCCCCGGCTCGAGGAAGCGGACCTCCTTGACGTTGAGCTCCTCGGCGATGAGGGCCTCGTGCTGCGCGAGCGCGCGCCGCATGGCCTGGTTCGAGACGATGACGTCGGCGCGCGCGAGGGGCTGGCGGACCTTCTGCTTGTTCAGCGTGCGGACCTGGAGGCCGAGGCTCACGAGCTCGCGGACGGCGCGCATCTCGGCGGCGAGGCCCTCGTCGATCGCGGCGAGGTCGGGCTCGGGGTAACTCGCGAGGTGCACGCTCGCGGGCTGGGACGTGGGCCACGGGCCGCGGACGAGCGTCTGGTAGAGCTCCTCGGCGATGAATGGCGTGAACGGGGCTGTGAGGTGCGCGATGGCCACGAGCGCCTCGTACAGCGTGAAATACGCGTCGCGCTTGTCGGCGAGGGCCTCGGCCGAGACGTTCTCCGCGGGCGACCAGAAGCGCGCGCGGCTCCTCCGGACGTACCAGTTCGAGAGCGCGTCCACGAAGTCGACGAGCCGCTGCGCCGCCTCGTACAGGCGGTAGTTGTCGAGGTGCTGCGTGACCTCGCGGGTCGTGAGGGCGAGCTCGGAGAGCAGCCAACGATCGAGCAAGCTGCGCTCGCGGGCTGGCCGGTAGCCCTCACTCTTCGCGAGATCCGCGGGCGAGACGCCCTTCGCGTCGGGGTTACCGCGGGCCGGATCGAAGCCGTCGATGTTCGCGTAGATCGCGAAGAACGACCACACGTTCCGGATCTTGATCGCGTACTCCTTCTGCGCTGCGCGGACGTTCGTCAGCGAGTGACGCGTGTTCGTCCACGGGGGCGAGGACGCGTAGAAGAACCAGCGGAACGCGTCGGCGCCGGGCGCGGGCGTCGAAGGATCTTCGACGAAAACGCGGTTCTCCTGGGCGAGCCGCGGCACGTCCCTGGGCAAAACGCGGAGCGCGTCGCGGGCGGGGGTGAGCCCGAGGGCCTCGATGTCCGACGTGTGCATCACGATGATGCGGCGCGGGAACATGCCCATGCCCGACGTCGGTCGGAGCGTGATCTCGAGCGCCTCGTTCGGCCGATCGGCGCGATAGAGTTTTACCTTGGTGCTGTCGCCCTGCAGATCGAGGCCCTCGTAGTCCTCACGCGCGATGCGGGCGACGCCCTTCTGCACGTCGCGCTGATCCTTCAGCGGGTCGTCCTGATCGGAGCAGACCGCGAACTCCATGCTGACGCGGTCGAGGATCACCTCGGGCGGCGTGTAGTTCCCCTTCTGCTTGCTCTCCTTCTTGCCCTCGCGATCGCCGACGTGCCCGAGCACCACGCAGGTCTGGTACGGGTGCGGAAAGCTCCGGATGCGCGAGAGCCCCAGCGATTTCTGCGTCTCCTCGTCGAAGACGAGCGTCGAGATCATGAGCAGCGAGTAGAACCAGCCGCGGGTCTGATCGATCGCCTCGCTGATGAAGTCGGCCGGGAAGGCGCGGTCGAACTTCTCCTTCGAGCCTTCCGCGTGCGGAAATCCCCACTGCGCGAACGGCATCGCGCCCGAGTCGAACCAGCAGTCGATGACCTCGGAGACGCGCCGGTAGGTGCCGGGCTCGCCGGGCTTCTGGTAGGTGATCTTGTCGATCCAGGGCTTGTGCACGAGCAGGTGCTCGGCCGTCTTCGGGTGCGCGCTCGCGAGCTCGCGCTCGACCTCGGCCACGTTGTTGCCAGGCCGCTCGCGCAGCGCCTTCACCGAGTCGATCGCCTCCATCGCGCCCGTCTGGTCGTTCATCCAGATCGGCAGCGGCGTGCCCCAGTAACGCTCGCGCGAGAGCGCCCAGTCGACGTTGTTCGCGAGGAAGTCGCCGAACCGGCCCGTCTTGATGTGCTCGGGCAGCCAGTTGACCGTCTGGTTGTTCTCGATCGCCTTGTTGATCAGCGCTGTCGTGCGGATGTACCAGGCCGGGCGAGCGTACTGGATGAGCGGGTCTTCCTCGGCGCGCCAGCAGAACGGGTACTCGTGGCGATAGACCTCGGCATGCACGAGCTTGCCCGCCTGCGCGAGGTCCTTCTGCAAGCCCTTGTCGGCGTCCTTCACCCAGCGGCCCGCGTACTTGCCCATCTCGTCGATGAACGTGCCGTCGGGCTTCACGGCGCAGAACGGATCCTTCGGCGTCTTGCCCGCCGCGAGGAGCTGCCGGTGGGCGCCGTAGTCGTCCTCGCCGAACGCGGGCGCGACGTGGACGATGCCCGTGCCGGCGTCGAGCGTGACGAAATCCGCCGCGATGACCGCGTGTACGGCCTCGTACGCCGATGCTTCCTTTGCGTAGAGATCGAACGGCGGCACGTACTTCTTGCCGACGAGCGCCGATCCCTTGGTGGTCGAAAGAACCGGCAGATCCTTGCCGAGCTTCTTCGCGAGCGCCTCGCGCAGGCCCGCGGCGACGACGAGCTTTCGATCGCCCGCGTCGACGACCACGTAGTCGAAGTCCGCGCGGACCGCGGCGTACATGTTCGAAGGCAAGGTCCACGGGGTCGTCGTCCAGACGCAGAGCGCAGTCGACGGATCGTCCACGAACGGGAACGCTACGAAGACGCTCGGATCGTCGACGGGCTTGTAGCCCTGACCGACCTCGGCGCTGGAGAGCGCGGTGCCGCCCTGCGCCCACCACCAGACAACCTTGTGCCCCTGGTAGAGCAGGCCCTTCTCGTAGAGCTTCGCCAGCGCCCACCAGACGCTCTCGACGTAGCTCCGGTGGTACGTGACGTACGCGTCGGGCAGGTCGACCCAGAAGCCGATCTTGTCCGTCAGCTTCTCCCAGGCATCCGTGTAGCGGAACACGCTCTCGATGCAGCGCGCCACGAAGGGCTCGACGCCGTACTTCTCGATGTCCGCCTTGCCGTGGATCCGCAGCTCTTTCTCGACCTCGACCTCGACCGGCAGGCCGTGTGTGTCCCAGCCGGCTTTGCGGGGCACGTCGTAGCCGCGCATGGTCTTGTAGCGAGGGAACACGTCCTTCACGGCGCGCGTGAGGACGTGGCCGTTGTGCGGCATGCCGTTCGCCGTCGGAGGACCCTCGTAGAAAACGAACGTGCCCTTCGACGGGCCCGTGGCGCGCGTCTCGGCCGAGAGCGTCTTCTGGAAGATGCCCTCCCTCTTCCAAAACGCGAGGATCTCGGCCTCGTCCCTCGGGAAATCGAGCTCGGGCCTTACGGTCTTGAAGAGGTTTTTCCGGGAAGATTCGCGGCCTGACATGGTCGGCTGCGCTTAGCACGTTTCGCCCCGGAAGGGCGTCGAGCACGCCCGCTTCCCACGTTTCCAGGCCGTTCAGGGGGGTGCGGGGAGCGGCGATCCGAGCTCGGCGAGCTCCTGCCGGGCACGCTCGGCGTGGCGGCTCGAGGGGTAACGCGTGGCGAGGAAGCGCAGCGTGGTGATGCGCGCCTCCTTGTCGCCTCGCTCGCGGAACTGCTCGGCGAGCTGATAGAGCGCGTCTTCGGGCGGCTCCTCCATGGCCTTCTCGGGATCGGGATCCCGCGCGCATTGAAAGGGGGCGGTGGCGAAGGCGCCGAGGGCGAGGGCCGCGATCGGCGCGCGGAGGAGCGGGAGGAGCACGGAGGCATCGTCGCCGGGCCGATTCCGCTGTCAACGATCCCGTGAGGCGGGTGCGGCAGGGACGATGGTAGGTGGTCAGGCCAAACGGCGAGACCACCATTGAAATTGCGACTGGTTCCGGATCGTTGCGTAACGACGCACGCAACACGCGGCATGGCGCGGCACGCGATCCGAGGAGCGGAGACCTCAGTTGAGGCCCGGGGTTGCTGCCCGCAAGCCTCACTGAAATCAGGCGACAAACGTGATTTGGCCCGATCGTTTGTGGTCCGTCGCCGGCACAGTCCGTGTATAGGTAGGGTCTCGTGTCTGCTGCCGCCGGAGACATACAGCGATGCGGCGGACATCTTCGGGTCACTCCAGGGCGACGTCTTCCGTCGAGCCTTCCTTTGGGCGGACTCCGACACGACAATTCGAGAGGTCAATCACGCGATGCGAACTTCCAAGGGACATAGGTGGCTGCTCTGCGCGGCGGCGCTGGGGTCGATCGCGGGCATCGCCGCGCCGGCAAGTGCGGACGATCTCGCCATCAACCGGTTCTACCCCGCCCCGGCCGGTGATCGGTTCTTCGGCGCTCAGTCGCCCTACGTGGCCGGCGAGCTCACGCCGCACGCCGCGCTCATCGTCGACTACGCGCACAACCCCCTCGTGCTGCGTCGCCAGAGCGACGACGAGTCGCTCGGCTCGGTCGTGAGCAACCAGCTCTATTTGCACCTCAACGGATCGTTTGCGCTGTTCGAGCGGCTGCTCGTCAACGTCGACGTGCCCGTCGCCCTCTACCAGAACGGCGAAAATCCGACGAACACGCTCGGCATCAGCTCGCCGAGCGGCGCCGATTTCGGCGACCTGCGCCTCGGCCTTCGCCTGCGCGTGGTCGGCGACTACGACAGCATCTTCCAGCTCGGCATCGGCGGCTACGTCTGGGTGCCGACGGGCACCGGCTCGTTCGTGACGGACGGCAACGTGCGCGGCCTGCCGCAGGTGATCGTGGGCGGTAAACACGACCGGTTCGTGTACTCGGTCGCGGTCGGCCCGGAGATTCGCCCGGATCAGAACTACTTCAACAACGTCTTGCTCGGTACGACGTTCGTGGCGGGCGGCGGCATCGGCTTCCTGCTCGGCGAGGAGCGAAACTTCCAGATCGGCCCCGAGTTCAACATCGTCGCCTCGATGCGCGACACGACGCGGCAAAGCCTCAACGCAGAGGCGCTCGTCGGCGCGAAGTATCGCTTCGCGGAGAACTTCGAGGCGGGCATCGCCGCCGGCCCCGGCCTCGCCTCCGGCATCGGTACGCCGGACTTCCGCGTCGTCGGCTCGCTCGCGTACACGCCGAAGTGGAAGGCGAAGGACACGGACGGCGACGGCATCGTCGACAAGGAGGACGCCTGCGTCGACGTGAAGGGCGTGAAGCACTCCGACCCGGCGAAGAACGGCTGCCCGGCGGATCGCGACAACGACACGATCCTCGACGTGCAGGACGCCTGCCCGGATCTCAAGGGCGTGGCGAACGCGGATCCGAAGAAGAACGGCTGCCCGCCCGACAGCGACGACGACGGGATCTACGACGACAAGGACGCCTGCCCGGACGTGAAGGGCGTGTCCGATCCCGATCCGGCGCGCAACGGCTGCCCGCCCGACAAGGACAAGGACGGCATCATCGACGCGCAGGACGCCTGCATCGACGTGCCCGGCGTGTCCGATCCGGATGCGAAGAAGAACGGCTGCCCGCCGGACAAGGACAACGACGGCGTGTACGACGCGCAGGACGCGTGCCCGGACATCCCCGGCATCAAGACGAACGATCCGGCGACGAACGGCTGCCCCGGCGACACCGACGGCGACACGATCCGCGACGACAAGGACGCCTGCCCGAACGAGAAGGGCAAGCCCGATCCGGATCCGAAGCAGAACGGCTGCCCGAAGGCGGTCCGCGTCACCGAGACCGAGGTCATCATCCTGCAGCAGGTGCAGTTCGACACGGCCAAGGCGACGATCCGCAAGGTCAGCGATACGCTGCTCGACGAGGTCGCGGCCGTGCTCAACGAGCACCCGGAGCTCATCAAGGTCGAGGTCCAGGGCCACACCGACAGCCGCGGCTCGAAGCAGCTCAACACGAAGCTCTCGCAGGCGCGCGCCGACGCGGTGAAGGCCGCGCTCGCCAAGCGCGGCGTGAGCGCGGATCGCATGTCGACGATGGGCTACGGCCCGGATCGTCCCGTGGGCGACAACGCGACGGAGGAGGGCCGCCAGGCGAACCGCCGCGTGCAGTTCGTCATCCTCGAGAAGAAGATGAAGGACGGCTCGATCAAGAAGTACGAGAACGTCGCGCCGCCTCCGCCGCCGCCCGCCGCGCCGAAGGGCGCTGCCCCGGCCGCGCCGAAGGGTGCTGCCCCGGCCGCGCCGAAGGGCGCCGCTCCCGCGCCTGCGGCCCCGAAGGGTGCCGCTCCCGCGCCTGCGGCTCCGGCCCCGAAGGGTGCTGCTCCCGCGCCTGCCGCGCCGAAGAAGGCTGCACCGGCTCCCACCAAGAAGTGACGGAAGCGGAGCGTCCGCGAAGGCGGGCGCTCCGTTTCACCCACGGTCCGGAGGCTCGAAAGGGCCTCCGGGTCCCTAGCTTCGTCGCCTCGGCTCGCTCCCCTGAGGTCGGGCCGAGATCCGCGTGGCGTAAGGCTTCAGAGAGCCGCGCCACCTCACCAAAAGACGGTCGGTCGGGCCGTCGAGCAATCCGTTGGAACACCAAAGGACTGCGACAAGGGATCAGACATGAGAAGACATTTGCTTTTGGCGGGCCTCGCGAGCGTGACGGCGCTCGGGATTTGCGCCCGCGACGCGGCTGCCGCGCCGAACTTGCGCGTGCAGGTGGATCAGAAGGGCGACTTCATCCTCATCGGCAACACGCTCGGGCATGACTGCGCGGGCCCCGCGCCTCTCCTGCCCGCCGGCGTGAACGTCGCCACGGGCTGCACGAACACGCCGGCCGACAACGACAGCGGCATCGACCTCCTCTGGCAGTCGCAGGAGCCGCTCCCGACGCAGGCGTCCGCGAACACCTCGATCACGGCGGCGCAGGCGCGGAGCACCGCGATCCTCACGATCCCGGCCGGCGCGACGGTCACGCACGCGTACCTCTACTGGGGCGGGACGCGCAGCTCCTCGGGCGCCGACACCACGGCCACGCTGGATCGCCCGAACGGCTTCAGCCAGAACCTGACGGCGGGCCAGGCGTACACGTCGACGAACAACTCCTACCAGAGCGTCGTCGACATCACGTCGATCGTGCAGGCGGAAGGGTCCGGCGCATACCGCGTCTCGGGCGTCGACGTGGAGCCGACGAACGGCATCATCGACGAGACCACGTTCGCGGCCTGGTGGATGGTCGTGCTCTACGAGCGCGCCTCGGATCCGCCGCGCAACCTGGCGATCTTCGACGGGCTCGACGCCGTGGGCAACGGCAACCCGCAGAACGTGACCCTCTCGGGCTTCAACGTGCCGCCCGCGTTCGCGAACGCGAGGCTCGGCGTCGTGGCCTTCGAGGGCGACACGTCGGTCTCGGGAGACTCGTTCTCCTTCAACAACGTGCAGCTCTCGAACGCGCTGAACCCCGCGACCAACTTCTTCAACCGCACGCGGACGAACCTCGGGGCCGCCGTGACGGTGGCGGGTGACCTGCCCCAGCTCGACGGCACGGCCGGCAGCTACTCGGGCATGGACATGGACATCGTGGACATCACGGGCCAGCTCACCGCAGGCCAAAAGTCCGCGCCGATCTCGGCGACGAGCACCGGTGACGTCTACTGGCTCGCCGGGTTCGTGACCTCGATCCCCACGTTCAAGCCCGATTTCACGACGTCTGTGAAGTCGGCCGTCGACGTGAACGGCGGTGCGCTCCTCGTAGGGGACGTCGTCGAGTACACGATCGTCGCGACGAACACCGGCAACGACACGGCCATCAACACCGTGCTGGTGGACCCGATCCCGATGGGCGTGACGTACGTGCCGGGCTCGATCGAGGTCGTGTCGGGCCCGAACACGGGCGCGAAGACGGATGCGCTCGCCGACGATCAGGGCGAGTACAACGCCGCGACGAACGAGGTGCTCATCCGGCTCGGTACGGGCGCGAACGGCACGAACGGCGGGACGATGCTCGTCAACGACACGACGACCGTGAAGTTCCGCGTGACCGTGAACCCGGACGCGACGGGCACGATCCTGAACCAGGCGACCATCACGGCCGCGGGCCAGACCGGCGCGCCTGCCCAGGACACGCCCACCGACGGCAACGGTCCGTCGCCGGACGAGCCGCCGACGCCGATCTACATCGATCAGTGCGAGTCGGACATGAACTGCATGGCGCCCACGCCCGTCTGCAACGTGGCCGGGACGCCGAACACCTGCGTCGAGTGTGTGACGGACACGCACTGCAGCGGCGCCACGCCGACCTGTGATGCCGCGACGAACACGTGCGTCTGCGTGCCCACGGGCGCGGAGATCTGCGACGGCCTCGACAACGACTGCAACGGCACCGTCGACGACGGCTTCAACGTCGGCATGGTGTGCTCGGCCGGCGTCGGCGCCTGCCAGACCGCGGGCGTCTTCGAGTGCTTGCCGAACGGCACCTCGGCCTGCAACGCCTTCCCGGACGAGCCCGGCGTCGAGACCTGCAACAACATCGACGACAACTGCGACGGCGTCACGGACGACGGCTTCGACCTCGGCATGGCGTGCTCCGCTGGCGTCGGCGCTTGCATGGCGTCGGGCGTCATCGCCTGCGACGGGTCGGGCGCGTCCTCGTGCAACGCGGTCCCCGGCACGCCCGGGACCGAGATCTGTGGCGACGGCATCGACAACGACTGCGACGGCCAGACCGACGTCAACTGCCAGGACTCCGACGGCGACGGCATCTCCGACGACGTGGAGACCCAGAACGGCACGGATCCGAACGACGCGGACTCCGACGACGACGGCGTGATCGACGGCGAGGAGCCGCAGTGGAACGTCGACACGGACGGCGACGGCCTCATCAACGCGCTCGATCCGGACAGCGACGACGACGGCCTCTTCGACGGCACCGAGCTCGGCAAGGACTGCGCGAGCCCGGCGACGGATCCGGACGCGCAAAGCTGCCGCGCCGACGCCGATCCGAGCACGACGACCGATCCGCTCGACGCAGACACGGACAACGGCGGCGTGCCCGACGGCGACGAGGACACGAACCTCAACGGCAAGATCGACGACGGTGAGCGGGATCCGAACGATCCGGCCGACGATTCGAACGCGCCGACCGACAGCGACGGCGACGGCCTGAGCGACGATCTCGAGGAGCAGATCGGGACGAACCCGAACGACGCGGACTCGGACGACGACGGCCTCATCGACGGCGAGGAGCCGAACCCGAGCGCGGATACGGACGGCGACGGCCTGATCAACGGGCTCGATCCGGACAGCGACAACGACGGCCTCTTCGACGGCACCGAGAGCGGCAAGGACTGCTCGAACCCGGCGACGGACACGTCGAAGAACAAGTGCATCGCGGATGCGGATCCGACCACGAAGACCTCGCCGCTCGACGCGGACACCGACAACGGCGGCGTCATCGACGGCTCCGAGGACGAGAACCGCAACGGCGCCGTGGATCCGGGCGAGCTCGATCCGAACGATCCGACGGACGACACCACGAAGCCGGACACGGACGGCGACGGGCTGACGGACGACTACGAGAACGAGATCGGTACGGACCCGAACGACGCGGACTCCGACGACGACGGCGTGATCGACGGCGAGGAGCCGAACCCGACGGACGACACCGACGGCGACGGGAAGATCAACGCGCTCGATCCGGACAGCGACGGCGACGGGCTGAAGGACGGCACGGAGATGGGCAAGAACTGCTCGAACCCGGCCACGGACACGGCGGCGAACAACTGCGTCGCCGACGGCGACAACGGCGCAACGACGACCTCGCCGGTCGATCCCGACACCGACGACGGCGGCGTGAACGACGGCGACGAGGACACGGACAAGGACGGCGTCGTCGATCCGAACGAGCGGGATCCGAACGATGCGACCGACGACAACATCGTGCCGCCCATGGACTCGGACAACGACGGGCTCACGGACGACGAGGAGGCCGATCTCGGGACCGACCCGAACGACGCGGACTCCGACGACGACGGCGTGCCCGACGGTCAGGAGCCGAGCCCCGGCGACGACACGGACGGCGACGGGAAGAAGAACGCGCTCGATCCGGACAGCGACAACGACGGTCTCTTCGACGGCACCGAGCTCGGCCTGGATTGCTCGAACCCGGCCACGAACGCCGCGGCCGAAACCTGCATCCCCGACGGGGACAAGGGCGCGACGACGACCGATCCGCTCGACGCGGACACGGACAACGGCGGCCTCAAGGACGGCGAAGAGGACGCGAACAAGAACGGCGTGGTCGATCCGGGTGAAAGCGATCCGCTCGATCCGGTCGACGACGCCCCCGAGGGCATCGTCCTGACGGGCAACGGCCTCTGCGCCGCGCGGCCCGGCAACGATGCGACGCCTGGCGTGGGCTTCCTGCTCGCGCTCGCGGCGGGGACGGCGCTCGTCCGCCGCCGACGGCGCAGCTGATGCCGTAGGGAGCTCTCCGAGCGCGGAAGGCCGCGCACGGGAGTGATGAGGCGCCGCGGTCCTTTCGAGGGCCGCGGCGCTTCGTTTTTGGAGAGGGCGAACCTCGCGTGTCCCGACGGCACGCGGGAGCGCGTGCGCGCATCTCGCCCCCACGTGGAGCGCCGTCGAGGGGATGGTGGTATCCTTCCCCGCATGCGCGTTCGAGGCTCCCTGCTTGCGCTGTCACTTGCCTTTGCCTTGCCGGCGGCGCTGTTCGTATCGCCACACTCGCCCTACACGGGCCCGAGAGAAGCCGCGGCGGCGGTCTCGGTGGTCGTCTCGCTCGATGAGCTCGTGACGAGCTCGTCGTACGTCGTCGTCGCGAAGGCGGCCGAACGACAGAGCATGTGGGAAGACTCCCCGAGCGGCCGGCGGATCGTCACGTACACGCGACTCGACGTGGAGAGCTCCGTCGTCGGCGAGCCTGGGACGCAGGTGTGGGTGAGGACGCTCGGCGGCGTCGTGGGGGACGTCGGGCAGTGGGTCTCGGGCGAGGCGGTGCTCAAGCCCGGAGAGCGCTCGCTTTTGTTTCTGCACAAAACGCCTGCCGCCGTCGTCGTGACCGCGATGGCGCAGGGGCATTACCCCGTGATCACCACGGAGGGGGGCGTGCTGAAGCTCGCGCCGAGTCCGGACGCAGGGACGATCCTGCCGCGGACCGGGCCCAGCATCGGCGCGCGTGAGTTGCTCGTGGGAGCGACGCTTTCGCGCGCGCTCGTGACCATCGAGGAGGTGAAACGTGCGCCACGCGAACGCAAGTAATCGGGGACGGCTCGCGTCTTTCGCGCTCGGGCTCTCGCTCGTCGCGGCGGTGACGTTCTTCGCGCCGACGGCGTCGGCCTATTGCCGCACGACGAGCTGCAAGGGCATCGGGACCGGCGCGCGCTGCACGCCCGTGCGCCCGACCGACTGCGGCGTCGAGCTCTTCTGGAAGAGCCCGTGCGTCGGCTTCAACATGCAGAGGGACGCGTCGGTGCAGATCGATGTCGACGACGCGACGCAAATCTTCGAGGAAGCCTTCAAGAAGTGGACCGACGCCGATTGCGGCGACGGCAAGCACCCGCGCATCAAGGCCGTGAACCTCGGTCCCGTGGAGTGCCACGCGCACGAGTACAACAAGAAGGCCGGCAACGCGAACGTCATCCTCTTCCACGACGACGTGTGGCCGCACGCCGGCGCGGGGAGCACGCTCGCGCTGACCACGGTCACGTACAACGTCGACACCGGCGAGATCTACGACGCCGACATGGAGCTCAACGGGGCGAACGTGGAGTTCACGACCGGGATCGACAACGTCCTCTACGACCTGCCCTCGATCGCGACGCACGAGACGGGGCATTTCCTGGGCATGTCGCACTCCGCGGACGGCACGGCGACGATGTTCGCCGACTACACGCCAGGCTCGACGGAGCTCAGGTCGCTGGAGAACGACGACATCGAGGGCATCTGCGCGGCCTATCCACCCGGCGATCCGATCCCCGCCTCGTGTGATCCAACGCCACGCCGCGGGCTCGAATCGCAGTGCAATCCGGAGCCGATCCCACCCGATGACGGGGGGAGCTGTTGCGCGACGGCCCCGGGGACGCCTCGATCGGCAGGCGGGACCGCGCTCGCGGCCCTCGCCCTCGCCCTCGGCCTCGCGGCGAGGCGCCGCGCCGAGCGCGCGCGTCCATGACGAGCCCTGAAGCGCCGCCGTACGAGGTCCTCTGGGTCGACGAGGCGCACGCGCTCGGTGGCGCGCTCGAGCGCGCCATGCAGGCCAAGGCGATCGCGGTGGACGTGGAGGCGAACGGCCTCTTCGTCTACCGCCCGCGCCTCTGCGCCGCGCAGATCGCCTGGGAAGAAGGGGATACGACGGTCGTCCTGATCGTCGACACGCTCGCCACGAGCGCGGCGGCGCTCGGCCCCCTCCTCGGCCCCGAGGGGCCCATCAAGGTGCTGCACGATCTCACGTTCGACGCGCGCATGCTCGCCGAGTTCGGCGCGCCGCTCGCGCGCGCGCGAGACACCTCGGTCACGGCGCGATTCCTCGGCCAGAAGGCGACGGGGCTCGCGTCGGTGCTCGCGGCGGAGCTCGGGGTCGTGCTCGACAAACGGTTTCAGCAGCACGACTGGTCGAAGAGGCCGGTTTCGCCGGCGGAGCGGCGTTACCTCGGGGACGACGTCGCGTATCTCCTGAAGCTCGATCGGGCGCTCGCCGCGAAGGCGTCCGCGATCGACATCGAGGCCGAGATCGAGGAGGAGTGCGCGTACAAGCTTCGCGCGGCGCTCGCGCCGCCGCGGGAGACGCGCCCCTCGTACGTGCGGGTCAAGGGCGCGCAGAAGCTCGATCGTCCGGGCCGCGCTGCGCTCCGGAGCCTCGTGGCCGCGCGCGAGGTGATCGCCGAGGCCGCCGACGTGCCGCCGTTCAAGATCGTCACGAACGAGATCCTGCTCGAGCTCGCGCGGATGCGTCCGACGTCGATGCCCGAGCTCGGCCGCGTGCCAGGAGCGCTCTCGGGTCGCTCGGGGAGGCACGCGGCGCGGTGGCTCGAGGCGATCGCGCATGGCACCGCCGAAGGGGACGTGCCGCCCGAGGAGCAAGCGCACTTCGAGGTCGTGACGATCGATCGGAAAGAGATCGCGCGGCGGCGCGAGATCGAGGCGAAGATCAGCGCGTTCCGGCGCGCCGAGGCGAAGCGCCGCGGCGTCGACGAGCAGGCCGTGCTGCCTGGGCATTGCGCGCAGGATCTCGCGAGCATCCTGCTGACGGCCGCCGGGGAGGATGCCGCAGCGACGCTCACGCGGATCGCCGCGATTCCGGGCCTCGGGGCGAAGCGGGTCGAGCGGTATGGCAAGCGCATGGCGTCGCTGCTCTCGGCGCCGGGCGAGTCGTCCACGCAGGCACGAGGAAGCGCGCCGCGCGAGGATTCGTGAGCGGGGCGGGCGCGCCGCTGCTCGTCGTCGCGGGCGAGGCTTCGGGGGATCGCATCGCGGCCGAGGTGCTGCGCGCGCTCGGGCCGGCCGTGCGCGCCTTCGGGATCGGGGGGCGCGGATGCCGGGCGCAGGGCATGGAGACGCTCGCGGAGACGTCGGACGTCGCTGCGATGGGTACGCTCGACGTGCTGCGCAAGGTGCCGGCGCTCGGGAGATCGCTCGGCGCGCTGATCGGCAGGATCCAGAAAGACCCACCACGCGCCGCGCTGCTCGTGAACTTCACGGAGCTGAACGCGCGGCTCGGGCGGGCGCTCCGGCGACGCGGAACACGCGTGCTCTGGGTCGTCGCGCCGCAGGTCTGGGCCTGGCGCGCCGGGAGGATCCACGCGCTCCACGACGCCGTCGATCGGCTCGCCGTCGTCCTGCCGTTCGAGGAGCCGCTCTGGCGCGAGGCGGGGTACGACGCGCGGTTCGTGGGCCATCCGTCGGCCGAGGCGCCACGCCTGCCCCGCGAGGTCGCGCGCGCCCGGCTCGGGCTCGCGAAGGGGCGCGCCGTCGCCGTGCTCCCGGGCAGCCGTGCCGGCGAGATCACGCGCCTCGCGCCGCTCTTTTGCGAGGCGGCCGCGATGCTCACGGCGCGCGGCGACGCGGACGAGGCGCGCGTGCTCGTGGCCCCGTGGCTCGACGCGCGAGCGCGCGGCGAGCTCGAACGAGCGGCCCGCCGCGCCGGGGTCGAGATCGCCGAAGCCGACGCGGAGCACGGCGCATCTCCGCTGCTCGGCGCCTTCGATCTCGCGCTCTGCGCCTCGGGCACGGCTTGCCTCGAGGCGGCGCTCGCCGGGCTGCCGACGGTCATCGGCTACCGCGTCGATCCCCTCACCTACGCGCTCGCCCGCCGCCTCGTGCGGACCCCGCACATCGGCCTACCGAACGTCCTGCTCGGCCGCCGCGCGTACCCCGAGCTGCTCCAGGACGCGGCCACGAGCCACTCGCTCGCCCGGGCTGCCGCTTCCCTGACGAACGACGCGCCAAAGGCACGCGCGAAGGCCGACGCCGGCGCGCTCGATGCGCTCCTCCGGCCCCCTTCCCCGGGTCCGTTCGGCGCACGCGTCGCGGCCTTGCTCGATCCGTGGCTCTGATCCTTTGACCGCAAACGATCACGTGCGCGGCAAGGACGTCCCCGACGCGGTCCGCTTCTCCGGCTTGGCCCGCATCGCCTCGAAGGCGCTCACGACCTCCTGGGAAAATTCTTCCACCACCGCGCGGTGCGTCGCGAGCCCGCCGTCGAGCCCTGCGCGCGCCTTCTCCAGCGCGGCGCTCACGTGCTCGGCCCGCTGCCGCGAGAGCACCCGGAACGCGAGGATCCGCCCCGCGGGGACCGCGATGAGCGCGATCGTCGCCGGCGACCAGGCGAAGGCCGGCGCCGCACGCGTGATGGAACCGAGGTCCGTGAGCGGTGAGCGCGAGAGCCACGCGGCGAGCGCGATCTGGTAGCCCTCGGCGACCGTCGAGGGGAGACCGTCGCACATCTCGTGCAATGGCACCCGCTGCGTATCCACGTGCACGCGCCGCAGGTTTTGCCACATCAAGAGCCGCTTCGGCGGAGGCACGCCGCGGAAGCTCGCCGAGCCCGTCCACCAGCGCACCGACGTATCCGCGCGGTGGAGCTCCATCACGCGGGCGAACGTCGCGTGACGAGCGAGCGCCGCGCCCACGTCATGCGGCGGCGGAATCTGGCCACACAGATCGAACACGCTCCGCACGAGGCGCATGTAGCGCCCCTTCGTGAAGAGCCCGCCGAGCTCGTGGTTCGTCACCTGCAAGATGTCGTTCAGCGCCGCGGCGAGGGCCCACTCGTGCGCGTCGAGATCCGGCAACG
Organism: Polyangium sp. 15x6; assembly: GCF_029960785.1. GTDB lineage: Bacteria > Myxococcota_A > Polyangia > Polyangiales > Polyangiaceae > Polyangium. The sequence continues at coordinate 132,516 of NZ_JASBQE010000006.1, forward strand.
TGTCGACCGGTGCGAGGAGCCGCGCGCGCCTGACACGCGCCACGTCGATCCGCGAGCGCACGTCCGCGTCGACGATGTGCCTCCCCTCCCCGAGCTTCGTCCCGAGCTGCCCGAACGGCCGCGCGAGGCGCAATTTTCCGCCGAGGACGAGGGGCGTGACGATCCCCGTGGCGAGCTCCTCGAACCGTTCGTCGTCGCTCGCCAAGCTAGCCTCCGCTGCCCGCGCCCCCGGGGAGCGCAGGAAGAGCGCCGTCGTCGCTCGCCGTGACGTCCCGCAGCGGCCTGAGGCCCACGCCGCCGAGCGTGACCTCGGGCAGCTCCGTGGCGAGCGCCGACGAGAGCGCGTCCGTGAAGCGATCGGCCGCGAGCGGGAGCCACGCCTGCGCTTCGAGCACGGCCGCTTCGAGCGAGACGAACCCTTCCTCGGGCACGCCGAGCACGGTGCCGTCGCGACCGATGAAGAGCACCTGCCCCGGCGGCGCGCCGAGCGAGCGGTAGAGCACGTCGGGAGCGACCGCGGGCACCACGTCGTAGCCTGCGGGCACGTAGAGCTGCTTGTGGACCTCGCGGAAAAACTGGCCCACGGGGATGCCCTCGATGCCCGTCGGATGCCGGACGATCGCGCCGCGCTCGGTGAACGCGACGCGCGCCGCGCGCAGGCTCTCCGGCCCGAGCGCGTAGGCGATGCGGCGCAGCACGGGCAGGTCTTCGGCCTCGACCCAGGTCGCCGTGACATGGCGCCACGGATCGAGCGTGGGCACGAGGCGAAGCGCGACCGAGACCGAGGTCGTCGGCTGGGCGCTCGCGCGCGCGGCGGCCACGTCCTTGCGCATCTCCATGCGCGCGAAGGCGCGCACGTCGCCGAGCGCGGGCAGCTTCGGGATCTCCAGCGGATCCAGGCCATGACCACGGAAGAGCACGAGGCCCGTCTCCGCGAAGACGGGGCACGCGCGGAGGTTCACGGGGTGCCGGAAGCCCACCTCCACGGCCGTGCCCGGCGCGGCCGGCATGAACATCGAGAGGCCCGGCGTGCGCGTGAGCAGCGGGATCATGCGCTCCGGCAGCTCGGGCACGCGGAAGAGGTACCGAACCACCGGGCCATCGTCGAAGCTCGACGCGGGCGGCCACTCGGCAACGCCGACCTCGGCCGTCACGCCCGAGCGCACGAAGTAGTGAATCAGCGCCGGCCCGAGCCCCGCCTCCGCGGCGAGCCAGCGCGGCCCCGGTTCACGCCCCGTCGAGGGATCCGCGTGCGGCTCGAGGCGCAGCACGAGCGAACGCACGTCGATCTTCCGCTCCGTCTCGTAGCTCTGCGAAAACGTGTTGTGGTAGAGCCAGAGCGTCGCGTCGCCCGCGCTGATCTGCGCGACGTCGTAGCCGAAGGGCGCCGCCGCGTCGCGATACTGGACGAAGTGACGGCTCGTCCCGGTGAACGTGTACCCGCCCGCCAGGCGCGCGATCTCGGCGATCCGATCCATGCGATCGCTCGTCTCGGCCGCGAAGGTCAGCGTCACCTCGCGCGCGCCGAGCTTCGAGCGCACGACCTCGATCGCGAGCGACCGGAGGATGTCGGCGAGCGAGCCCTGCCTCGTGTAGAGGGCGAGGAACGCGACGAGCCGATCGATCGAGGGCAAGAGGACCACGCCCTTCGCGCCGAGCGCGACGCCGCGCGCGTCCAGGCCGAGGCCCGGTGTGCGGAGCCTCGTCTGGTGGACCGCGACCCGCTCGAGCATGCGCTAGCTCCTCTTCGCGTCTCGTGCGCTCGCCGGTTCACACGAATCCGGGCGGACGCGTGGCCGTGAGGCTAGGGTCTCGGCCCGAGACCGTCAAGCGAGCGCTCTCCTTTGCACCTGCCGCCTTTTGGCTCGTGCGACGATTGTGTACCCTTGGGCAGGCCCGCGTACCACGGGTCTACGTACACCCTCGGCCGGCAATCGGCGATGCGATAGGGAGTCCCGAGCAAGGCATGGCACGCACCCAGCAGCTCATCGCCGGGCGATTTCAGGTCGAGCGCGAGGTCGGACGCGGCGCCGTCGGCATCGTGTTCCGCGCGTTCGACACGGTCTCCCAGCGGCGCGTCGCCCTGAAGATCATCGCCGCAGGCGAGTCGGATCCGGGCGAACGCACGCGCCTCCTGCAAGAGGGCAAGATCCTGAGCGAGCTCGATCATCCAGGGATCGTCCAGGTCGTGGCCTACGGCGCCCTCGACTCGAGTTACACCGCCGCGCTCGGCCGAAAGTTCGACGAGGGCACGCCCTTCATCGCGATGGAGTGGCTCGAAGGCGAGGACCTGCTCACGCGCCAGCTCCGCGCCGCGCTCACCATGCGCCAGGCCCTCGACATCGTGCGTCAGGTCGCCTTCGCGCTCGCCGCCGCCCACGACGCCGGCGTCGTCCACCGCGACATCAAGCCCTCGAACATCTTCGTCCTCTCGAGCCGCTTCCCCGATCCCGACTCGCCCCCCGTCTCCACGCGCACGACGCGCAGGACCCGCGACGAAGGCGAGCCCGCCCCCGAGCAGCTCACCTCGAAGCTCGTCGACTTCGGCGTCGCCACCTCGCGCGACATGCGCCTGACCGGCAACGACATCTTCGTCGGCACACCCGCGTACATGGCCCCCGAGCAGGCCCGCGGCGACGCGATCGCCGACGCGCGCAGCGACATCTACTCGCTCGGCGCCACGCTCTTCGAGCTGCTCACCGGACGGCCCCCGCACATCGGCTCGAACTCGATCGCCACGATCGCGCTGCTCGCCACGACCCCCGCGCCTCGCTTGAGCGAGCTGCTCCTCGACGTGCCCGAAGCCCTCGAAGAGCTCGTCGCGCGCATGCTCATGTCCGAGCGCGAGCACCGCCCGTCCTCGTCGCGCGAGGTCGCGCTCGAGCTCGACGCGCTCTGCCGCGATCCGTCCGTCCCCGAGATCGCGCGCGCGCTCGCCACCTCGACCGAGCCGCCGCCCATGAACACGCGGCTCGTCACGACGCTCGTCGCGCTCCAGGTCGGCTCGCGCAAGGAGCAACGCCTGCAGCTCCTCGAGCGGCTGCGCGAGCGCGGCGCGGATGCGCTGCCCCTCGGCACCGACTCGATCGTCGCGCACCTCGGCATGCGCCAGTCGCACGGCGACGAGGCCACGAACGCCCTCGACCTCGGCCGCTGGCTCGCCGAGCTCGGCGCGTGCGTCGGGGTCTCGACGGGCCGCACGCGGCTCGATCGCGTCAAATCCGCGGGCGACGTCGTCGATCGCGCGAGCGCCCTCGCCCGGAAGGCGGGCGAGGCGAACCTGCTCTGCGACAGCACCACGAAGGATCTCGACAAGGGCTTCTTCCAGTTCGACCCCGTGCCGGGCGGCCATTTCAAGGTCGGCGCACGGGCCAAGCCCGAGGGCCGCAAGACTGAGCAGTTCATCGGCCGCGAGGCCGAGCTCATCAACGCGCTCGCGCAGTACGAGCGCTGCGTCGACGATCGCACGCCCATCATCGTCACGATCTCGGGCCCGCCCGGCATCGGCAAGAGCCGCCTCGGTCGCGAGTTCGTCAATCGCATCACGACGCGCGACGAGCCCCCGCTGCTCGTCCGCGTGCGTTGCGAGTCCTTCGGCCGCGCCCAGGCCCTCGGCGTCGCCACGGACGCCCTGCGTGCCCTGCTCGGCCTGCCGAAAGGCGCGAGCCTCGAGCAGGTCGAGCAAGCTCTGCGCGTGCGCAAGCTCCGGAGCGGCGACAGCACGTTGCTCTCGCGTCTGCTCGCGAACCAGCCCTTCGACGACGGCCTCGATCCGCGCGGCGCCCGCGACTCGCTTTACCTGTCGATGACCGAGCTCGCCCTCGGCGCCGCCTCCGCCGGCCCCTGCGTCCTGCTCTTCGAGGACGCGCAGTGGTCCGATCCCGAGAGCATCTCGTGGATCGAGCACCTCCTCGGCCGCGCCACGAACCTGCCCCTGTTCGTGATGATGGTCATGCGGCCGTCCTTCTGGCGCGATCAAGGCCAGCGCTTCGTCGGCCGGGATCACGTGCGGATCGATCTGCGCCCAATGTCGAAGAAGGCCACGCGCGAGATCGCCCGCGCGATCATCGGCGAGAACGCCGACGAGGCGATCTTGAACCGCGTCGCCGAGCAGGCCGCCGGCTCGCCGCTCTTCGCCGAGGAGCTCGCGCGCGTCATCGCCGCAGGCAAGGACGTCACGACGGCCGCCACGATCGAGGCCGCGATCCAGGTCAGCCTCGACGCCCTCGACGACGCGACCCGCGAGGCCGTCGTCCGCATGAGCGTCCTCGGTCTGAGCGTGTGGGACTCGGGCATCAGCGCCGTCGGTGTCGCGGACGCGGACGGCGCTCTGAAAAAGCTCATCGCCGCGGAGCTCTTGGTCGAGCACGGCGCGAGCCGTTTCGCCGGGACGCGCGAGTTCCTCTTCAAGCACGCCCTCGTCCGCGACGTCGCCTACGCCTCGGCGAGCGAGGAGCTCCGCAAGCAGATCCACGCCGCCGCGGCCGAATGGCTCGCCCACATGGGCGAGGACGCCGCCACCGTCGCGCAGCACTTCGATCTCGGCGCGCAGCAAGAGAAGGCCGCCGTCCACTGGGAGACCGCCGCGCGCCGCGCCCTCGCCACGAACTCGCTCGGCGAGGCCGTGAAGATGGCCGAGCGCGCGCTCATGTTCGCCAACGACAAACCCACCGCGTTCGGCCGCGCGGTGCTGCTCGACGAGGCCCACAGCCGCCTCGACGCGAAGTCCTCCGAGCGCAAGGAGGCGATCGACGCGATGGCCGAGAACGTCTACGACGAGGAGAGCGAGATCCGCTCCCTCGGCGCGCGCGTCCGATACGACTACGTGCTCGGCGCCGGCTTCGATGTCGAAGCCCGTCTCATCCAGTGCCGCGACCGCGCCGCGAAGCTCGGCGTCGTCGAGGAAGAAGCGCGCTGCTCGGCGTCGCTCGCGAACCTCTACGCCTACGCAGGTCAGCTCGATCTCGCCGAGCGCGAGACGCGTGTCCTGCTCGACCTCACCGAGCGTCGTTCGATCGACTGGGCCGCCGTCGACGCCTGGCAAGCTCTCGCGGTCGTGCGGCAGACGCAGGGTCAGCTCGGCGCTGCGCTCGACGCCCGGCGCAACGCAGCCCGTGCCGCGAAGAGCGCAGGCCTGCAAGAGCGCGAGGCCATGCTCATCACGAATGTCGGCTTCGCCCTGACCACGATCGGCGCGCGTCACGAGGCCCTGCACCAGCTCGAAGCAGGTCTCGCGAAAGCCTCGGCGATCGGCAGTCCCGGCACGGTGCGCAACGCGCAGATGAACCTGCTCTGCTGGGCCGCGACGTTCGGCCCCGAGAGCCGCCTCGACACGGCCCTCGCCGAGCCCCGCGCGAGCGCCGACGAGGCGACCGTGGCCTGGTTCCACAAGGACCGCGTGACGCTCGGGACACTCTTCTACCGCGGCTGCGAGCTCCTGCGCACCGACGGGGCAGGCAACATCCCGCGGGCGCGGTCGCTGCTCAAGACGGCGACCGAGGCCTACCGCGCGTCGCAAAACCGAGACGTCCTGCCCGTCGCCCTCGGCTTCTGGGCCGAGGCGGAGCGTCGTTTCGGCAACTCCGACCAGGCGATCGAGCTCGCCTGCGAGGCCGCACGCCTCGTCGAATCCGGCGCCCCGAGCCTGCTCAACGAGGCCTCGATCTACCTGACGCTACACGACGCCCACGTCGACATCGGCGATCTGAAGAGCGCCCGCGACGCGATCGAGCGCGCCGTCCCGCACCTCGAGCGCCGTCTGAAGGGCCTCGAAGGCACGCCCTACGCGCGCGCCTTCCTCGTGAACCTCCCGCACAACGCAGGCCTGCTCGCCGCCGCCGAGGCCTACGGCTGCGTCACGAAGCCCATCGAGCAGGTCCTCGCGCTCCCTCCGTCCGAATCGTGATCTCGTAGAGGGTGCTTCGCAGCGTGGCGCCGGGGTTTCACCCCGGACCCGACCAGGGGCTGTCCGCCCCTGGACCCGGACCAGGGCAAGCCCTGGACACGGGGCGACAGCGCGCGATGCGCGCTGTCGACAGGGAAAACGTCCCCACGAGGCGCCGTAGCGCTGCTGTCTCGGCTGGCGAGTCGGCTCGTGGTCTTGCCGCGGCCTGTTCGATGAACTGCGCATCGCGCAGTTCATCGACCCCGGGTCCAGCGCTTGCGCTGGTCCGGGGTGCAGGGGGCGGACAGCCCCCTGCTGGGGTGCGGGGCAACGCCCCGCGCACAAACGAAACCGCCCTCCCCTTTCGAGGAGGGCGGCTCGCTTTTGCCCGCGCGGTGAGGGTTACTCGCCGCCGATCGCGATGCCCAGCGTCTGCCGCAGCGCGAAGTATTGATCCGACACCGAGAACAGGAGCAGCTCCTTCAGCTTCTCCTGCGGCGGCAGATCACCCGGCTGCTGCGGCTCGGCCGCGATGATCTTCTTCGCGATCTCGAGGTCGCCGCAGAGCAGGTACCCGGCGCGGTTCGCCGTGATGTCCACGCACTGCGACCACCGCTTCAGGTTCGCCTTCGCGCCGTCCGCCACGAACTTCTTCACGACCATCCGCAGACCTTCGATCTGCATTGGCTGCATGAACTGGCGGATCGTCTGGGCCGTCGCCAGCACCTGCTTGTCGATGTCCGGCGGCGAGGGCGCGTCCGGCTGGACGAGCTTGATTGCCGCGAAGAGGAGCACCGTCAGCTCGGTGACCGTCGGGAACAGCGTCTTGATGTAGTGCTCGCCGCGATACATCGCGAGGTGCTTGCCGATGATGAACGTCAGCTCCTGCGGCGAGAACCCGGTCAAGACCGTTTGACCAGCAACCGACGAAGGCGGCTCGGCCGGAACGGCGACGAGGGCCCCCGGCACGTCGCTGCGCACGTACAGCGCCGGGCACGGGATTCCGAGCACCTGCGAGGCCCAGCCGAACGTACGCGCGAACGTGACGGTCGACGTGGCCGGATCCTGACGGAACCGCGGATCGAGGACCGGCTTCTCCTTCTTCGCCTCCAGCGTCGCGATCTTCGCCTTGAGCGCCGCGGAGGCGATCATCTCGAAGATCTTGCCGATGTAGAGGTTCTCTTCCTCGTGGAAGAGGTTCCGGAGCCACTGCTCGTTGTCGAGCCGGTTCTTGACCTGCAACATCCCCTGCGGACGGTAGTCCTCGAAGAAGCGCTGCTCGTCCTCGTCGGCCTTGCGGATGAACGCGAGCGCCGCCGCCGTGCACCACGCCGGATCGTACGCCTTCTGCTCCACGTAGAGCCGATAGAGCTCGTGGTAGGAGTCGGCGTTCGTCGCGTCGATCTTCACGAGCGACTGGTACTCGGCGATCGCGTCCTCCGTGTTCCCGAGGCCCGTGTAGAGCTGCGCCAGGATCTGGTGCTCCTGCACGTCCTCCGGCTTCAGGCGCGCGGCGATCTTGAACGTCTCGACTGCCGCGTTCACGTCTTCGAGCCGGTCGCGGTAGATGAGGCCGAGCGCGTGCCAGAGGGTGAACTCGAGGTCGATGTTCCCCTTGCCTGCCACGCGGTGCAGCATCTTCCGATAGGCGCGCTCGAGCTGCTTCCAGTCTCTCCCCGCCGTGAGGATCTTGTTGATGCGCTCGAAGGCGTCGAGGAAGGCCGGATCGAGGTCCAGCGCGTCGTTGAACAGATCCACCGCGCGCGGGAGATCCTCGAGCTTGTCGCGGTAGATCTGCGCCATCGTGAAGAAGTAGCGCGACCTGCGACCGGGCTGCGTCTCCAGGTCCGCGATGCGCTGGAGCGTGTCCACCATGCGCTCCCACTGGCTGACCTTCTGGTACAGCGTGAGCATCCGGTGGAGGAGGACGTGGTTCTGGGGCTCCAGATCCATCGCCTCTTCGAGCGCCTCGACGGCCTTCGTCGGGTTCTGATCCTTCTCCCACGTATCGGCGATCTCACCGAGCAGCTTGAAGCGTTCGGCGCCGTCGATGAGGTTGTCGAGGATCTGGCGCTTGTAGTGCGCGACCTGCTTCCAGTCCTTGAGCCCGTCGTAGACGGCGACGAGCGCGTCGAGCGTCGGCCGATGGGCCGGCTCCACGCCGAGGGCCTTCTCGAAGTTGTTGATCGCCTGCTTCGCTTGGCCCTGGTTCTGCTTGATGAGACCAAGCTTGTAGTAGACGTTCGCCCGCGCTTCGGTCTCGGCCTCGTCCGTCGTCCCGAGGACCTTCTGGTAGTTCGTCAGCGCGCCGGCCCAGTCGCCCAGTCGGAAGCACACGTCGGCGAGACCCTCGATGGTCTCTCGATCCGTCATGTCGATCCCGTAGGCCGCCTGATACGCCTTGAGCGCCTGCTCGTTCTTCCCGACCGCGACGAGCACCTTGCCGAACGTGTTCTGCAGCCGGTGCTGCTCGGGCTTCTCGCGCTTGCCCGACTTGCGGACGAGCATCTCTGCGAGGGGCTCCGCCTTCGTCCACTTCTCGTTGCTCACGTACTCCGCGAGCAGCGGCATCGCCGCGTCCTCGTTGTCACCGTCGCTCTGGAGCGCGAGCTCGTACGCTTGCACCGCGAGATCGTGCTCACCGATCTGGTGATCGCGCAGCCTGCCGAGCTCCACCAGGAGCTTGGCGCGCTGGCGCGGCGCCTCGGTGTTCATCTGCTCCTGATCGAGGTACCGGGCAGCGGTATCCCAATCTGCGGAGTCGATCGCGATGACGCGTAGCGCGGCGAGGGTCGGCAGGTGCGCCGGATCGAGATCGAGCGCCATCTCGAAGCGATCGCGCGCTGCGATCCGATCGCCCTGCTTCTCGTCGAGCTGCTTACCGATCCGGTAATACATCTCGACGCGCTGCTTGCCGTCCGGGGTCAGGTCGGCGACGCGCGTCATGTAGTCGATGGCGCGCGACGTTTCCTCCTGCTTCTCGTAGAGCTTCGCGAGCGCCTCGAGCGCCGGGATGTGCTTGTCGTCGAGGTCCGTGATGTTCAGCCACGCGTCGATCGCGCGGTCGAAGTCCTGGACCTCCTCGGCGTACACCTTCGCCGTCGCCGACCAGAGCTCGATCTTCTTCTGCCTATCGATCGTCGCGTTGATGTGCCGATCGTAGGTGTTGATGAGATCGTGCCACTGCCGCAGCCGGCGGTAGCAACGCTCCAGCGAATCGAGCGCCGCCTCGTGGTGCGGATCGATGTCCACGACCTGCTCGAGCCTCGCGGCCGCGAGATCCGGCTTGAGGAACTGCTCCTCCTGGATCTTCGCGATCTTGAGCAGCACGTCGATGCGCTCGCGCTCGGTCGTGACCACGTCGAGCTGCATCTCGAGGACGCCCACGAGATCCGGCCACTGGTGCGTCTGGTTGTAGACGCGCTCGAGGCCGCGCATCGCGAGCAGGTTGGCCGTGTCCACCTCGAGCACCTCGCGGTAGACCTGACCCGCCTTCTCGATCTGGCCGAGGTCCTTCTCGTAGAGACCCGCGCAACGCAGCTTCGTGGCCGCGATCTGCGAGGCTTCCGTCTGCGCCTTGCCCTTGCGGGTGAGGACGTCGACGAGCTCGGGGAGCAGGCCGCGATCCGTGTAGATGCGGTCGAGCGCCTCGAGCGCCTGCAGGTGGTACGCGTCCACGTCGAGCGCGCGCTTGTAGAACGAGAGGCCCTGCTCCACGTCGCCCGCGTTCTTCTCGAGCACCTCGCCGAGCTCCGTCAGGATCTCCTTGCGATCGGTGTCCTTGACGGCGATCTCGAGGGCCCGCGTGAGCATCTGGCCCTGCTGCTGCCACTGGCCGCCCTTCTTGTGGAAGTTCGCCATCTGGCGCAGCACGTCGACGTTGTTCGGGTCGATCTGCAGCACCTTGCCGTAGTACGGCTGCGAGTACTCGGGGTGCCCGAGGTCCTCCGCGTACCACTTCGCGAGGTGCAGGCAGAGCCGGATCGTGCGCAGCGGATCCCTCTCCGGGCTCAGCGCCTGCAGCCAGCCGTTCACCGTCTGCACGAGCTCCGGCCAGCGGTTCGTCGCCTGCGCCATGCGCTCGAGGTAACGGACCGTCTCCATGTTGTCGAAGTCGAGCTCGAACGCCGTGAGCAGCGCGTCGAACGCCTGCATGCGGTCCTCGAGCTCGGTCTCGAACACGCGCGCGACCTTGCGGAGGATGTCCGTCTTCTCGTCGGTGTCCTCGCGCGTATCGAGGCGCGCGAGGTACAGCTCGATGAGCGGCTCGGCCCGATGCGCGGCGCCGTGCAGCTCCTCGAGCGCGAGGTAGGCCCGATCGTGCGTCGGCTCGATCTCGAGGACCTTCTCGTACGCCGGCGTGCCCTTGTCCTTGTCCTGGACCTGGTGCTCCCAGATGTCGGCGACCTCGAGGTACTCGCGGATCTTCTCCGCGCCGTCCTCGTACGCGGCCGCGCGGCCCATCTTGACGTCGATCACCTCGACCCAGCGCTCCTCGGCGCGGAGCAGGTTCTCGAGCGCCGCCATGGCCTCGAAGTCGCGCGGGTCGACCGCGAGCAGCTTCCGCCACGCGTCGATCGCGTCGTACGGCTGGACGAGCACGTTCTGGTACGTCGTCCCGAGCTCGCGGTAGAGGGCCACCACGTTCTCGGCCGGCAGCACCGAACCCGCGCGATCCACCGTCTGGTGGAGGATGCTCACGAGCTCGTTCGGATCGTTGCGCTTCCGCCAGATGTCCGCGATCGCGTAGAGCGCCTCGACGTTCGCGTACTCGATGTCGAGGGCGCGGTTGTAATCGTCGAGGGCGAGGTCGTCGCGCGTGAGCTGATCGTTGTAAAGCTTCGCGCGACGGAGGAGCACGGCCACGCGCGCCTCGTCGGTCGGCTCGACGTCGAACTGCCGCTCGAGGACCTCGCAGAGCTCCGCCCACCGCTGCTCGCGCTCGTACAGGTTCGCGAGCGCGAAGAGCGCCTCCGTGTCCTCGCCCTTGATGTCGAGGACCTGCTTCCACATGTCGATCGCGGCCGGGATGTTGTTGAGCATCTCCGGCTCGGAGAGCAGGCGCGCCATCTTCGCGCGCACGTCGCCCTCGTTCGCCGTGATCTGGAGCTCGCGCTCGTAGACGCCCATCAACTCGGTCCACGAGCCCTTGCTCCCGTACAGGCGCTCGAGCGCGTAGATCGCGGCCTCGTTGTTCACGTCGAGCTCGTCGAACAGGCGGCGGAAGGCGCGGATCGCGTCGTCCACCTGCCCGAGCTGCTCCTCGTACACCTGGCCGAGGCGGCCGTAGAGCTCGATGAGCTCGTAAGGCTCCATCGGCACCTTCACGCGCTGCTCGAGGATCCCGGCGAGGTCGGCGTACTGCTCGAGCCCCGTGTAGATCCGATCGAGCTCGGCGAGCGCCTTCGGATCGAGCGGATCGACGCCGAGCACGTAGCGGTACGTCTGCTCCGCCTTCTCGATGTCGCGCAGCTCCTCCTCGAACACGCGCGCGAGCCGCGTACCGATGTTCGTCTGCACGGCCTTGTCGGAATGCAGTCCGAGCACGTCGGCGTACGCGTCGCCGAGCGTGTTCCAGCCGCCGTCCGTCGAGCCGCCGAGCCGCTCGACCTCTTCGAGCGTCTTCTCGTCCGCCGGGTACTCCTTGAGCGCGCGGACGTACACGCCGAGCGCGCCGTCGAGGGCCACGAGCCGCTCCTCGTGGATCTCCGCCATGCGGTAGTACATGGCGAGCCGATCCGCGGGCTCCGTGAGGTGCGTGAGCTGCGCCTCGAGGACGCCCACGAGCTTCTCGAAGTCACCGGACGACTGGTAGAGCGGCTCCAGGATCTCGCCGATCTCGAGCTGCTTCACGCCCGCCGCGAAGAGCCCTTCGAGGGCCTCCAGCGTCGCCGTGTGATCGGGCGCCGCGTTCAGGATCTCGCGGTAGACGCCGATCGCCGCCGTCAGATCGTTCAGGCGAAGCTGATGGACCTGGCCGAGCCGGTACTTGAACTCGAGCGAGTCCTCCGGGTTCGGCGACGACTCGGCCTCGCGCGCGAGCACGGGCACGAGATCGGTCCAACGCTCGGTCATCGTGAAGAGCCGGTCGAGCGAGGAGACCGCCGTCCAGTTCTCCGCGTCGACCTCGAGCACGCGCCGGTAGCGCGCCACCGCGCTGTCCACGTCCTCGAGCTGCGTCTCGAAGATCCCCGCGAGGCGGAGCCCGAGCTCCACGAACTGATCCGGCTGCTCACCGAGCTTGCCGAGCTCCTGATCGTAGAGCGCCGCGACGTCCTTCCACCGCGTCACGTACATCGCGAGCCGCTCGATGTTGCCGAGCGAGTCCTGGTTCGCGATGTCGAACGTCACCGCCCGCGCGTACGTGTCGAAGGCCGCCTGGTGGTTGCCGAGCATCTCCTCGTGCAGGCGCGCGATGCGGTGGAGCAGCTCCACCTTGGCGTACGGATCATCCGCCTTCGCGACCTGCACTTCGAGGACGCTGATCAGCTTGTCCCACTGCTGCGCCGTGTCGTAGATGGGCTCGAGCACGAGGGCTGCTTCGAGCGCCGCCGTCGCGCCGCTGCTCTTGATGCCTTCGAGGGCCACCAGCGTGGGCTCGTGGTCGGGCATCACTTGCAGGAGATCGCGATACAGCTCGATCGCGCGCTGCACGTCGCCGAGGTGCTTCTCGTAGAGCTCGGCGATTCGGTAGTTGTAGCTGATCTGCTCCGCCGGATCGGCCGAGATGCGGGAGAGGTGCTCGAGCACGCCGAGCAGCTCGTGCCAGTTCTGGGCCTGCTGATAGAGCACGTCGAGCCGACCGAGCGCCTGCTGATCGTCCGGATCGAGCTCGAGAACGCGCTGATACGTGTCGATCGACGCCGGCACGTCCTTGAGCTCGCTCTCGTAGACCGCGCCCATCTGGTAGTAGATGCTCTTCTTCTCCTCGGGATCGCCGACGAGATCGACCTTCTTCGTGTAGACCGCGAGCAGGTCGGCCCACCGCGACAAACCGAGGTAGAGCTTGATGAGCTGATCGATCGCGCCGAGATCCTCTGGATCGAGCTCCAGGATCTTGCCGTACACCGCGATCGCCGCGTCGTGCCGCTGGAGGATCTCCTCCTCGATCGACGCCGCCTGGAAGAGCGCGCCCTTCTTCTCGCCGAGCTCGTCGAGGATGTCGGCCTTCTGCTGCAGGATCTGCGACAGCTCCTCGAAACGATCCGCGGCCCTGAAGAGGTTCTCCAGAGCCTCGGCCGCGCCGAGGTTCCGCGCGTCGATCGTGAGCACCTTGCGGTAGTGCTTGATCGCGCTCTCGATGTCGCCGATGTCCGACTCGTAGACACGCGCGCTCATCGTGTAGAGCTGGCTCGCGAGCTCCGGCTCCTGCTGCTGCTCCGCGAGCTTCTCCAGCACGAGCGCGAAGTCGGGGAACCTTCCCGTCGCGCGGGCCAGCCGATCCAGGCCCTGCTGCGTCGTGTCGAGCGCCGGGTCGTGCCCGAGCGCGCGCGCGTACGTGTCGAAGGCCGAGTTCAGATCACCGCCGGCGTCCTCGTAGAGCGTCGCGATCTGGTGGAGCAGCTCCACCTTGCGGCTCACGTCGTCGCTCCGTCGGACCTGCACCTCGTGCACGCCGATGAGCTTCATGTAATCGCCCGACGCCCTGTAGAGCGGCTCGAGGATCTCGGCGATCGCCACCTCGTGCTCGGCCAACTTGCCGAGACGCTCGAGCGCGCCGAGCGCCTCCGCGTTCGAGGGCTCGCGCTCGAGGACCTGCCGGTAGCCCTCGATCGCCGTCTCGAGCAGCTTCATCTTCGACTCGCGCAGCGCCGCGAGGCGGAGCATGAGTCGGATCTGCTGCTCGTCCTCGGTGGCGTACCGGAGCTGCTGCTCCAGGTTGTCCGCGAGGTCCTCCCACATGCTCTGCCGCGAGAAGAGGCCGTCGAGGGCCGTGAGCGCGACGTGGCTCGTCGGATCCTCGCGCAGGACCTCCTGGTAAGCCGCGATCGCGTCACCGGGCTGCGAGAGCTTCTCCTCGTAGACCTCGGCCATCTGCGCGAAGAGCGCCTCGCGATCCGTGAACTCCGGCGCGAGCGCGATCCGACGGCGGAAGACCTCGATGAGGTCCTGCCACCGCTCGGTGCGGCGATAGAGCGCGTCCATCGCGGCAAGCGCCTCGCCGTCCGCCGGATCGATCTCGAGCACGCGCTTGTAGCCGTTCGCCGCGTCCTCGATCTTGCCGAGCTTCTCCGAGATGCCCGCGAGCCGCATCCAGTACTCGCGCGCGAGTCGCTCGTCGCTCAAGCCCCCCGCGATCTCGCTGAAGACCGCGAAGAGTTTGTCCCACGAGCCGGCCTGCGCCGCGAGCTGCTCGAGCTCGCCGCGCGTCTCGCCGTTCGACGGATCGTCCTTCAGGGCGCGGCTCTGCGCCTCGAACGCCCGTGCGAGATCCGTCAGGTGATCGGCCGCCGTGCGGGCGACCTTGCGCAGGAGGTTCACGCGCGTCCCGACGTCCGCCTCCGCGCCCGCGAGGATCTCGAGCGACTGGATGAGCTTCTCCCAGTCGCCTCGCGTCTCGTAGATCTCCTGCAGGATACCGGCCGCCTCGGCGCGGAGCTCCTCGTTCTCGAGCAGCTTCTCGAGCGCGATGCGTGCGCCGTCGTTCGCCGGATCGAGGACCAGGATCTCCCGGTAGTTCTCGAGCGCGCCGTGCGCGTCGCCGAGCTTCTCGAGCGTCGAGCCGAGCCGGTACTTGAGGTCGACCGTGATCGCGTCGCCCAGGTTCAACTCGATGCGCCGACGGAGAACGTCGACGTAGCTCTCCCACTGCTCCTGCTCGCGGTAGAGCGTATCGAGCGCCTCGAGCGCCGGCGCGTCGGCCGGATCGTCCTGGAGGACCTCGTTGTACGTCGTGATCGCGCTCGCGGGCTCCTTGATCTCGTTCACGTAGAGCTGCGCGATCGCGTAGCGGATGCTCTTCGTCTCCTCGGTGTCCTGCGCCAGCTCGAGCTTGCGCTTGTAGATCTCGAGGAGCTCCGTGAACCGACCCGTGTCGCGATAGAGACGCTCGAGCGCCGAGATCGCCGCGGCGTTCTCGCTGTCCGTGTCGTACACGGCGCGGAACTGCGCGAGCGCGTCGTCCACGCGCTTGACCTCGTCGACGAGGACGCGGCCGAGCCGGAGACGCAACGCGATCCCGAGATCACGATCTGCATCCTCGTCCGCGCGCGCGATCGTCTTGCCGTACGACGCGATGAGGCTGTCCCAGCTCCCCGTCGTGCGCGCGACGCGCTCCACGTCCTCGACGCACTGCTCGTCGCCGGGCGCGAGCTCGAACGCGGACAGGAACCGCTCGAACGCCTTCTGCGGCTCCTTCAGCTTCGCCTCGTAGAGGCCCGCGACCTCGCGGTAGAGCGCGAGCTTCGTGTCGGCGTCCTGATCGTTCGCGAGCTTGACCTCGATCGCGACCGCGAGCCCCTTCGCGTTGCTGGCCTGCGTGTAGAGCGGGATCAGGGCCTCGGCCGCCGGCAGGTACCCGGCGTCGATCGTCCAGACCTTCTCGTAGGCCTTCATCGCCCGATCGGGCTTGCCCTTCTGATCCAGCCAGAGCTGGGCCGTCTTCATGAGCAAGCTGATCTTGTTCTTGTCCTCGGTCTCCTTCGCCTCCTGCGACTCGAGAACGCGGATGAACTCGTCCCACTTGCCCTGCTCTTCGTAGAACCGCTGCAGGTCCTCCCAGCGAGCGACCTTCAGGTAGAGCTTCTTCAGCGCCTCCTGGGCCTTGCGCTCGTTCGGGTTCAGCGTGAGCAGCTGCTCCCACGCATCGATCGCAGCGTCGTCGTTGTTCAGGCGCTCGCCGTAGAGCGCGCCGAGCTTGCCGAGCAGCGCCTCCTTCGCCTTGAAGTCGGCCGTGATCTCGACCTGCTTCTGCAGCACGACGGCGAGTTTGTCCCAGTCCTTCGAGCGCTCGTGGAGACCCGACAGCGCGTTCAGCGCCTCGACGTTCTCCGGATCGTCGGCGAGGACCTCGTCCCAGAGCTCGACGCAGACCTCGGGCTTCTTGACGCGCTCGGTGGCGAGCTTCGCGATCTCGAGGAACTTCTCGGCGCGCGACGGCCCCGGCGGCATCATCTGCGCCTTGCGCCGGTTCAGCCCGATGAGCTTCTCCCAGTCGCGGCGCTTCTCGTAGCTCTGCTGCAGGTACTCGATCGCCTGCGCGTTCTCGCCATCGATGGCGAGGATCGCCTCGAAGCACTTCACGGCCTCGGCCGCGTTCGAGAACTTGCCCGTGTAGAGATCCGCGGCCTGCAGGTAGTACGCGATCTTGTCCGCTGTGTCGGGCACCGCCTCCGCGAGCTCGACGAGCGTCTTGACGTACTCGTTGAAGCGCTTGGCCTGCTCCTGCTTCTGGGCCTTCGCCTTGAGCTCTTCGATCTTCGCCCAGTCGACGGCGACCTCTTCCTCGACGACCTCCGTCGACACCTCGGTCTCGACCTCGGGCGCAGCTGCAGACGGCGCGGGCTCGGACACGACGGGCACCGAAGCCGCGGGCACCGAAGCCACGGGAACGGACGTCGCCGCGCCGAGGCGCTCGCCGATCTGGGTCTCGAACGCGAGCAGCGTGGGGTGCTGCGGCGCGACCTGCGAGAGCTTCTCGAACCAGGGCCGCGCGCGGATCACGTTGCCGAGCTTCTGCCAGATGATCCCGCCGGCCTGCGCGAGCATGAACGACGAGCCGTTGCCGCCGTCCGACGCGATCTTCTCGGCGAGCGTCGCGACGCGCTCCCAGTCGCCTTCCTTGGCGCCCCAAAGATCACGCAGGTACGTGAACGCGCCCTCGGCCTCGGGATCGTGCGCCAGCGCCTCTTCGAGCAGCTTGGCGCCGACCTCCGGGTTCTGATGCCGCGTCGCCCAGCGCGTGCCGAATCGGAGCGCTGCCTCGGCGCGCGTGCGACCGTGCATCGCGTCGAGCACGCGGCGCTGCGCATCGACGAGCGCCTGCGAGCGCTCCTCCTCCACGAGGATCCCCTCGTAGAGCGCGGACACCTGGCGATCGAGCGGGTTTGCCTCGTACGCCTTCCCGAGGAGATCATCGACCTCCGCCGGCGCGAAGCGACGCGCGAGCCGCGCGGCCCGCAGGAACAGGCGCGCACGCGAAGCCGCGTCGCTCGACGCGTCGTTCGCGCGCTGGAGGATTTCGGCGACGTGCGCCTCCCAGCCTTCCAGCTCGACCTGCGCGTCGGCGAGACCGGCGCGTGCCTCCTCGCTCGTGCCCCCGGACGCGCCGAGAGCGCGCGCGTACGTCGACACGGCCTTCTCGTTCTCGCCGATGTCGCAGTACACGTCCCCGAGCTCCACGAGCAGCGAGGTCGCTTCGGGGCCGTCCCCGAGCCCCTTCAGCTCGAGCTCGAGGAGCCTCTGGACCATGTTGATCTTGCCCAGGTCCCAGTACACGAGCCGCGCGAGGCGAAGTGCCTCGGTGAGCGTCGAATTCAGCTTGAAGGCGTCCTGCAAATGCTTGAGTGCCTTGACGCCCTGGAGGAACTTCTCCTCGAGGAGCCGCCCCAGACGCAGGTGGTAGCCGGCCTTTGCCGTGGCATCCGCCTCGCTGGCGAGCCCCTTCTCGAGCTCTTCGGCGAGCCCCTGCCATTCACGAACCGACTCGAGATGCTTCAGACGCTGCGCAAGATCCATGGATTCCTCGGCCCCTGACCTGACCTACAAAAGGCCTTGCAAACGACGTCGTCGAACCGCGCCCCCGACTAGTTGCCACCGAGCCGCGTGACCAGCGTCTGCGCGGTCTCGCACTCGGTCTTGAAGCTCGCCGCCTTCGCGCCCTTGCATGCCCGGGCGGTGAAGCCCTTGAGCATCTGGACGGCTTCCTGCGTCCTCGGCGGCGTGAGCTGCGCGTAAGTGCTGCCCAAGCTGAAGAGAATCTGCACCGACTCCGGGCCTTCGTTGCCCGCGACCGCCTTCGCTGCTTCGAGCTCCGTCACCATCTCCGGGAGCGACCCGCGATCCTGGTGAACCTGCGAGAGCAGCACGTGCACACCGAAGAGAGTCTTGTCGCCGGGCTTCGCGAAGTTCTTCGCTTCCTTGAGCACCTGCTCGGCCTCCTTCGTGTATCCAAGGCGGATGTAGAGATCCGCGAGCGCCGTATAGTAACGGATCTCGGTCGGATTGTGCTCGGCCGCCTTGGTGTAGTTCTCGAGCGCCTTCTGCTCGTCGTCGGTCCAGAGGAACACGTTGCCGAGCTGGTGGTAGCAGTCAGCGAAGTTCGGATCGTTCTCGATGCACTTCTGGTACGGCTCTTTCGCCTCGTCGTACGAGATCGTCTTCTTCTTCGCCTGCATCTCGAGCGCGTACGCGCGCTCGAACCAGTAGTTCGCGAACTTCGGCGCGAGCTGCGTGGCGCGGCTCAAGGTCGACGCGGTCTTGTCCCACTCCTCCTTTTTTTTGTAGGCCATCGCGAGCTTGTAAAAGATCCGATGGTTCGTGGGATCGAGCTTGGTCGCCTGCTCGTACTTCGTGGCAGCGCCCTCCGGGTTCAGCGCGACCTCTTTGTCCGCCTGGTTTGCGAGGATCACGGCTTCCTGCCGGTTCCGGCTGCACCCGAGCCCCAACATGCTCGAGACCACGAGACAGGACGCCATCACCATTGCGCCAAGCTTCATTGCTTCGCTCACCTTTCTCTCGGAGCCGGCTCCGCCGCTCCTCGCGTCACCCGCGCGTGGAGAGGGCCACGGCAGCCCCACCCGCACGAAGCACGCACATAAGTCCTCGAACTTGCAGCCCAAATTGCCGCCCAGGCACAGGACGAGACGTTCTCTTGCGCGCCGAGAATAGGCGGATGGCGCGACGAAAGTCCAGTTGGATTGTGCCCATCTCCCAAAGCGCCAAGCGTCCAGGCGTACTCGGGAGGCCCGGACGCTCCCCCCGCGAGCGCCGATGCTCGTCGACAAAAACACGAAGCCCCGCGAGCTCGTGACTCGCGGGGCAACGCTTCCGATTCAGACCGACGTCAGCCGCCAGGGCTGAACATGATCGGGTACACGACGGTCACGATGCCGCCTTCCGGCTGCGGGAAGGACAGACCGTAGAACGCGCGGACCACACACGACACCACGCCGCCATCCGGCATGTCCGAGCCGCCGTTGCCCACGTTCGACACCGCGCCGTCACGACCGATGACGAAGCGCACCGCCACGCGGCCCTGGAGGTTCGGGTTGTTCCGCAGGCCGTTCTCGTAGCAGAGGCGGAAACGACCGAAGTTCTGGCGCACGATACGCTGGATGACCTCGGGCGGGAGGCGACCGCTCACGCTCGTGGCGCCCATGCGCACCTGCGGCGGCTTCGTGCGGTGCGACCCCGACAATCGGCCGTGACCGGAGCCGAAGCCCTGACCCGTGCCGGTGCCCGCGCCGTGGCCGATCGTGCCGATCGAGCCGAGACCGATACCCTCGCCGCGGCCACCGCCGCCCTCGCCGATACCGGACAAACCGAGGCCGCCCGCGCCGAACGAGTCGCCGATGTTGTCACCCCACATGTTGCCGCGGGCCGACAGCGCGTCGTTGCCGAGCGAGTCGTCGCGGCCCCAGGGCGCCGTCGGCGCATTCGGATCACCACCGGCGCCCGAGTTGAGCAGACCGATCATGCCGAACTCCGCCGCGTCACGCAGCGCTGCCTGCCGCGCGATGTGCGGATCGGCGTTGTCCTGCGGACCCTGCACGCCGTACCGATTGCCCGACGCCTTGGTGTTCGGGTTACCCATGGAACCCTCTTCACCCTTGGCGCGCGTGCCCGTGCCGCCTTCCTTGTTGTCGGCGGCGTTGTCGGCGACCTGCTCGGTCTCCTTCTCCTCCATCTCCTTTTCGGCGGCCGCGTTGAGGAACTGCTGGATCATGAACTTTTGATCGTCCGAGACCCCGTCCTCGTCCGTGGCGCCGAGCGGCGGCATGAAGAACGCCATCGCCGCGAGAAGCCCGAGATGCACGGCCATCGAGAGGCCGTGATAGAGGTAGTTCGTCGTATCGAGCTGCACGTGCCCCGCGACCACGCGGCCCGCGTTCACCGTCGACACCTGGAAGATCAGGCCGTCCACCTCGATGCGCGCCTTCGAGCCCGGCGGCAGCGAGACCTGGAACGCGCCCGAGAGCTCCGAGCAGGGCTGCGTCTTGCCGCTGTCGATCGCCTGCTGCACGGTCATCTTCGGCTGGCCCGCGAGTTCGATCGTGCCCTTCGCGCGGGGCAGGAGCACCACCGAAACCGACCCGCCCTTGTCCGCGAGCACCACCGGCGCGCGCGTCGTGCCGATCTTCTCTTGGGGCACGAAGTAATCGCACTTGAAGTTCTTGCTCTCCTCCTCGCCCACGTAGAACGAGCGCGGCGGCGTCAGGTGCGAGACGTGCAGGATCATCTGATCCCACATGATCATCACTTCGACGGACGCGGAGGGCGTCTCGACTTCTTCGTTCGGGACGTCGGGGCCGCTCTTGACGAGCTGGTACGTGTACGAGCCCTCGGGCGCATCGTGCGGCACATCATCGTGCGAAGGCGGCTTCGGCTGCGCGAAGGGGTTGTTCATGCCGAACGGGTCGCCGCCGCCGCCGCCGAACGGGCTCGGTGCCGCCGCGGGAGCGCCCGCGAACGGGTTGCCGCCGGCCGCCGCGAACGGGTTTGCCGCCGGAGCCGCGCCGAACGGGTTTGCCGCCGGAGCCGCGGCAAACGGATTACCGGGCGCCTTCGCCGCGCCACCCGCGACCGCCACCGGCTCGGCCTTCTCGAGCACGATCTTCGTGCCGCCGATCTGGAGCTGATCGTTCGCCTTGATCTTGACCTTGTTGACCCGGGCGCCGTTCACGAGCGTCCCCGGCTCGTTGCCGAGGTCGATCAGCGTGATGTCCTCGGGCGACGCCACCTCGATGACGGCGTGCATGCGCGAGGCCAGCTCGTCGTCGACGCGCAGATGGCTCTTCGGGTCCTTTCCAACCTTGACGATGTCCTGCGTCACCGTCTCTCGACGCACGAGCGCTTCATTCTGGTAGAGCGCGAACGTGAGCGCGACCTTCTGCTTGCCTTCCATCGTGAGCCAGCCTTCCCTGCCTTTTGCGTCCCGCCGTCGCCCGAGGCGACCAGAAACCCCGGGTTCGGGGCATCGAATATTACTCAGGGGCCCGCGCGCCTTCCCAGAAAGGCGATAGGGTCCTTGGATTCATCGCTGCGGCCCCGCGATCGCGCTCCCGCGACCGCTCGAAACCGCAGCTCGAGCCCCCCCACGAGCCCCCGAGCCTTCTCAGAGATTCTCGACCGACTTCAGCATCTCCGGCACGAACGACGTGCGCGGACGGATCAGGGTCGTCCGAACCGGACCGGGACGAACGCGGATCGTCGCGTCGTTCGGACCGAAGCCACCGGCGTTGAGGGGATCGTCGGTGAACTCGTAGCCGTACCCCTCGTCCTTCTTCCCACCGCCGCCAGCCTTGCCCTGGGCAAACGCGAACGACGTCACGAGAAGAACGCCGACACCAGCGACCAGCGCAGCACCCAAACGCGTTGACCTCTTCATCTTCAAGCCTCCTCGCAAGTCTTCGCCGTATTTTCAGTCACATCGTACCGTCCCCGAAGGGACGTGGTCAACGGGATCCGAGCCAGGTTTCGTTCGAGACTCTCTCGTCCTGGCCCGAAAAGACACCCCGCATGACCCAAGGTTCCCGGAGGATCAAAAAAAAGCCCGCGGCGCCGTCTCGGGCACCGCGGGCCTCTCCCTCACTGAGGCGGCGTACCACCCTCGGGCGGCTTCGCCTCGCCGCCCTCCTCGGTGCCCTTGGCCTCTGCCTCGGCGGCGCGGTTCTTCGCCTCCGCCTCGGCCGCCTTGCGCTCCGCCTCGGTCTGCTTGTTGAAGTCGATGATCTGCTGGATCTCTTCCATGCGCTCCTTCGAGCGCTTCACCGCATCCGCATACTCCGGCGCGCTCCCAGCCTTGGCGATGAACTCGCCGAAGAGCTGCTTCGCCGCGAGGAGCATCGGCTCGGCGTCCTTGCCGCCCGACTTCGCCTTGTACTCCTGCGTGAGGATCGCGTCGTTGTAGTACGTCTCCGCGCGCTCCGGAGCGAGCTTCTTCGCCTCCGCAAGCTCGGCCGCGGCCGCCGCGACCATCTTGTCGAAGTTCGTATCGTCGATCTGACCACGAAGCGCGAGCGCGAGCCCGAGGTGCGCGTCGTAGTCGTTCGGCCGCATCTTCAGCGCGGCGCGATACGCCTCCTCCGCCTGCGCGAACCCGCGGAAGCTCAGGTTCACGGCGGCGAAGTTCATCTGCGCCTCGTAGAAGGTCGGGTCGAGCTTACGCGCCGTATTGAAGGCGCTGACCGCGCCGTTCAGGTTGCTGAGCTCGACCTGGATCATGCCGGCCGTGTTGTGGATCGGCGCGTAGTTCGGGTTCTTGCGGATGGCCTGCGAGCAGACCAGAGCCGCGAGATCCAGCGCCTGCGTGTCGATCTTCTTCTCCTTGCTGACGTTCGTCGCGACGCCCTTCTTGGAGGAACGACCCGCCTTCACCTTCGCCGATTCCATGTAGATCAGCGCGAGCAGATTGAACGCCGGCAGATACCCGTCATCGACGGCCAGCGCGCTCTGCGCGTAGCGCTTCGCGTTCTGCAGGTCCGTGCGACCATCCTTGTCCGCCTGCGTGTTGTTGCGCTTCATGTGCAACATGCCGAGCTGAACGAGGCCCTCGACGTTCTGGAACCGCGCGTCGACGACGGCCGCCTGATAAAGCTCATTGATCGTCTGATCGATGGCCTTCTCCTGCGACTCGGCGAACGAGTAGATCGCAAGCTGCACCCGCGCGCGGTGGAACTTCGGATCCGCGTCGAGCGCCTTCTTGAAATTCTCCTTCGCTTTCGCGTCCTGCTTGCAGCGCTGATACGAGACGCCCGCGTTGTAGATCGCCTCGACCAGCGTCTTGCCGCTCTGCTCGTCGGCGGCATCGAGGAAGATCTCCGCCGTCTGCTGGCAAGTGGCCTCGGTCCAGTCACGGGCCTTGTCGTGCTTCGTGAAGGCCTCGAGACCGTCCTTGTACTTGTTCGCCGCGGCCACGGAGACCGCGTTGCCCTTGCTGTCGACGATCGCCGCGCCGGTCTTGGGATCCACCGCGGGCTTGCCGCCCGTTCCCCCTCCCCCGCCGCCGCAACCAACTGCGGCGGAGAGGGCAGCCGTCGCCACAAGAATTGAAAATCTCTTCATGGCTCGCTCCCTTAGTTCTTCTTGGTGGTGGCGCCCTCGATGGCGGCCTTCTCGGGTGACGTGCCCGGCTTCGTCTCGGCGGGCTTGTCACCCGTCGCCGGCGCCGCGGGCTTGTTCTCGGCGGGCGGCGGCGTGTCGCTCGGCGGCGCGAACGCCGTACCATCGAGGTTCACGGGCTGCGCGCGATCGCTGAGGCCCGAGTTCACCCGCGACGGCGAACCACGGAACTCGTCGATGAGGTGGTACTCGGCGCCGTAGTTCTTCGACAGCCACACCTCGCAGGCACGCGAGTACTCATCGAAGAACTGATACTTGACCGAGTAGTCGAGGCACTTCTTGAACGCGGCCTTGGCGGACTGCTTCTGCGGCTCGCTCGCCTCGTCGAGCTTCGCGTAGTACTCACCGCGGAGCTCGGCGTAGCTGAGGTCCGTACCCGGCACCATTCCGTTGCCCTTCCACTCCTTCGGGATGGGCGCGGCGCGGAACTCGGCGACGAACTTGCTCCACATCGTACCGACGCGCGAACCGGCGGCGATGACCCAGCGAGGCGGAGGCAGCGGCTCGAGGTTGACGATCTTGACGTACTCGTTCGAGGCTTCCTCGATGGCCGGCCGCTTCTTCTTGATCCAGTCCATGACCTTCGTGTTGATGTGCTTCATCACATCGTCACGCTGGCCGGAGCCCTTGTATTCGGGGAACCGGATCTTATCGACTTCCTTCCTCTTCAGCTCCGCGAAGAAGAAGAGCGCCTCGCCGACGGCCGTCAGCGACTTGCCGAGACGGCGAATCTTCTCTTCCTCGCTCCCGCCGATGGCGTCGAGCTTCTTGAGCGCGGCCTGCGGATCCTTCCAGTAACCGCGGACCTTGTTGTACTCGGGCGCCGCGCTCGAGGGGTTGTTGATCTTCGTGAAGACCCGCGCGAGCAACGCGTGCGCCTGGATCTGCACGTCGAACGTCGCGTTGCGATCGATCTGGCCCATCGCGGAGCTGAGCCGCCGCCGCGCGCCGTCCCAGTCTTCCTTGTCGATGTAGTGAGAGCCGATGGCGAACGCGATCTTCGCGGCCTCGGTCGGCTTCTGCGACCCGTAGTTCTTGTTGAAGAGGTCGGCGTCCTTGATCGCCTGATCCTCTTGACCAAGACCGAGACGGAGCACGACGGCGTCCTGAAGCGCCTCGGCCGCCTTGTCCATCTTCGGGTTCTCGCGCGAGAAACGCTCGTACCAGTTCGCCGCCTCGTCGTAGACCGCGATCGCCTGGTAGTTACCGCCGATCTCGTAGATCGACTTCCTGGCGAGCTCGGTCTTGTCGAGGTTGTACTTCGGGTTCAAAAGGATCTGACGCGCCGTGATCGATTTCGCGATGAGGCGCGCAGCCTGGAACGCGCGGGCCGCGTTGTAGAGGATCTCCTCGCTCTTCTCGCAGGAGGCTTCCTTCTTCTCGCACGCCGCCTCGCCGTACTTCTTCCACAGGTCCATGTAGGCCTGGGCGCCGCGCTCATACATCTTGATCGTGTCGACGCCCTGGCCACCAGCGTCCGCCGACTCGATGAGCTTCTGCGCGCGCAGACGCTCGATGTCACGCTGGATGCGCGTGAGGATCCCGCACTGCTCGGCGTTCTCCTTCTCCTTGCCGCCCTTGCAGTACAGGTCGATGAACTTGGGCACGTCCTCTGCCATGTTGTCGTAGCAGGACGGCCGCGCCGGCTCGGAGTTCGAGCCGAGGATGTTGAGCGACTCGAGGTAGAGCTGCGTCGCGTAGATGCCCACGTCCTTGTCGGAGTGGTTCACCGCGACGTCGCGGAACGCGAACGCCGCCTCCTCCCAGTGCTGCGCCTCGAAGTACGTGCGGGCGCGCGCGTACTTGACCTCGACGTAGTTCTCCTGGGCTTCCTTGTCGTTCTCCGGCGGCTTGATGTAGCAGATGTACCGGTTGAACGCGGTCAGCATGCCCTTCTGGTTGTCGGTGAAATCCTTCGGGGCGTACTTGGCCTTCTCGGACTTCTTGTCGCCCTTCTTGCCACCGTCCGCAGCGCTCGGGAGTTGGCCGGTGCCCTTCTTGTCCGAGCCGTCCTTGTGCGTCTCGGTATAGATGTTCTGGTAGCAGAGCACCGCAGCGAACGCGGCCTCGGGCGCGAGCGGGCCGCTCGGATCCTCCGCGACGACCGAGTCGAAGGCCGGGCCGCACTTGGCCCAGTCCTTGTTGAAGTACGCGAGGTCGGCCATCGCGTACTTGATCTTGAAGATGTTCGGCCAGTCTTCCTTGACGATGCGCGGGAACTCGAAGCGCGCGAACTGCTCCTGCTTGAAGTTCTGCACGACGCGCTCGTAGAGCAGCGTCGCGAGCGTCATCGTCTTCTTGTCGCCCGTGCCGCGCACGCCACCCGAGCCGACGGCCTCGAGGTGCCACGCCATCGCGGTCTCCGTGAGAAGACCCGCGGTCGAGTTCGAGCACTTGAGCTTCATGTCATCGGGGTGCCCCTCGGCGACGAACTTGTTGTGCACCTCGAGCATCTGATCGAGCTCGGCCTTGATCGAGTCCTTGTTACCGGACTTCATGGCGAGCGTGGCCTCGGTGATGTGGCCCTGGTACTTGCAGAACTTCGGGCCACGATCGCGGACCATGAGGTCCTTGTAGAGCTCGATGCCTTCCTTGTAGTGGCCGGTGTCGAGGTAGTTCTGGCCGAGATCGTCGAGCATCTTGAGCGTCTTCTCGTTGTTGACGCCCGTGTCGCCCGAGAGCGGCTTGAAGAAGTCGTGCGCGGCCTTCGGCGCAGCCGCGAGCGCGTACACCGGGATGATGTCGCGCCGCGCGGAGTTCGCGAGTTCCTTCGCGTTCGGCAGCTGCTGGTACTGCATGCCGTACTCGATGGTCTTCTTGAACTCGGAGAGCGCCTTCGGGAACTCACCCTGGTTCCAGTACACGTAGCCGAGCTTGTAGTGCGCGTAGCCCCAGACCTTGTTGTCCGGTGCCGGGTACTTCGTGACCTCCTGGTACGACTGCTCCGCGAGCTGCCACTTGGAGGGATCGCCCTGCGCCTCGTTGAAGAAGAGCTCGCCGAACGCGAGGTACGCGTTCGGGATGAACTTCGACTGCGGCCAGTTCTGGATCAGCTCGAAGTAGACCTTGCGCGCTTGATCGAGCTGGTTGGCCTGCTCGTACTCGTACGCGAGGTAGTAGAGCACCTCGTCCGTGCAGCCCGTGCTCTTCGTCGGATCCTGCGCGTTCGAGCTCTGGCACCACTTCGGGTAGCCGTTCTTCAGCAGCGTGTAGTACTTGATCGCCTGCTGCCGCGCGGCGACGAGGATCTTGTCGGCCTTCGCCGCCTCGTCACGGAACCCCTTCTCCGCCTTGGGGTTCTTGCGCTTCGCCTCGTCGGCGTTGATGCTCTGCTCGGTCTTGTCGCGGAACGCGGCCGACTCGAGCTCGACGTACCCCTCGGCCAGACGCCGCATCAGCTTCGGGCGATCGGGCGCGTTTTTCGGGGTGTTCGAGAAGAGGCTCTCGAGGCCCTGGATCTCGGTGATGAGCAGCTGGCGCGAGCGCGCCGCCAGCCGGTTGCGACGCTCGTCGCGCTGCGCGGCGTTCATCGACGCCGTCGGATTCGTCGGCTTGAGCTGGTCGTCCCGCTTCTTCAGCTGAACGCCCTGCGGCGCCGACTTGAAGCTCATCGCCGGCTTCTTGCCAGCGCTCTGCTTGAGCGACCCGCCGGGGCACTGCGCCAGCGAGTCCTTGGCTTGCTGCGTGATGCATTCATCGGCGGCCGACGCCGGGCCCGTCGCGACGGCGGCGGTGAAAAGTGCTGCTGCGCCCGTCACGAGACGGAGCCTCCGCAGCGCACTCACGTTGGACTGCTTCATCGTCGTCATCTCCTCAACTGATAACTCGCAACCCGGAGGCGGCTTTGCCGCAATCCCCCCGGGGCGGCGCAACTCGTCGCCGCCCCCTCGGGCCTCCCGCTACTTGCCGCACTTCGACGTGACGACCTGCCGGTAGAAACCGAGCTCGTCGCGCCAGTACTCGCCGTTGAACGGCCACAGAACGTGCTCGTCGTCCGGCTTGACGACGCCGAACACGAGCGCTTCTTCCTTCGTGAGCTGGCCGCTCACGACCTCTTGATCGAGCTTGTTTCGCTCGGCAGCCGTGATGTCGATGAGGATCTTCGAGGCATCGCGGAGGTGCTCGTTGAGCTCGTCGAGGTAACGCTGGTAGCGCTCCCGCGCGAGGGTGCCGGCGTTGCGCACCGCGAGATCACGAGCGAGCGAAAGCGCGTCCGTCACGTCGCCACCGACGGGCGAGTTGCGGAACGCAGCCGGCGCCTTCTTGTACCGAGCGTCCTCCTCGTCGAGCACGCGCACGTACTCGAGGTTGCGGAGGAGCTGGCGATCCGAGAGCGCGTTCTCGACGATCGGCTTGACCGTCGGCGAGAGCGCCGCCTTGCCCGCGCGCACGTCCTTCAAGAAGTCGAAGAACTTCGTCTCCGCGTCCTCGCCCTTGAACCGATTGAGGATCGCCTCGAGCTCCTTCTTGATCGGCTCGTAGCGCTTGCGCATGCGCGCCACGATCGTCGTCGCATCCTGGTACTGGCAGATCGTGAACGAGATGACTGCCTTGAGGATGTCCGCCTCCGGATAGAAGGCGTTCGGGAAGTACGGCGACTCGATCGTGTGGATGTTGCCGAGCGCGTGCGGGTAATCGCCGGCCATGAAGTACGCCCACGACTGCTCGAAGAGCGCGTCGAGCCAGTACTCGCTGCCCACGTCGACGCGGTTCCAGTACTTGACGGCCGCGCTGAGCTTGTTGCCGTCGACCCTCGGGACGCTGTTGTCGTCGAGGCGGATCGACGCCGAGTAGTACGTGCGCGCCATCGAGAGGAACGCGAGATCGCGCATGCGGCTCTCGTCCTCGACGCCCTCCACGCCCTCGTCGAGCGCCCGCACGATCTGCTGGAACGACTTCACCGCGGGCACCGACTTGCGGAGCTGCACGTTCGAGATGCCCGTGAAGAACTGGGCCTGAACGTAGTACTTGCTCTTCGCGTCGACCTTCTCGAAGAGGCCGATGGCCTCCTCGTAGTTGCGGTTGCGGTACTTGTACCGGCCGAGCAGGTAGTTGAGCTGCCAGTAGAGATCACGCTGCTGCGGGTTGTTGAACCGCGCGACCTGCTCGCTCTTGTACTTGCCGACGCGCTCGATGATGTCGGCAGGCTCGGGGAGTTGCGTGGCGAGCTTCGACAACCAGAGCAGCGTCTCGTTGAACTTGAGGTGATTCGTCTTGTCCGCGATCTCGGAGAAGATCGCGTAGCTCGCCTGGTAAAACTGCAGGCGATAAAGCGCGATCGCGAGGTGATACTGCGCGATCTGCTTGTTGCCCTCGTCGTCACCCGTCTCGCCGTCGACGACGCGCTTCAGGAGCAGCGCTGATTCGCTCCATCGCTCCGCGTCGAACAGCCGCTTTGCTTGCGCCGCTTCCTCGGTCATCTGGCCCGCGGTCACGGGGCCATCGGCCTCGTCCTCGAGCTCGATCTCCTTCGGAGCGGCCTTCTTGTCGTTCTTCTTGGCGTCGCCAGCCTTCGCTGCAGGCGCCGCCGGAGCCTTGCCCTGCTGGGCAAAAGCCGTCGGCGCTGCGAGCATGGCAGATGCAAGAAGACAGAGAGTAGCCAGCCCTTTCCGCATTCGTCGTTCCTCGTCGTTCGGAGGTTGAGGTCGATGAAGGCGACCCGAACCGGCCCAAATACCGTTCGTCGAGCGGCTGGATCCGCAGTGGACGGGGCCCTTCGCAGTCGCGGCTCCCGGCGTTCCGTGACCGGGAGCGATGACCAAAAACTTCAATGAGAATCAGCGGATACTTGCGTCTGGCCGCGGATGGTAAAATTATGACGGTTGGCTTGTCAAGCGGCGGTTTCCTAGCGCTGCGCGGTCCAGGTGCCGCTTCCGACACCTCTCCAGGGAGTGCCTTGGGGCGCGCCAAGGACCCGTCGGGATCCCGGGTCGATCACCGGCCAGGCCCGGACCGACACCCCCCCATGGACGAAAACCGGCGGTAGTCCGTCGGGTTGTGCATCGAGAGGTTGACGGTCCGTCGCCCCTTCGATTAGCGTCCTCGCTGCTGGCGTCGTTCGCCGAGTTCTCGATGCGGACGCGCGGGCGGCGCGTCGCGCTCGCGCGCCCCGCATGGAGCAGGGGCGCCCCGGCCCAAGGAGCACGATCTGATGACCCGTTCGATCCTGTCCGGCATGCTTGGTCTGATCAGCGTACTCGCCCTGGGCGGCCTCCCGGTCGCCTGTCAGAGCGGCGGCGTCGGGGACCCCTGCATCCCCGAAGACGAGTACAAAACCGACTTCGCCGGCTTCAAAGTGACCGAGGAGAACATCGAGTCGCGCTCCTTCCAGTGCCAGACCCGTATCTGCCTCGTGAACCACTTCCAGGGCCGCGTGAGCTGCCCTTATGGGCAGACGAAGCCCGCAGCTGGCGGCGTTGCCACGAACGGCTGCCAGACGTCCACCTCGACGGCGGACGACGCGAACAAGGCCTGCTGCATCCCCGGCACCGACACGGTGATCGAGGCCGAGGTCTGCGGTCAGTGCGCGGCCGACTCGCAGCGTGACGCGGCGCAAGCCGTGTACTGCTCGTGCCGATGCGGCGTCGCCGATGGCGAGCCGCCGGATCCGAACTTCAACTTCTGCGAGTGCCCCACCGGCTACTCGTGCGAGCAGATCCGCCCGAACGTGGGTCTCGGCGACCCGCTGCTCACGGGCAAGTACTGCATCAAGCAGGACACGAAGTTCGTCACCGAAGGCACCTGCGGCACGGTCAAGGGTCACTACAACGCGACCCAGTGCAAGGGCGTCGGCTTCACGACCGATAGCTGAAACGAGCCGCGACGCGCACGCCCGTGACGCGTCCTCCTCGTCGTCCGCTCGTTCCCTCCACAGCCTCCCCTTCCCCTGACGTCCGAGTCCTTCGGCCGCGCGACGCGCGTCATCGCGTAGGCGCGCGCGCCGAAGACGCGGCCGCGGATCACTTCGTCCGCATGGGATGCACGATCCTCGGCCGCAACGTGCGCGTGGGGCGCGCCGAGATCGATCTGCTCGTCCGCGACGGCGTCGTGATCATGATCGTCGAGGTGCGCACGCGTGGTTCACGCAGCTACCAGCGCGCGCTCGACAGCATCGACGCACGAAAGCGCGCGCGCCTTCGCGCTGCGGGACAACAGCTCTGGACGTCGAGGTTTGTCCGAGACGAGACGATCGAGCGCATGCGCTTCGACGCGGTCGCCGTCACGTTCACGCCCGACGGCGATCCGCTCGTCGAGCACATCAAAGCAGCGTTCTGATCGGAGTGTATGAAGTGCGGCGTCGCGTGATCCGCGCGATCACGTCGACGCGCAATCGTGGAGACGTCAGCCGTCGATCTGGGCCTGCATCTCGGTGCGCAGCTTCTTCAACATCGCCACGCCGTCACTCGAAGCATCCGCTTCCATGCGCGCGATCGCGGCGTCGATCTGCGCGATCTCGCGCGTCTTCTGCTCGCGGAGGTTTCCGAGCATCTGCTCGAACGACTCGAAGAAGTCCTGCATCTCGTCGCCTTTGCGCAGGCGCTCGCGCAGAGCGAGGTGGCCTTCGCCGACGCGACCGAACATGCGCTTCATCTTGAACACGGGCCCCGCGACCTTGTGCGTGACGACGATCCCCGCGACCCAGATGCACGCGACGAGGAAGCCGAGCGCGAGCACGAGGCCGAGGATCAAATTGCGCTGCTGCTCCTCCACCGCGGCCGCTTGACGTTCGAGTTCGGCGGCTCGCTGCTTCAGGGAGTCCGCGTCCTTTTCGAGGCTCGCTTGCTCTTCCTTGAGCTTCGCCGCGTCGTTCTCCGCGTCCTTGCCGAACTGCTTCGCGAGCTCGGGCGCATCTTCGTACGCCTTCGCGATGTTCATCTTGACGAGCTCGTCGTTCTTCTTCCGCTCGGCGAGCGCGAGCTGCCCGCGCTTCACCGTCTCCTGCCCCTGCGTGACGAGCGCCTTTTGCTGCACGACGGCCTGGCGGCTCTGATCGATCAGCTTGTTGCTCGTCCACCACAGGACCGCGCCGAGGAGGAGGGAGACGACGAGCGCGATCGCCGCGAGAAAGCCCGCGTATTTGAGCTGGAAGCGCTTGTCGAGGAGGAAGTTGCGAATGCGGCGCTGCTGGCGGCCGCTCGTGGCGGCGGGCGGGGTGACAGAAGCCTCGCTCATCGGGGACCTTGCGCGTCTCTTGGCACGGCGCGTGGTGTTTGCCCGAGGGGTCGCGCCGCGCCGGATCCGCTCCCCTCTCGCTGCGATATCACAGCGACGCGACGATCTTCGCGAAGCTGTCGATGGCGTTCTCCACGCACATCTTCATGAGCACGTTTTCGCTCTGCACGTCGGTCTTGGGCGTGTCGGATTGCGTGAGCTTCGGCGAGAACTCGCCCTGAAGCGCCTTGCCCGGGTACGTCCACATGCTCACGCGCACGATCTGCGTGAGGTTTCCATTCTCGTACACCGGCGGCTCGACGCTGGCGATGAGATAAAAGCCCTTCAACTTTTTGCCGTTGACGACCTTGCCGCCTTGTGCCGCCGTCTCGCCCTTGGGCGCGACGGCATACCCGGACTTGGCGAGGATCTTCGTCTGCATCGCCGAGCGCACGATCGTCTCGATCTCGGCCGCGGGTCGCTTCGTCTTGTTCGAGATCTCGATCGCCACGTAGTACTTCGTGTCGGGGCCGGGAGGCGGAGGCGCGGCCACGCCGCCGCTCTTCAGCGTGTCGATCGATTTCTGCATCTGCGTCTTCGCGGAGGCGACCTTCTCGTTCTTGATCGCAGATTGCAGACACGGCAGGCCCGCGGGCTTGCCGAGCTTGCCGAGCGCGGCCGCCGCGGCGACCTTCACCGAGTCGTTGCTGTCCGCGAGTGCGTCGCAGAGAGGCTTGACGGCGGCGTCGTCCCCCGACGCGCCGAGCGCGAGCGCAGCCTGCGTTCGCACACGAAAATCTTCACTCGTCTTGAGCTGCTGGACGAGATAGCCGGTACGAGGATCCGCTCGCACGACCTCGGGGGTCAGGACGAACAACGAGAGGGCCGCGACGACGGGGACGCTCTTTCGCATTCGAGCTCCGAAGATACACGATGCGCCCCGGCGAATGGAGAAAGCTGGCGTCGAATCGGAGGTCGTGGAGTTCTCGAGCACGCGATCACCCGTCTTCTTCATCCTGCACCTCACCCGTACCTCGACGCAGAGCGGCACGACTCGGTCGCTCCACCCAAGGAGCGACCTCGACCATTCGAGATCCGCCGCGTCTGTCACGCGCGGAGGAACCGTGGAGGCTTGGACGTGCCTCGACCGAGCTCGCTTCAACGCGCGGCCTGACCATGACATCGGCGGAAGCGCTGGTCGCGCGGGGCGATCCCGCATATAGGAAGGGGATGTCCCGCAGCCGAGGTGCCAAGGCGAGAGCCTCGTCGCGCCCGCTGTGCGCGCTCGTCTCCTTGCTGTTCCTGCTCCTCTCCGCGTCCGCGATCGCGCAGACCCGAGGATCCGGGGGCGTGATTCGCATCCAGGTGCGAGGCGGCGCGCAGATCAGCGCAGCCGCGACGGTCGAACCGTCCGGCACGATCGTCCGAGGCGAGCTGCTCGACGACGCAGGCGCCGCCGTGGCCGGCGCGACGATCACGCTCCGCGCGATCGCAGACGGCGGCTCGGCCGTCAACCTACCGACGCCCTCGACGTGTGACGCGACGGCACGAAGGTCGCGACGGTCCGTTCGCCTGATCGGCACGGACGCCTACGAGGTGCAGACCGACGATCGGGGAGCGTTCTGCGTGCGCGCCGGCGCGCCGATCGGACAAGCGTCGATCAAGCTCCGCTTCGAAGGCGACGAGCTGCGCGATCCAGCCGAGAGCGTGGTCCGCCTCGACGCAGCCGACGCGCCGCTCGCGCGCACGATCCTCCGCTTCGAACCTGCGCCCGACGTGATCGATCTCGATCGCGAGAACGTACTGCTCACGGGATCGCTGCGCGTCGATCGCACCGGGTCGTCCCGCTCCACCACCACGCGGCGTGAGGGGCTCGCGATCAAGCTCGAGGACGAACGCGGCGAGCGCATCGCTGAGGGGCAGACGGGCGGCGATGGACGCGTGCGCTTCGAGATCCCGAGCGCGTCGTTCCCCGGTCCCGGATCGGGCGAGCTGCGCCTGCGCTTCGAAGGCACGACGACGCTCGCGAAGGCGACGACGACGCAGCCGATCGTGAGGCGCGCCGAGGTGCGGCTCGCGCTCGCGCACCCCGTCGACGCGGCAGATCCGGAGGACGGCGTCGGGATCGACGTGGATGTCACGACGTCGCGAGGCCCGGTGACGGGCGGCGTGGTCGAGGCGCTGCGAGGGAGCGAGAGCGTGGGCGCGGGCGCGGTGCAGGGCGGCAAGGCGCACGTCATCGCTTCGTTCGCGCTCGAGCGTGCCGGCGTCGTGCCGTTGACGCTGCGGTACGTGCCCGCCGCGCCTTTCTACAAGTCGGGGGCGAACCTCCAGGTCGACGTGAACGTCAAGGGGCCAGGCATCGCGCGGCAGCTCGTGATCGCGATCGTGGTGCTCGCAGTGACGGCGTGGATCGTCTTCGGCTGGCGGCGCGCGCCGATGCCACCGAAGAAGGACGAGGACGACGAAGCGCATCCCGTGCCCTCGGGACGCGCCGGCGTCGAAGTCGTACGAGCGTCGACGGGACAGGGTGGTTATCGTGGCTCAGTGCTCGACGCGCACGATGGAATCCCGATCGCCGGCGCGCGGCTCGCCGTGGTGGCGCCCGCGTTCCAAGGCGATGGTGTCATCGCGCGCGCGACCGCCGACGAACGTGGAACCTTCGTGCTGGATGTGCCCTATCGCAGCGATGCGCGCCTCGTGATCGAAGCGGACGAGCACAGCAGGTACGAGCAGGCGCTCCCTCCGCCGGGGGTGCTCCGCGTCGCCCTGATCACCCGCCGCCGCACGCTGCTCGAGCGGCTCGTGAAATGGGCGCGCCGCACCGGAGCGCCTTTCGACATGCAACCCGAGCCGACCCCCGGACACGTACGGCGGGCGGCTTTCCGCGCGAACAACGCGGAGATCGAGTCCTGGGCGCGAGCCCTCGAGCAAGCTGCCTACGGCTCCTCCGTCGTCGACGAGGGGGTCGAAGCGGCGCTCCTCAACGACGAACCCAGAGGCGGCCGAAAGCCGGCGGGATGACATGGACCGCCACCGCCTCCCCCACCCGTGCGCTCCCTTTGCCCTCGCGTGCAGAGCACACACGTTGACGTACGGGTACCGTCCCATATAGTCGCGAACCAGTTCGCGGACCGCTGGAGAACGCACATCGTGGACCCCCTCTACATCGTCATCGGTCTCGTGGTCGTGGCGCTGGCCGTTTACTTCCTGTTCATCAGGAAGCCGGAAGCGCCCAAGAAGCTCGAGACGCCGCCGGAGCCGAAGAAGCTCCCGGAGAAAAAGGCGCCCGAGCGTGAAGAGCCGGCCAGGGCCGCGGGGAAACCCGCGAAGGAGGAGCCGAAGCAGGCTGCTCCGGCAAAGGCCAAGCCGGCCGAAGAGGCCAAGGAGGCCAAGAAGGAGGAGAAGAAGGCTGCCGAGCCTGCGCCGGCCGTCGTCGAGAAGCAGCCCGAGCCCGCGCCCGTCGCGAAGGAGCCCGAGGCCAAGCAGCCCGAGCCCGCGTCCGTGCAAGCTCCGACGCCCGTCGCCGAGCCCGCGCCGAAGCCTGCAGAGGCTCCTGCGATCAAGCCCGTGTCGATCGCGGCGCGCGAGCTGCCTGCGCCGTCGGCTCCGCGCAAGAAGGACGTCGAAGGTCTGCGCCGTGGGCTCACGAAGGCGCGCGAGAGCGAGGGCTTCTTCGGTCGCCTGAAGGCGCTCTTCGTCGGCCGCAGCGAGGTCGATCCTGGGCTCGTCGATCAGATCGAGGAGGTGCTTCTCACTTCCGACGTCGGCGTGAAGACGACCGAGGCGCTGCTCGAAGAGATCCGCACGGGCATCAAGGAGAAGAAGCTCGTCAAGGACGAGCAGGTCTGGGATGCCTTGCGTCGTCGCGCGCGTGAGCTCCTCGGTGGCAGCGGCGGCAGCATCAAGTTCCCCGCGCGTCCCACGGTGGTGATGTTCGTGGGCGTCAACGGCGCGGGCAAGACGACGACGATCGGCAAGCTCGCGACCAAGCTCAAGGCCGAAGGCAGGACCGTCGTGCTCGCTGCGGGCGACACGTTCCGCGCGGCGGCGGTGCAGCAGCTCGTCGTGTGGGGCAAGCGCGTCGGCTGCGAAGTCGTGAGCGGCAAGGATGGAGCGAACCCGGGCGCGGTCATCTACGACGCGATCCAGAAGGCCGCGGAGATCGGCGCCGACGTCGTGCTCGCCGACACGGCGGGTCGCTTGCACACGAAGACAAACCTGATGGACGAGCTCAAGAAGGTCGCGCGCACGATCGACAAGGCGCTGCCCGGAGCTCCGCACGAGACGCTCCTCGTGCTCGATGCGACGAACGGTCAGAACGCGCTGCAACAGGCGGCGATGTTCAAGGAGGCGCTGCCGCTCTCGGGCATCGTGCTGACGAAGCTCGATGGCACGGCGAAGGGTGGCGTCGTGCTCGGCATCTGCGCGGAGCATGCGCTGCCGGTGCGCTACATCGGCATCGGCGAGCGTCCCGACGAGCTGCGTGACTTCAACGCAGACGAGTTTGTCGAAGCCCTGCTCGGTCAGACCGACGAGTCAACGGACGCGGCGGCGTGAACCTCTGCGCCGAGCACGAAACAAGCGCGACGGGGCCCCGACCGGGATCGGAGACGGGGCCACGTCGTGCACGTTTCGGACGGACGGCGCAAAAATTGCGGATATTGTTTGATTTTCTTGCTCGTTCGCGAGCGTCTCGTGGTTGGATGGGCGTGGATCGTGTCGCTGCGCTGGCAGCCGGGACGGTCCTGCCCGATCCGATCTCGGGAAGAGAAACCGATTTGGTTGTTGATTCCCAGATTTTACGCGTGATATAGTCCGTCCCGCTTGTCGGTAGACCGTTTTTTTGAATGAAGTCGCGCAGTTAGACTTGTACGGACGGACCGGACCGATCGATGCTCACGTCGCACGGACTGCGGAAGGGATGGCGATGAACCAGGTTCGCGTGGGGCTCCTCGTGGCGGCTGCGCTGCTGGCCATGCCGTTGACGGCGGCAGCGCAACCGAAGAAGGATCAACCGAAGGAGATCAACCTCGACGACGAGGGAGCCGAGAAGCCTGCTGAAGCGCCCGCCGAGGGCGAGGCTGCCGGCACCGGCGAGGGTGAGGGCGAGACTCCTGGCGGCGAGGGTGAAGGCCTCGGGGACATCTGTAAGATCGATCCCTCGGCCTGCCCGAGCATCAACATGGATGAGGCCGCGAAGCGGGACATCAACGCTGAGATGTACGCGGTGCAGCAGATCTACGCGCTGCGCCGGTTCCGCTTCGAGATCACGCCCTACTTCGGGATCACGATGAACGACCAGTTCGTCGCGCACCCCGCGCCCGGGCTCGGTCTCAACTTCTACATCACGAACGTGCTCGCGGTCGGGGTCAACGGCAACTTCTACGCCGGACTGAACTCGCCCTCGAACTTCAACTTCCAGACGAGCCGCGCGGCGCGCGTCGGTATTCCGATCACGGAGTACGCCTGGAACGCGAACGCGAACTTCTCGTACGTGCCTGCGTACGGCAAGTTCGCCGGGTTCGGCGACTTCATCTTCCACTACGACTTCTACGTGCTCGGTGGCGTAGGTGCGATCGCTACGCGCCCGATCGCCGTCGTCGATCCCGACAACCGCACGTTCGAGTTCAAGCCTCGGCTGTCGTTCCACGTCGGCGGCGGGCTCCGCATCTTCTTCAACCGATGGTTCGCGGTCGTGGCGGAGCTCAGCGACTACATCTTCTTCGACGAGCTCGAGAACCCGGGTATCGCGATCGGCAACGACGTCAACGGCAATCCGAAAGCACAGGATCCGACGACTTGGACCGCGCCCGAGACGAGCTTCACCAACAACGTCCAGGCACAGGTCGGGTTTTCGGTCTTCCTGCCGTTCAGCTGGGAATACCGGCTGCCCAAGTGAGCCGAGGGGCAGCGAGGCGTGCAAGGAACATCCGGGACGATTCAGCCAAGTACGGGGACATGCATGATGCGTCGATTCGTGAATAGCCTTTGCGCGTCTCGCCTGCTCCGCAGGGGCATGCTCGCGGCGCTCACGGGATGTGCAGCGCTCGCCATGAGCGCAGGTGCCGAAGCGCAGGAGATTCAGCTCACGGGTCCCCTCGCGGGGGCCCCGGCCGTACGGAAGTTGCGCCTGCATCGCGCGGGCCGCATCGAAATTACGCCGAGCGCCTCCTTCACACTGCTCGACGAGTACCAGCGCACGATCATGCCAGGTCTGCGCGTGATGTACCACCCGACCGACTGGCTCGGGGTCGGCCTCTGGGGCGGCTACGGCATCCAGTCGACGACGTCGCTCACCGACGAGCTGCAGGTGAAGGCGATCGACGAGCGGAACTGCCCTGCGGACTCGAACACGGCGACCGATACGGCCTGCAAGCTGACGGCCGTCAACCTGACCCGCGGCAACCTCGCCCAGGATCAGCTCGGCCGCATGCAGTGGGTCGCGGCGCCGCAGATCACGGTCGTTCCGTTCCGCGGCAAGCTGTCGCTGTTCGCGGCGCTCTTCGTCGACACCGACATCAGCTTCTTCGTCGGTCCGGCGGTCATCGGCGTGCAGGAGCGCAAGCCCTGCGGCAAGGACAACGACGGCAACACTCTCGCCGATACCCCGTGCGCGTCCCAGGGCTCGTTCGAGCTCGAGAGCCGCATCGCCTTCGCGCCCACGTTCGGCGTCGGCTGGAACTTCTACCCGACGTCGTTCTTCGGCTTCGGCGCGGAGTGGAGGGCGCTGCCCTTCGCGTGGAACACGTCCGGCTTCGACAACGCCGGCGCGGGCAACGACGAGGCCTTCCCCGACACCGCGGTCAACAACAAAGATCGGCAGTTCCGCATGAACAGCATGATCTCCGTCAACCTGATGTTCTCCCTCCCCATGAAGGTGAAGAACAGCGACTGACGAAGACGAAGCCGGCTGCACCACAGCCGATGACACGCCCCGGGATGCAGGCGGCCGAGACGGAGACCCAAAGCTCCGCGACGTCGCAAGCATCACGGGGCGTGCCGCTTTCGAAGCCCCGCTGGCAGGGGCAGCGTGCTCGGCAAGAGGTCGAGCACTTGCTTTGTCCCTGGCGAGGGCCTATGCGAAGCCTGCTCCAGCCCTCCCCCTGCCGGGCCGGAGCGCGAGGTAGAGGTGGGCATTTTCGACTTCCTCCGTAGCAAGGGCGCGAAGAGCGCGCCTCCGTCGGGCAACGCGCCCGCCGTCGACAAGAAGATCGCCGGGCCGGCCAAGGTCGTCGCGGACAAACGCGCCCAGACCTACGACCGCCTGGAGGCCATTCAGGCCCTCGTCGACATGAAGACGCCGGAGGCAGCCGCCGCGCTCCTCAAGCGCTTCAACTTCACGATCGATCCGTCGATCACCGACGCCGAAGAGAAGGATCTCGCGTTCCGGGGCATCGTCGCCGCAGGCAAGGACGTCGTGCCCGCGGTCATCGAGTTCTGCACGAAGGCCGAGGCGCTGACGTGGCCGCTCAAGGTGCTCGATGCCGTGCTCGACGATGACGCGTACCGCGAAGAGCTGCTCGATCTGCTCGAGGGCTTCGACACCGAGTACGCGCGCAACGTCGAGCCGAAGATCCAGATCATCCAGGCGCTCGAAGAGGTCGTGCACGAGGACGTGCGCACGGCGGTGGAGCGCTTCTTCGAGGATGTCAACGAGACCGTGCGCTTCCACGCGGTGCAGACGACGTTCGCGCAGGCGATGCCCGAGAGCGTCAAGCCGCTCATCGAGCTGCTCGTGAACGAGGAGTCGGTCCGCGTGAAGAACAAGGTCGCCGAAGGCCTGCTCGTGCGCGGCTGGGCGATCCCCGAGGATCGTAGGGATGCCGTCGCCGACGCACTCGGCGACACCGGCGGCTACACCGTCGGCGACGGCGGCAAGATCGTGAAGCGTTCGCTCCGCTTCGGTTGATCCAAACGCGTAGCAGATTGCGCGCCTCCCCGGCGCGCTCGAGCACCAAGACCGCCCTTCGTCCGTGTTGACAGCGCGGGCCACGCTGAAAGAGGATCCGCGTTGCCCCGGCATGTTCGGGGTGTGTCGACGGCCCAGCGGCAGCCGCGCGAACACCGCGCACGCTCCCCGGCACCACTCGACGGAAAGCGAGCATCCCAGGCGTGAGGGGACATCGATCGACGCGCCTTCCGCACGTGGTTGCATCCGGGCTCGCCGCTCTTGCCACGGCGATCACCGTGCATCCGCGTGACGCGCGTGCCCTCGACTTCGAGGTGCAGAGCGACACCGCAGCGCAGGCGTACCAAGTCGCGAGCCCGTGGGGCGATACGATCCTCGATCGGCGTCGCCTCATGCAGAGTTTGTCGCTCGGCGTGTACAACCTGCAGGGCGACCACGTCCCGGGGCGCGCTGATTTTTCGGTCGTGCTCCGGGTGCGCCTCGACGCCGACTTCGGGATCAACGGCCACCTCGGCGACGCCGATCGCGGCGGCGAGACGAGCTACCTGACCGAGGCGGGCCCCGGCGTGCGCTTCGTGCCGGGCCTGCAGCAGGCGCCGATCGATCTCATGTACGCGTACGTCGAGGGTCGAAACCTCGTGAACGGCTGGCTCGGCTTCCGCGCGGGCCGGCAGTACGTCGTCGACTCGCTCGGCTGGTGGTCGTTCGACGGCGCGCTCGCGCGCGTGACGACGCCGTACTTCGTGCAGGCCGAGTTCTACGGCGGGCTCGAGCAGCGCGGCGGGCTCCCGCTGTCGACGTCGCGCTACGAGCGGCCGGGCGTTTGGCGCGGCAACCACGCGGGCTTCGGCACCGCGAGCGATCAGCCGAGCGTGACGGACTACCCTTCGTATCAGTACACGCAGCCCGCGCCCGCGTTCGGCGTCGCGCTCGAGAGCAACGGGCCGAGCTGGATCCACGGGCGGCTCTCGTATCGACGCGTCTACAACATGGGCACGTCGGTGACGCAGCAGTTCCCCGATCCGACGGGCGGTTATCGCACCGCGAACGGGCTGCGCGTGTCGCAGGATCGGCTGGGCTACGCGCTCGATCTCAACAAGAGCGATCTCGGCGCGATCAAGGGCGGCTTCACGTACGACTTCTACAACCAGATCGTCGGCTCGTATTACGGCGGGGTCGAGGCGTACCTGGGCAAACGCGCGACCGTGGGCGCGGACATCGACTACTTCGTGCCGACCTTCGACGCGGACTCGATCTTCAACTGGTTCACGAAGAGCCCCATCACGACGGCGACGGCGCGCGTCTGGGTCGCGCCGACGCAGAGGCTCGATCTCTCGGCCTACGGCGGCGTGCGCATCTGGATGGCCGACGGCGATCCCGAGACGTTCGGCACGGAGCAGTGCCGTGCCTCCGGGCTCTGCAGCGGCGATCAGGAGATCGATCCGGC
Organism: Polyangium sp. 15x6; assembly: GCF_029960785.1. Taxonomy (GTDB): domain Bacteria; phylum Myxococcota_A; class Polyangia; order Polyangiales; family Polyangiaceae; genus Polyangium. Next base: position 173,190 of record NZ_JASBQE010000006.1, read on the forward strand.
GAACTCGAAGACCTTCACCCGCGATCCTGACAACCGCGCGACCTCGTCGACGATCGACGCGCTCGCGAACGTGTCCGGTCGATATCGCTTCGGCACGGGCGAGGTGGGGCTGCGCGGCATGATGCAGGCAGGCGCGCGTGGGCACACGGGAGGCGCGGATCTCTCGGGCGAGAAGCGCTTCGACGGAGGGCGTTATCGCGTGGGTGGGCGCGTCTCGCTCTACGACTGGAACGACCCGCTGCGGCCCGATCGCGGCGCGACGTCGTTCGGCTACGTCCTCGGCGCGGGCGTCCGGCCCGTGCAACAAGCCGACCTGCGGATCGAGTGGGAGCACGACATGAACCGGCTCGTCGGGCAGCGCTTCCGCATCGTGGCGCTCCTCAACTTGAGGCTCGGCGGATGATGATGAACGCCTCCAAGCGACGCGCAGAGAGCGCACGCAAGACGCGGCGGCCGAACGGCCGACCGCTGCCGGGATGGCTCGCCTTCGTAGCGTGCCTGTCGGCCCTCGTCCTCGGCCTCGTGGGGCCCGATGCGTCCGCTCGAGCGGCCGACGATGCGCCTCCCGCGGAGCCCGCCGCGCCCCCGGCGCCGCCTCCGGGTGGCTACAAGAGCGGGCTCCATCCGATGCCGAACGACGCGGAGACGCCGCTCGCGTTCATGCCTCCGGGCAGCGCGGCGAGCCCCGTGCCGAGCGAGGAGATCTACCCGCCGCAGACGATCACGATCCGCTTCAACCACAAGAAGCACACGAAGGATCTCAAGCAGACCTGCAAGTCGTGCCACGCGGCCGCGTACACGAGCGACAAGGTCGCCGATCGGCTCATGCCGAAGGCCGAGCAGTGCGACGCCTGTCACGACGTCGATCACTCGGACCTCAACGCCGTGAAGGCCGGCACGGACGCGAACGGGCAGTGCGTCTTCTGCCACATCGGCGACAAGGCGGGCGAGAAGGGCACGGTCGCGCCGATGGTGCTGCCGAACGCGAACCTCGTGTTCACGCACAAGAAGCACCTCGACCGGAACATCCAGTGCGGGCAGTGCCACGGGCAGGTGGGCGAGCTCGAGCTCGCGACGCGTGATCAGCTCCCGCGCATGTCCGGCTGCTTTGCTTGCCACAACATGAGCGGCGCGGCGCAGGGCCAGGCGAAGGGCGCGTGCACGACGTGCCACACGGCCCGGAACGACGGCCGCATGATCACGAGCTTCACGACGGGCAACCTCGTGCCGCCGCAGTGGATGCACAACGCGGCGCACACGCCCGACTTCATCGAGCGGCACAAGGCGGTCGCCGCGAACGACAGCGCCTTCTGCGGGAGCTGCCACACGACGAACGAGTGCACCGACTGCCACGACGGCCGCGTCCGTCCCCGCAAGGTCCACCCGAACGACTGGCTCTCGATCCACGCCCAGTCCGCGCGGCAGGACAACCCGCGCTGCGCGAGCTGCCATCAGGCCCAGACGTTCTGCGCCGACTGCCACCGCCGCGTCGGCGTCGCGCGCGACACCGCGAGCGGAAACCGCCTCGCGGGCCGCCGCTTCCATCCGCCCGCCGCGGAGTTCACGACCGCGCCGCGCGGGCCGAACCATCACGCGTGGGAGGCGATGCGGAACTTGAACGCCTGCGTGTCCTGTCACACGGAGCGTGACTGTGCGACGTGCCACGCGACGAAGGGCCTCTCCGGCGGGCATGGCGTGAACCCGCACCCGCTCGGTTTCCGGGACAAATGCGGCGCTGCGTTCGCGAGAAACCCGCGTCCGTGCCTCGTTTGCCACCAGTCGAGCGACCCGCTCGTGAGGGCGTGCCAATGAAAGGCCAACATCCGTCGTGGTCTGCGCGCGAGGTCTCCGGTCCGCCGGACGGGGCACGGCTCCCGAAACCTCCGACATATTCCTTGCACAGCCCTTCTGGCGACGGGTATAGCGAAGGGCGACGGTGCGCTTCCTCCCCCGCGGTGGCCGCACGCGTCGTCAAGGAGAACGGGTGTGAAGGAGCTGATCAAGTACCTGCTCGACAATCTTTACCTCGACTTCCAGGGCGAAATCACGCTGGAGACCGTGCGGGGCTTCCTCCGAGAAGACGACGGCCGGGAAGCGCGGCAGTTGCTCGCGAAGCTCATCGAGGAGAAGGGGGTCGACGAGATGCTCATCACCCTGGCCGACTGCTTGCGGGAGCACATCCGGACCGGCGTGAACGAGAGGGTCATCCAGGAGCAGCTCTCGACCTACTCCGAGAGCTGATCCGCCCAAGAGGCCTTTCCTTCGCCCCGCGCGCCCTCCGCGCCGCCCTGCTCCCCCTCGCCCTGCCCCTCGTCGGTTGCGACGTAGGCAGCCCCGAGCGCGAGGCCATCGACGCACCCCCTGTCCATCTGGTCGAAGTCGAGCTGTCCGGGCTCGACGCCGGCGGTCAGCCGACGACGCTGACGCTGACGCCGAGCGCGCCCGCCCCCACGGACGACAGCCGCGCGCTCTCGACGACGAGCGTGCGCATCACGTTCGATCGGTTCCTCTTGCCCAGCGAGGCGATCCGGCAAGCGATCTGCCTGCAGCCGAGCGCGGAGCCCGTGCCGACGGCATCGCAGTGCAGGCAGGGAGTGTTCCTGGAGCCGAGCTACGACCCGGTGCATCGGCGCGTCACATACCGCCTGCCCGCGATGACGGCGCTCGTCCCCGACACGAAATACTGGCTCACGGTGCTCGCGGCGACCGAGGCCTCGCCGTTCGGCGTGCGCGCGTTCGACGGCGCGCCGCTCGAGGCGAACGTGGTCCTGCAGTTCACCACGGCCGCGATGGATCTGGCCGGCGGGCCCGTGGATCCGGCGCTCGACGAGGCAGCGCGGCGCGCGGCGTCCGAGGAGCTCTTCTGCACGGCGAGCGCGTGCGTGGCGTCGTGCGCCGTGGATGATCAGCTCTGCATCGACAAGTGCCCCGTCTCGAAGAGCCTAGTGGTCGGCTGCGGCGGCTGCCACGGGCCGCTCGAGGTCGGCTTGGCGGCGATGGGGCTCGATCTGTCGGGCGCGGAGCGGATCCCGGCGATGATCGGACGCGTCGCGAACCAGACGCAGACGGGCGAGCAGGCCGACGAGGTGGACCTCCGGCCGCGCCGCTTCGGACGGGCGATGCCGCACGTCGACCCGGGCAACGCGGGCAACAGCTACCTGCTCTACAAGATGCTCGCGAGCCCGATCTACGCGCGCATGGACGCCGCGAAGGGGCTCGCGGCGGGCGAGATCGACAGGCTGCGCGCGTCGGTCGTGGTGGGGTTGCCGATGCCCCCGTACGACCTCTACGCCGCGCCGGAGTCGAGCCTGGAGGCGCTCAGCGCGTGGATCACCACGGGCGCCGAGACGCCCGCCTGCCCCTGAAGCAGACGCCTTCGGCGTGATAGGGTCACGCCATGCCTTACGAGCTTTTCCGTGGCGCGCTCGCCTGTGCGCTTGTCTTCGTGTCGCTCGGGATCGTGGGGTGCGGCGAGGACGCGCCGGTGGGGCCGACGGGGCCGCAGCAAACCGAGGTGCTGCGGCCGGACGCGGCTCCGCTGCCCGGCGAGACGGAGTGCCGCGTCGTGAAGACGACGAACATCCCGGTCGCGTCGGCGGCCCACGTGGAGCTCTGCACGGACGTCTCGTACGAGACGAACCCGCCGAGCGGAGGAGACCACTGGGGTCAGTGGGCGGCGTTCAAGAAGTACACGACGCCCGTGCCGCGCGAGATGTACGTGCACGATCTGGAGCACGGCGCCGTGGTGCTGTCGTATCGCTGCGACGACGCGTGTCCGGAGGTCGTGGCGGCGCTCGAGAAGGTGTTCGACGAGGCCACGGCGGATCCGCTGTGCTTGTCGGGCGGCGCGGGGCCCAAGGCGCGGCTCGTGCTCACGCCGGACAAGGACCTCGACACGCCGATCGCCGCGGCCGCGTGGGGCGCGACCTACACGGCGACGTGCATCGACACGCCGTCGCTCGCGGCGTTCGTGGCGGAGGCGTACGGCAAGGGGCCCGAGTCGCTCTGCTACGACGGCGTCGACATCGAGGCAGCCCCGCTGACCTGCTCCGGGAACTGAGCTTCCGTTCGCGGCCCGGCCCTCCCCTCCCCTGCCCCGGCAGCGCGTCGAGCAGGCGCTCATGCCACCGACGTTGACACCTCGAGGCAGAGGTCGAACACTCGATTCCCGATGAACGAGCACGGATCGTCATCGGAGTTGACGGAGCGAAGCTTCGAGCTTCTCGCTCCGGCCGGGAGCGGCGGCGCAAGCGAGGTGTGGCGGGCGCGCGCGCGGCGCGACGGAACGCTCGTGGCGCTGAAGGTCGCGCGTGATGCAGCAGCGCGCGCGGCGATCGCGCGGGAAGCGAGGCACGCGATCCTCGCGCTCTCGCCCCGTTTGCCCGAGCTCGTCGACGTCGGGTGGTTCGTGCGGGATGGAGACATCGCGCGCGCGATCGAGGCGGGCGACGAACGCGAAGGCGAGCGCTTCGCGTTCGTGGCGCTGCGCTGGGTCGAAGGCGCGACGCTCCGGGAGCGGGCGCGCGAGGTCGGCGTGGACCGAACGACGCTCGCTCTCGCGGTGGCGCGCGACGCGGGTGAGGCGCTCTCGGATCTGCACGAGGTCGGGCTCGCACACGGAGACATCAAGCCGGAGAACGTGCTGCTCGGCTGGGGCGGGCGCGCGCACGTGATCGATCTCGGGCTCGCGTGTCCGGTGTACACGGCGCGGCTCGAGGGTGGAACGCCGCGGTATCTGGCGCGCGGAGACGCGGATCTCGGAGACGCGCGCGCGCGGGATCTCGTGGCGTTCGGCGCGCTGCTCGCGGAGCTCGTGGACGATGCGGTGGCAGCTTCGGAGGAGCCGATCGAGGCGGCACGCGCGGCGCGCTTGCCCGAGCCGATCGCGCTGCTCTGCGCGGCTCTGCTCTCGCCGAGCCCAGGCGCGCGTCCGCCGGCTTCGTGGGTCGCGGAGACGGCGCGGGCGGCGCTCGCGGCGCGGGACGCGGGGTCGGGTCGTGAGCGGGAAGAGCGCGGCGAGCGCGATGCGAGGCGCGTGCGTGCGGCGTATCTGTCGGCGCGACGCGACGAGCTCGCGACACGCTCCTCCGCCGGCACAGGGACGGCGCCGTGGCTCGGCGATGCGCTGGCATGGGCGCGCCGCGCGCGATCGCTCGTCGACGAGGAGGCGTCCTTCGCAGAGGACGCGGGCGCGGGTGAGATCGGCCCGCTCGGTCCGGAAGGGATCGCGCGTTGGATGACGTCGCTCGTCGGGAGCCCGGCGGCGGCGTGGCCCACGGGGCCGCTCGGGAAGATCGGAGAAGCGTCGCTCGGGGCAGCGCTCGTGGATCTCGCGCGGAAGCTGCCGCCCGCGGCATGGACGTTCGCGGACGTGGAGGGCGCCGCGCTCGGAAGAACGCCCACAGCGACGACGCCCGAGCGTCCGACGTCGGCGCCGTTCGACATCGAGGAGGTGGCGCGGCTGTCGATCGCGATCGCCGCGGTGCCGCCGGATCCGATGGCGATCGAACGCGTGGAGCGTGGGGAGACCGCGCCCGCATCGCTGCTCGTGGCAGCCGCGGATGCGCTGCGTCTGTCGGGCGAGCTCGGGCGCGCGCGGAGCCTCGCGCTGCGAGCGAGAGAGCGTCGCGCGAAGGGGGCCGATGCGCTCGCGGCGGAGATCCTGCGGCGCGCAGGCGAGCTCGGCGCGGCGCGGGAGATCGCCGCGGAGGCGGCTCGACGCGGCGAGGATCCCGACGGGAAAGCGCGCGCGATCCTGGCGCGGATCGCGTTCGACGAGCGGCGCTACGAGGAGGCCGAAACGCTCGTGCAGGGCGCGACGAGCGTGCCCGCGTACGAGGTCGCGGCGCTCGTCGCGGCGACGAAGGGAGATACGGAGCGAGCGCTCGCTGCGATCACGCGCGGCGAGGCGATCGCGCGTCGCGCCGAGGAGCACGCGCGGATCGCGGCGCTCCGGGGATACGTGGAGCATGGCGGCGATCCGGCGCGCACACGGAGCGCGTTCGCCGCGGCGGTCGAGCATGCGACGCGGGCCGGAGCCGTGGTCGAGGAGGCGACGTACAGAACGGGCGAGGCGGCGGCCGCGGTGGATCTCGGGGATCTCGGCGGCGCGATCGCCACGGCGCGGCGCGCAGCGCTGCTCTGGGAGCACCTCGGCCGGCCGGCGCTCGCGGCCCGCGCGCTCCTCGCGCGCGCGGCGGCACATGCGACGGCGGGCGTCGCGCACGAGGCAGAACGTGTCGCGCGGGAAGCGATCGCGCGGGCGCGGGAAGGCCGTGACACGCGGGCGGAGGCGTATGCGCTCTGGGCCATCGCGGACGTGTCGACGCGTGGAGCCGCCGAGGGACGACGCGCCGCCGAGCAAGCTCGAGCTCTCCTCGCGGATGCGAGCGGAGACGACAAGTTACGCGCCTCCGCGCGCATGTTGCATCACGCGGACGCGGCGCTCGATCCGGAGACGTGCCTCGAGCTCGATCGCCTCGCGGACACGCCGAGCCTCACCGCGGGCGCGCGGCTCGACTGGTGGCGCGCGCGCGCCGAGGTGCTGCTGGCGGCCTCGGGCGAGCTCGAGACGCGCACCGCGGAGCACGTGCTCGGCGCGATCGTCGCGCTCTCGGATGCACGCGCGCCCGTGTCGGCGCGAGGTCCCTCGATCGCGGCCGGGTATGCGCTCGCGGCTCGGCTCGGTCGGGGCGACGTCGCCGTCCGGCTCCTTTCGTCCCTCGGCGACGTCGCGCGTGATCTGCTCTCGCGCGCCTCGCCCGAGCTTGCGCCCTCGATCCGTGCGCTCCCATGGGTCGCGCAGGCCGCGGCCGCGCCGCAGGAAGGCATGCGCGCGGAGCAGGCGCGGGAGCTCGAGCAGCTCATCGTCTCGCTGAGTGATCGCGAGCGGCTCCGCTCGCTGCTCGATCGTGTGGTCGATGCGCTCGTGCTGTGGACCGGCGTCGAGCGAGGCTTGCTCCTCCTGCGGGCGCCGGACGGTCGTCTCGTCGCGCGCGCGGCGCGTAACCTCGCGCGGGCCGATCTCCGCGACGAGCAGCTCTCGCTCTCGCAGACCCTCGCGCGGCGCGCGCTCGCGGCGCTGGAGCCCGTCGTCGCCGTGGACGCGGCCGGCGAGATGCCCGCGGTGCACGTCAGCGTGCATGCGCTCAAGCTCAGGAGCGTGCTCGTCGTGCCGCTCGTCGCGCGTGGCGAGGCCCTCGGCGTGGTCTACCTCGATGATCGCGTGCGGCGCGGCGCGTTCGGTCCCCGCGAGCTCGCGTGGACCCGCACGGTGGCGACGCTCGCGGCGCTGGCGATCGCCGACGCGCGGGATCAAGCGCTCCTGCGTCGAGCCGCGCGCAAGGCGAAACGGGCGAGCGCGGCGCTCGAGGAGACGCTGGCGAGGCGGGAAGCCGCGCTCGACGTCGCCGAACGCGAGCTCAACCGGACCCGCGGCGCGCGCGAAACCCGCTTCGAGTACGACTCCATCGTCGGCGAGAGTGAGCCCGTCCGCGCGATGTTGCGGCTCGTGGATCGCGTCACGACCGCCGACGTTCCCGTCCTCATCCACGGCGAATCGGGCAGCGGCAAGGAGCTCGTCGCGCGCGCGATCCACGACAACGGCCCCCGCGCGGGGCGCCCGTTCGTGGGCGAGAACTGCGGCGCGATCCCGGAAGGCCTCCTCGAATCGACGCTCTTCGGCCACGTACGCGGCGCGTTCACCGGCGCCGACAGGCCTCGCTCCGGCCTCTTCGAAGCGGCCGATCGCGGCACGCTCTTCCTCGACGAGATCGGCGAGATGAGCCTCGGCATGCAGGCCAAGCTCCTGCGTGTCCTTCAGGACGGCATGGTCCGACCGCTCGGCACCGAGCGCGCGCGCAAGGTCGACGTGCGTATCGTCGCCGCGACCCACCGCGACCTCGACGCCATGGTCCGCGCGCGCACGTTCCGCGAGGATCTCTACTACCGCCTCAACATCATCACGATCCGGATCCCGCCGCTCCGCGAGCGCGCGAGCGACGTCCCGCTCCTCGTGAAGCACTTGCTCGCGAAATACGACCGCTCCGAGGTGCGCGTCACGCGCGCGGCGATGGATCGACTCATGGCCTTCCCCTGGCCCGGCAACATCCGCCAGCTCGAAAACGAGGTCCGCCGCGCGCTCTTGCTCTGCGACGGCATCATCGAACGCGAGCACCTCTCGCCCGACATCGCGAACGTCGCCCCGCCCGTCCCCGTGGATCTCGGCTTGCGCGTGCGCCCGCGTGTCGACGCCCTCGAAGCACAGCTCGTGCGCGAGGCGCTCGAACGCACGAAGGGCAACCAGACCCAGGCCGCGAAGCTCCTCGGCCTCTCGCGCTTCGGCCTGCAGAAGATGATGAAGCGGCTCTCGGTCTCGTTTTGATTCAGCGCTTCACTTCAAGAGAAGCCGCGCGTCCCGCACGATCCCCGCGATCCCCGCGTCATCGGCATCGTAAAAGCCGCGGATCTTGCCTTCGCCGTCGACGAGCACGAGGCGCTCGCCGTGGAAGATCTCGAGGATGCCCTCGCTCGTCTCCTTCTTGCCCATCGCGATCTTGAAGCCGCGCAGGACCACGGTCTCCACCTCGCCGAGCGGACCCGTGAGGAACGTCCAGCGCGCGTCGTCGGCGCCGTACTTGCGACCGTAGGCGGCGAGCACCTCGGGCGTGTCGTTCTCCGGATCGACCGTGAACGTCACGAGGTGGAGCTTCTCGCCGAGATCCTCCGTGCGCTTCTGCACCTCGACCATGCGCTTCGTGAGGCGCGGACAGACGCTCGGGCAGCTCGTGAACACGAAGTCCGCGATGTACGGCTTGCCCCGCAGATCAGCGGCTCCGAAGGGTTTCCCGTGGTGATCGGTGAGCGTGTACGCGGGCAGCTCGAGCACCGGCTTCGGCGCCGACGGGCGCGGCGTGATCACGATCCGCGTGATCAGCAACAGGACGAACACGATCCCGAAGACGAGCCACGGAAACCGCTTCGCGCGCGCGGGCGGCGCCGCCGGTCGTGTCTCTTGCGAGGGTGCGGCCCCCGCCTCCGTTCCGCCCTCGCCTCTGTCCTCCACGCGCGACGTCACGACGTGCGGTGTAGGCGGCGCTCCGCGCACGGTCAAGGCGCGTGGGCCGCGGACGCGAGCATCGGCGCGAGGTGGTAGAGCATGAGATACACGATGATCCCCGTGACCGAGACGTACGCCCAGATCGGGAACGTGATCTTCGCGAGCTTGCGGTGCGCCTCGAAGCGCCCTTGCCGGCCGAGCCGGAGCGTCACGATCACGAGCGGCAGCGCCGCCATCGCGAGCAGCGTGTGGGTCGAGAGGATCACGAGGTAGATCGTGCGGACGACCCCGACATCGGGGAACCGATGCGTCCCCGTGAGCGCGAAGCGCGCCACGTAGCTCACGAGGAACACGCCCGACGCGATGAACGCGCCCTGCATCCGCCGCCGGTGCGCCTCGATCTTCCGCTGCTTGATCGCGACGAAGCCGGCGAAGAGCAACGTCGCGCTGGTCGCGTTCAGCAGCGCGTTCAGCGGCGCGAGGAGACGACCGATGCTTTCAGCGCTCATCGGGGATGCTCACGCGCCGATGAGCAGCGCGGCTTGCAGCAGCATCAGGTACACGATGGAGATCGCGAAGAGCCTGCGCGCCCATCGTGTCCCGAGCACCGTCGGGCGTAGCCCCCACGCGCCGAAGCCGAGGAAGCCGAGGCCGAGCAGCGCGGCCGAGGCGAGATACACGGGTCCGGCGACGCCCATCGGGACGAGCAGGAGCGAGACCAGCACGAGCGCGACGAGATACCCGACGATGTGGTTTCGCGTGTGGCGATCCCCGCGCTCGACCGGCATCACCTTGAGGCCCGCGCGCTGGTAGTCGCGGCTGCGGAACATGGAGATCGCCAGGAAATGCGGCACCTGCCACAGGAACAGGATGCCGAAGAGCGCCGCGCCGGGGCCGTCGATGCGATCGGTCACCGTCGTCCAGCCGAGCAGCGGCGGGATCGCCCCGGGCACCGAGCCGATGAGCAGCGCCAGCGTCGTCTTTCGCTTCAGCGGCGTGTAGACGAGCACGTACGAGAACAACGCGAACGCCGCGAGCAGCGTCGTCGTCATGTTCACCACGAACCCGAACAAGACGAGCGAGAGCGCGGAGATCGCGAGCCCGAACCAGAGCGCGAGCTTCGGCGAGATCCGACCCGCGGGCAGCGGTCGGTTCTTCGTCCGGGCCATGAACCCGTCCGTTTCGCGCTCCAGGTACATGTTCAGCGTGTTCGCGCCGCCGACGACGAGCACCGTCGCGAGGAGCGAGAGCATGACGACCGCCGGAGACACCCCGGCGAGCCCTTGCTCGCGCGCGTAACGGTTCGCGACCCAGGCCCCGCCCAGCATCGTCGCGACCACGATGACCGTGACGCGAGGCTTGGTCAGCGCGACGAGATCTCGCGCAACAGCCGCGTACGACTGCTCGTACCCGGAATCACGTCGGTTCACGTGCACGTCGCCGAGCGGCTCCGCGGGGATCGTCATGCGCGCACCTCGATAGCAGATGCAGCCCCCGGGGGCACGCACGTGAGGCCAGGAAACACGGCAGGAGGAGCAGCGGCCATACAGGACGACGTCATGAAGCGGGGGGAGCCTAGCGCGGTGGCGAGTTGCGCGGGAGGAAAGCCCAGCGCGATCGTGGGGTCAACCCGGGTTCGAGACAACGGGGTCGGGCCTACCAAAGTCCCTGGAGCTCGCCCTGATTTTCGGGCGGCTCCGGCTCGGTGCCATCGAACGAGAAGGCGACCTCGAGCGTCTGCCCGTCGGTCACCGTCACTTCTTGTGTCTTCACGCCGTACCGGGCGTGAAACGCCTCGAGCGTGTACTTCCCGGCCGGCACGCGATCGATGCGGAACGCTCCATCCGCGCCGCTCACCGCGAAGAACGGATGATCGGTGACCACGACGAAGCTCCGCATCCACGGGTGGATGTCGCATCCGAACCGTACGATGCCGGAGGGCGGCAAGCGCTTCGCGATCGGCGGCGATCCCATCGCCGTCGCCTCGTTGAAGACCGTCTCGGCGCCCAGGTACGTGTGCACGTTGTGCAGCGTCCGGTCGCTGTTCTTCACGACGATCTCCTGCCCGCTGAGGACGCCCTGGATCCGCGGCACGTATATGCAGTCGACCTGATCCACGGTCGCGGCCGGCGGCACGTCGTAGCGCCCGTCGAAGCTCTTCGGCGCGATGCGGACGAGCACGTCCCGGAGCTTGCCCCCCTGAACGACCACGGCGTCGTGGGCGAGCTGTTTGTCCTTGCAGACGTCGGTCGCCTGCACGCGCTTCGCGGGCACCTTCATCTCGGGCGGCTGTCCCGTGAAGCGCACCTCGCCGCGCAGCGTGGCGCTGCCGAGCTTGCCCGCCGGCGCCGCGCTCGCCGCCGCGGACGCCGCGGGCGAAGACGAGCTCCCCGTCTCCTTCTGATTCTGGCAGCCCGCCGCGAGGGCGACGAGCGCCACGACCGAAGGAACGATCCAGGCTGTTCGATGCAACGTCATGTTCGTGATGCGCCGCGGGAGGGCCCGATCGGGCGCTCCCCGCGTCCTAGTGAACGCTTCGCGGCACGTCAACGGAGCGCGCGGGTTCGTCTCGCCGGTTTCGCGAGAAAACCATACCCCTCAGCCCGGACGCGCGCCCTTCGCCTCGCCCGTCCCCGGGCCCTCGTCCGACGTCGACTCCGCGCGCGAGATCGCGGCCCAGAGCCCCCGATGATCCCGCGATGCGAGCACCGTCGCGAGCGACGCGAGCACGAGCGCGAGCGCGCAGAGCGGCACGTCCGGCGCGCCCCGCGCCACGAGCAAAAGCGCGATCGCCCCCGAGAGCGCCGGCGTGAGCGTGCGCGTCGAGAGCGCCGCGACCGCGATCGCAGGCGCCGCGAAGGCGACGAACGTGGCGACCACGGGCGAAGCGAACGGCTCGGGCCGCAAGACGAGGTTCTTCGCGGCCCGCGCGAGCAGCACGCTCACCGCGGCCGCCTCGTCGGACGTACCGGCGAGCGCTTGCCGCGTCGCGAAGAGCGCGACCGCGAGCGCTGCGAGCGTCGCCGGGCTCGTGAGCTTCTTCCCGCGCGACGCGACGACCCCCACGGCCACGGCCATCGCCGCGCCGTCGAGCACGAGGCCCACCGTCGACACGCCGCGCGCGATCCGCGCGAGCGCCTCCGGCGCGACCCCGTCGCGCATCATGATGAGCGCCGACACGACCCGCGAGAGCCCGCCGAGCCCGAGCAGCCCCAGCATCACCGCCGTCGCCCGCGCGAACGGCGTCCGCATCGTGTCCCACGCCGCGAGCAACGCGAGCGCGCACGCGACGCCTCCGACCAGCACGAGCGAGGCCTCTGGCACGCGCGACGCCGACGCCGAGAGCGACACCAGCACGACGAGCCCGCTCGCGAACACGGCGCCGAAACGCACCACCGCTGGCAAACCCGCGCGCAGCGCCGACAGGCCGAGCGCCATGGCGCCCACGGACGCGAGGATCAGGAAGAACTGCGACATCGCCGCGCCCGCGAGCTCGAGGTAGTCGCCCGTCCTGCCGAGCCCGACGGCCAGGCCTCGCACCGAGGGGCCGAACGCACGTCCGAGCAGCATCGCGAGCACCCCGAACGCCGCGAGCGGCCGGACGAACCCGAGCACACCCAAGCTCGTCGGCGGCTTTTCGGCGGGGCGCGCGGGCGGGGCGGATCGGGGCGCTTCGGGGGCTTCGGACGCTTCGGGGGCTTCGGTGCTTTCGCCTTCCGTGCTCATCGGGGTCGGGCTCGTTGCGAGCGACTCCCTGCAAGGCGCAGGCTCACGCGTCGCTCCAGTCGCGGAGGGGGACCGTGTCGTCGAAGAACGCCGAGGCGGCGGAGGCGTCGATCAGGTCCTGCATGCGATGCCCGCCGAACTCCTCGAAGATCCGGTCGTCGTACTCGTCGGCGATGACCGACATGTCGCGCAGCGCGGCGAGGATTTCGTCCGGATCGAGCGTCTCGCCGCCGAGCAGCGTGTGCACGAGGACCACACATGCGCCTTGCGGGACGTAGCCGAAGGCCCCGAACCGCAGGCGCGCGTTCATGCGCAGCAGCTTCATCGCGAGGTCGGGCGTCATCTCGACCCCGCGGACGAGCTGAGCCACGAACCGCACGACGGCGCGGTCGGGCTCCCACGGGATGATCTGGATGTAGATGTACGCCGTCCCCTGTCGGACCACGTAGAAGCGCGGCTCGACACGGACGAAAGCCGGCGAGTCCGCGAGCGTTTGCTCTATCCGCGCGATGCTCACGCGAGCGGCGGATGCAGCGTCCTTGGACATCGGGGGGCGATGCTACCAGCTTCGGGGCGGGCCGTCTCGCGTTGTCCTAGACAAACCCGCCATCCTTCACAATCCTTTACACCCCCGCGCGATCAACGAGTCGGGACAGGAAGGAGCGGTGGTGGGCCGCGTCGCTCATCCGAGGGGGTGAGCGTCGGCGCGCGCGGCGGACCGACCGGCGAGACGCCGCTTCCGCCCTTCGGCTCGGGCAGGAGGTACGGATAGGCGTTGCGCGTGCTGCACGCGTCCACCGGATCGCGGTGGAACTCCCAGTGCAGATAGACCCGGCCGTCGTGCGACACGATCGCGTCGGGCGCTTTTCCGAACGGCGAGGCGCGGTTCATCGAGTTCAGCGCCACGATGTCGAAGGCCGTCATCCCGCTCGCCTTCGTCACGCCCATCTTCACGATCTTGCCCTCGTCCTTGCTCAGCACGATCTCGAGGTGCGTGACGAGGTTCTTGTTGAACGTGTGCTCCTGCGGGAGGTTGTCGAGCGACGCGAGGAACTCCTCGGCGAAGATCGGGTGCAGGCGGTTGTGGATCGTGTTCAGGTACGTCGCGAACGCGGACTGCGCGGCGTTCAGCGCCGTCTGGTTACCGACCTTCACCGTCGGCTCGTAGTTCTCGATCGCCGCCTTGTACTTGCCGAAGTTGTTCTTCTCCCACTTGCCGCGGTGCGCGCTGCGCCGCGCCGCGCCGTCCGCCGCGCGCTCGGCCTCGAGTTTTTCCCGGCCGACCGAGGCCTCGAAGCCCGCGTGCGACAGGTTCAGGTTCGGCCCGCCTGCGATCCCGGGCGCGCCGAGGCCCACGGAGCCGACCTTCACAGGGCTCTGATAAGGCGCCGGTTGCCGCTTCTTTCCGGCCCTGCGGCTCTTGCCGTCGCCGCCGGGGTTCGCCGGATCCATCGTGAACCCGCCTGCGCCCACGCCCGCGACGACCTCGGGTGACGCGGGGCCCGCGCCGCCGGGGCTCGGAGGCGGAGCTGCGGGCGTCTTCGGCGCGTTCGCGCCTCCGCCGGTCGTTCCGCCGGGCGCCATCGGCGGCGGCGAGTTTCTCGCGATCGCGGCCGCGGGCGGCGCGGGCTTCGCCGTGTGGTGATGCTCGGCGCTCTCGCTGCGATCCTTCGACTCGCCGGGCGCCTTGTCCGAACCGGCTCTCTGCTCGCTGTCGGCGACCTTCTCGTGGTCGTCGTTCCCCTCGCCCGAGGTCGCGGGCTTCTTCATCTCGCCTGCGTTCGTCTGGGCGTGATCCTGATCGTGCGACCGGAGGCGCGCGACCGTCTCTTCCTTCACGGTGTTCGCCTGATCCGCGATGCGGCTCGCGTCAGGGTTGTCCTTCTGGTTCGGATCGACGTGCTGACGCACGGCGATGCGGCGATCCGGCTCGATCGGCTTCGGCGGCTCCTGCTTCGCGACCTCCTCCGCAGGCGGCGGTGGAGGCGGCGGAGGCGGCGGCGGAGGCGGCGGCGGCGCCACGGACGGAGGCGGCGGCGGAACGACCTTCGGCTCCTCCTTGGGCGGCTCGACCTTGGGCGGCTCGACCTTCGGCTCTTCCTTCTTCGGCGGCGGAGGCGGCTTGACCTTGGGCGGCTTCGGCGGCTCCGGCACCGCGTCCGGATCCGGCTTTTCGTCGTCGTTCGTCTCGTCGGCCTTCTCCTCGGGCGGCTCCGCTTGCTCGGGCGAGGGCGTCGCGGGCGCATCGACGAGGACCTCGAACTCCGTGTCCTGCGGACGCAGCCCTTCGCGCACCGACTCGACCAGCGACCGGATTTGCGCGCGATCCTCGACGACCTGCGCGACCTCCACGGCGCCGTTGCCGCCCACCCAGTGGACGACGATGGCCGCGGAGATCCAGAGCAGCAGGGGGATGTGGGCTTCGCGCGACATGCCGGTTCGTGAGGCTCCCGGGGCGGAAGGGGCAGATCGTGGGGATGAACCCAGCACCCACCCATTCGACGAGGCCGGGAGGCTTTACCCGGCGAACGACGAGTTACCCAGCGACGAAGTCCTGAGCGAAAGCTCACGACGGCCGCCGCTGAAAATCGAAACTAGCATCCGTGTCCGAGCCCAGCAACGACCGGGTTGGCCGAAACGGGCCGTTCCGGGCGGGATCTTCAGCGGAGAACGGGCCGCGTTCGTGAGCCTCGGCGCAAGGCACGGGCGGAAACCAGCGAAGAACGTCGGCCGCCCGCCCGTCATCAGACCTTCGTGATCGCGTCCCAGTGGTCGGCGATCTCCTGGGCCGTCCACGCCGCGCCCTCGTCTTTGAACTTTCCCGCGCTTTGCACGACCTTGTAGGCGAAGACCTGCGAGCCCGTGACGGCGAGGACGTGCCCCGTCCGATCCCCGCACAGATCAGAGCCCAGGAAGAGCGCCGCCGGCGCGATGTGCTCCGGCGTGAGCGACTCCATGCCCGCCTGGAACATCGGGAGATCCTCGGTCATGCGCGTCTTCGCCACCGGCGCGAGCGCGTTCACCGTGATCTTGTGCTTCTGCAGCTCGATCGCCGCGGTCCGCGTAAAGCCGTAGATGCCGGCCTTCGCGGCCGCGTAGTTCGATTGCCCGAAGTTGCCGACCATGCCCGAGACGCTCGTCGTGTTGACGATGCGCCCGCCGCCGCCCTGCGCGACCATCTGCTTCACGACGGCCTGCGTGACGAGGAACGTGCCCTTGAGGTGCACGGCGACGACGCTGTCCCACTGATCCTCGTCGAGCTTGAGCAGCGTCTTGTCCCGCAGGATGCCCGCGTTGTTGACGAGCACGTCGATGCGGCCGAAGGCATCGAGCGCGGTCTTCACGATGCCTGCCGCGCCCGCGGCCGTCGCCACCGTGTCGAAGTTCGCGACGGCGACGCCGCCCGCGGCCGTGATCTCGTCCACGACCTTTCGCGCCATGGCGTCACTTCCGCCGGTTCCGTCGCGCGCGCCGCCGACGTCGTTGACGACCACCTTCGCGCCCTCCCGGGCGAAGAGCAGCGCCTCGGCGCGGCCGATCCCGCCGCCTGCGCCCGTGATGATTGCCACTTTGCCGTCGAGCAGACCCATCCCATGCCTCCTTCACGCGTGCTTGTCGCGCGCGAACAATACCGCTTCTTGCCCTTCCCCCTAGGCCCGTGTAACGACGAGCGCGCGTGAGCTCGCTGCAGACGAGAACGGAGCGGCCCCCCGAGGGCCTGGCCCGCGGAATCGTGGTCGCGCCCAAGTGGGCCGTCGCCGCGCTCGGCGCCGCTGTGGTGCTGGGCGCGATCATCTACCTCGTCGTGCGCGTCCGCCGCGCCCGGAAGAACCTGAGAGCGCCTTGATCGGAGCGGACTCTTGAACACGCTGGTCCGTCGCGTCGTGGTGGTGATGCTGCTCGGCGTCGCCCTCTACGGCGGCCTCGTCCTCTACCGCGACGCGAACACCATCGCCGCGCGCCTCGCGACGTACGCCTGGTCCACGTTCGGGATCGCCTGCGCCCTCGCGTTCGGCAACTACCTCCTGCGCTACCTCAAGTGGGAGTACTACCTCGCCCGGCTCGACATCCGCGGCGTGCCCAAGTTCGAGAGCCTGCTCGTGTTCCTGTCGGGCTTCGTCCTGACGGTCACGCCCGGCAAGGTCGGCGAGGTCTTCAAGTCGCTCATCCTGTTCCAGCTCCGCAAGGTGCCGATCGAGCGCACCGCGCCCATCGTCATCGCCGAGCGCGTGACCGATCTCATCGGCGTGATCGCGATCATCGCCCTCGGCAGCGCGAGCTTCCCCGGCGGCGCGATCTGGGCCGGCATCGGCGCGGCCACCGTGGTCGCGCTGCTCGTCTTCGTCTCGGTCCCCGCGGTGAGCGGCGCCGTCGTGCGGCTCTTGCCGAAGCTCCCGGGGCCGCTCGGACGTGTGGGCGGCAAGGTCGCGCCGAAGATCGACGAGGCGCTCTCGGGCCTGCGCACGATCGTCTCGCCCGCGCAGCTCGTGTGGCCGACGTTGCTCTCGATCGGCGCGTGGTCGCTCGAAGGCGTGGGGCTCTGGGTGATCCTGCGCGGGTTCGGTGAGCAGGCGTCGATGACGCTCACGATGTTCTTCTACTCGACGGCGACGCTCGCGGGCGCGCTCGTGCCGGTCCCGGGCGGGCTCGGCGTGACGGAAAAACTGCTCGAAGAGCAGATGGCGCGGATCGGCGGCGTGGAGGCGGCGACATCGACGGCGGCCATGATCCTCGTGCGGTTTGCCACGTTGTGGTTTGCCGTCGCCGTCGGGTTCGCGGCGCTTGGGCTGCTCCGCGCCAAACACGGCGCGGCGGTGCTCGGCGGCGAAGCCGTGCCGCGAGGGTCCGGAGATCAACGGAATCTCTTGACAGAGCGCACGCCTTGACGGTCGGCTACGCGGAGCCATGGCGACCATCGAACGAGGCATCGGGCTTGTACAGCGCGTCATCGCGGAGCTTTCGAAGCGCCCGGAGGGAGCGAGCGTGGTCGGCGCGAGCCCAGCCGCGCTCGACGCCCTCGAGTCCAAGCTGATGGTGGAGCTGCCGCCCTCGCTGCGGACGTTCCTCGCCTACGACTTCACCTTCGCGAGCTTCGGCAAGCGCTTCAAAGGCCGGCACCGCTTCGGCGCGGATCCTCGCTCGCCCGAGCCGAAGATCACCTCGGTCCGCAAGCTCGCCGAGGCGATGGTCGAGCTCGGATGGACCGACTCGCGCATCCGCGGCAAGGTCGTGCGCTTGCCGAACAAGCCGGGGCAGCCCTGGAACGCGCTCTACCTCGGCGAGGCGCGGCGCGACGGCGAGCTCGTGATCCTCGGCCTCGAGAACGACGAGACGAACGTGCGCGTCTTCCCGCGATACACGGCCTTCGACCTCTACCTCGCGCACCAGCTCGGCGCGCTCAAGCTGCGCCAGAGCGCGCTGCTCGACGACCTCGACTCGCACCTCGCGCACAACCCCGAGCTCCACTCGCGCGAAGAGGACGAGGACGAGAGCACGGACTACTGATCCGCGGTCCGTGATGCGACGCGCGCCCGAGCCCCTCGTCACCTCGTCGTTCGAAGCGAGCGCGACCGATCCGCGCGACCGCCTGGACAAGCTCGTCGTGCGCCTGCTCGAGACGTCGGGCACGGCCGCGTCACGCGCCGCGGTGCAGCGCTGGATCGAGAACGGGCGCGTGCTCGTGGACGGCAAGCCGGGCCGCGCGTCGATGGCCGTCGCCGCGGGCGCGCGGATCGACGTGACCCCGGAGCCGCCGGAGCCGACGCGCGCGGAGCCGGACGCGTCGATCAAGCTCGCCGTGGTGTACGAGGACGCGCACCTCGTCGTCGTCGACAAGCCCGCGGGGCTCGTCGTGCATCCGGCGAAGGGGCACGCGAGCGGGACCCTGGTCAACGCGCTGCTCGGCCGCGGCGGCTTCGAACGCGCGGGCGCCGATCCGCGGGATCCCGAGGGGCATCTGCGTCCCGGGATCGTGCATCGGCTCGACAAGGACACGAGTGGACTGCTCGTCGTGGCGAAGGACGCGGAGACACGCGAGGCGCTGAAGGAGCGCTTCGCGAAGCACGACATCGAGCGCGAGTACGTGGCCGTCGTGGTGGGCGAGGCGAAGGAAGCGACCTTCGAGACGCTGCACGGTCGGCACCCGACGGATCGGCTGCGGTTTTCGACGCACGTGCGAGAGGGCAAGCGCGCGGTGACGCGCGTGCACGTGCTCGAGCGGCTCGGACCGGCGACGCTCGTCGCGTGCCGTCTGGAGACGGGGCGCACGCATCAGATCCGCGTGCATTTGTCGGAGCGTGGGAAGACGCCGATCCTCGGCGATGCGCTGTACGGCAAGCCGCCCCGGGATCCGGGGCTCCGCGCGATCGCGGAGTCGCTCGGGCGTCAGGCGCTGCATGCGCGGGTGCTCGGCTTCGAGCACCCGGCGACAGGGAACCGTCTGCACTTCGAAAGCCCGATCCCCGCGGACATGGCCCGCGCGATCGAGGCGCTGCGGCGAGCCTCCTGAGAAGGGGCGTTGCCCCTTCACCCCACCAGGGGTTGTCCACCCCTGGACCAGGGGCCTGGCACGGCCTGGACCGAGGGTGGATGAACCGCGCGATGCGCAGTTCATCCAGGCCCGAGCGGCGTCGCTACCAGATCTTCGACTTCACGTGCCCCTTCGACTTCACGAGGATGTCGACGATGGCGCGGTCGTAGAAGTTCTTGGCGTAGAGGTCGGGGGAGACGCGGCTCTTGTAGAGGGCGCGCCCCTCCTCGATCTCCTCGGCGAGGACGGTGAAGAGATCGTCGTTCTGGATCCCTTGGACGATCTTCTCTTCGTTGTAGAGCGAGAGGTCGCTCGCGATGGCGCGCGCCAGTCGGCGGGCGGCCTCCTCGGTCTCGATCAGCGGCATCGGGTCGTCTCCTCCGAACCTCGAACTGGGGGCTTCAGGTAGAGCCCTCGGGCCCCAGAATGCTCGTGTTTGCCGAGCGTGTCAAAGTCGCGGTGCTCGGGCCGTCGGAGGCAGACCCGCGAGAGCCCGCGCAACGCGCAGAAGCGTGCGGAATCGCACAGGAATGGGCATCTGCGGAGCGCAGAGGTGCATCGGGGGTTGATCGGCGAGGGCTTGGTGCTCTGCGGAGGACGCGTCGCTCGGGGTTCGAGGTGGATCGGCGCGGCGCGGAGGGTCGAGCACGCGTGCGTTGGAAGATGTCTGCGTTGCGCAGAAGGGGATCCCGGCGCGGTGGGGAGGGGTTCTGCATGCGGCGGAGGTGCTCGCGCGTGCGATGCCCAAGGTTCTGATCAAGACAGGGCCGTATTCGTTCCTGCTCGGGTGGTGTCCTGACCTTGTCAGGCGGGACCCTCATGGTTAGCCCTTCCGCTTCTGGAGGCGCGCATGGCGGATCGGTACATCGACGAGGGCGAGGTCAGCGAATACGGCAGGCATTTCGCGACGGAGGCGAAGAAGCTCGTGGGGGCATCGGAGCTGGTCGACGTTCCAAAGCTGATCACGCGCGTGCTCGGCGCGGTGGAAGCGGTGGAGACGGAGGTCGCGAAGGCGAGGAACCAGCGGAGCGAAGTTCGCACGGAGCGCGGGGGGACGAGCGAGGCAGAGGAGGCGGTGCGCGACGTGGTGACGCGGTTCCACGCGTATCTGCGTTCGCTACCGAAGGGGACGAGCTTCGATTTCGAGGCGTTTTACCCGGGGAAGAACCTGGGCGAGGTCGCGGCGCTGAAGCCTTCGGATCTGAAGGCAAAGGCGGCCGATGTGCTGCGGGGGTTCGACGTCGCGCGGAATGCGGGGATCGATGCATTCGTGTCATGGCAGCAGGAGATCGCCGGGGCGCGCTCCGCACTCGACGCGGCGCTGTCGGGCAAGAGCGGGGCGGCGAATCGGTCGATGACGGCGACGGCGGGGCTCGCGGCCGCGCGGGCGCACTTTCTGAAGGTGTACAACCACGTGGCGAAGCCGATCGTGCGCGGGGTCTTGAACGATCTCGGGCGGGGGGAAGAGGTTCGGCTGTTCTTCAAGGATCTCACGGTGCAGGAAGGAAAGGCGCGCGGTGGGAATGGGGAGGAGGAGCAGCCGTGAGCCAGATGGTCGGCCGAACGAGAAGAACGCGACGACGCCCCGGACTGACGGCGCCGCCCGCCTCCGTGCCCGGCGTGCCCGCGCCGTGCTACCTTTGTCCCATGTCCACGCAAGAGCTGCTCGCCTACGTCCTGAAGCTCCCTCGCGAAGAGCGGGTGCAGGTCGCGGAGGCGCTTCTCCTCAGCCTGGAAATCCTCGACGAAGACGAAGTCGCGGCGACGTGGGCGCCCGAGCTGGAGCGCCGTTCGCGCCAGGTCGCAGAGGGGAAGGCCCAAACCATCGCGTGGGGAGACGCGCGGACGGAACTCCTCACCGAGCTTGCGGAGCGTCGTGCGCGTCGAGCTGCTCTCTGAAGCACGGAGCGAGCTTCAAGCAGCAGCCCACTGGTACGACGAGCAGCATCCCGGGCTCGGGGACGAGTTCGTCGGCGCAGTCTCGCAGGTGATCGAACGCGTGCGTGAAGCCCCCGCGTCGTTTCCGGTTTGGCCCGGCACGGAAGGCAGTCCCACGCTCATTCGCAGAGCCCCCGTCGACCAGTTTCCTTACGCGGTCGCCTTCGAGGTTCACGCCGAGTGCGTGCTCGTGCTCGGCATCCCGCACACGCGACGACACCCGCTGTATTGGCTCAAGCGCGCGTTTTAGTCCGCGCGAACACGAGCCCCGCCATCCCCGCGATCAGCGGAAACGTCACGAGCCCGTAGCGACCGGCGCCGAAGAAAACCGCGTGCGTGAGCAGGGTCAGGCCGAGGACGGTCACCGCAGAAGCAGGCAGGACGGGGCCGCGGAGCAAGGAGCGGCCGCCGAGCAGCGCCGCCACGACCAGGGCCGCGTAGGCGACCCACGCGTGCACCTGGAAGAGGAACACGAGCCCGAGGCCCACGACGGCGAGGGTGACGATGCGGCGAGCGCGGCTTGCCGACGCCGAGAGCGCGAGGCCGACGAGCGAGAGGGCGAGGACGCCGCGCTCGTAGAGGGTCTCGGCCACGCCGAGGCCGAGCTTGCAGCGATCGCCGCAGGCCGCGCCGTTCGATTCGTGGAGGTACCAGCCGGCGGCGCCGCAGTAGTCGAAGGTCGCGGCGAGCTTTCGCGGGACGAGCGAGAGCCACGCGCCCGGGTGCTCGGCGATGTAGAGCGTGGCCGCGCGGCCGAAGCAGGCGTCCTTGCCCGCTTCGTCCCAGACCTCGCGGCACGCGTCGGGGACCTTGATCGGGGACCACGCGCCGGTGGACGCGGGATCCGCGCCGATGAGCAGGTTCCAGCCGCCGTTGACGCTGACGAGCGCGCAGCGGTTCATGCGCTCGCAGTTGCGGATCGTCCACGGCGCGCACACGGCGAGAGCCAGAGCCGTGGCGAGCGCGGCGAAGCCGAGCGTGCGCGCGCGGGCGCGAGGTCCCGTGAGCGGCGCGACCGCGATGAGCGCGAAGAGCGGGGCGAAGACGAGGCTCTGCGGTCGAACGAGCGTGGCGAGGCCGACGACGATGCCGAGAACAGCGGTGCGTAGAGCGATCGTGCGTCGCGCGCCGAGGGGCACGGCATCACGCACCCACGCGGCCGCCCACGCGGCGCACGCGACGAGCGAGGCTGTGACGCCCTCGCTCATGAGCGCGGGCGTGTACGCGACGAGGCCGGGATGCAGCGCGACGAGCAGGCCCGCGGCGAGCGCCGGGCCCGGCGGAGCCGCGCGCGCCGCGAGGCGATGGACGGCGACGGCCGCGAGCGCGCCGAGCAAGCCGTTGACCGCCATCGCGACGCCCGGATGCGCGCCGAAGATCGCGTACGCTCCGCCGATGAGCGCGGGGTAGCCGACGGGATAATGCGCGGCATACGTGACGACGCCGTCGGGCCAGAGCCACGTGTAGCCGAGGCCTGCTGCAACACGCTCGGCGATGCGGTGATAGAAGGTGCCGTCCGCGGCCTCTGGGAAGCGCGACGCGGCCCAGGCGATGACGGCGAGCCGCGCGACGAGCGCGACCGCGAGCACGATCCAGGTGTCCCGCGAGCGGGGCGCGGCGCGCTCGGACGTCACGCGACCGGGGGGCGCGGGAAACGCCCGAGCAGGCCCGCCCCGCGCAAGGCGGCGATCACCTCGCACGCAGGGAGGCCCACGACGTTGGAGTACGAACCTTCGATGCGCGCCACGGCAAAACTCCCGATGCCCTGGATCGCGTACGCGCCGGCCTTGTCGAGGCCCTCGCCGCTCGCGGCGTAGGCCTTGATCTCGTCGGCGTCGAGCGCGCGGAAGAAGACGCGGGTGCGCACGGTCTCGGCGTGGACGACCCGCGTGGGATCGGCGCCGGAGGCGATGGCGAAGCGGGTCCAGACCTCGTGCTCGCGTCCCGCGAGGGCCGTGAGCATGGCCCGCGCTTCGGCGTCGTCCGCGGGCTTTCCGAGCGCTTTCTCGCCCAGGATCACCGACGTGTCGGCCACGAGCACCGCGCCCACGCCCACCGCGTGGTGCGCCGCTCGGGCGAGCTTGTCCGCCACGATCCGCTCGAGGTACGGCTCGGGCCCCTCTCCCGGCAAGAGCCGCTCGTCGATGTCGAGGGACACGACCCGGAGGGGCAGGCCGAGTGTCCCGAGGATCTCGCGGCGCCGCGGCGACGCCGAGCCCAGCAGCAAGGGGTGCGTTTCGTCGATCATGGCGGGTTCCGGGCCTTCGCGGCGCGCCTGTCCTACCACGGCTTCTTCGACATGGCAGGCTCGCCGCGTTTGCCGTTTTGACTCCGGACGGGAAAGGAGTAGACGTGCAGCGCGCCGTACGCCGGACGCGTCCGCCTCCCGCGGGCGCGGAAGGCGCTGGGACCGGGCCCGGACCGACCTGCCATGACATTCCTTCCTGCCCAGAAGCCCCATCGCCTTCGCTTGCTCGGCTCGCTCGTGGCGGCCGCCTCCGCGTTGACCTTCGCCCCCGACGCGGCGCACGCGCAGTGCGATCCGCGCGCCGAGCTCTCCGGCTGCATCAACGCGGACAACCTCTGGGTGCACGCGGGCGCAGGGCCATTTCTCTCGCTCGGCACGCCCGTGCTCGCGCCCTCCGGCAAGGCCTCGTTCGGGCTCGCGCTCGGTTATCTCTCGCGGCCGATCGGCCTGCGCGTCGCGTCGACGGATCCCAACGGGACCATCGTGCCCGTCGTCGACAACGCCGTGAACGCGACCTTCCTGTGGTCGTTCGGCGTGCACGATCGACTCGAGATCACGGCCGCCGTGCCGATCACGCTCTACCAGGACGGCACGGGCGCCGGCATCGCGACGGCGAGCGACGACGAGCTGCCCCGAAGCTCGATGCGCGACGTGCGCTTCGGCTTCGCCGCGTCGATCCTGCCGCGTCCTCGCTCGGGCAGCGCCGACGGCGCGAGCGTCGTCGGCCGCTTCGAGATCGCCTTGCCCGCGGGCGACGCGCAGGCGTTCGCGAGCGGCCGGACGATCACGTGGTTCCCGTCGGTCCTCGCGTCGTACCGCCGCGGCCGCTTCGAGGCCGGCGTCGAGGCGAGCGCGCGCATCCGCGGCGAGTCGCGCCTGGTGAACGCGCGCGTCGGATCGCAGCTCGGCGGCTCGCTCGGCGCGTCGTTCGACATCCTGCAAGACGGGTGGCTCACCGCGGCCGGCGAGGCGTTTCTCCTGTACAACTTCGCCACGCAGGCTCCGCCCGCGCGCACGGCCGACCAGCCCGAGAGCCCCGCGTTCATGCCCGCGGAGTGGATCCTCTCGGCGACGACGGCGCCGCTCCTCGGCGGCGACATGTCCTTCACGCTCTCCGGCGGCGGCCCGATCCCCTTCTCGTCCGAGGCCGCGCTCACCACGCCGCGCTTCCGCTTCGGCCTCGCCGCGCGTTACGCGCCCACGGGCCGCGACGTCGACAGCGACGGCGTGCTCGATCGCGACGACAAGTGCGTGAAGGTCGCCGAGGATCGCGACGGCTTCGAGGACGGCGACGGCTGCCCCGATCTCGACAACGACAAGGATCGCATCCCCGACACGCAGGATCGCTGTCGCGACGCGGCCGAGACGGTCGACGGCTTCAAGGACGACGACGGCTGCCCCGATCCCGACGACGACGAGGACGGCGTGCTCGACGAGGCCGATGCGTGCCGTAACGAGGCCGAGGACAAGGACGGCTTCCAGGACGACGACGGCTGCCCCGATCCCGACAACGACGGGGACGGGCTGCTCGACAAGGTCGATCGTTGCCCGAACGGCGCCGAGGACAAGGACGGCTTCAAGGACGACGACGGCTGTCCCGATCCCGACAACGATCTCGATCAGGTCCTCGACGCGGCCGATCAGTGCCCCGACGCGCGCGAGGACCTCGACGGCTTCCAGGACGAAGACGGTTGCCCCGAGGTCGACAACGACGAGGACGGCGTCGCCGACAAGGCGGACAAGTGCCCGCTCCAGGCCGAGACGATCGACGGCAAGGACGACGCGGACGGCTGCCCCGAAGCGGGCGCGAAGTCGCTCGTGCGCTGGTCGGGTGATCGCATCGTCGCGGACGCGCCCGTAAGGTTCGCCCCGGGCAAGGCGGATCTGGCGAAGCCGATGGAGGAGATGCTGCGGCAGATGGCGCAGCTCGCTCTCGGCCACGCTCCCCTCGCCACCATCGTCATCGAGGGGTATGCCGACCGGGCCGGCGACGAGTCGCCGAAGGCCCTTTCGCTCGCCGAGAAGCGAGCGATCGTGGTGAAGGATGCGCTCGTGGCCGCCGGCCTGCCGGCGGATCGCATCACGGCGGCGACAGGAGATTCGGGGGAAAAGCGCGCTGCGACCGTGCAGCAGTTCGAGATCACGGTGCAGCGGGACAAACGAGGAAAGCGTCGATGAACGTCGTCGAATCGAAGGGAATTCGCCATCTCGTCGTGAGAGCCGAGAGCGGCGAGGAGCTGCCGCGCGCACTCGCGCAGGCGCTCGAAGAGGCCTCCGCCAGGGCCGGTCGGCTGTCGGGAACGGGTGTGCTCGACAGCGTCGAGCTCGCGAGCGTGGACGCGGACGGCGCGCGCGTGACGCGGCGGATCGACGCGCCCGTGATGGCCGTCTCGATCACGGGCAACATCGCACAGGACGGCGCGGCCGCGAGCGTTCGGCTCTACGCCACGCTCGTGCAGGAGAGCCCGTTCGGCCTGCAGACGGTCGCCGGCGAGATCGTCTCGGCGCGCGCGCTCTCTCTGGAGGTTTTCGCGACCGCGCTCGATGACGTCGCGCTCGTGCGGCAGGGCGACGATCGCTCGTTCGCCGCTGCCGCGTCGTCGCAGCCGCAGGCGCAGCCGCAACCGCAGGCACAACCGCAGGCGCCCTCCCCTCCCCCGGCGCGCGCTGCGGCGCCTGCCCCGCGCATCACGCACCCGGAGCCGCCCCGCGCGCCCGCCCCGTTCCCTGCGACCGCGACCGCTGCGCCCGCCGAGCTGCCTTCGGCTCCGACGCCGCCCGCGCGGCCGATGCAGCATCGCGACGATGTGGAGGTCTACCCGGAGACGGGAGACCTCGTGAGCCACTTCCACTTCGGCGAGTGCGAGGTCATGAGCTCCGACGGCGAGCGCATCCGGCTGCGGCAGGAGAAGGACGGCCGCGTCCGCGAGGTCGCGCTCGGCATGCTCAAGATCGAGGCGCCGACGACCGACCCCGCCACGGGCAAGCGCCACTTCCGCTTGTCCCGCAAGCACTGACGCCCCAGAAAAACAGCAGCCCGAACGCCGGGTAGGCCTTCCCTACGCTTCGCGCAGTGAGGGCCGTAGGGTGCGCCCCATCGAGGGCGCACCCTCCACCAAATTACCAGACGCGCTGGGGGATGTTGATCGAGTCGCCGGCCTGGAGCGGGACGTCGGGGATCGCGTTGTCGATGATGTCCTCGACGCTCACGACGGCGGCGCGTGTCTTGTCGCCGACCTGACGGCGGATCGTGACCTTGTCGCGGGCGGCCATCTGGTTGAAGCCGCCCGCGAGCGAGATCGCGCGGAGCAGCGTCATGCCTGGCTCGAAGCGCAAGGAGCCCGCGCGCTGCACCTCGCCGAGCACCTCGACGCGCTTGGAGTTGTACTCCTTCACGCTCACGCTCACGATCGGATCGGTCAGGATCTCCTCGTCGATGAGCCGCTTGCGCACGGCCTCGGCGATCTGCTGCGGCTCGAGCCCCGCGACCTTGAGGCGCTTGATGTACGGCAGATCGACCGTGCCGTCGGGCGCGACCGTGAACGCCGTGGGCAGGTTGTCCTCGCGCACGATGCGCATCTCGAACATGTCGCCCACGCCGATGGTCGCGTTGCTCACGGGGGCTGGCAGATCCGCGGGGCGCGGACGCCCGCCGCAGGCGACGAGCATCGCAGCGAGCGCGAGCGTCGCGAGGAGGTCGCGCCTCCGCATCACATGAGCCAGCGGGCGCCCAGGTAGGCCTCGAACTGCTGCCACTGGAGCTTGTCCTCGCCGATGCCGGGGATGGTGAGAGAGTTGTCGCTGATGCGCGTGTTGTAGCGCAGCGTCGTGTTGATGCCGAACGCGTCCTTGAAGCGATATTCGGCGAAGCCCGAGGCGTCGATGCGGATGTCGGTCCAGGGGTTTTCCTGGATGCTCTGCGTGTTGATCGCAGGGTTCACGAGCGCGCCGACGCCGGCGTCGACGATCACGACGAAACGACCGCCGAAGAAATACGTGAGCTTCAGGTAGCCGCGATCGCGCTCGAAAAACGAGCCGATGTACGAGTCGAAGAAGTCACGCGTGAAGCCGAGCGAGACGGACGAGAGCGTCGTGCTCGCGGCCTGCGGATCCGAGCTCGGGTTCGGCGTGAGGAAATAACGGAGCTCGGCCTGGCCGATGATGCTGTCGAAGTCCTGGACGGTCTCTTCGGTCTCGGTGGAGCTCGGGTCGTAGAAGCTCGCGCCCCAGCCAGCCATGAGCAGCGCGCCGAAGTTCTTCGTGATGAGGCCGTTGTAGCCGATCTGGACGCGGAGCGGCGTCGAGCCCGTTTTGTCGCTCGGATCGAGGTACTGAACGATGCCGATGCGGGCGTCGTAGAGGAGCGCGGAGCGCGGCAAGAAGCGCCAGCGGCCTCGCGTCTGGAAGGTGTGGTGGATGTTCGTCAGGCCGGTGAAGCGGTTCGACTCGAACACCGTGCCGGCGAAGTTGTAGCCGATGCGCCAATCGAGCAGGCCGCTGCCCGGGTTCCAGACGAGCTCGGCACCCGCGTTCGGCGTGAAGCGGTTGTAGCTCTCGGAGAAATCCTCGCGGATGACGCCTTCCTGCGTGGGCTGGATGAGGCGTCCGACGCTCGCGTAGATCGATCCGGACCAGGGGCGCGAGGGCAGGATGTTCAGGCGCACGTCGAACAGGCCGCTCAGGTTGCGCTGCTGCCACATGCGCTCCTTGCCCTCGGCCGGGCCAGAGACGGGGAAAAACTCGTTGTAGGTGACCGAGAGCCCGCCCGAGAACTCGGCCGTGGGCGGGGCCTGCGTGGTGGAGCCGCCCTTGCGTTGCGGGCCGAGCGTCGAGAACGAGAACGACGGCGTGACGCGCAGGCGCATCGCGCCCACGGGCTCGCCCGCCGCGTCGCCCTCGCTCGCGCGCAGGAAGAAGTTCGAGTCGTAGCCGAACTCGAGGGCCACGCCCGGGTGCAGCTCGTAGTCGCCGACGCGGTAGCCCGGGCCCACGGTGAACCGGCGATCCGCGAGCCAGGGTTGGTCCTGACCGAACGCCGTGGCGGGCGCGAGGGTCGCGAGGGCGAGAGCCGCAGCCAGGGGCTTGGGGCGCAGGACGCCAGAGGCGATCCGTAGCCCCAAACGTTGGAACAGGCCGCGCGTCTTCATGGGATCAGGTGAGGCTGAGGCGGTCCGGACAAACGCGTCACTTGATCACGCTCGCGGAGGGCGGCGGCTCCTGGATGATGATGGGAGGCGGGTAAAACGCCGGATCGTCGGGGATCCCGGGATCGATCTGCGTGACGGTCGACGTCTCGCCGAGGATGTCGGCGTCTTTCCCGATGCACTGGTTCGCCTCGGCGACGAGCTGCTCGACGCGCTGCCGCAGGACGCCGAGGATCGTGAACTCGTGGGACGACAGATCCGCGTCGTCGCGCTTCACCGCGAGATCGAGCGACTGCCGGCGCTCGCGCGCGCTGCGCAGCGTCACGTCGATCTGGTTGAGTTTGTCGTTCAGGCAGAGCGTCTTGACCACGTCGCGCTGCGCCCGCGCCTCTTCGAGCAGGCGCCGCACGGAGCTGCGCGCGCTCTCCATGCGGGCGAGGTACGTGTCCGTCTCCTGAAGCTGCTGCGCGGGCGTCAGCGTGACCTGACGCTGCAATCCCGCGTTCGTGTCGGGCGGCGCAGGGGGCGCGCCTTGCGCCTGCGCGGACGCAATGCCGGCCGCAACGAGCAGCGAAAGCGCGCAAAGCGCGCCGAAGCCGAGCATCCGTTCTCGCTGCATCGAAGTCCTCCGAAGGGCCAGACGGGGTCACTATAGAAGCGGGCGAGCGCACCTGTCAACGCGAGCAGGCGAAGAAACCCCGGGAAATCCAGCCGTTTGCGCGGCGGGTCCGCGATGGTCTCTCGGGCATTCTGTTGCGGCGCGGGGGAGGAACATTCACGCGCCCTGGACGCGAGCAGGATCGAGGCGCGCGATCACTGGCTGACGAACGAGACGGGGATGACGACGGTCGCGCCTCCGCCCTCGGGAGGCGAGAACTGCGCGCTCTGGACGCGCGCCACGACGCAGGAGATGACGTCGCCCGAGAGGCCACCGCCGCCCGAGGGCGACGCGGAGAGGACCTCGCCGTTCGGGCCGATCTTCGCAGTGATGCGCACCGAGCCCTTCATCGTCGGGTCGGCCTGCAGGCCGCGGTTGTAACAACGGCGGAAGCCCGCGGCCATGCCGGCCACGACGGACGAAGCGTTCGCGACGTTGCCGCCGGAGACCGCTGCGCCGCCGACGTTCGCGCTGCCCGTCGGACCCTTCACGGTCTTCGCCGCGCCCTGCGAGCTCGCCGCGGTTGCCGCCTGCGTGTCGCCGATGCTCGCGAGGCCGCCGCCGCCGGCCGCGCCGGGGCGAACGGTGCCACCGCCCGCATTCCCGAGGTTCAAGCCCGCGATGCCGCCGAGGCCCGCGCCCGCGCCCGAGGCCGCGGCGTTGTCGAGCAGGCCGAGCGGGACGTCGCCACGATCGAGGACACCGGCCGTCGCGTTGCCCGCGGCGTTCAGGGCGCCGAGCATCTGCATGTCGAGCTGGTTCAGCTCGTTGGCGATCGCCGAGGCGCGCGTGTCGCTGATCTTGCCGCCGCCCGCGCCCTTCGCCGCGGATGCGCCCGCCGAAGGCTTCGGCGCCTCGGCCGGCGCCGTCGAGGTCGGCGTGGGCTGCGTGTCGGTCTCCTTCGGCTGCTCGACCGGCGGCGGCGGGGGCAAGCTGCGCACGGTCTCGAGGATCTGCGCGACGTCGACCTCGTCGTTGACGAGCGGATCCATCCAGTCCGAGTAGATGGTGCCGACGGCGCCGAAGTGCAGGAGGAACGAGAAGGCCGCGATGATCGTGGTGGTCCAGTCGATCGACTGGACGAACCCGCCGCGCACCGAGGCGGGGAGCTGCGGCTTCGGCTGGGGCGGCGGCGCGGCGACGAACTGGAAGAGGAAGGTCGTGTCGCCGACGACGATCTTGCCGCGGGCGTCGTCGCTGAGCGGCACCTGGAAGGCCTGCACCTGGCCGAAGCTGACCTTTTTCGCCTGCGATTTCAGCGAGGCGAGGTCACTCACGCCGGTCTTCAGGGCGACGCGGCCGGCCATGCCATCGAGGAAATTCAGCGCGTATTCGTTCCCGACGAGCTCGAACAGCCGGAAGCTCGGCGGCACGTTCTTGCTCGGCGTGACGAACATGCTCTTTTCGCTGGGGCCGATGGTGACGTGGGTGCGCTGCTTGATGATGCGTTCCTCGATCACCTTGCCGCCCTGGACGACCCCGACGCGCAGGACCTTGGGGCCCGTCGCCTGGTTCATGGCCCGCATGACCGCGGTCATCTGACCGGGCTTCGTCCCGGACCCCGTCTGCGTCGTCGTCTGCGTCATGAAAAGGGCCTCCGCCTGGGGCGATGAAGACGCCCAGCCGACACGGAAGTTTCAACGGAAGGGTACACAAGCGCGGGAGATCGGTAAAGCACACGGCTCACGCGCCGCGTCTTCGTCCCGGCCGGGGCGCTCGCGGGGGGGCGCCCGGGGCGAGGCGCTCGCGCAGGCCGAGGGCGTCGACGAGCGCGTCCACGGCTTTGCGCTGCTCGTCGGCGAGCTCGCGGGCACGACGACCCAGGGCCGCGCAGGTGGCCGCGCCGCCGAGGCCGAGGACGAGGAGCGCGGGCGCGGCGAACGAGATCGAGCCGGGGCCGAGGAGGACGGTGATCACCGCGAGGAGGAGGCCTCCGTAGGCGGCGATGCGCGTGGCGGCGCCGGGCCAGGATGCGCTCGCGTCGAGGGCGAGCTCGATCTCGGCGAGGAGCTCGTCGACGGCGGCGCTGCGGGCGCCGTCGGATGTGTCGTCGGACGCCTCGATCACCGCAGCGAGGCGGCGCTCGGCGCTGCCTTCCGGCGCACGCGCGGCGAGGGCCGCGGCGCGCTCGTTCATGGGGATGCGCTTCAGCGCGACGAGGAGTTCGGCGGTTTTGCCGGAGGTCGCGCGCCGGACGCGCGCGAGGTGCGCCCACGCGAGGAGCACGGAGGCGAGGGCGATGAGGGCGCCGAGCGCGAGAATCAAGCGTCGAGGCGGGATCGCTTCATCAGAAAGGATCCTTGAAGATGGCCTCCTCGATGCGATCGAGGAACGGCTGTCGCAGCTCGGCCAGCGTGAGCTTGGGCTGGATGCGGCTCACGTCGACCGCGGCGATCGGCTTTTCGATGCGGCCGGTGATCGTGACCTCCGACAGCGTGATCGCGCCGCGAGGTTTTTTGTCTTTCTCCTGGGCCTCCGCGGTTCGTACGGACGAACCGAGGATCACGAGCCCAGCGAGGATCAGCATCGATCTCCTCATGCGCGACCTCCGTTCCACAAGATGCCTCGTCTGGCGCGCGCCGTCCATGTGCCTAGAAGCCCGGGGGCGGCGTGGAGAAAGGCGCGACGATGGTGCTCGTCGGCGTGGGCGCCGGCGCAGGGGGCGGCGCGGGCGGCGGCGCGGGCGCGGCGGAGCTGCTGTCCGAAGGCGCAGGCGGCGGGGCCGCAGAGTTCGCGGGCGGCGGGGCCGCAGAGTTCGCGGGCGGCGGAGCTGCAGAGTTCGCAGGCGGCGGAGCTGCAGAGTTCGCGGGCGGCGTGGGCGGCGGAGGCGGGGCTGCATCGGAAGCGCCAGCATCCGCGTCGCTCGCCGGGCTCGGGAGCGAAGCGACGGGCGCAGGTGCCTCGGCAGCAGCAGCGGCCGCGGCCGAGAGCTCGCCTTCCTTGAGCTTCGCGCGCTGGAGGAGCTCCTCGGAGTCATCGCGCTCTCCCTTGCGTCGGAGCTCTTGATACTTCTTCAGCTCGGCGATCGCCTCGGCGACCTGCTGCTTTGCCGACATGCCCGGGACGCTGGGCGCGAAGAGGTAAAGCAAGGCGAGGTCGTAATGGACCTGCGGCATGGAGGCGTCGCGCGCGAGCACCCACTCGAACTCGCGCTTCGCGTCGCCGTAACGGCCGAGCAAGCGATACGTGTCGCCGAGCGCGAGGTGCGCGGGGAGGTTGTCGCCGTCGTAGCGGACCGCGCCCTCGAGGAGCGGGAGCGCCTCCTGGCCGTTGCCCGCTTCGAGCAGCATCGCGGCGAGCTGCACGCGCGCCTCGACGAGATCGGGCCTGCGTTGCACGGCGCGGCGGAAGTTGTCCATGGCGCCGGCGCGCTGGGATTGCTCGCGCAGGATGAGACCGCGCAAGAGCAGCGCTTCGGGGTTTTCCTTGTCGCGCGGAGGGTTGTCCGTGCCGAACCCGTCGAGGATCGCCTGGAGCGCGTAGAGCGCGAGATCGAGCCTGCGGTTGCGATAGTGGTCGCGGGCGATCACGACCATCGCGGGCCGGTAATCCGGGTTCAACTTGAGCGCCTCCTGCGCGAGGCGTTGCGCCGATCCAGTGTCCTTCTGCAGGCTCTTCACCTCGGCGAGCGTGGCCGCGACCGCGGCCGAGCGCGGCATGATGGCGCGCTTCTCGGTGAGCAGACGTTCGGCCTCGCCGAGGTTGCCCTTCCGCGCGAGCAGCATCGCGTAGGCGATGATCGCCGGCTCGTAGTCGGGCGTGATGGAGAGGGCCTTCTGGTAGCTCGCCGCGGCCTCGGGCTCACGCAGGCGCTCCTGCACGGCACCGAGCGAGTAGTGCGCGTGGGGCGCGCGCGCGTCGGCCTGGATGACCTGCTGGAAGAGGCCCTTCGCCGCGTTGAGATCCCCCGCGGCGAACGCGGCCATGCCCTGCTGATAAGGCCCGGCCGCGGCCGGCGGGAGCGGCGCGGGCGTGGGCGGCGCAGCCGTGAGCGGCGGCGGCGCGCTCGGCGTGACGCTCGGCGTCGGGTTCATGCCCACGATCGGCGGGGGTTGGCCCATCTGCTGGCCCCACGGGTTCATGCCGTTCGGGCCATTCGGGTATGCGGCCGAAGGTTGCGGCGGCGTCTGCGGCTTCTGCTGCGAGGTCGTCTCCTCGCAGGAGGCCGCGACGAGCGGAACGAGCGCGCACGCGAGAGCCACGAAAACCAGGCGAGGCGAACGCTTCATGGCAACGTCACCGGGAGCGGCGCGGGCAAGCCGTCGGGCTGGAGCGCGGGCGCCATGCCCGGCCGCGTGCGCAGGAACATGCCGTCCTGATACTGGAACGGCTGCCCCGTTTCGGGATCGATGATGCCCTGGCTCATGTCGCGGATCTTCGCGTCGCCGAGGATGTCCGTGAAGAACGCGAGCCTCTGGATCGCGTGGTCGACCTCGGGGTTTCGCACGTTCCACGCCCGCGCGTAGACCACGGCCTGCACGTAGAACTTGATCATCGCGCGGTCGGCGTCGTTGAGGAGCCGCTCGCGCGCCTCGCGCCACTGCTCGCGGCGCTTCTGGCGGATGGCGTCCGCGGTCTCCTGCAGGTCCTCGCGATCGCTCGTCTCCGCGAGCTTGAGGAGCTTCTCCTCGCGGTCGGTGTAGAGCTTCAGGCCCGGCGGGCGCGTGTTGTAGAGGCCCGTGCGGCACGAGTCGTAGAGCGAGCCCTGCCGCGCGAAGGCCGCGACGGACAAGGCGCGCGACTCGTACGTCTTGATCACGGACTGCAGGTCGTTGAAGTGCGTGTCGCCCGCCTTCTTGAGGTCGTCGGAGTACGTCTTGACGACCTTGTCGATGACGCCGGCGTAGCGGTGGTGGCCGGCGTCGTAGTCCCACGACTGCCGGAGCCGGTCGTTGACGACGCCGTAGGCGCACTCGGCGGCCATGTCGGCCTGCATCGTGCCGAGCGCCTTCTTGCCGTCGACGGCGGCGAACGCCTTGAACTTGTCGAACGCGCCGGTGGTGTTGCGGCACCACTCGAACGCCTTCGGATCACCGGCCGCCTTGCGCATCTTCGCCGCGTGATAGGCCGCCTGGACGAGGAACGGCGTGGCCGCGGGCGTCAGGCGGTTCATCTCGTAGTAGCCCTCCATGGCGTCCATGGCCTTGACGCGCGCGGCCTTGTTCGCGCCCTCGTCGAGCCCCTTCTCGTCCCACGCCTTGAGGTCGGCCGAGGCGACGATGTAGTCGATCTCGGCCTTCTGCTCGATCGGCGCCTCGAGGTTCAGGAACGCGCTCCGCGAGGCGATCATGCGATCCCGCTCGCCCACGTTCGCGTAGAGGAGCACCGCGCTCCGGGCCGCCTCGCGCCGCGCCGGTTTTTCGAAGCGGGCGTTGCGCGAGATCGTGTCGTACGTCTCGGCGGCGCCGCGGTAGTTGAAGAAGAGCACGTACGCCGCGCTGAGGGCGTCGTAGGCCTGCTTCAGGTACTTCACGCGCTCGGCGTAGCGCTTCGGATCCGCGGGTTTCGGCGGCTTCGCGGCCTCGTCGCCCTTCTCCAGCTTCGAGAGGTTCGCCTCGCTCCCGTACTCCTTGATGAAGAGCGTGTACATCTCGATGGCCTGGTCGTAGTCGCCGACCTGCTTGTAGCAGTACGCGCCGTTCATCGCGGCCTCGGGCGCCTCGTCCCGCGCCGGGGCCTTCTCGAGCGCCACGCGGTAGAGCGCCGCCGCCTCGCGCCATGCCTGCACGCGCTCGGGGCCGTCGGGCATCTTCTCGGCCTTCTCGAACTTCGCCGCGGCGTCGACGTAGTAGCCGCGCGAGATCGTGGGCTGGGCGAT
Source organism: Polyangium sp. 15x6 (assembly GCF_029960785.1). Classification (GTDB taxonomy): domain Bacteria; phylum Myxococcota_A; class Polyangia; order Polyangiales; family Polyangiaceae; genus Polyangium. The sequence goes on from NZ_JASBQE010000006.1 coordinate 208,309, forward strand.
GCCCGTCTCCTTGAGCTTCTGCTCCTCGCTCACGGCGCAGCTCTTCGTCATCGCGGCCTCGGCGAGCGCGCGCGAGCGCGGCACGTCGTTGTCGAGGTTCGCCATCGTCGTGAGCTTTTCCCAGGCGAGATAACCGAACGGCGTCTTGCCGCACTGCTCGGCGTAGATCGGCTCGAGCCTGCGGCGCGCCTCGGGGAAGTTGCCGTAGAGGAAGAAGAACTCGGCCGACTGGTAGGCGTAGAGATCGCTGTTCTTCTGATCCTGGTTCGTCTGCGGATCCCGCGTCGAGAGATCACTCGCCGGAGGCACGCGCTGGATGTACTCGTCGCGCGCAGCGACCGCGTCCTTGATGACCTTCGGCAGCTCCTCGGTGACGACCTTCTGCTTGTCGTTCTCCGTGACGATCTTGAGCCCCGTGCGTTGCTCGATCCCCTCTTGCCCGCCGGTGCGCTTGTGGAGCTTGTACTGGTCGAGAAGCGCCTGGTACGCGGTGTCGACGACCATGAACGCCGCGGGCTGGAGGTGCTTGTCGTCCTCGTTCGAGTCGCGGACGTCGACGGCGGTGCGCCGCGCGGTCTCGACCTCGTCCGCCGTCGGCGAGCGATCCATCGCCACCTGGATCACCACGACCATGTGGTTCGCGTCCGCGAGCCAGTAGCGGCTGTCGTAGGCGTCAGGCGCGTTCTCGTCCTCCTGCAGGACGCCCTGCCAGCCGAGCGCGGCCATGCGGTACTCGGAGAGCGCGCGTTCGAAGAGCTTGGTGCGCGTCTCCTGCTCGCCGCTCTGGATCGCCGCGTTCACGAGCGAGCTGCCCGCGTTCGTGTGATCGGCCGCGGCGCGCCTGAGGCCGCCGCGCACGAGGCGCTCGGCGGTCTGGATGGCCTCGATATCGTCTTTGTTCGCCTCGACCCACGGCGTCTTGCCGACGTAGTTCGCGAGCTTCGTGCGCGCGTCGAGGGCTTTGGCCGCGTTCTCCGCGCGCTCGGCCGTGCCCTCGCGCGACTGGCCCGTGAGCGTGTCGTAGATGTCCGCGATCTGCGCCTGCATGACGGGCGCGTCGCGGTGCATCGGCCACTTCTTGAGGATGAGCTCCGAGACCTCGATCGTGTTGCGGTACTGGTTCAGCTCCTTGAACTCGGCCGCGAGCGCTTTGTAGATATCGACGGTCCACTTGCGATCCTGCGGGATGAGCGCCGCGTTCTGCACGCGCTCGATCGCGATGCGCATCTTCTGCTCGCGGATCCGAGGGTCCTGCTCGAGGTCGAGGATGTCGCTGCGCGGGACGAAGGGCTCGTCGGCCGCGGGTCCCGTGAAGTCGAGGAACGTGAGCGCGCCGGCGATGTACGTGTACGACTCGCCGCGGAAATCCGTGCCCGGATCGCCCGTGAGTTTTTCCTGTTCGTCGGTGTACTTGAGCAGCTCGACGAACTGCCGGACGCTCGTCTCGTAGCGGAGCTGCTTGAAGTACGTCCAGGCGAGCTTGTACATCGCGACGCCGTAGACGGGCGGCTTCTTGTACTGGAGCGATCGCGTGTACGCGACCTCGGCGCGGTTCAAGCTGAAGGGCCCGCCGCCGGGATCGATCTCGTTGAAGTGGTAGTCGCCGATGAGCCACCAGACCTCGGCGAGGTACCGCGGCTCCGCGCCCTCCGCGACCTTCTGCGGGATCGGCTTGCAGCCGTCGGGGTACGGGTTGACGAAGACGAGCTCGTCCTCGATCGCCGGCGCCTCCGGCTCGGGCTCCGGCTCCTTCTGCTTGCCCTTCCCCTTGGTGTTCGTCTTCTTCGGTGGTGGCTGCGCCGCCTTGCGTTTCGCGGCCTCGCCGATGGGGATCGGGTGCCGCGCCTCCCAGCCGAGCCAGTAGTCGCGATCGTGATCCTGCGGGAGCTTGCCGACCACGTCGCGCGTCGGATCCTTCGGATCCGTAGGAACGGGGTACGGGTAGCGGTCGTGGCAGACGAGCGACCGGAAGACCTGCTGCGCCTCGAAGATCCGCGCCGAGTCGTTCAGCGCGTGGCCGAGGTAGTAGTAGACGCCGGCGAGCTCCTTGTACTGCGGGAACTCGCGGATGATGCGCTTGTAGAGCGCGATCGCGGGCCGGAGGCCGATGGCGAGATCGTCGGAGACGTCCGTGTCCTCGCGGGCGCGCTCCTCGTAGAGCGCCGCGAGGCGGAACATGGCCGTGGGCGTGCTCTCGGGATGCGCGTTCCGGCCGCTGTACGTCTCGACGAACTTTTCGAGGCGGCGGATCGCCTCCTCGCGCGCCGTCCGGAGATCCCTCTGCTCGACGTCGATCTCGCGATCGAGCGCGGCGATGACGCGGCGCCTTCGCTCTTCGTAGTGCTGCTGGATGATCCGCGTGATCGAGGAGCGGTAGTCGCGCGCGGCCTGCTCGTACACCGCGGCCTCTTTCTCGAGCTCCGCGAGCACCGCGACCTGCTCGGGCGTGGGAGGAGGAGGCGGCGGCGCCTGCACGCGCGGCTTGAACGCAGGCGTCGGAGGTGGGATGGGCGGCGCGCTCGCGGACGTCGTGGGAGCCGCGCTCGGAGGCGCTGCGGTGGGAGGCGCAGCGCTCGATGGCGCCGTGGGAATCGCGCCCGGAGGGGCCGTGGGCGTCGCGGCCGGAGGCGTCGTGGGCGCTGCCGTCGGCGGAGCGGTGGGCGGCGCCGTGGGCGCTGCCGTCGGAGGAAAAGGCTGCGGCTGCGACGCGGCGCTTCCCGCGACGCACGTCGCCACGAGGAGCGCGAGGATCGACGACGCGCCGCGACCCGACCGCGACGAAGAACGACGAAGCACGCTCATTTGCCCTCCGTCTCGGGCGCGCCGCTGTCGTCGAGGACCTCGTCGAGCTCCTCCCGCAAGAGCTTCTCCTCGCGCGCTCGCTCGACGCGCAGGCTGCGCACGCGGGTCATCTGCTCCTCGCGAACCTCCCACGCCTCCTCGGTGATGCCCACGTCCGCACGCAAGACGATGCTCCGCAGCCGGTCGCGCACGAGGCCGAAATTCCGCATGGCCACCTCGCCCACGACGCCGCGCGCCTCCTTGTCGAGCCGCTCGAGCTCCACCTCGTACCCCACCACCGCGGCCGTCTCGCGCGCCAGGATCGCCCGTACGTCCGTCGTCCTCCGCGCGACCTCGCGCTCGAGCTCGCTCAGCGCCGCGAAGACCTTCGCGTCCGTCTCGTCGCCCTTCTGCAGGAGCGGCGCGACGCGCTTGGCGTAGGCGGCGAGCGACGCGCCCCCCTGCCCCGCCATCGCGAGCTGAACCTCTCGTACGATCGCCTCGCGGTACGCCTGCCGCACCTGCGCATCCTCGATGAAGCGCTGATCGCCGAAGCCGACCTGCATCTTGCCGGCGCCCACGAGCTTGCGGAGATCCGCGATGTGCTTGCGGTAGATCGCGAGATCCCGCTCGTGCGCGGCGAGTTCCTGCTCGAACCGCGCGACCGCCGCCGGATCCCGCACGACGCCCGCCTGCGGCGCCTCGCGCAACATGCGCCGGAGGCCGTTCACCTGCGCCTGGAGCGAGTCCACCTCGAGCGTCATGCGCTGGACCGACTGCGACGCGCCGTTCCACTGCTTGAGCGCCTGCCCCTCACGCTCCTGGAAATCCGAGTCGTTGACCGGGATGAGCCCGAGCCGCTTCTCCAGCGAGCGGCGGCGCGCGCGCACCTGTCCGATCTCGCCCGAGAGGGCCGAGGACTCGACCTCGTCCATGCCCTGTCCGATCGAGAGCCGCGCGAGGCCCACGCGGTTGATGAGCCCGAGCGCCTTCTCCTCGCCCGCCTTGAGCTCGGGGAACGCGCGGACGCGGTTCGTCGAGGCGACGACGGCATTCAGCTTCTCGATGAGATCGTTCGACTGCTGAATGAGCTCGCGGCACTGCGCGATGCCCTCGATCACGGCGAACGCGGCGGGGCCGTCCTCCGCCTCGCGCGCCCACTGGATCGCCAGCGTGGGCAAGCCGGAGCTCGAATCGAGGACGTCGAGCTGCTCCTGGCTCAGCTTGTCGTAGTAGACGGCCGGATCGCTGGTCGAGCCGAGGAACGCGTCGACGCGCGCGCGCATCGGATCGTAGTTCGCCCGGACGCCCTCGTAGACCTTGAGCGACTTTTCGAACTGGCCCGCGCGCAGCATGAGATCGGCGCGGAGCAGCGAGCCGTCCGCGATGTTCTGGCTGTTCGGATCCGCGACGGAGAGGACCTCGAGCGCCCGCTGCGCGCGCTCGACGTCGCCGAGACGGACGTACACCCAGCCGAGCTCGTACAGCATCGTCCCGAACTCCGGCGAGGAGCGGTCGATGTGGTTGTACGCATCCACGGCCTGCGCCCACTGATCGGACTCGTAAAAGAGCCGCCCGATCGCGAGCCACGCCATGTCGATCACCCGCTCGTGATCCTTCGAGTCCGGGGGGAGCTGCGTGACCTTGCGGAATTGATCGATCGCCGCGACGTAGCGGCTCCGCGGCGCGCGCGGCGGCACCTCGCCCTCGGCGAGGGGGACCGGCGGCGGCGTCGCCTCTTTCATGGCCACGACGCCGAGCAAATACCCCGCCTGATGCGCGTACTCGCTCTTCGGATCGACCGACGCGAGCGCCGCCTTCGCGCCCGCCCAGTCCTTCTTCACGACGAGGCCCTTGCCGCGCGCGTACGAGATCCCGCTCGTCACCGCAGCAGGCGGGAGGCGGTTCATCGCGGCGAAGACGTCGTCGAGGTGCCGGTAGTCCTTCGTGCGCAGCGCGATGTCGACGAGCCGCTCGAGCGCTTTGCTCTGGTAGGACAGGAAGCGTGGCTCCTGCGTGCGGTCCGTGATCTTGAAATAGACGCGCCGCGCCGAGAGGTACTGACGCGACTGGAAGTAGGTCTCGCCGAGGAGCGAGAGCGCGTCGGGGTACGCGGTCGGGTGATCAGGGTACTTTTCGATGATCTCGTTCAGCAGCGTCGCCGCGCGCTCCCAGTCCTTCGAGCCCACGAGGAGCACGGCGTCGGCGATGCGCTGCGCGGGTGTGCGCCCGCGGCCCTTCGACTTCTGGACCGCGTCCTCGATCGCGCGCAGGCCGTTCGACGCGATCGTGATCTGCTGCGAGGCGCCGGTGATCGCCTGCTCGGGGTCGATCGCGTGGGCGAGGCTCGGCGCGAGGGCCGCGAAGGCCGCGACGAGGCCCGCGAGGAGCGCCTTCCGCGTGCGGAAACCGCGTGTGCCGTTCATGCGTGCCCCTTCGGGAAATCGCTCACTTGGCGACGCCCTGCGGCGCTGGCGCGCCCGCGGGGGCGTTCGGATCCGAGAGCCCTTGCGTGACCTTCTCGACGAACCGCACCGCGGGGCGCTCTTCGATCGGCGTGGTCACGCCGCCCTTCTCGAACGACACGATCTGCAGCGTCATCGTCTTGCCTTCGAGCGCTGTGAACGAGTGGTTCGAGCGGACCTCGAGCCGGTAGCCGCGCATGTACGAGAAGACGCCGTAACCGTTGCCCTGCAGGTTCACGAGGACCTGCACGGTGTGATCACCGGGCGGGATCGAGCCGTTGAAGATCGGGATCTCGCCGGCCTCGGCGATCGCGCCCGTCTGATCGGTCTTGTTGTACTGGACGGCGCCGTCGAGGACGACGAGCAGGCGCGTGATCTTGAAGGCGCCCGAGAGCTCGTTCGTGTACTTGAGGTTCGCGCGGGAGCCGGCGCCGCCGCTCGACAGGATCGTGTCGCTGAGCAGCGAGAGCCGCGTGTGACTGCGACGGATGTGCTCCTTCAGCTCGTCGATGCGCTGCTCGAGATCCCGCAGGCGCACGGCGTACGTCTGGCCATCCATGCCGGGCGCGGGCTGCTGCGCGCCGGGCGCGGGCTGCGCGCCGGGCATTCCCGTGGGAGGCGCGGGTTGCATGCCGGGCTGCGTCGGCGGCTGGGGCTGCAGGCCCGGCTGCGGTTGAGGTTGCATGCCGGGTTGCATCGGCGGCTGCTGCATCGGCGGCTGCTGCATGCCGGGCTGCGTCGGCGCCGCGGGGAGCGGGGTTTGGCCGGGCGGAACGGCCTGAAGCGCGCCGGGGCCGGCCGCCGGCGGTGGCGCCGTGGGGGCCTGGGCGAACGCCGGCGCCACGGTCAGCCAGGTTGCCGCGAAGGTCACGGCGAGCGTCTTCGGGAGCAATCGCATGAAGACCAACCCCAATCGTCGAAGGAAGGCGGGAGGACACGCTGTCGCCCGGCCATGCTTGCCGGCCTTCGCAGTGTACGTTCCGGGAGCGCGCTGATGCAACCGAGGACCCTGCGCGTCACGGGGACGTGACGTGGCGTGAATTTGCTGGCGCTCCGTGTCCGCCCTGGCGCGAGGTCTTTCCAAGGCGTCCCGCCACCCAAACTTCGCGGCTCCGCCGGTGTCCCGATCCGGTAAGGTGGCGTCGTGCAGCGACGACCCCCTCCGATCAGAACTTCGGGCCCCGTCGCGCGTCCCATGGACCGATTCAGCGCTTGGGGCTTCGGGTCGCCTGACGGCGCCCTTCGCCCCAAACCCCGATTCGACGCTTGGGGCTTCGGGTCGCCTGACGGCGCCCTTCGCCCCAAACCCCGGTTCGCTCTTCGCCACGGCCCCCTTTCGCCCGCCTCCGCATCCGCGGGAGCGCGAGGAACGAGGAGGTGACGATGGCGAGCATCTCGCGCGAGGAGGTGACCGACGAGGTCCTGATGATGCGGTTCCAGGGTGGTGACCGAGCGGCGTTCGCCGGTCTCGTCCGCAGGCACAAGACGAACGTCTACAACTTCATCCTTCGCCAGGTCCGCGCGCCCCAGATCGCCGAGGATCTCGTGCAGGACGTGTTCGTCAAAATCGTGCAGAACGCGGCCGACTTCAAGCACGAGGCCCGCTTCTCCACGTGGGCCTACGCGATCGCCCGGAACGTCTGCATCGACCACCTGCGGAAGGCCGCGCTCCGGCGGCATCCGTCGCTGGATCAGGCCACGAGCACGGGAAGCGGCGAGGAGGGGCCGACGCTCGCCGAGCGCACGGCCGACGCGCACCCCACGGCCTCGGTCGAGCGGGTCGCGATCGGCGCCGAGCTCGGGCATCGGATCACCCACGCCGTCGAGCGGTTGCCCCCCGAGCAACGCGAGGTCTTTCTCTTGCGGGAGATCGGCAACGTGCCGTTCAAGGACATCGCCGAGATCACCGGGGTACCGGAAAATACCGTCAAGAGCCGGATGCGATACGCCCTCGAGCGCTTGCAGGAAGCGCTCGCCGAGTACGAGGACTACGCTCGAGCCCTGCGATGACGCCGGGCAAGGTGCTCCCATGGATTGCCAGAAGTTCGACCAGGTCGTGATGGATGCGCTGTACGAGGAGCTCGACGAGCTCACGTACGCGGCGCTCCGCCGACACGTGGAGTCCTGCGCGCGCTGCGGCGAGGCCTGGAACGGGCTCCGCGCGACGCGCGAGGTCGCGATGCTGCCGCTCGAAGAGCCGAGCCCCGGCCTCGAAGATCGCATCCTCGCCGCGGTGACGGACGCGCAACGCACGACGCCCTGGCACCGCAAAGCCCTGCGCGCCCTCGCCTGGGCCGGCAGCCACGCGATGCGGCCGCAGCTCGCGATGGCCGCGCTGTTTTTCCTGGTGATCGGGTCGAGCCTGCTCTTGCTCCGCGCCAAACCCGGCACGGTAGGGATCACGCCGGTACGCGTGACCGAGCGCGGCGTGCCCGCGCCGGACGAGGGGGATCTCTCGCAAGCGGCCGCCCCGGCCCAGCCCCCGCCGATGGCCGCGGCGCCCACGCCGTTCGCCGCCGCCGCCGAGCAGCCCGCGGAGGCCGCGAAGAAGGGCAAGGACGACGCAGCGGACAAGGCCGCGGCGAAGGACGCGGACGGCGCGGGGAAGGCGCTCGCGGAGGCGCGCGCCACGCGCGACGGCTCGGGCTGCGACGCGGCGCTCCGGCTGTACGACGACGTCGGCGCGCGTTACCCGGGCACGCCGCAGGCCGCCGACGCGATGTGGGAAGCGGCGCAGTGCCAGCGCAGCCTCGGCAACACGGATCGCGCGAGGGAGCTCTATTCCGCGCTCAAGCAGAGCGACGGGTACAAGGCGCGCGCCGAGGAGGCGCTGAAGGAGAGCGAGGCGCAGACGCAGACGAACAACGCCGGGGGCGGCGTCGTGGCGAACCGCGCCGCAGCTCCGGCTCCGGCGCCGCCGGCCGCGACGACGACGGTCGCGGGCAAGCCCGCCGGCAGGGCCGCGGCAGCCGCGCCCATGGAAAGCGAGGCCAATGAAGCCAAGGCCGCGCCGGGGGGTGGTCCGGGCCGCAACGTGAACGCCGCGCCGAAGCGCTCCTACGAGCCCGCCCCGAGCAACGCCACCGGCTACTGATCGGGGCATCAACGGCCTCCCGAAACCGGGCCGCGACCCGCTAGACTCGGCGCATGCGCCGATCACGCCTTCTCTTGGGCCTCGTTCCTGCCCTGCCCGTGGCCGTTGCCGTGGGCGCTTGCACCGAGGCGCCCGCCAACGTGGGCCTCGTCATGATGGCGCCCCAGGGGCTACTCGACACGGCGACGAGCGTCACGCTCCGCGTCTTCGACAAGGGCAACGCGACCTGCACGCCCGCGACGGGCCGCGTCGAGAACGCTCCCACGGGCGATGCCGTGCAGACCTTCGAGCTGCAGAAAGGGAGCTGCGGCGAGGGCGTCACGTGGTGCAAGGAGATCGAGCTCGATCGCGACGGCGCCGAGAAGATCTTCGCGGTCACGGCAGAGGGCAGCGCAGGCGTGCTCGCCGAGGGCTGCGCCGTGGAGAAGGTCGATCAGGATCCGCTCGAGGTGACGATCAAGGTCCAGCGGATCACGCCGCCCGCGTGCTGCAACGACGGCGCGATCGGGACCGGCGAGCAGTGCGATCTCGGGCCCGAGAAGGCGCTCGCCTGCGACGGCAGCCCCGCCGAGACGTGCGGCGGCATCGCGCCGGACGCGGTTTGTCGGTGCGACTGCACCGCGCAGGAGATCCTGCTCTCCGTGGACAACGTGGTGAAGCCGGAGCTCTACAACGACGGGCCGGGCACGAAGACGCACCTGGCGATGGAGTTCTGCCCAGGCATCGACGCGACGAAGAATGCGCTGCGCACCGCGTACACGAGCACCACGGGCAGCGGCGGCGGCGACATCCTGATGCGCTTCCTCGCCGCGGATCTCTACCCGATCGAGAAGCCCTATCCGCTCGCGCAGCAGATCCAGCTCCCCGCGCGCTGCACCACCCTGCCTGCGTCTGGCCCCCCGCTCGTGCAGCGTGATCCTTCGCTCGCGCCCGTCGGCCTGAACCACGTGGCGATCGTCTACGCGAGTGATCAGGAGGCGACGAACAACTACCACATCTACTTGAACGCCCAGAACGTGTGGGGCTGCGCGGACGTGCCGCCGCTGAAGGTCAGCACGCAGGTCGGCGACGTGCAGATCCGGCCCGACGTCGCAGGCGGGCCCGAGGACGCGGCGCTCGTCGTGTGGAACCGCGGTACGGGCGTCTTCGGTCGCATCTGGAAGAAGACAGGCGAGCTCGAGCCAGCGATGGGCGAGATCCCGATCGCGACGAACGGCTTTGCGCCGCGCGTCGCAGGCAACAAGGACGGCTGGGTCGTGGTCTACCAGGGCGCAGGCGACGGCGACGGCGCCGGCATCGTCATGGTGATGATCAAGCCGAACGGCGAGGTCGGCACGCCGGAGCTCGTGAACGACGCGACGATGGGCCTGCAAGATCAGCCCGACGTTGCGATGCTCCCCGACGGCCGTTTCATCGTCGTCTGGCACGCGGGCGGCGACATCTTCTTCCAGCGCTACAACGCGGATGGAAGCCGCGTCCCCGGCACCGAGGATCAGAAGGCCGTGAACACCACGACCGCCGGCTCGCAGCAGAACCCCAAGGTTGCCGCAGGGCTCGGCTTCTTCACGGTCGTCTGGGAGGACGAGCGCGGCACGATCGGCGCGCGCTTCATCGGAGGCACGTCGGGCTTCGGCTACAACAGCGTCACAGGTCAGAACGACGCGTTCGTCGCGAACATCCCCGACCCCGAGGGCACGAGCGGCTCCCGCAAGGGCCCCGCAGTAGCGATCGGCGGCGCAGGCTTCGTCGCCATCGGCTGGCAAGACGATAGCCCGACCCACTTCGGCGTGTACGCGCGCCGCTTCCCTCTCCCGATCGGGCTGTAGGACTCATCTTGGGGGCGCTGCGCTGGGGCGTTGCCCCAGGCCCCACCAGGGGTTGTCCACCCCTGGACCCGGACCAGCGCAAGCGCTGGACCCGGGGTCGATGAACTGCGCGATGCGCAGTTCATCGAACAGGCCGAGCCAAGACCACCCACCACCTTGCCAAACAAGACAGCCGCGCCGCCGTTTCGACGGGCAACGCTGTCCCTGGTCTTCCAACGGGCCCGTTGGAAGAACTGCGCGGAGCGCAGTTCTTCCACCTCGAGTCCAGGGCTTGCCCTGGTTCGGGTCGAGGGGCGAACAGCCCCCGCGGGGTCCGGGTCAGCGCCCCGGCGCGGCGCCCCGGCGCGGCGCCTTCAGTTCGACGTGGGTCCGGCGCCCTCGCGCAGGTACGCGATCGTGCGGATCGTATCGACGAGGCGCTCACGCTCGGCGGCTGTGATGCGCACGAAGCGCACGCCCATGCCGGGGTTCGGGTTGTCGTGGAGTGGGCGGACCGCGTTGATCCACTGCACTGTTCCTTCGAGCACGAACGAATCTTCGCTGTTGGGCGGGGCGAACCGGAGCGTGAGGCTCGTGCCGACGGGTAAGGGATCCGTCGTGCGCACGAAGATCCCGAGCTCCGAGATGTTCGTGATCGCGGCGTAGAGGAACGTCTCCTCCGTCTCGCAATCCACCGACCACGTCACGTCGAATCTCTCCGAGGAACGCCGCTCGAACCAGCTCGGGCGGTTCGGATGCGACGCCTCGTCTTCGCGCGTCGACGACGTAGGTTTGTCGTCCGTGACGGCCTCGTCGACCGCTCCGCGTTCCGGATCGCTCCCGTGACGCTCACCCATCGAACCTCCCGCGTAGCCGCTTTCCACACGGGCGCCAAGGGATCCGACAGGGCGCTTCGATCAACGCACGCGGAGTGCTCCGGCGATGACGCGGTTCTCGTGGTTCGGGCCACGCGCCACCCGGAAACGCGTGTCTCCGGAGAAGAAGCCGAAATAGACCGTGTAGTCGCCTGGCGTGAAATTCGGCTCGAGCTCGAACACGTAGTCGTCCACGACGATGTCGTTCGGCTGCCAGAGGTTCATCGCATATTTGCCGTCGAGCGCGGTGTGATCGCCGTTGTATCGGCGCTGGAAGCCGTCGATGTGCAGGAAGGCCTTCCAGGAGCCGGTGATGGGCTTCACGACCCGGTAGTAGAACCGCATGTGGTACTTCCGCTGCGGGACCACGCTGTCCACGACCCTGCCGGCGCCGTCGCGGACCTCCCAGCCGAGCACGTCGAGCTGATCCTCGAACGCGGCGTCGACGACGCGGAGCTCGGGTGGGAGCGGGTCGTCGATCACCTGCGCGCCGAGTGGGTTCTCGTTGCGCTGGCCTCCGAGATCACTCGACACGAGCAGGATCTGGCTCGAGCGCGCGTCGAGCACGGGCAGGTTCGACCCCTTCTCCTTGCGGTGGAGCGAGTTGAGACGCGGAAGCTCCTCGGCCCGGACGATGAGCCAGCGGCGATCCGTGCCCGCGGTGAGCCACTTGAACGCCTCGGCGGGATCATTGAACTGCGCGACCTCGCCGCCGTGGTGGTAGTAGGCGATCGAGCGGGCGCGCACGCCGAGCAGGGCGAGCGGCTCACCGGGCTTCTGAAGGCGCGCGTACGCGTCGAAGACCTCCTTCGGCGAGAGCTGCGCGGCGAGCGCCGGGTAGTAGCCGAACGAGAGCACGGCGCCGGCGGCGAGCGCGGCGAGGAGCACGCCGGCGCCGCGCGGAAGGCGCGTGAGGCCGAGGACGGCGCGGAAGCCGTCGCGAAGCGTCGCGAGCGAGATCGGGGCGACGGCAAGGACGAGCGGCACCGCCCACCAGAGGTTCAAGCCGGCGTCGATGAAGTTGCGCGGCAGCCTCTGCACGGACGCCCAGCCGAGCCGCGTGCCGACGAAGAGCATCGCGCCGAGGCCGACGAGCGCGGCCTCCACGACGACCGCGGCGAAGAAAAGATTGCCGTTCCAGACCGTGGTGAGCTCGCGGCTCACCTTGCGGTAGTCGTCGGCGAGGCCCGCGGCCCACTGGTCGATCGTGCCGGGTTTGTCCGCGCGCCCTTCGAACCATGCGATCGCCACGAGCGCCGCGAAGGCCGCGGCGGAGATGCGCATCAGCGTCGTCGCGTCCTGCTCGAAGCTCTTCGGGAACGAAGGTTTGTCGACCTCGAACACGCTGAACATGCGCCCGGGCTCGAGCACCATGTCGCGGTAGAGCACGAACGCGAGCAAGGCGACGCCGAGGGCGAGGGCGCGCGACGGAGGCGCGCCGCGATCGAAGTCCGCCACGGCGAGCCCCACGACGCCCGCGAGCAGCGCGACGCCGCTCCACGGGAGGAACATGACGTGCGGCGTGAGCGCCGCGTACACGGCGTACGCGACGGCGGCGCCGACGAGCAGCGCGACACGCAGGCCGACCTCGCGCCTGCGTGCAGGCACGTCGAGCTCCACGGGCGCGCGGAACAACCTGCCGAGGGCGAACGGCAGGAACGCGCTCCACGGGAAGAGCGCGTGGCCGAGGTGCCGGATCGTCCGATCGAACGTCGCTTCCACGCTCGACTTCTTGGTCAGCGCGACCGCGAGCGCGCGCGGCAGCGGCGCGTCGGGCGAGGTGCGGAGCAGGAGCGAGATCCCGAGGCCCAGGGCCACGAGCCCGAGGACGAGCGAGAGCGCGCCGATCGCGTGCTCGACCGGGGATCTCCCCGCGGAAAACCCTCCGAGCTCGAGCACCAGCCAGGCGAGCCCTGCGGCAAGCGCAGGCACCGCCACGCCGATCAAGAGCCCACGCGACATGTAGCCGGCCGCGAGGCCGAGGGCGCCGACGAGGAGCCACACGCCCTTCACGATCCACGTGCGCGTGCCCGAAACCTCGACCTCGGCGCCTTCCTTCGTGCTTCGCGCGCGATCGAACAGCGCGCCCACGAGGCCGGCGAACGCGATCGAGAGCGAGGACATCGTGACGATGTCGCCGAGCATCGTACGCGCCTGCATGAAGTAGAGCGGCGTCGTGGCGAGCGCGACGGCGCCGTAGAGCGCGGCCCGCTTTCCCGAGAGGCGCGCGAGCAGCTCGTGCAGCGCGACCACGCCGACGAACGCCCAGATCGCGAGCGGCAGCCTTCCCGTCCAGTCCGCGAGCCCGAAGAGCCGGAAGCCGAGCGCCATCGAGGTGAACGGCAGCTCACCCATGCGCAGATCGCTCAGCGTGGGCATCTGGTTGATGGCGTCGGGGAGCGCCAGCTTGTCCGCGTGGAAGACGTGGATCGCGATGCGGCGCGAGAGATCGGCCGCGTCGAGCTCGTACGGATCCCAGATCCCGCTCTTGCCGAGGGTCGAGAACAATACGAGGGCAGCGACCGCGAGGGCGAACGGACGGGACCACGCGGCGAGGGAAGACGTGCGGGCGGTCGCAGGGTTCGGCAGAGCCTCGCGGGTCGTACCGCCTTGGGCGCTCTCGGGGACGGCTTCCATGGGGGGCTTCTACCCCTGCTCGGGCCGGTAGCCAAAGGCGTTTGGCGGCGCGGGCGCGAGTGCGGCGGACGGGCATCCCAGCGTGGAGTTCCGTGAGAAGCCGTTTGAGGCCTCCCTCGCTGTCTGCTATCGCGCCGCGCTGTGAAGAGCCGAAGACCCGACCCCCGCGCCGAGCGCCCTGGCCGGAAGCCCGAGACCGCGCGCGAAAGGCCGTCCGATGACGAACGAGCCGGCGCGTCCCCGCGAAAGGAGGCGCGCGGGCCGAGGCCCGAGCGCGGCCCGCGCAGAGGTCGGCCGGGCGAAGAGGCGCGCGGCGCGAAGGGAAAACCGCGCGCGGAGGAAGCGCGAGGACAAGGGCCCGGCGCGGCGCGCGGGAAGGGACCCGCGAAGAAGGGGGCGCCTGCCGCGCGCGGCGGCGGCAAGGGAGCACGGCCGGACGCGCGTGGCGCGGCGGCGCGGCCGGGATCGCCTCCGCGTGGCGGAAGGCCGGCGACGACGGACGATCTCACGCGTGGACCGCGCGGCGGTACGGGCGAGGGGCGTCGCGAGAGGACGGCGCCGCGTCCGCGCCCCGAGCCTCGCCCGGCGCCCGAAGCGAGCGGGCCCTCGCGGAGCGGCACGGTCGCGCTCATCGGCCGGCCGAACGTCGGCAAATCCACGCTGCTCAACGCGGCGCTCCAGCAGCCGCTCTCGATCGTGTCGAAGACGCCGCAGACCACGCGCGACGCGCTGCTCGGCGTGGTGCACCACGGCTCCGCGGAGATCGCGCTGCTCGACACGCCCGGCCTGCACCGGCCGCGCACGCAGCTCGGCCGCGTGATGAACGAGGCCGCGCGGGACGCGGCGCGCCGCGCCGACGTCGTCGTCTTCGTGACGGACGTCTCGCCCCGCCCCGTGAGGCACAAGGAAGACGGCACGCCCATCGAGCCTCGGCCGCTCCTGCCGCATCCCGGCGATCTCGTCCTGCTCGCGGATCTCGCGCCGGATCGGCCCGCGCTTCTCGTCGTGAACAAGGTCGATCTGCTCCGGGACAAACGGCACCTCTTGCCGCTCCTCGAGGCCTACGGGAAGGTGCGGAACTTCGACGCGATCGTGCCCATCTCGGCGCAACGCGAGGACGGCATCGCGCGCGTGCTCGACGAGATCGCGCGCTTCTTGCCCGAGGGTCCGTTCCGCTACAGCGTCGACGACGTCACCGACAAACCCGCGCGGTACTTCGCGGCCGAGTACGTACGCGAGCAGATCCTCCGCGCCACGCAGGACGAGGTGCCGCACGCCGCGGCCGTCACGATCGACCGCTACACCGAGCCGCGGGCGCCGGGGCAGGCGGTCCAGATCGACGCCACGATCCACGTCGAGCGTCAGGGCCAGAAGCGGATCCTCATCGGCACGGCCGGCGCGATGATGAAGCGCATCGGCATCGCCGCGCGCGAGCGCATCGAGGAGCTCGTCGGCGGCAAGGTGGTCTTGCGCCTCTGGGTACGCGTGACGCCGGACTGGCGCGAATCTCTGCCGCGCCTCGAAGAGCTCGGCTATGGCAAGGCGCGCGCCGGCGGGGCAGACGCGGCCGAGTACGTGATCGTCGCCGAGCGTGACGCCGAAGCCGACGAGGCCGACGACGAGGACGCGGGCGACGAAGACGACGAGGACCTCGACGACGAGGGCGAAGAGGACGAAGACCGAGACGACGAGGACCTCGACGACGACGACGACGTCGAGGGCACGCCCGACGAGGACGAGGAGGAATGACGATGCAAGAAGACCATATCGAGCAGCCGGACGAGGGCGTGGCCCCCGCGCGGGTGATGAGCGCTCCGCTGCCGATCGTCGCGATCGTCGGCCGCCCCAATGTCGGCAAGAGCACGCTGTTCAACCGCCTCGTTGGCAAGAAGACGGCGATCGTGCACGACGAGCCCGGGGTCACGCGCGACCGCCACTACAGCGACGTCA
Organism: Polyangium sp. 15x6; assembly: GCF_029960785.1. Lineage (GTDB taxonomy): Bacteria > Myxococcota_A > Polyangia > Polyangiales > Polyangiaceae > Polyangium. The sequence goes on from NZ_JASBQE010000006.1 coordinate 223,916, forward strand.
CCTCGCGCGGCCGAAGGTACACGCTCGTCGACACGGGCGGCTTCGATCCGGAGAGCGACGATCCGATGCGCCAGGGGATCAAGCGCCAGATCGACGTCGCCATCGCCGAGGCCGACGTCATCGTCTGCGTGCTCGACGCGAGCCAGCCGCCGACCCCGGCCGATCACGCCGAGCTCGACCTGCTTCGCCGCGCGGGCAAGCCCGTCATCTATTCCGCGAACAAGGCCGACTCGCAGCGGGCCGAGATGGAGCTCTCCGATCTCTACCGCCTCGGCGCGAAGGACATCATCCCCTTCTCCGCGCTCCACGGCCGGCGCATCGACGAGCTCGAGTCCGCGATCGCGGCCGCGCTCCCGCCTCCCCCGCCCGAGCCGGAAGAAGGCGCGGCGCCGGACGAGGCCATCCGCGTCGCCATCGTGGGCCGTCCGAACGCGGGCAAGTCCTCGCTCGTGAACCGCCTGCTCGGCGAGGATCGCCTCATCGTGGACTCGCGCCCGGGCACCACGCGTGACGCCATCGACACGCGCATCACGAAGGGCAAACACTCGTTCCTCTTCATCGACACGGCCGGCATCCGCCGCAAGGCGAAGGTCACGAAGGAGGACAGCGTCGTCGAGGCGGTGAGCGTGCTCCACGCGATCCGCGCGATGGAGCGCGCCGAGGTCGTGGTCCTCTTGAGCGACGCGTTCGAAGGCGTGGCCGAGCAGGACGCGAAGATCCTGGGCCTCGCCGTCGATCGCGCCCGCGCGGTCGTCGTCGGCCTCAACAAGGCCGATCTCCTCGACAAGAAGTCGTTCGGGAAGGCCGAGGAGAACGCGCGGGACAAGCTCTCGTTCGTGCCGTGGGCCCCGATCGTGCCCATCAGCGCCAAGACGGGCCGCGGCGTGGGCAACCTGCTCTCCACGATCACGCGCGTGGCCCAGGCCTTCCGCACGCGCGTGGGCACCGGCGAGCTCAACCGCTTCTTCGAGCAGGTCCTCGCGAATCGCCCGCCGCCCACGTCCGGCGGACGCGCGCCGCGGCTCTACTACGTCACGCAGGCCGAGACCTCACCTCCGCTCTTCGTGGTCATGGCGAGCGATCCCGAGAAAATCCACTTCAGCTACCAGCGCTACGTCCAGAACCAGCTCCGCAAGAACTTCGGCTTCGAGGGCGTGCCGGTCCGCGTGAAGTACAAGGCGAGGCGCCGCCGCGGCGAGTGACGCGGCTCAGTCTCCACGGTGCGAGGATCGCCCCGACGAGGGGCGGCCCTCGTTCACCGGCACCTCGACGCGCGGCACCTCGTCGCGCACGTGCTCCGTCCCCGCGTCTTTCCACACCGGCACCGAGCGGCTGAACACTTCCAGCCGCTCGATCTCCTCGTCGTCGACGAGGCACCTGAGGCCGAGCACCGCCTGGTTGATCCCCGTGAAGCCGAGCGCCTTCGCCAGCGCGCGCAGCCGATCCTGCTCGTTCTCTTGCGGCTCCGAGGGGATCGAGATCGCCTCGCCCGACGGCGACTCCGCGTGCCCTCGCAAGGCCGAGAGCGCGCTCCGCGACGGCCCCACGATCTCGCGCGCGAGCTGCCGCGCCGCGATCGCGCCGCGCACGAGGTACTGCTCGCGCAAGAGCTGCGCGTTCGTCCGGCCGACCCGCGCGATGAGCAGCGCTTGATCCTGCCAGTCGCAGATCCGCTGCAGGCTGTAGGTCGTGTTGAAGAAGATACGCGGCGTCGGCATGAACGCGAGCGCGTGCGCCGAGTCGATCCGCTCCTCCGCGAGGCGCGCCACGTCCTCGTCGTTGAGCCCATCGATGATGCCGAGATCGCTGCCGCGGATCGGCGCCGTGTTCCCCACGCCGAGCATCGTCGCCGCCCGATCCGTCACCGCGCGCAGCACGCGCTCGCCGAGCAGCGCCACGGCCACGCCCACGATCAGCGCGCCCTTGTAGCCCTGGAACAGATATCCCTTCTCCGCGGAGCTCGCCGCCTCCGGGCCATCGAGCAGCGCCACGCCGAGGAAAAGCGTCGCCACGCTCACGATGAGCAGCGTCCGCGCGGCGAACGCCATCATGCGCGCAGTCGAATCGTTGCTGGCCGAACGAAACAGGATCTGCCCGAGGTTCAGGGTGAACGACACCGTGCACGCTGCGCCCACGGAGAGCGCGATGAGGTGCCGGAGCTCGTTCTCGGTCCGCGCGTATCGGACCAGGATCACCCCGCAAGCGATGAGGATCGCCGACGCGATGAACCCGAAGATCGTCGCGTGCCGCGCCATGCGCTGCACCGACTCGCGCATGAGCTCGTTCTCGTAGGCCCACATGCGCTCCACCTTCTCGCGGAGCTCGAGCCGATCCCGCGTCGCCGTGCCCGGCGCGTAGCCCACCTTCAGCCGGAAATCGCCGCGCGCGAAGCGACGCTCGACCAGCATGGCCGAGCACACCGCGAGGATCATCGGCATCGCGCAGGCCCCGAGCACGCGCAGCCGCACGATCGACGACGTGCTCCACTCCGCGAGATCCTGGTAGGCGACCGCGAGCATCCCGCCGAGGCAAGCGAAGATGATCCACCGCACGAACGACGGCGCGATGAGCGCGAGGAAGCCGAGCAGCGCGCGGAAGCGGTCCTCACCCGCCTGCATCGACTCGGCGAAGGATGCGCCGATGAGCGTGTGCAGGAAGAACACCACGACACCGATCGCGAGCCCCGATCCGATCTCCGCGACGTACTGCGGGCGGTTCGGCGCGACATACCGGAAGAACATCACCGCGCCGGCGTAGGCCGCGATCACGAGGAGCGCGACCACGAGCGCGCCGCGGACCGCCGATCGGGGCTCGGCCGGGTGGGACGGGGCGAAGCCCTCGACGATCCGAGGCGGCGGCGTGACGAGGGTGCGGGCCGCCTCGGCGCTCTTGCCGGGCACGTGCCGCAGGGTCGGCGGCGACGGCGACACCGGCGATTCGGCGGGGGGCGCGGGATCGGGCAAAGCAGGACCTCCGCCTGCATCGTACCTGCCCGCGCTCCCCTCCCCGGCTCGAAATCGCGTCAGCGCCGCATCGACGACATCGTCCGGCGCGAGCCGCGGTGCGAGAGCGTGCGATCGCTGGGCTCGTCGATCTCGTAGATCTCGGCGTCCGGCGGCGGGCGGACGGCCTTGCCGTGCAGTCCTCCCGGATGCTCGCCGCTCTCGTAGCGGGCGTCGCTCTCCTGGCTGCTGATGCCGCCCGCCTGCGCCTCGGCGATGCGCCGGATCGTGCGCTCGTCGGCCTGCTTCGGCCTCGTGCGGACCACGCGCCTGCCGGAGCCCCCGAGACGTCCCTTTTGAACGAACCAGACCGCCGCGGCCACGGCCGAAAGGAGCCCGGCCGCGCGCTGGATGCCGCGCCAGGCTCCCCGGACGCGGCGTTGCCACCTGCGAGGAATGTTCATGGGTGAAAGGCTGGGGAGGCGAGCCGCGATCGTAAAGCGCCGTCGGCGCGGGCAGTGCGCGGCTCGAAAAAACACGCGGCGGGAACGAGTGGCCTCATTCCCGCCGCAATGCCTTCTCGCGCGCTTCGCTACTTCTGCGTCGCCTTCCGCATCTGGCACATCAGGTCGCAGACCTCGAGTGGCAAGGTCTCTCGCTTCGGCTTCTCCTTCACGACCGGATCCGTCTTCTTGGGCTCGGTCGATTTCACGTTCGTGTTCGGGCCCGTCCGCTGCGTGACCTTCGTCTTCTCGGGCGCGGTCGCCTCCTTCGTGGACGGCGTCGTCGCCTTCACCTCGGCGGTCGGAGCCGGCGGCGTCGCGGCGCGCTTGATGGCCACCTCGAAATGGGGCGACATGCGACCGCCCAGGGTCATCGGCTCCGCCTTCGGGCGCGCGCTCGCGGCGCCGATCGCCATGGCCGAGACCAGGATGGCGCCCACGGCGGCGACCGCCCACTGCCCCTTGCGGCTCTGCGTCTCGACCACCTCGGCGCGCGGCTCGGGCGCCGGCAGCGGGGCGGGCTCGGGCGCGCCGAAGGGGAAGATCGGCGCGTGCGGCAGGACGGGCGCGGCCGGCTTTTGCGCCTCGGCCGCGGCTGCGAGGGCCTTCAGATCGATGATGCCGGAGTCGTCGGAGCGCCCGCTCGTTCGATTCGTCGTGGGTGCGTCGTTCGAGGCCTGGGCCACGAGTGAGCTCAGCGAAAACATCACCGAGCCGTCCTCACGCGTTCCCGGGGCCCCCCTCGAGGACATCGTTGGATTGGATCGAGGAATGCTCTTCATGGCTCGTTTCTCGCTTTCTCCACGTTCACGGGTCGGGTGCGTTGCCCCGCCCGAATGGCGACGGTCACTGCATTCGACGCACGGCCGCGTTGGAAGTTTTGGTGACCAGGCAAAAGTGCACGAAGGATGAAATCAGTACGTAGGGGACGGGGGGCGAGCGCCCGGCTTGGTCCGGGGCGGGGCTCGTGGTAGCTCTGCCGGCTCGCGCGGACGGCCGACTTTTCCGGTCGAACGCGGCCTTTTCCACCTTCGATGCGCCCTCGGCTCCTCCTCCCGCTCGTGCTCGCCGCCCTCGCCGGCCCCCCGGCTTGCCGCCCGCCGGCCGAGCATGGCGTCGAGCAGCGCCCGCCTCCGCGCGCCGAGCCGTCCGTGCAGGCGCCCGCGCCGCCGGATGCCGTGCCCGGTGCCGTCTGCACGCCCGGTGAGGGGCGATGCACCTCCGAGGAGGTCGCGCTCGTTTGCCAGGGCGGCGAGCGCTGGGTGGAAGAGCGCTGCGGCGAGGGCTCGACCTGCCTCGGCGCAGGCTGCGTCTCCCTCCGCGCCGAAGGAAATCCGCCGGTCGCGCTCGCTCGGGAGGCGCTCCTCGCGCCGCAGGGCGAAGGCTGGTTCAACGCGTGGACCGCCGTGGGTCCGCTGCCGGGACCCTTACCGGAAGGCGAAGCGACGACGCCCCCCGACGCCGGCGCCCCGCCCTCGCCGCGCCCGATCTGCGCGAAGGACGGCTACGTCGACGTCCACGAGAAGGCCGACGCCAAAAAAGGCCCGAAGCCGCCCACCCATTTCGTCCTGTCGGGCCAGCTCGTCTCGGGCCGCGCGCAGCGCATCCTCCTCGCCGCGGGCGTCTCCGGCCACGTGCGGATTTCCGTGGGCGGAAAGCGCATCCTCGACGCCACGCGCGAGGCCGATCCCCCGCCCTTCCGCGACGAGATGCGCGTCCCGCTCGACCTCGATCGGGGCGCCCATCGAATCATCGTCGAGGTCGAGCAACCGACCCCTGCGCCCACCGGCTTCTGGCTCCGCGCCCGCTCCCCTTCCGGCGGCCCAGCGCCGGACCTGCTCTTCGCCACGGCCCCCGAGGCCACATGCACGCCGGCCGAGCTCCTCCTCGCCGAGATCCACAAAAAGCCCACCGCCACGGGATTCGAGGTCTCCGTGCGACCCGCGTGGATCGGCCTCGGTCCTCGGAAAACGCAGGATCTCCCCTACCGCGCCGAGCTCGCCTCCGAAAAAAGCGAGCCCCGCCTGCTCGGCGAGGGTCTCGTGCCCGCCGCCTCGCTCGGCACCCCCGAGGGCGGGTTTTCCCTCCCCATTCCCTTCGAAAAAGCCGGGACGACCGACCTCCGCCTCCGCCTCGGCGCGGCGCCCGGGACCGAGCAGAAGATCCCGCTCGTCTACCGCGGATCCTTACAAAAACGCGTCCTTTCGCTCGCGGGCAAACGCGAGACCATCGAGAGCTCCTCGGCCACTCGCGGCGAAAAAGACAGCCTCCTCGCCCATATCGACGGCCTCGTCGAGAACCTCGCGCAAAATGATCCCGACATCTCCTGGATCAAGCGCCAGACCGACGAAGCCGAGGCCCTCCTCGCCTCGCTCGAAAAGGGGGAAAACCCCTACGCCGGCCGGTTCGGCATCCAGCGCCGCGCCTATCGCAGCCCGCTCGACGGCCGCCTCCAGCCGTACGTCCTCCACGTCCCGCGGGCTTATCGCCCCGGGGGCAAACCGCTCCCGCTCGTCGTCGCCTCCCATGGGCTCGGCAATCGCCCGGAGATCGCGCTGCGGGTCGTCGTCGGCGAGGCGCCCGAGGCTGGCTTCAATGGCCTGCTCGAAGCGCGCCATTTCCCGGGCCTGCCGGATCTCGGCGCGTTCATCGTCGCGCCCTTTCAATTCGGCAATGCGGGCCAGCGCCACCTCGGCGAGGACGACGTCCTCCGCGTCGTCTCCGAGGTCCGCGCTCATTTCCCCATCGACGAACGCCGCATCTCCCTCACCGGCTACTCGCTCGGCGGCACGGTCGCGTTTTACCTCCCCCTCCATTACCCGGACCTCTTCTCCGCCTCGGCCCCGCTCTGCGGCTATCCGAACCTGCTCGGCTGGGAGAGCATCCGAAAAGCCCCACACACGCCCTGGGAGGACGTTCTCCTCGCCAAACGGTACATCGTGAACTGGGCCGAGAATGGCCAGCACGTGCCGCTCTTCATCGTCCACGGCGGAAAGGACGATCCCACCCGCTCGCAGCTCGTCGCCGACCGCTATCGCTCCCTCGGCTATCCCTACAAGTTCGACGTCCAGGAGGATCTCGACCACAACGTCTGGGATTACGGCTACGAGGACGGCGACATGATCGGATGGCTGAAATCGCATCGCCGGCCGAAAGCCCCGGAGCGCGTCCGGTTCGTCACGGGCGAATGGCGGTACGACCGGGCGCACTGGGTGCGCCTGCTCGGCATGGAGGTCGAGGACAAGTTCGCCGAGATCGACGCCCGCCATTCGAAGGCGGACGGCATCACGGTGAAGACCCGCAACGTGGAGTCGTTCGCCCTCGATCTCGCGCAACTCTCGCTGCGCGAAGGCGCGGGCGTGACCGTGGACGGCGCGGTGATCGAAGGGCCGTTCGCGGCGGGGATGCTCTTTCTCGTCAAGAAGGGCGGCGCGTTCGTCCGCGTACCCGAAGAACCCTCGCGCAAAGGGCGCAAGCGCGCGGGCGTCTCGGGCCCGCTCGACGACATCGATCGCCACGGCCGCCTCGTCGTCTACGGAACCCAGGATCCGGCGCAGATCGAGACGAACCGCCTCGTCGCCGAGCATTTCGCCTCCTTCGACACCTTCGCGGCCCGCTTCCCGGTGAAATCGGACGTCGAGATCACCGACGCCGAGATCGATTCACGCAGCCTCGTCCTCGTTGGAAACCCCCGCTCGAACCGGGTCACCGCGCTCCTCGAGAGCGCGCTCCCCGTGCGCTTCGAGCCCTCCGCGCTCACGTTCCGCGGCAAGCGGCACGAGGGCGAGGACGTCGGGCTCTCCTTCATTTACCCTCACCCGCGCAATCCGGACGAATACGTCGTCGTACACGCCGGCGTGGGCTCCGCCGGCACCCTCGCGAGCCGCCACCTCCCGCGCTTCTCACCTGATTTCGTCGTCTATGACGGACGCATGACGGTACAGCGTGGTGGTCACTTGCTCGACCGGCGCGCGGCGATCGAGGGCGGCTTCTTCGGGATCGACTGGAATTGAGTTCCCTTCCGGGACACCTTAGCGTCGATCCATGCGCACGCACTCGATCCCGTGGCTTGGTTTCGCCGCGCTCGTGACCGCGCTTTGTGCGGGCTGCGGCGGTGATTCGGAACCTCTCACGACGTCGGGCCTCCTGGCCGGCGGCAGCGCGTCGAGCGGCGCGGGAGGATCCGGGGGCGCGGGTGGTGGCGGCAACGGCGGCGCCGGGCCGACGTGTTCGCCCGAGGGCCCCTTCGACGGCCCCGCGATCAAGCCGATCGACGCGCCGCCCGGCGAATGGACCTGGATCCCGGTCGACGGCGCGAAATGCCGCGACGGCTCGCCCACGGGGTTCGGCATTCGCCCCCGGACGGGCTCGGACAAACTCGTCCTCTACCTCGAAGGCGGCGGCGCCTGCTTCAATGGCACGACCTGCGGCATCAACCCGGGCAGCTTCGGCTCCATCACGTTCGCCGGCTGGAAAGGGACGGTCGGGAGCAGCGGCATCTTCGACACGGGCAAGGACGACAATCCGGTCAAGGACTGGAACATGGTCTACGTCCCGTATTGCTCGGGCGACATCCACGCGGGGAAAGCGAACGACGTCGACATCCCCGGCGCGCTCACGCCGAAGGATCAAGACTTCGTCGGGTACGACAACATTTACTTGTATCTCAAACGAATCATCCCCACGTTCCCCGGCCTGTCGAAGGTCTTGCTCACGGGCATCAGCGCGGGCGGGTTCGGCGCGGCGTACAACTACGATCGCGTGGCGCAGGCGTTTTGCCCGACGCCCGTGGTCCTGATCGACGACTCCGGCCCGCCGATGTCGGATTCGTACATCGCCCCCTGCCTGCAGGATCGCTGGCGCACGCTCTGGAACCTGAAAGAGACGCTGCCGGCCGATTGCGCCGACTGCACCGGCGCGGACGGCGGCGGGATCGTCCATTACGTGGACTACATCGGCAAGAAGTACCCGACGAGCCGGCTCGGGCTCATCTCGTCCACGCGCGACAGCGTCATCACGCTCTTCTTCGGCTACGGCAAGAACGACTGCCAGAACATCGACGGCATCGCCACCGCGGTCTCGGGCGAGGTGTACGCGCAAGGGCTCGACGAGCTACGCAAGACCCACATGAACGGTCCGGGCAACTGGGCGACGTACTACGTCGACAGCACGATGCACACGTACCTGATCACCGGGCTCTACACGACGAGCGTGAACGGGAAGAAGCTCTCGGACTGGATCGGCGACGTCGTGAACGACGGGCCGATGGAGCACATCGGGCCCTGAAAAAGAACGAGGGGCCGGGGGAGGGACCCGGCCCCTCATGACGAGAGGTTTGTCAGGGCGCTGGAATCAGCGCTGCGCGACCCGACGCGGGCGAAGCGTGACCGCCGCGATCCGGAGCGGCTCGAGCGTGCTCTCGCCGAGGGCCGTGACGAAGTCGTCGTTCGCCGTGAGCACGGAATCACCCGCGATCACGAAGCGCTCGCCGCCCTCGCCTTCCGCGACGAGCTGATCCTGCGGCACGATCCGGCCTTCGCGCAGCGTCGCGTCGAGGACACGCACGTCGGGCGAGGCGCTCGTCGCGCGCAGCGTGACCCACGCGCTCACGGGCGTCGGCAGGGTCGCGAAGGACGTGTTCCCCGCGAAACCCGCGTACACCCAGGGGGTGTCCTTGGCCATTCGCTTCCAGCCGGCGCCTTGCTCGTCTTGCACGTAAAACGCGCCGTGCGCCGCGTCCGCGATGAGCCGTCGCGTCACGCCATTCGCGCCCGTCGCGGTCACGTCGGCGTACACGAGGCGGCCATCCGGGCCGAGCTCGGCGTATTCCATCACCTTCATCGCAGCGACCTGCGAGACGCCCGAAAGCGTCTCCGAGCCATCGTTGCGGACCGTGCGCTCGACACGTGCATGAGGCACTGAGCCCTGGGAGAACACGTAGACGTGGTCTCCTGCCAGGCCGGGCGCCTCCACGCACGCCTCACCCGAGGAGGCGGCGTTCCCGCAGCCCGCCGAAAGCGAAGCCACGAGCGCCGAGAGAACCAGAGCGGAGATGTGTTGCGTCTTCATGGCACCCCTAATCGAGCGACGGGGTGCCGTTATTTCAAGACGTCGCGATTTTTTCTTTCGGCGGACGCGGGAGGTCCGAAGGACGAACCCTCGCGATCCTGATCACACGCGCGCGGCGCCGTCAGGATTGCGACGTCGGAGGCGCGGCGGGCGGCGGGGGCGTGGCCGCGGCGGGCTTGAGCAGGACGTTCGAGAAGAGGCCGTGCAAGCCGACGGCGAGCGCGTAGAGCGCCTCGCCCGCGATGAGGCCGCCGCCGACGAGCGACGTCGTGCTCATGTCCTCGGGCAGATCCTCGCCATCCTTCTTTTGCTTCGCAGCCATGCTCTTCTGCCAGGTGTTGTACGCGGACGAACCCACGCCGCCGACCGCGAACCAGACGCAGACCATGAGCTCGACGAAGCCGCCGAACGACGACGCGTACGGGCTCGGCAAGAGGAACGCGTCCACCACGAAGCCCGTGGCAAACCCTTCCTTCGAGCCCTTCACGAAGTTCTTGTAGCGCTCGCTCGCGTGGATGACCTTGCGGAGGATCTCGGTGCCGATGCCGATCGCGAGGCCGATCGCGAGCGCCTTGACCTTGTAGGTCGGCAGGTAGCCGATGTCCTGGAGCGCGCCGACGAACTTGAACGTCATCGCGCTCTGCCACTGCCCGACGTCGGCCTTCGGATCCGCGAACGAGTTGATCGTCAGCACCGGGTAGGCCTTCATGAAGGTCTGCGCGAGCACGACGCAGAGCACCGCGCCCATCAAGATGCCGATGCTCTGGTAGCGGAACTGCACCGTGCGGTTCGTGCCGAGGCGATACCCCGTCGAGCGATCCTGCTGCATGTCGCCGCCGACCGAGCACGCGACGAGCAAGATGCTCGCGCTCATGAGCCCGACGCGCGGATCCTTGAGGCCGAGGCCGCTCATGAGCAGCACCGCGATCACGAACGCGCTCGAGATCGGGTTCGAGTCGCTGATGCCGAGCGAGATGCCGTTGATCAGCACGAACACGCTCGTCAGCAGGATGGCGAAGATCGTGAACGTGATCGGCTGCCCCATCACGAGCGTCGAGACGGCCACGAGCGCCGCCGCCCAGAAGACGATCCACGCGACGAGCCGCTTCGGGTTCACCTGCTTCCACGCGTCCTTCGCGTCCGCCTCCATGGGCTTGCCCGCCTGCGCGCGCACGCGCCGGACAGCCTCGACAGCGATGAGCGACATGTCGACCACCGCCGCGCCGAGGATCATCGCCAGCGCGATGAGGAAGCCGATCTTGCGGAAGCTCTCGCCCTCCTTGAGCCAGCCGATCGAGACGAGGTACGGCGTGATCCACTTGCCGATGAGGCCCATCAAGAGCGCGGGGATCGCGATGCGCGCGCCGACGACCATGCCCGCGCCGATCGTCGACGCCGAGAGCTGCGTGGCGCCGACGGCCGGGAGCTTCTCCACGAGCGCCGCGAACACCACGCCCGCGCCCGTGCCGCCGCCGAGCTGCCCGATCGAGCGCTTGAGCAAGCGTTTGTCCGTGAGCGCACGGAGGATGTTCGCGACCGCGTAGCCGCTCGGGTAATCGAGCTTCAAACGGTCGACGAGGATCGGCGTGTACACCATGCCGAGGCCGACGCCGAACATGCCGATGCAGGCGAAGTAGAGCGCGAGGTGATGCCACGGCGGCATCGGGATCCCGAGCCACGTCATCGCCTGGATGAGCACGCCCATGCCCGCCATGCCCGCGACGCTCGCGGCCATCGTCTGCATGTAGTTCGCGCCGTGTTTGCCCTCGGGCCCGTAGCCGTACGTGACCGCGCTGCCGAGGATCCCCGCGAGCACCTGTCCGCCGACGAAGAACCCGAGGCTGAAGTTCATGTACGCAGCGGCGATGCCGCCGAGCGGGCCGAGGACCAGGATCGCCACGGCCGAAAGAAGCGCGTGGTAGGCCGGCGTGTCGATCTTCGGGAGGAAGGCAAACTTGGGGCGCGGCGCCTCCTCGGCGGCGGCAGGCGAAGGGGTTGTCATCGGGAACGGGATGCTAGCAGCACGGACGGGCGCGCCTAGCGCTGGATCGCAGGCAAAGTATGTCCGGGAAGACCCGCCAGCCGGGGAGGCCGAAGAGAGTCTGGACGAACCGCCCAAGCCCGCTCGCCAGCGGGCTCGACGGACCCTATGGTCTCCGGGCCACGATGATCCCTACGCGTTACCAGAACCTCGAGGAAGCCCGCGCACGCTTCGGCGACCGCGTGGACCGTCTTGCGCCGTTCCTGCTCCGCGGCGATCCGCTGGCCGACGCGGTGATCGAGGAGATGGAGGGCGCCCCCGCCGGTCGCGGGTTTTCCCTCCTGGACAAGGCCCTCCGCGCCCCGGACACGCGCGGGCTCGATCTGCCCCCGGCGATGCGCGCCTTCCTCGAATGGTCCTCGCACGTGCCCGCCTGGGTCGACTGGGACGCCATCCGGCGCGGTGGCGAGCTGCTCTTGCGCTCGGGGGCCCTCGGGGGCGCAGTGCTCGGTACCTACTCGCTCGTGCTCGGGTACACCTCGCCCGGGGGCAACAAGCCCCTCGTTTTCTCGGGTCAACTCGTGGAGCGCGCGCCACGCCGCCTGGGCGAGACCTCGCGCTTCGTGCAAGCGACGGCGCAGCCCGGCGGGCTTCTTCGCACAGGCGAGGGATTCGCGATCACGCTGAAGGTGCGGCTCATGCACGCGAAGGTGCGGCAGATGCTCTCGCGTTCGCCCAAATGGAACACGGCCGCATGGGGTCTGCCCGTGAACCAGCACGACATGGCAGGCACGTCGCTGCTCTTTTCGCTCGTGTTCCTCGAAGGGATCCGCGCATTCGGGCTGGAGATCGATCGAGACGAGGCCGAGTGCTTCATGCACCTCTGGCGTTACTCGGGGCACCTCATCGGCGTGGATCCCGAGCTGTTGCCCGCGAGCGAGTTCGACGCATGGAACCTCGCAAACCTCATCCGCGCGACAGAAGGCCGGCCCGACGACGACTCGCGGGCGCTCACGCAAGCCCTCTTCGAATCGCCAATCCAGCAAGCAAGGACGCCAGAGGAGAAGCGGCTCGGCGTCTTCCGGCGAAACATCGGCATGGGTTTTTCGCGAGGGCTGCTCGGCGACGAGCTCGCCGACGAGCTCGGAATCGAGCGCACGCCGTTCGTCGCAGCATTCCACGCCCTCCGCGCAGTGACGCGTGTAGCCGAGCAAGCACGCAAGCGCTCACCAGCAGCGCATCGCAAAGCCATCGGCTCAGGCGCGCGTTACTGGGACATGGTGGTGCAGGAGGGCCTCGGAGGCGCCCCAGCGCATTTCGCGCCGCCTGAGCGCCTCTCGCGCGCAGCGTAGCGCCGGGGTTTCACCCCGGACCCCGACCAGGGGTTGTCCACCCCTGGACCCGGACCAGCGCAAGCGCTGGACCCGGGGTCGATGAACTGCGCGATGCGCAGTTCATCGAACAGGCCG
>NZ_JASBQE010000070.1 GCF_029960785.1 Polyangium sp. 15x6
TACGGCGGCGGTGGTGGCGGCGGCGGTCGCGGCGGTGGTGGCGGCGGTCGCGGCGGCGACCGGCGCGGCGGTCGCGGCGGCGGCGGCGGCCGGGATCGTGGCGGTCGCGGGGATCGCGGCGATCGCTGGTAAGACGTGAGGGCCCGGCGAGAGCCGGCCCGAAAGAAAGCGCCCCGGAGCCGAGGCTTCGGGGCGCTTCTGTTTTGTGCGCGTGTTCAGCGCTTGAACGGCTTCCGGCCGGCGAAGATCTGCCCCTCGCCGAGCTCGAAGCCGATGCGGATGAGCTGGTTGTACTTGGCCACGCGATCCGAGCGGGAGGACGAGCCCGTCTTGATCTGCCCGGCGTTCGTGGCGACCGCGAGGTCGGCGATGAACGTGTCCTCCGTCTCGCCGGAGCGGTGCGAGATGATCGACCGATAGCCGCCCTCGCCGGCGGTGCGGATGCAGTCGAGCGTCTCGGTGACCGTGCCGATCTGGTTCAGCTTGATCAGGATGGCGTTCGCGATCCCCTCGGACATGCCGCGCGCGAGGCGCTCGGGGTTCGTGACGAAGAGGTCGTCGCCGACGAGCTGCACCTTCTTGCCGAGCCGCTCCGAGATGAGCTTCCAGCCCTTGTCGTCGTTCTCCGCGCAGCCGTCCTCGATCGAGACGATGGGGTAGCGCTTCGTGAGATCCTCGTAGATCGCGACGAGCTCCTCGGGCGTCTTCGGCCCCTTGTCGAAGGTGTAGACGCCCTTCTTGTCGTCGAAGAACTCGCTCATCGCCGCGTCGAGCGCGAGGCCGATGTCCTCGCCGGGCTTGTAGCCGGCGGCCTCGATCGCGCGCACGACCTCCTGCAGCGCCGACTCGTTCGTGGCGAGCCGCGGCGCGAAGCCTCCCTCGTCGCCCACGGCCGTCACGTGCCCGGCCTTCTTCAGGATCCCCTTGAGCGTGTGGAAGACCTCGACGCCCATGCGCAGCGCCTCGTCGAACGAAGCCGCGCCGTAGGGCACGATCATGAACTCCTGCACTTCGAGGCCGTTGTCGGCGTGCACGCCGCCGTTCAGGATGTTCATGAGCGGCGTCGGCAGGACACGCGCGGCGGCGCCGCCGAGGTACCGCCAGAGCGGCAGATCCACGGTGTCGGCCGCGGCGCGCGACACGGCCATCGAGACGCCGAGGAGCGCGTTCGCGCCGAGCTTGCCCTTGTTCGGCGTGCCGTCGGCCTCGATGAGGACCTTGTCGACGGCGGGCTGATCGAGGGCGTCCATGCCCACGACGGCGGGGCCGAGGACGGTCTCCACGTTGCGAACCGCCTTCGACACGCCCTTGCCCAGGTACCGCTTCTTGTCGCCGTCGCGCAACTCGACGGCCTCGTAGGCGCCGGTGGAGGCTCCGCTCGGGACCGCGGCGCGCCCCAAGCCGTTGGTCGTCCTGACCTCGACCTCCACCGTGGGGTTGCCACGGGAATCGAGGATTTCACGGGCCATCACGCTCTGAATCTCGGACATGAGAACGCTCCTTCGGCAGAGGGCCGGCAGCATAGCGTGATGGGCGCCGCCGAACAGGGGCCGATCGCGACAGAAGTCTTCCTCCCTCGGGCGCGAGTCGCGTTATGCTCCCCGGCCGCGTGGAACGTTCGATCGGCGTGTATGGCGAGGAGTTGCTCCTCTGGATCTGCGCAGTGCGCCAGTCCCCGAGGCGTCCGCCCGCGGAGCACCTGCTCCAGCAGGCGAACTCCTTGATGAACGAGCTCAAGAGCTCGAAGGTGACCGACGAGCTGCCCGTCGTCTCGGCCGACGATGGCCAGTTCGCGATCGCGGCGATCATCGACGAGATCGCGATGAGCCTTCCGGACTTGCGTCCGCTCTGGTCGCAATACTCGCTGCAGGCCACGCGCTGGTACACGACGAACGCGGGCGTCGAGTTCTACCAGCGCCTCGAGCGCGTGAAGGAAGGACCGAAGAGCGTGCTCGCGACGTACTACGTGGTGCTCGGCCTCGGCTTCCTCGGCAGGTTCGGTTTGCCCGGACAGGTGCAGTACGGCGCGACGCAGACGCGCATCGACGTGGCGCGGATCCTCGGCGTCGATCCGGATCGCGACTGGCACGCGGGCGCGCTAAGGCCCGTGCGTGAGGAGACGGTGCGCCCGATCGACCACCAGACGCCGTGGTGGAAATCGCTGTGGATGGCCCGCGGGATCGGGATCTTCTTCGTGGTCGTGGGCTCGATCCTGATCATCGTCTCTGCCGTCGGGGGCAAGTGATGGCGAACGAGATCGGCCCGTTCACGCAAGAGATCGACGCGCTGCTCGCGGCGATCGCGCAGAAGCACCCGAGCAAGAAGCCGCCCTACCAGGTGCCGATCTACCTCGTCGTCGGCGATCCGGGGACGGGGCGATCGACGGCGATCCGCTCGCAGTTCCTCACGTGGTCCGGCAATGACGGCCCCTTGCCGCCCGCGACGTCGACGCCGTTCTGCACGTACTGGATGGCCGACGAGTGCGCCTTCATCGAGCCCGAAGGCCACGTGATGGGACCACGCCGCGACCCGGCGCTGCTGCAGGCGCTCTGCGAGGAGCTCTTGCGCAAGCGGCCGCGCGAGCCGCTCGACGCGCTCATCCTCGTGCTCAACGTCGCCGCCATCGCCGACCTCGACGAGGCCGGCGTGCAGGCGTACGCGAAGAACTACCGCGACGTGCTCGTGGAGATCGGAAGGCACCTCGGCGGCGACGTGCCGACCTACGTCATCCTCACCCGCTTCGACACGGTCTGGGGTTTCGCCGACGTGTTCCAGTGGACGCCCGAGCGCAAGCGCGAAGACCCGTGGGGCTTCACGCTGCACCAGGAGGTCGCGCCGCAGGACGCGCTGCCGAAGATCCGCGAGGAGATCGACGGGCTCGCCGCGCGCTTCGAGATGTTCTGCTTCGCCAAGCTCTCGGGCGAGGAGCACGTCGACACGCGCATCCGCGCCTACCAGCATCTCGTGGAGGTGCGCGAGCTGCTCGATCGACTGCGCACCCTCTTCGGCGTGCTCGCGATGCCGAACGCGTACGAGCGCGTGCCGTGGTTCCGCGCGCTTTCCATCGGCAGCGCGGTGCCTGGGGTCGGCGACCGGCAACGCGCGGGTGTGGCGAGGTTCCAGAGCATGGGCCTCTACCCGGCCTCGATGCCTCAGGGCATGCGGCCGGGCGGGCTGCCGATCCACGCGCTCGTCAAGACGGTCACGTTGCCCGAGAAGGACCTCGTGCCGCTGCGCGTGCGCTGGCGCGACGACCTCGCGACGTTGATCCTCGCGGGCTCCGCGCTCCTCGTGTGGATCGCCGCGATCATCGTCGCGGGCGTGAACCGCTAGCGCCCGCGGGCGAGCTCGATCTCCATCGAGACCCAGGCGTCGAGGTCGGGCTCGGGCTTGAAGAGGCCGAAGTCGAACTCGCGCCCGTTGATGAGGATGAACGGCGTGCCCATGAGGCCCGCGCGATCCGCGTCGGCCTTGTCGCGCTCGATCGTCTTCGTCGCCGCCTCGGACTGCATGTCCGCGCGCAGCTTGCCCATGTCGAGCCCGAGCTCCTCGGCGATCTCGCCGATCGTCGCGTCGCCGAGTTTCTCCTGGTTCTCGAAGAGCTCGCGCTCCATCTCCCAGTAGCGCCCCTGCTTCTGCGCGGCGTAGGCGGCGCGGGCCGCGACCTCCGCGTGGGTGTGCCGCGGCAGCGGGTAGAACTTGTGCACGAGGCGCACGTCGTTCTCGTGCGCCGCGGCGACGCGCTCGACGATCGGCACGATCCTTCGGCACGCGGGGCACTCGAAGTCCGACCACACCATGATCGTGACGGGCGCCGTCGCGGAGCCCTTCGTCGGCGAGCCGGCGACGTCGACCGTGGTGACCTTGTTCCCGAAGCGGGTCTCGTAGGCGCGTGCGACGTCGGCGCGGCCGAGGCCGGCTTTCACGCGCTCCGTGATGAAACGCGCCGCGGGCTCGCAGGCCTTGCAAGAACGCTTCTCGTCGAGGCAGGTGGAGAGCGGCACGGCCTGGTCGGGGCAGGGGGCGATCTGCTCGTCGAGCAGCCGTTCGACGGTCTCGCGCTCGCGCGGCACGAGCTCCTCCATTTCCTTCGGCCGCTGGATCTCGAGGGCGCCGCCGCTTTCCGCGTGCTGGCTCCCGCCGCACGCGCTCGCGAAGAGCGCCGAGACCAGCAGGAGCGGGGAGAGGATTCGGGGAGTCACGCGGCGCATCTTACGTCCACAATGAGGCTTCGGCTCGCCTGACGGTGGCCTTCGCCCCAAACCCCGGCACCGCCGCGGGCGGATCGGCTTTGCCCCCCTCGACGCCGGACCGCGCTCGGGGTATTCACCGGCCGAACGTGCACGACGCCGCACCGCCTCCCCCGCAACCCGCCAAGACCAGCGCGCCGATCTCCGTCCGCGACGCCGGCAAAAAGCGGCTGCGGTGCCCGACGTGCCTGGAGTCCGTCGCCCCCGGCCTCGAGCTCTGCCCCGAGTGCGACGAGCCCCTCGCGGGCAGCAAGAGCCTCAAGGCCGGCGCGACCACGGTCAAGGCGCCGAGCTGGCTGTCGCTGCACTGGCGTCCGCTCGTCACGGGCCTCGCGATGGCCGGCGTGCTCGCGACCGGCATCGCCCTGCGCAGCCTCGCCCCGGGACGCTTCCTCCCGCCGCGGGCCGCTTCACGTTCGCCGACCGCCGTCACGCCGACCTGCACCTCGCCCTGCTGGCATGGCGAGGCGTGCCAGGTCGGCCAGTGCGTCTGGCAAAAGCCGAACGATGTCGGACACCTCGGCGACCAACCCCTCGTGACGGGGCCGTTCGCCTTGCCGAAGGACGTCTCCGACGCCTTGCCGCTCGAC
The DNA here is from genome assembly GCF_029960785.1 of Polyangium sp. 15x6. Taxonomy (GTDB): domain Bacteria; phylum Myxococcota_A; class Polyangia; order Polyangiales; family Polyangiaceae; genus Polyangium. The sequence continues at coordinate 4,841 of NZ_JASBQE010000070.1, forward strand.
GCGGATCGCTTCGCGCTCGCGCTGCTCACGGGCATCGAGGTGCACGACGCGCGCACGGGCGCGCTGCTCACGCTCGTCAGCGACGCGCCGCAGATCAAGGGTCTCTACCGCGTCGGCGAGCACCTCTACGCGACCTCGCCGCAGAGGCTCTACGTCGTCGACGCGGCCTCGATGGGCCTGCAGAAGACGATCGATCTCGGCGCGATGGTCGGGCAGGTGTCGGTCGGGGCGAACGGCCGGCGCGCGCTCGTATCGCTCCCGTCGGCGCACGCGGTCGCGATCCTGGCGACGGAGTACCACGCCGAGATCGACCGCATCCATTTCGGCGATGATCCCGTGGGGCCGATGGGCGTCGACGACACGGGCACGCGCGCGCTCGGCACGACGGGACAGGTCCCGCTGCCGGGCCTGCGTGATCCCGCGGGCGGCGCCGTGTACGCGTTCGATCCGAGCCGGCTCGCGTCGCAACAGGATCGCGTGCGCACGTCGATGCTGGGCAACCCCGTCAGCGTGCTCATGACGCCCGATGGCAGCGCGAGTTACGTCGTCCTCCGCGCCGAGGACGCGCTCGTGCCGCTCGAATGGCTGCCGTCGGGGGCGGTGCGCCGCCGCGCGCGGATCCAGACCTGCGACGAACCCGAGCAGATCGAGCTCGTGCGTCGCGGACGCCGCGCGCTCGTGCGTTGCCACGAGGGGCGCGCGCTCGAGGTCTTCGACCTCGCGAAGGGCGAGCTCGCGCGGCACATCCCGTTCAACGGGCGCGCGACCGATCTCGTGATCACGCCCGACGGCGAGCAGGCGCTCGTGACGCTCACCGGCGACGGCGCGGGCTCGCTCGCGATCGTGGATCTCGAGTCCTACGCGGTGAAGCTCCTTCCGCTCTCGGGCGAGCCCAAGCGCGTGCGGCTCACGCCGGACGGCCGCATGGCGCTCGTCTTCTCGGACTGGGCCAAGGTCGCGTGGGTGGTGCGATGAGCCAGCAGCGCGTCCCGTGCCCCGCCTGCAAAGCGCCGATCGTCTTCGGGGCGCGCAAGTGCCGCGCGTGCAAAGCGTGGCTCGTCCCGGAGGCGCAGCCGCGCGTGCCGCGCGTGATCCTCGGCGGCATCGCGCTCGCCGGGACGATCTTCGCCGTCGTCGTGGGCGGCCGCGAATCTCCCGTGGGCGAGGCGCCGCCGCTGACGAACCTCGATCCTTCGGGATCCAGCAGCGCCGCGGGCGCGCCGCGTCCCGGCTCGATCGGCCCCGAGATCGAGGCCGAGCCCGAGCCCACGCCGGCCGACCCCCAGAAGCGCTGGAAGACCCGCGAGATCCGCCTCGGTGACGCCCACCCGCTCGACGTCGTCTTCCATCCGAAGGGCACGAGCGTCTACGTCAGCGCCGACGACGCCACGCTGCGCGAGTACAAGCTCAAGACGGGCGAGCTCGTGCACAAGGCCTCGATGCCCGCGCAGGGCGACGAGATCCGGATGATCTTCGACCGGTACGTCGCGGTCCTCCGGCACGAGGACGCGGCGCGGATCCCGGTGATGGACACGTCGGCGTGGGATCGGGATCCGGTGCTGCTCGACGTCGGCAAGAGCCCGGGCGAAATCGTCCCGATGCCGGACGGCCGCAGCGTCGTGGCCTCGACCATCGACGGCAAACGTGTCGCGCGGTTCGACCTGCCGACGGGCGTGCGCCTCGCGGACATCACCTTGCCGCACGCGACGGGCCAGCTCTTCCTCGTTCGCGCCGAGAACCGCCCGTACATCGCGGCGATGGGCGCGCTCTCGCATGGCGGGCGCGCCGCGGGCGCGTGGATCGACCTCTTCGACCCGAGCGAGGAACCCTTCGGCGCCACCCGCCGCAGCATCTTCGTCGGCCGTGAGCCGCGCGCCGGAGCGCTCTCCCGGGACGGCAGCACGCTCTTCTTCCCGGACCGCGTCTCGAACAAGGCCGTCCTCCTCGACATCGCCGCGACCACGCAGGTCAAGTCGACGGCCGTGGGCTTGAGCCCGGAGCAGGGGTTCCTCCTGAACGACGATCGCCTCGGCGTCACGCTCGACAGCAAGGCGCGCACGGTCACGGTCGTCGACCTCGCCACGATGAAGGTCACGAGCACGCTCATGCTCGACGGCTCGCCTTGCGCGGGCGCGGCCTCGCCGGATGGGCGCACGCTCTTCGTCGCGCTCGGCGGCACCGAGCGGCCCCCCAAGGGCAGCGGCGTGGCCGTCATCGCCGGCGAACCGCTCCGCATCGTCGCCACGATCCCCACGGGACCTGGTGTCTGCGCCGTGGACGTCACGCGCGACAGCTCCCGCGCCGTCGCCGCGTCCTATTACGACAAATCGATCCTCGTGCTCGAGCAATGAGCTCGCGGCGCGCTTGCCCTGCTCAGCCCGCGCCCTCGACGTAAGCGTCGACCTCGATCTCCACGAGCATGTCCGGCGCGATGAGCCGCCGCACCTCGACCATCGTGGCGGCGGGCGCGTGGGCGCCGACCATCTCCTTGTGCGCGCGCCCGATCTCGGGCCAGCGCTCGATGTCGGTCACGTACATCCGCGTGCGGACCACATCCGCGAGGGACCCGCCGAGCTCCCGCAGCGCCGCCTCGATGATCTCGAAGCAGCGGATCGCCTGGGCATAGGCGTCTCCCTTGGCGTGCGTCCCTCCGCCCACCGCGACGGGCGCCGTCCCGCCCACGTACACGTGCGGGCCGACGGCCACGGCCCGGCAATACCCCACGCGCGCCTCCCACTCCGCGCCCGAGAACACCCGTCGTTTTTGCATGGCCCGGGTATACCACGGCCCGGCTGCTTCTCGGGCGCGCCCTAGAATGGGGCGGTCATTGCGTCGACGTTCGCGGCGAAAGGAGCGAGCGCCAGCGCTCGTGGCTTTCGGGATCGAAGATGGCATCGGCCACGGCGTCTGGACCGTCCACCCGCAGGTGCTCGGCGAGCTGCTCCTGCTCGTCCGTGCGGAGTGGGCGCCGGAGCCGTCGCTCGACCTGGCGCGCGAGCACCGCGAGCTGGCCCTGGACAAACCCCTCCTCGATCCCCATCGCCTTCCCTTCCCTGAAGATCCGGTTTTGCATGACGATCTCCCGCGACAAACAGGAGTGTACCACATCCGCGAGCCTCCGCTCTCTCTTGTCCGCATCCGCCAGTGCGACCATGGCCGCGCCGAGTTCGGCGAACTCGCGCTCGTTCGTCCGGGCACGCAGGGCTTCCAGCACCGCCTCCAGATTGCGCGCGTCCGCGTCGACGGCGAGCGGCGTGAAGATCATCCAGAACGCACTCCCGCGGGCCTCGAGCTCGGCCACGGTGCGCTGGTAGACCGGCTCGATCCGGAAATGCACCCCGCAAAACGGGGCTCTCGCCGGGGAAGTCCGGTACGCCGCGTGCGCGGGCCACGGCTCTTCCCGACCGGACAGGACGATCACCACGCTCTCGATCGGCAGGGGTTTGCCTCGGCCCCCGCGCGCCTCGTCCGCCGCGGCGAGCGCCGTGAGGTTGTGATATTCGAACACCCGGAACGCGATTTCCTCGGTCATCGTGAGCGTCCACTCCGCGTGGAGCAGCCGCCGCTCGTCGCCGACCTTCACGGAGAGCGCGCGATCGAGCCTCCGCTGGCGCCCCGTCACCTGCGTCTCCACCCATCCGAGGGGCTCGACGAGCTTCTGATCCGCGTCGCAGAGCGCGCGCGCCACCTCGCGAGGGAATTGCCGGGACACGTGGCGGAGCACGAGATCGACATCGTCGTCGAGCCCCGCCTCGCCCTTCCGCTTCCTGGGCTGCATCCCGCGCCCCATGGCGAACGACGTGCCAGGAAAAAGCACCGCTCTCGTGCATGAAAATGCTCCTCCGGGGTGACGGCGCCATGCCGATGGCCGGCGGCCGCCGGGGAGCGCCGAACCACCGTGATCTCGGGCGCGCCTCGTGCCACCATGCGCGCGCTTTCCTCCCGCCCTCCGAGCCGAATCATGAAATCCCCTCGCTCGCTCCTCGCGCTCCTCGCCACGACCGTCGCTTGCTCCGCCGCGCCGCCGCCCGCGCCGCCCCCGGCTCCCGCCGCCGCCGCCAAACCCACGGCCGCCGCGCCTGCGCCCGACCTCCCCGCGCCTCCGACGGGCTTGCGCCTCCCGCGCGCCGTGCATCCGCTTCGTTATGCCGCGACGCTCACCCTCGTCCCCGGCGACGACGTCCTCCGCGGCGAGATCACCATCGACCTCAGCCTCGCCGAGCCCACGCGCGCCATTTGGCTCCACGCCGAGCGCCTCACCGTCGAGGAGGCTCGCATCGAGGCCGCTGCCAAACACCTTCCGCTCCGCGTCGTGCCGACAGAAGGCGACCTCGTCGGATTCGCGCTCGACACCCCGGCGCCGGCCGGTTCGGCGCGCCTCATCGTAAAGTATCGCGGCGCGATATCGTCCCTCGACGATCACGGCGCCTTCCGCGAGGAGGCCGACGGCGCCTCGTACATCTACTCCCATTTCGAGGCCACCGCCGCGCGCCGCGTCTTTCCTTGCATCGACGACCCCGGCGTGAAGGTCCCCTGGCAGGTCTCGCTCCGCGTCCGCGAAACCGACGTCGCCCTCTCGAATACACCCGCTCTCGGCGAGACCAAGGAGCCGGGCGGCATGAAGCTCGTCCGCTTCGCGCCCACGCCGCCTTTGCCGAGTTACCTCGTCGCCTTCGCGGTCGGGCCTTTCGAGATCGTCGATGCGGGCACGGCCGGGAAAAACAAGATCCCGGTCCGCGTGGCCGTCCCTCGCGGCGCGGCCGTCAAAGCCTCGTTCGCGGCGAAGACCACGCCGCCGCTGCTCGGAATGCTCGAAGAGTACCTCGGCACGGCTTATCCCTACGAAAAGCTCGACGTCGTCACCATTCCTCGCCTCTCTTCGTTCGGCGCCATGGAAAACCCGGGGCTCGTCACGTATGGCGCCCGCGGCTCGCTCGCCGCGCCCGCCGACGAGACGCCCATGTTCCGGCGCGGATTCACCGCGACCATGGCCCACGAGCTCGCCCATCAATGGTTCGGCAACCTCGTCACCATGGACTTCTGGGAGGACATCTGGCTCAATGAAGCCTTCGCCACCTGGATGGGCAGCAAAATCGTCGAGCGCTTCTCCCCCTCCTGGCGCGAGGACACCCGCCGCGTCGCATCCGCCTCCTATGCCATGGGCGAGGACGGCCTGCTCAGCGCCCGAAAAATCCGGCAGGAGATTCGCACCCAGGACGACATCTCCAATGCCTTCGACAGCATCACTTACCAGAAAGGCGCGGCCGTCCTCCGCATGTTCGAGGCCTACGTCGGCCCCGAAAAATTCCAGCGCGGCGTCCGCCGTTACCTCGACGAGCACGCCCACGGCAATGCAAAAGCCGCCGATTTCCTGCGCGCGCTCTCGGCCGAGACCAGCCCCGAGATCGGCCCCGCGTTCGCCACGTTCCTCGACCAGCCCGGCGTCCCGCTCGTCAAGGCCGAGCTCGCCTGCGAGAAGGGCAAACCCCCTCACGTAAAACTCTCGCAATCGCGCTGGCTCCCGGCCGGATCCGCCGGCGCCGCCGAATCGACCTGGCAGATCCCGGTTTGTCTCCGCTATGGCCCCGGCCCCGAGGCGCGCGCCTGCACGCTCCTCACCACGAAGACGGCCGAGCTCCCCCTCGACAAAGCGAAATCGTGCCCCGCGGCGTTTGCCCTGAAGGACGAAGGCGTCGGCTATTACCACGTCGATCCCGGAAAGGCGGCCCTCGCGCGGCTCCTCGGCAAGCCCGGAAAATTCCTCGGTTTGCCCGAGCGCCTCTCGCTCCTCGATGACGCCTCGGCCCTCGTCGAGAGCGGCGCCCTCGTCCCCGGCGACATCTTCTCCCTCGTCCCCGACGTCGTCGCCGAGCCCGAGCCTCTCCTCGAGCGCGGCGCGGCCACGCTCGTCGCCCGCGTCCGCGACGCGCACGTCCCTGCCGACCTCCGCCCGCGCTTCGCCCATTTCGTCACCCGCACCTTCGGCAAACGCGCCCGCGCCCTCGGCGTCCTCCCGAAGCCCGGCGAGGACGAATCCGTCACGTTCCTCCGCCCCCTCCTCCTCTCGCTCGTCGCCGATCGCGGCGAGGATCCGGCCCTGCTCGCCGAACTTCGCGCCCTCGCCGCGCGTTTCCTCGACGACCCGACGGCCGCCCCGCTCGACATCGCTGGCCCCGCGCTCGCCCTCGCGGCGCGGCACGGCGGCGATCGCGCGCTCTTCGATCGATTGCGCGAGGCAGCCAGGAAAGAGCGCGACGAGCGCCGCCGCGGCGCCTTCCTCGAGGCGCTCACGAGCTTCCGGGATCGCGCCCTCGTCGACGAATCCCTCGCGCTCGTCCTCGACGGCGGCTTCGATCCGCGCGACGCCGTGTGGCTCCTCGGCCAGGACGAGCGAATGCTCGATCGATCCCTCGGGTACGTCGAAAAGAACTGGAGCGCCCTCGTCGCGCGCATGCCGACCGAGGCGCTCGGCTACCTCCCCCTCGTGTTTCAGGGCTCCTGCGACGACACGAACCGCGCCGCCGTCGCGCGCGTCTTCGAGGGCCGCGTCTCCGAGATCGTCGGCGCGCCGCGCTCCCTCGCGCAGTCGCTCGAGTCGATCTCGCTTTGCGTGGCCCAGCGTCAGAAGCTCGAACCGAGCCTCCGGGCCTTTCTCCAGAAATACTAGTCCGACCGGTTTTCGGAGGCCGTACGGCGGCACCCGGCTTGCTGGGGCGCGGATGGAGGAGGTATCCGTGTCACCCCACCGCACCCTTGTTACGGCCTCTCTTGCATTCGTGCCGCTCTTTGCAGGATGTCTCGGCTCCGACGTCTCCGAGGCGCCGGAGGCCACCGCGGAGCACGAGGCCGATATCTCCTTCGCGACGTATTACATCGCCCGGCGGGATCTTCGTCGCTGCGCGTATCCCAGTTGCGGGGGCTTCTTCATCTCCGCCGTCAATCAGGACAAGACGGTCTGCGCCGACGGCACCACCGCCGAGGAGTGTTACGTCGCCGATATCCAGTTCTCCAGCCTCCTCCAGCTCGCCGGCGTCGAGGGCACGATCCGCGAAGCCATCGGCGTGCAGCGACAATCGACGCGCGCCGTCCTTTTTGGCGATCTCTTCCCCGGCCAGAGCGGCCTCGGCTCGCTCTCGCTCCGGTTTGCCTGGGTCGCCCTCGAGAACGCCGATCTCCGGGGCGGGTTCCACCGCGTCTGGCACAACGGCGTCGTCTGCGTCGCCGCGCCCTGCCCGAGCTTCGATCAGGAGCACCTGAACACGGGCGCGGTGCGGACGATCCACGAGATCGATCTCAAAGAGGTCCCCGGCAATGGCCGGGACGATTTCGACTCGGGGCGCGCGCTCTTCTCGACGCTCGGCATGATCCTCACCGGCCAGAACGTAACCATCGAGGACTATGGGCCGGCGGGGGACGCCATCGTCCTCCAGGCGACGCAGGGCTTCCTCCCGGTCATCCTGCCGACGATCCGCGGCGCCCGCGCGCCCGTCGACAACGGCCCGGTCATCGGCCGCGGACCGGTGGGCGGCGGCGGCGAGGGCGGCAGCGGCGGCATCCGGAGCGGGAACGTGCAGTAGGGTCGAGCATTCATTGCCGCGCGCGCCCGGACGCGTCACCATCCTGGTGTCATGGACATCGAATGGCGGACGGACGTGGACCCGGGCGCGCGCCGCGTGATCGAGGCGCTCGTCTCTTCGCAACACACCCTCGAAGACGTCGTCCGCTGGAGCCTCTCGCTCGCGCCGCCGCAGCTCATCGCGGACGTGGTCGTTCAGGACGAATACAACCACGACGTCGTCCTCGAACATTCGGCCGGCGTTTATCTCGTCTACGACACGACCTGACTGGGCGGATTGACGGCGGTCGCCGTCTGGGATCACAAGCCGACCGCGGCGGAGATGCTCGAAGCGCGCCTCGCGCGCGGCTGGACACCCACGCCCACGGCCACGCGGGACGGGCCCGTCATCCTCGGGTACGCCGCCTGCGCCGTCTCGCGTCCTAGTTCGCCCCCAGGAACGTGAGCACGGCGCTCTCGCCGAATCGCTCCCGCGAAAGACGAGCGGCCTCTGCATTCGCTGGCACGTCACGCAAGAGGCGGGTTTGTCCTTCCGGATCTCGCACGTCCGCGAGCTCGCGCCCGATCAGCCGCAGCGCCGCGCGAAGCTCCCCCTCGAATCCGTCGACGTCGCCCGCCGCGTGGAGCGCCTCCGCCGCCGCCATCCGCAGATCCACCTCCCCCGCGCCCAGGCCCCCGGCCGCCCGCATGTCCGCGAGCGCCGCGCGCGTGAGCGCCTTCGCTTCGGCGACCCGCCCGAGCCGCGACAGCGCGCGAATCCGCGTCGCCGTGAGCGACAGCCGCCGCAGGCCCATACGATCGACGAGCTCGAGCCCCCGATCCACCTCGGCGAGCGCCCGCGCGGCGTCTCCCTCCGCGAGCGACACCCGCGCCGCGATCCCCCACGCGATCCCCGCGTCGAACGGCCCGATCCCCGGCTCCTTGGCGAGCTCCCCCGCGAGCGCGCGCGCCTCCTCGCGCGCCTCCTTCGTGGCTTGCTCGGCCAGGGACGTCGCGCGCAGGATCCGCACCCCGATCTTCGTCAGCGCGTCGTCCATCGCCGTCGCCTGGGCCTCCGCCTCCGCGAACCGCGCCTCGGCCTCGCCGAGCGCCCCGAGCGCCCCGAGCGCCTCACCGATGCGCGCCACGCAGAGCGCCCGCATTCGTGCGTCGCCCGCCGCCTCGAAGGCGAGCGTCGCGTCCTCGATGATCTCCAGCAGCGCGAGCGGCTCGTTCGTCGTGGTCCGACCGTACTCGTAGGCCGCGAGCCGCGCCCAGCCGTGCGCGCTCGGATCCACCGCGCCCGTCCGCTCGAGCGTCTCGCGCATCCGCTCGAGCGCCTTGTGCGACTCGCCCCGATCGAGCCGCATCGCGAGCAAGCAAAGCAGCCGCCCGAGGCACTCCGCGTAGGCCCCTTGCGCCTCCAGATCCGGCGTCAGCGCGAGCAGCTCGTCGAGGTACGACGAGAATCCTTCCGCGTTCACCCCGAGCCCCGTCAGCGTGCAGACGAGCCCGAGCACCCGGCAGTGCCACGTCGAGCCCTTCGGCAAGAGCGGCAGCGCCTCGATCCCCATCTGGCACGCCTCGGCCCAGGCCTTGTTCCAGTACAGGATGCAGCACGCCATCCCGCGCACGAGCCCGAGCTCGGCCCCTGCCGCGCCGAGCGCTTCGGCCTTCGCCGCGTGCGCGCGTGTCCCTGCGAGGTCGTTCCGTTCGAACGCCTCGCGCGCCGCGCGCACGTGCAGCACACGCGCGCGTGCCGGATCGCCCCCGCGTTCCCAGTGCTCGGCGAGCACCTGCGCCTCGCGCTCGCCCGCGGCCTCCAGGAACGCCGCCGCGCGCGCGTGCCCGAGCGCGAGCTCCTCCTCGCCGAGCAGCCCATACGCCGCCTCGCGCACGAGCACGTGCCGGAAGCCGTACTCCACGTCCCCCGCGAGCCTGCTCGTTCGTTGCTTCTCCAAGAGCTCCGCGCGCACGAGCGCCATGAGCGCCTGATCCACGAAGGCCCCGTGCCCCTCCCGATCCATCAGCGCGAGCACGCCTCCGCGCCAGAACCGCGTCCCGAAGATGCTCGCCGCGACCAGCGCCCGCCGCGCCTCCGGCCCGAGCCGCCCGAGCCGTGCTTGCAACATCGCCACGAGCGTCGCCGGCCGCTCTCCCTCCTCGCCCGCGTCGCGCGCCGCGCGCGCGAGCTCCTCCACGAACAGCGGATTTCCCGCGGCGCGGTCCACGATCCGCTCCGCCACGACCTCGCTCGCTTCCGGGCCGAGCGCGGCCCGCGCGAGCTCCTCCGCGTCGCGACGAACGAGCGGCGACAGCACCATCCGCTCCGCCCGATCGCCCCACAGCCGCGGATAGACGTCCTCCACGTCCGGCCGCGCCAGCGCCAGCACGAAGAGCGGCTGATCCGAGAGCTCCACCAGCGCGCGTTCCACGAGACGCACGCTCCGCGCGTCGGCGTGATGCACGTCCTCGAGCGCGAGCACCACCGGACGCGCGGCGCTCTCGCCACGCAGGAACTCCAGGAACGTCCGCTCGATCTGCGCCCGCGCGACCCGCCCGTCCACGAAGCCCGCCGACACTTGCCTTTCGCTCGTCGTCGACAGCTCCCGCGCCCCGCGCCCGCGCAGCGCGTCCGCGAGCATCGCGTACGCCGTCGCCCCGAGCGGCTCGCTCCGACCGACGAGGAAGAGCACGTCCTTCTCGCGCGCCTCGATCCTCGCGCGGAGCTCCCGCAACAGCCGCGACTTGCCCATGCCCGCCGGCGCCACCACCACGACCGCCCTCGAGACCGGCTCCTCGCGTGTCGCCTCGAACGCCCGCAGCAAGAGAGCGAGCTCCCGCTTGCGCCCCACGAACGGCATGGTTTTTCCGAGCAGCGACCGCGCGTCGTCCCGCGCCGCCCCGCCCGTGAGCAGGATCCGCCCGCCCTCGCGTGCCGTCGCGAAGCGACCTCCGACGAGCCCCGCCGTGACCGCGTCGACGATCACCGCCCCGCGCGGCGCGCCCTCCTCGCGCAGCGCCTCCACCGCGCGATCCACCGCTTCCCCGACTGGCTGCTCGCCCGACACGAACCCCGGCCCCGTCGCGACCGCGATCGTCGTCTCCGGCAGGGCCGCCTTCACCGCGAGCGCCGCGCGCGCGGCCGCCGCTGCCTGATCCGTCGCGTCCCCGCCGAACCGCGCGAACGCCGCGACGTCCCACCCTTCCGCCCGTGACCCGTGCGAAAATGCCCCGTTTCGCAGCAGGATCCGCGCGAGCTCCTCGCGCGAGGCGCCTGCGGGCGGCGCCAGCACGAGCACGCTCAGGAGCTCCGGCACATCCCGCGCGACGGACGGAGAGAACGCGCCCCTCCGCGCGCCGAGCTCGAGGAGCGCCGGCAGCTCTTCGAGCAGGTTCGACGCGCTCGCCGGCCGCCTGTGCGGATCCTTCTGCAAGAGGCTCCGCACGAGCGCCGCCACCGGCGGCGGCACCCCGGGCCGGAGCGGCAAAAGCTCGGGCGGATCCTCGCTCAGGACCTTCGACATCACGAGCACCGCGTCTGTCGCGACGAACGGCGGCCGACCGGCCAGGCACTCGAACAGGATGCAGCCGAGCGAGAACATGTCCGACGCGGGCCCGATCGGCTGCTCGCTGCCCACCTGCTCCGGCGACATGTATTCGGGTGTCCCGATCGATCGACCCGTCGCCGTGATGCCCGTCGCCGGCCCCATCGACCGCGCGATCCCGAGGTCCACGATCGTCGCTTGATCGATGTCGCCTCCACGCAGGAGCACGTTCGAGGGTTTGAGGTCCCGGTGAACGATCCGTCGCTCGTGCAGCGCGGCGAGCCCCTCGGTGATGCGCCGGAGCAAGAGCAGGGCCTCGCGGGTCGAGAGCGGCCCGCGCGAAAGCCGCTTTGCGAGGTCCTCGCCTTCGAGCCATTGCATCGCCAGGAAATGCCGACCGTCCTCGCTCTGTCCGTGCGCCACGTACGACACGACACGCGGGTGCCGGACCTCGGACAGAATTCGCGCTTCCCGGGCGAAGCGCTCCGTATCGAGCGACGTCGCGTCCGGATGCAGGAGCTTCAGCGCGACGTCTTCTCCGGTCTCTTGATCCGCGGCCCGGTAGACCTCGCCCATGCCGCCGCGCCCGGCGAGCGAGCGGACCACGAAACGCCGCGCGACCAGCGTTCCGGCGGGCAGGGGCTTGCTTCTCGGGGCCATGCGCGCCCATTGGTTTCATACCCGAGCGCGCCCGCTGTCAAGCGCTTCGCCGCAGCGCGTCGGCCTTTGACGCTTGCGGGAGCGCCGAAGCTTTGAGAAATTCGAGGGCGTGTCGTGCCCCAAGCTCATCACCGAGCGCCTCGAGCTGGTCCCCATGACCGTGGAGGTCGTCGAGGCCGTGTTCGATGGGCGCCGCGCCGATACCGAGGCGCTCCTCGGCGCGAAGATGCCCAACGCCTGGCCGGGCCGCGCGCTCGTCGAGCGTGCGTTCCTCGCGCGGCTCGACGCTGTGCGCGCCGATCCCGAGCATCGCCTCTGGGGGGACCGCGTGGCCCTGTCGCTCGAGCCTTCCCCGCGCGTCATCGGCAGTGTGGTTTTCCATGGCGGACCGGATGAGGACGGCATCGTCGAGGTCGCGTACGGCATCGAGGAGGAATCGCAGCGGCAGGGCTTCGGCTTCGAGGCCGTGAGCGCGTCCGTGGCGTGGGCGCTCGCCGAGCCGCGCGTGCGCGCCGTCCGGGCCTCGACGTTCACGTGGCACTTCGCGTCTTGCCGCATCCTCGAGAAGCTCGGCTTCCGCATCGTGGACAGGGAGGACGACCTGCTCGGCGAAATGCTCAAGTACGAGGTCGGCCCGAGCGCGTTCCGCAGGTAGGCGCCTGCGCCCTGGTTTTCCTGGGGAACCTTCCTGTAAGCTCCCCCGGGGCACCACGTTCATGCGGGACGACATGGGAATACGTAATCCGAGGCAGAGGGGGCTCGTGGCTTTCCTCGTCGGGCTGGGCTTCGTTTTTGCGAGCGGCCCTCGCGCGTGGGCCCAGGAGGCCGCGGTCGAGCCGCCCGAAGAAGCGCCGCCGCCCCCGCCGATCGACGCCGCCTTGGAGGTCCCGCCGCCGCCCGTCGACGTCGCCACGGACATCCCGCCGCCGCCTCCGCCTCCGCCTCCATACGTGCCGCCGCCGTACGTGCCGCCGCCTTTGCCGCCCAAGCCGAGCCGCTGGTATTTCCTGCACCCCGGCGTCTTCCCCGAGGCCGACCTCTTCGCGGGCGCCCTGCAGATCGGCCTCGTCACGCCGTCGGCGAAGGAGTTTTACGGCGGCGCGCAGGTGGGCCTCTTCGGCGCCGAGGCCCATGAGTTCACGGGCCTCGCGCAGGTCGGTCTTTTGCACACCAACGTCGAGCGTGTCTTCCGCGGCGGCGTCGAGCTCACGCTCGGCAGAAACCTCGTGAAGGAGATCTACGGCGGCGCGCAGATCGCGCTCTACCGCAACGTCGTCACGGACATTTTCGTGGGCCTCGCGCAGTACGCCCTCGTCCGCAACGACACGCGCCGCTTCCTCGGCCTCGCGCAGATCGGCACGCGCAACGGCGCCGACGCGTTCATCGGCGGCTTGCAGCTCGGCGCCTACAACGTCATCGGCGCGGGCCTCGACTGGAACGACGATCACGGCGGCCCGCGCGGCGGCGGGTTCGTCGGCGCGCTCCAGCTCGGCGCGTACAACAAGATCGACCACGGCAATTTCTCCGGCATCGCCCAGATCGGCGGCTTCAATGCGATCGAGGACGGCGATTTCCGCGGCGTCGCCCAGATCGGCCTCCTGAACGGGGCCGACGAACGTTTTTACGGCGCGCTCCAGATCGGCGCCGCGAACTTCATCGACGAGGGGTTTTATGGCATCGGCCAGCTCGGCGTCGTCAACATCGTCGATGACGAGTTTCGCGGCGTCTTCCAGGCCGGCGTCGCGAACCTCCTCCTGGAAGAGGGCTTCCACGGCTTCGGCCAGTTCGGCCTCGGCGCGTATGTCGACGAGGAGTTCCAGGGCGTCTTCCAGACGAGCGCCCTCTTCAATTACGTCGACGATTCCTTCTCCGGCGTCCTGCAGCTCGGCGGCCTCTTCAACTTCGTCGACGACGACTTCCGGGGCGTCTTCCAGATCGGCACCTTCAATGGCGTGCGCCGCGAGTTTTATGGCGTCTCGCAGATCGGCGTCGTGAACATGACCGGCGACGACCAATTCGGCGCGCAGCTCGGCTTCGTCAACCTCGTGAAGGACCACATGCACGGCCTGCAGGCCGGGTTTTTCGCGAGCGCCGAGGAGGTCACGGGCATGCAGCTCGGCGTCGTCAATTATTCCGACCGCCTGGCTGGCGCCACGATCGGCCTCTACAACCGCTCGAAGCACGTCCGCGGCGTCCAGATCGGCCTCGTCAATCAGACCGAGCGCCTCCGCGGCGTCCAGATTGGCCTCGTGAACGTCTCCAAGCAGGGCGGGCTCCCCTTCTTCCCCGTGATGAACATCGGCCTCTGAGAGGGGTTCCATAGGCATCCGGTCGGACCCGTGAAGGACGCCGCTCGATCGGCCCCTCCGACGGACCGCCTGTACCCACGCTCACCCTCGACCGCCGGCGAAGCCGGAGCGCCTGTACCTGCGCCTACCCTCGACCCCCGGCGAAGTCGGGCGGGCTGTACCCGCGCCGACCCTCGACCCCCGGCGAAGTCGGAGCGCCTGTACCCGCGCCCACCCTCGACCCCCGGCGAAGCCGGACCGGCCCTGCCTGCGTCGTTCCTCCGGCTTCATCACGCGCCTCCGGTGGCCCTCTGCACCCACGCACGAGCGGTGAGGACCCGAGGCATCACTCGTCGCGGCGTCGAGGCATCGACCTACCCGCGCGGTCCCGACACCCCTACGCAGGCTCCTCGGCACTTTCGCGCGTTTCCCCTCTGGCACGTCGTTTGCTGTTGCGCGCACAACTTCCCGCCCTGTACACCCTTCGGTCCAGAGGAACCATGTCTCGACAAACCCTCGTATCGGCCTCGATGCTGGCCGCCCTCCTCTCCGCACCTCTCTCGTCCCGCGCGCAGGACGCTGCCGCCAAGCAATACGTGGACGTCAAGATCGCCGAGCCGCCCAAGCAAGGCGGGCTCGAGATCACCATGAAAAACGGCGCCACGTTCTCGCTCGTGGATACCCGCGACGTCGTCGGCGTCACGCCGAATGGCTCCACGCTCACCGTGGGCCTCAAATTCGACGGCGTCGCGACCTACCGCAATGGTGGCCACGAATGGCGCACGGTGCTCGGCATCAACGAGGCGCTCACGAAGACGCCGGCCCTCGAAGAGCCCGTCAAGAGCGCCGACGCGTTCAACGTGGAGAGCACCTACCTCTATTTCGTGCGCCCCTGGTTCGGCCCCTTCGCGCGCTTCACCGTCGGCACGCCGCTCTTCCGTGGCTTCGACGTTCGCCCCACCGACACCACGTACACGATTGCCCGCGTCGCCGGCACGACCGACACCGTCACCTCGCGCCGCCTCACGCTCACCGAGCCCTTCCGCCCGCTCACGTTGAAGGAGACCATCGGCCCCTTCGCGCGCCCCGTCTCCGGCGATCGATTCAACCTGGAGACCCGCATCGGTCTCGGCGGATTGCAGACCTTCGCGGACGGCCAGCTCATCCTGAAGGACGACGCCGCCACGGCCGATCGCGTCGAGGTGCAGGAGCTCCGCGACGTCCTCCAGGTCGGCGTCGAGGGCTCGCTCGAGATGTGGGGCTCGTTCCAGGCGAAGAAGATCAGCTACAAGATCGGCGTCGGCGCGCTGATCCCGGCGTGGAACAACGACATGCCCGCGGCCGGAGAAGCGAAGAAGAACCCTCTTCAGCTCACGAACCTGGACATCGGCGCGGCCATTTCGTTCAAGGTCGTCGAGTGGGCGACGCTCGATTACGAGATCAAGCTCGTCCGCCAGCCCCAGCTCACTGATCAATGGCAGATACGTAACGGAATGATGCTCACGCTCGGCCTCGGATACTCCAGGAAACCCCCGGAGCCGCCTGCGCCGCCCGCAAAACCCGCGCCCGACGCGCCTGCGCCCGCGGCCCCCGCGCCCGCGGCCCCTGCGCCCGCGCCCGCACCCGTCACGAAATAGTCATCGTTCGTGGCGGACGCTCGGCGTGAACGCCGGGCACGTTGCGTGCAAACCCCCGCGCGTCCGTTTACTTCTGCGAAGGGACGGCTCATGAACGACGGGGGGAATCGATTGAAATCCATCAAATACATCGTCCTCATCACGGCGCTCCTTGCGCCGGCTTGTGCACCCGACGAACCATCCACCCAGTCTGCGGGAAAATCGCTTCTCGACCCGCCCACGGATGGCTCGGGACTTCAATATCGCATGACCTCCACGATCGCCCCGGGGAGTGAATCCTATGGTTGTCGCCTCTTCCAGGTGCCGCCGGAGGGGCTCGTGATCCGCGGGCAGGACGTCGCGTTCGGTCCGGGCGGACATCACGTCCTGCTCTACCGGACCCCTTATCGGGCGATTCCGTCCCAAGACGAGCAGGGGGTCGCCGTCGACGCCCTCACGGAGCACGATTGCTCCGAGGGCGCCACCGCGCGCTGGAAGGTCGATGCCGTCCTCGGCGGATCCGAGAGCTTCGGCAGCGTGGGCATGCTCCATCGATTGCCCGACGGCGTCGGCGTCGTCCTCGAGCCGAACGTGGTGCTCGTGATGAGCACCCATTACCTCAACACCAGGAGCGCACCGCTCGAGGTCGACGCTCGCATCAACATGCTCACCATGCCGCGCGAAGAACTTCGCATCGAGGCCGGGCTCCTCTACATGGACAACCGCGCCCTCCGCGTCCCGCCCTTCGGCGAAGCGTCGGCGCGTATGCGTTGCCCCGTGCCCGAAGACGTGCACGTCGTGAGCTTGCAATCGCACATGCACGCGCGCGGCGTCACCTTCGAGGCCTCGCTCCTCGCGCCCTCGGGGACGACCACATCCATCTATTCGACGACGTCCTGGCAGGAGCCGCCCGTACGCGAGCTCGACCCGCCCCTGCTCTTCCCTCGGGGGAGCACCGTCGAGATGCGCTGCGATTACAAGAACACTGAAGCCAGGCCCGTCGCGTATGGCCTCTCCTCGTCGGACGAGATGTGCCAGCTCATCGGCCCGTATTTCCCGAAAAACGCTCGCTTCGAGCGTTGCGAGGACGAGAGCGGCGCGCCCCTCGCGACGTGGGTGGGCAGCGGAAAGGCCAGCGGGGCGGAGACCGTCCATTGCCTAAGGGAGGCGATGACGCGCGAGAAGGGCGTGGGCTACGCGTATTACGATTGCGTACATGCCGCCTGCTCTACCCTCGCGGCCGAGGTTTCCGCGGTCGTGCGTTGCCACGAGGCGAAGCGCGCCGCGGACTGCGCGAATCGGTGCCAGGGGAGTGACGCCGGCGATTGCGTGTCCTGCCTCGCGCAGACCTGCGCCGCGGAGGAGCAGGCCGCGCGGGAGGCGGGGTCTCCTTGAAGACGCGTCGGGTCAGCCGTTTGACGCGACCGGCGCGCCCACCTTCGTGACCTCGGGCTTCATCCGACCCCGTCGATAGGCTCCCACCGCGACCACGATTCCGGCGATGACGTTCATTGCCAGCGCGAGGCCGACGTTGTGCAGCGACTCGGCCGTCCCCATCGCGACGACGCGGACGAATTGATCGAGGTCGAAGGAGCGATCGCTGGCGGCGTACGTCAGCGTCGTGATGATCCCCGTGAAGAAGCCGAGGAAACCCGCGATCAGGGTGAGGAGCGCGAGCACGGCGGGCAGGAGGAGCCGCCCTTTCGCGGGGTTTCTGGCGTAACCGATGGCTGCGCCGAAAAGAATGATGCCGAAGAACAGCGTCGGATACATGCCGAAGCCGCCGAGTCTGAATGCCTCTCCCATGGGATACCTCCGTTTGTCAGGGTCGTTCGTGGGTCGTGCGTCGCCCCGCCGATACGAGATCCAGCGGGGCGGGGCAGACGGACCCCGGGCCTGCGTGGAAGTTCCCGAGGCCCCCCAAAATCGCTAGCGCTTCCTCACCCGCCCGACCGAGCCGTCGTAGTGGCCTTCCCTCCGGACGTAGTACACGAAGTAGAGCCACTCCTCGCCGTCCGCCGTCCGCGCCACGCTCGGCTCGCCGATCGACACGATGTCGCCCGGCCCATCGGGCGGCGCGTCGAGCCCGATCTCGACGACCGGATCGCCGAACGAGGCTGGTAGCGCCGGATCGCCGCCCGAATACGCGCTCGTCGAGATGTCGCGGAAGCCCCGCGAGAAATAGAGCTTCGACGCGGCCTCGTCCACGAACGGCTGGAACTCTTCGACGTCGGGCTTGCTGATCGCGGCGACGACCGTCTCGGAGAACGTCGCTCCCGGCAGCGCGCCCGAGGGTTTGGCGACGAAGAGGTCCTTCTGCACGGGCCCCTCGGTATCGAACCAGACGTGGCCGTGACCGAACGAGGGATTCGAATGGAATTGATCGAGCGGCACGAGCGGGAGCTGCGTCACGGGGAAGGGGTCGGCGATGAGGAAGTTGTTCTCGAACGAATACTTCCCGAGGCTCACGGGCGCGCCGAGCGTGACGTCGGCGTGATACAGATCGGGCGCCGTATCCGGCCCATGCAGCGGGTCGAACGCGAAGAGCACGGACGCCGCGCCGTCCTTGGGCGCGCCGAGGTACGTGAAGCCGAACGGCGAATACGTGAAGCCGTTCATGTCGATCGCGATCACGAACGGCTCGCCGAACGAGCCGTCGCCTTGCCTGCGGAACCCGTACGCGGCCACGGGCGGAAGCGCGAAGAGCGCCTCCGTCACGCCGAGCTGGGGAATCGTGTGATCGATCTCGGTGGGTGACAGGATGCGCGCCGCGCCGGGCATGTCGGGCCGCTCGGGGGCCGCGGACGGGCCATGCGTCGCATTGCATTCGGGGGCCGCGGGGCTCGCGGCCTCGCCCGTGCAGCCGGGCAGGTCCTTGCCCGCGATGCAGCAAAGCAGGTCGACCGGTGAATACGAGCTCACGATGAGCCATTCACCGTCCGGGCTCACCTCGGCCGAGTCCTCCGTGCCCGCGGTATTGACGAGCCCGGGCACGCGCTCCGGCTGCCCCCACGCCGCGTCCACGACGGGCAGCACGACGGCCGTCGCATCCGCCGACAGCTCCGCGACCTTCGCCCGCACCAGCACCTCGCCGGCGTCACCCGCGGCGAGCGAGGGTTTTACGGTGGACCGATACACGCCCGCCGCCGTCTCGGAGGCCGCGCCGGCCGTTCCGCCCTCGGCCGTGATTTCCACCGAGAGACCGGACACGGGTTTGCCGTCGATCGACGTGACGCGCGCCGTGACCTCGATGGGATAGGGCGCGGGCCCGTCTTGCCGCGCGAGCTCGAGGATGATCGACGCGGGAGCTCCCGCCGTGGGTTTCGAGGGGTCGCTCTCCGAGCCGCAGGCGGCGAGGGCGAAGGGGACGAGGAGCGCGAGGGATCGGTATCGCATCGAGCCATTCTAGACGAGCTCGGCGCGTCTTGTCTTCGCCCCGGACGGCGGGCTTCGCGCGGGCGAACGAAGGGGTTCCCAAGGCCGCGCCTCGGTGTAGAGTGCGCGCCATGAGGTTCGTCCGACTCGATGGTTTCCTCCGCTCGGCCCGCGCCCTCGCCGTGGGCCTCTCCGTGTTCGCCCTCGCGGCTTGCGGCGGCGCGCCCTCGCCCGATGCCGAGAGCCCCGCGCCGGCGAACACCACGCCTGCAACGACCCAAACCACGTCGCCAGCCGAGGGCATGCTGGGCACGCTCTCCGAGGAGGGCTTCAAGGCGCTGCACCAGCTCAAGGCCGAAAAGGCCCCGGCGCCGCGGGGCGAGCGTGTCACGATCGACGGCACGAGCGCCTACCTCAGCCTTCCCAAAGGGAAAACCGCGCCCGTGCCCGGGCTCGTCGTGATCCACGAATGGTGGGGCCTGAACGAGCACATCCAGCACTGGACCGATCGGCTCGCCGAGGACGGCTATGCCGCGATCGCCGTCGATCTTTATGGCGGCAAGACCGCCCAGAACCCGGACGAGGCGATGGCCATGATGAAGGCCGTCGACAACAAGAAGGCAATGGCCACGGTCGTCGCGGCGCACGATTTCCTGGAGAAGGATCCGCGCATCCAGGCGAAACGCACGGGCGTGATCGGCTGGTGCTTCGGCGGCGCCTGGTCCTTGCAGTTCGCCATGCACGAGCCCGACCTCGACGCGTCCGTGATCTATTACGGCCACCTGGTCACCGACCCCGCGGAGCTCAAGCCGATCAAGGCCGAGATCCTCGGCATTTTCGGCAACAAGGATCAGGCGATCCCGCCGGAGACCGTGAACGCGTTCGACGCGGCTTTGACCCAGGCCGGCGTCACGCACACCATTTACCGTTACGACGCGCAGCACGGCTTCGCGAACCCGTCGGGACAGCGGTACGACGAGAAGAGCGCGGCGGACGCCTGGGACAAGGTGCGCGCGTTCCTGCGGAGGAAGCTCGCGGAATGAGGCGCGTGGCTCAGGGCGTGCGGCTGCGATAAAGGCCGTACGCCCCGAGCGCGAAGGTCGTCTCCCCGTCCGGGAGCCGCGCGACCATCCGGAGTGGATCACCGCCGGGCGTCTCCCGCCGCGACCACGATTGCCCACCATCCTGCGTCATCACGAGCGAACGCACGCCCTGCATTTCGAGCACGACGCTCGCGCGCGTCTCCGTCGCGGCGGCCACTTGCACGACCGAGGCCGGCGAAACCCCGAGCGCATGCGCGACCCAGGTCGTGCCCCCGTCCTCGGTGCGAAGGAGGAGCGGCTCTCCCGTGCTCGTCACACCGCCGGCCCACCCGACGGAGGTGCCCGGCGCGAAGGCCACCGAGACGAGTTGTTCCTCGTCGGGCATTCCGCCGCGACGAACCACGAACGTCTCCCCGGCATCGTCGCTCGTCAGAATGAGCCCATTCTCGCCGACCCCGACGAGCCGCCCCGAATCGAGGAGCCGTAGATCACGAATGTACGTCCCATCCGGGAGCGAGAGCTCGCTGAACGTGGCGCCGCCGTCCTTCGATCGGTAGAGCGGACGAGCATTGACGGCGCCCCGCGCGGTCGCGACGAACCCGAGCCTGCCCGGACCGAGCACGGCGGCCGCGAGCGGCTGCCCCTGCGCGGGAAAACCGTCGTGGAGGAAGGTCCGGCCGCCGTCTTCGCTGCGCAGGAAGGTCTGCTGCACGTATTCGCTCGGGAACGCGAGCCAGAGCAGATCCTCGTGCGCCGACAGAGAAGGCGGGCGGGCCCCGTCGTCCGTGAACGCCGGCAGGTCCGTCCCGTCGTCGAAATGGAACGCGTCGTCCGTGCGATGGAGCCGGAACTTGAACACGGCGGTCGTGTTCTGCATCGCGATCACGTATCCACGCGCCTTCGTCGGGAAAAAGACGGCCTTGTTTTCGTTCATGCCGCCGGCCCAGTCGGCGGACATCGCGTTTTGCTCGATCGGCTCCGAGCTCTTCGCGCCGTCGGTCGAGCGGCGCAGACGGTGCGTGAGCAAGAGCCCGTGGTTCGCGGTCCCGAAGCTCACGCGGTTCGCGCCGCGCCACGAGCTCTCGAATTCGGCGCCCCACGTGCCCCGCGTGAAGGTTTGTCCTTCGTCGCGCGAGGTCCAGACCTCGAACGTGGTCGGCATGTCGAGGGTGTTGCAATGGGTCATCACGTGGAGCGAGCTCGAATTGCCGGCGATCTGCGGACCGCGCGCGCACTCGGGCGCGAGCGATCCGCGCCGCTCGAACGTGTTTCCCCGCGTGGTCGAGCAATGCAGGGCCAGGCCGCTCATATACGCCTCATCGTCACCCACCACGCAGGCGAGGAGCTCGTGGCGCGAGGCCCAGAGCGAGTCCACGGTCCCGGAATTTCCGCCGGCGATCTGCGTGTCCCCGTGGAATGCACGAAGATCCGGCTCCTCGGTCGAACGGATCCGTATCGTCGTCCCGCCGCTCTCGGTCGCGGCCACGAGATACCCCGGACCGACCGCGACCGCCGTGCGTCCGCCGAGCGGCACGTTCGCGAATGCCGCGTCGCCGGGTTTGCCGTGATAAAGGCCGCCCTGCGCGGAGCCGCAGACCACGCGGCCGAAAAAAAGCACGCACCGCGATAGCTCCTCGGGCGCCTCGGGCGAAGGCTCGAACGTCCGGCCTTCGTCGAGAGAAACCCACGCGCGCCGCGCCGCCGTCAGCACGATCGCCTGCTCGTCCGCCCACACGAAGGCGAGATCCTCGCCCGTCCCGACGTCGACGCGCTCGAAGCTCTCACCGCCGTCGTTACTGTGCAATACGAGCCCGCCATGGCCGACGATCCACGCCTCGTGCCCGTCCACGTCCACGACGTCGCGCATACGCAGCGCGTTCGCC
Organism: Polyangium sp. 15x6; assembly: GCF_029960785.1. GTDB lineage: Bacteria > Myxococcota_A > Polyangia > Polyangiales > Polyangiaceae > Polyangium. Next base: position 26,809 of record NZ_JASBQE010000070.1, read on the forward strand.
GGCAAGGGCGCGATCTCCGCCCAGAGAGGCTCTTCGCAGGTATCGCCCCGCCGCGCGAGCCCCGGGGGGCAGAGCGCGCGCTTCGGGGCGATCGAGATGCCGTCCTCGTATTCCCGGGTCACCGGGAGGCAGGACGAGAGCGAGACCGTCGAAAGGACGATCCCGATAAACGCGCATTTTCCTGCAAGCATCGGAGCGTCTCCTGGGCCCGCGGACAGCAAGGTGCATGCCCTTGCCTTGCGCTTCGAGCCCGGCGATGATGCGGGCCATGAAGATCATGCTCAAGCTCGAAAACCTGAAGACCGGCGAGACGTCTTTCCAGGAGTTTCCGGACGAAGAGGCGACGACGGCGTGGCTCCGCGAGCGCCCGCGCTTCACCGATGTGCTCGGCGTGGTCTTCGAAGGCCTCTCGCGCGAACAGAACGACCGCCTGAAGGCCGCGCTGCGCCCGCTCGACGCGGAGGAGCAAGCCGCCGAGAAGGCCCTCGCCGAGGCGCGCGACAAGGCCGCCGAGGCGCAGGCGCTCGCGCGCGAGAAGGAGAACGAGGCGGCGCGCGCGGCGCATCGCGAGGCGCAGAAGAACCTCGATCCGAACCGCCCGATGGAGGTCCGTTACCGCTACGACACGGGCCTCCAGCTCGCCGATCCGGACGATCCGCGCGGCATCTCGGACGAGGTGCGCGCGGCGTGCACGGCGTGGATCGAGGAGCGCAACGAGTGGGTCGCCTCGCGTGGTCAAATCGTGGGCGAGGCCAAGATCACCGTGCTCCCCGGCGCGCTCCCGAAGCCCGGCGCCGAGCGCGTGCAGCACGGCTCGTTCGTCCCGGTGACCGGCCCCAAAAAAGCCTGACCCGGGGCGGTCTGTCCGACTGTAACATTCCAGCGACGGCTAACGACTCGGGACTCCGTCTTCGGCGCGCACGAGCTCGAGGACGACCCCACCGATCCTGATTCTCGCGCCCGGCGAGATCTCCCGCGACGCTCGCAAGAGCTCGTCGTTCACGAACGTGCCCGAGGTGCTCGCGACGTCCTCGATCGTGACGCGCCCTTCCTCCACGGTGATCCGCGCGTGCCTTCGCGAGACGGTGTCCGACCGGAGGCGGATATCGGCGCCTTCCGTGCGCCCGAAGACCTGGGCGCCCTCGGCGAGCGGGATGACGCCTCCGATCTCCCCGGGCAGTCCTGCGAGCACGACGAGCGCGAACGACGTGGCCATGCGCCGAGGTTACCACGAAGACAACGGATCATCGGTCCCGTCCACGCTTGACGGCGGATCGACGGTCGCCTACGACCGCGGGTCCGTTTACGTTGTTGTCGACATGCGCAGCACGAGCAAGCCCCAGGCGCGCGAAGGATGGCAAAGGGCGCACAGCGCCGAGCAAAAGGAGCAGCGGCGCGTGGCGATCCTCGGGGCCGCCGCGGATCTCTTCCGGGAGCGATCGCTCGACGACATCTCGATCGGCGAGGTCGCCGAGCGCGCCGGGCTCGCGAAGGGCAGCGTCTATCGATATTTCGCCACGAAGGAAGAAGTCTTCCAGGCGCTCTTCCTCCAGGGGCTCGGCGCATGGTTCGACGAGATCATGCCCGCGCTCCGGGGCCTCTCTCGTGATACCTCGCCGCACGACGTGGCCGCGCTCGTCGTGCGCACGCTCGCGCCGCGGGAGCCCATGCTGAGGCTCCTCGCGATCAACTCTTGCGACATCGAGAAAAACCTCTCCCTCGAGGCGGCGCGTGCCTCCCAGCGGTGGATGCTCGAGCATATCGTCGTCGCGGGGGCGGCGTTCGAGGCGGCGCTCCCGGCCTTGCCCGAGGGCGGCGGCGTGCGGGCGATCCTGCGGCTCGGCGCGCTCGTCTCGGGCCTCTGGCCGATGGGGCACCCGGTCGGCGCCATGAAAAAGGTGCTCGCCGCGCCGAAAATGGTCCCGCTGCGCGTCGATTTCTACGGTGAGCTCGAAGCCTCGTTCGCCGCCCTCCTCGCCGGCATGTGCCGCGCGCCGTGAGCCTCGAACGGTGAGGACACACCGGCAAACGCCGGGCAGCGCTCTCGTGACGATGAAAGCGTGACGCGACGCCCGCGCCGTCCTTCCTGGAGCACTGTATTCATCAGGCGACGCCGGATTCGAGAATCAGGTACCGGCCGGCTCGAAGGGAAATCCGTCGTCTGGCAACATCTGTCGTTGCCTTCACCCAGGAATTCGCGCGGTCGCGGCAAACGCTGGAATCCGGGGGCTGACGCAGCCCTCGCGCCCTTCGTGTTTGCTTTGCACGCGTGCCGGAGGTCGAAGGAGGTCGCCGCCGCGGTCGCCGCGGAAGGCGCGCGGGCGCTCGGCGCCACGTCCGGCCTGCTCGCCGTCCTCGTGGCCGACGAGCTTTCCGTCCCCGGCACGAACGATCCGGCCCCGCGCGGGCTCGCCGCCGCGCTCTCCGCGCCGGGGCCCACGCAGATGCGGATCGCGGGGCGCGAAGGGTGGGCCGTCCGGCTTGCCGTCGGCGACAGAGTGCTCGGCGTCGTCGCTTTCCAGGGTCTGCGGCGGGACGCCGCCATCAAAGCGTGTTTGTCCCGGCTGGCCATGCATTGCGCCCCGGCGCTCGCGCGGGTCCTCGCCGAGGAGGCGGAGCTCTCGGCGCTGCGGCTCAGCCGGGAGCTGCTCCGCGCGGTCACGGAAGGGACGAACGATTGCGTCTTCGTGAAGGATCTGAACCTCCGGTACGTGATGATCAACTCGGCGGGGGCGCGGGTCTTCGGCCTCGTGCCCGAGGACGTCGTCGGCAAGGACGACAATGCGCTTTTCGCACAGGACGACGCCGCGGAGATCGCCCGGCGCGATCGGGAGATCATGCGCACGCGGCGCACGACGACCTATGAATGCACGTCGACCACCAGCAGCGGCGCGACGCGGTACTGGCAATCGACGAAGGGGCCCTGGTACGACGAGGAGGGCCGGGTCATCGGCCTCGTGGGGATCTCGCGGGACGTCACGGCGCGGCGGAGAGCGGAGGAGGCGCAGCGGCTCCTCGCCGAGGTGAGCGGCATTCTCGGCTCGTCGCTGGAGTACGAGAGCACGTTCGCTTCCATGGCGCGGCTGCTCGTGCCGTCGTTCGCCGACGGGTGCACGATGCACGTGGAGGAGTCTGGCAATCGATATTGCCTCGCGGCGCTCGGGCGCGGGGCCGCGTTCGCCGAGGACTTGCTCGATCTCGTCCCGTCGGGGCGCGCGTTCGGCTTCGGCGATCTCGATCCCGCCACGCGCCGCGAGCTCGAAGGGCGCGGCGTTCATTCGCTCCTCGTCGTGCCTCTCGTGATCCAGGGGTATGCGCTCGGCCACCTGACGCTCCTCGGCGGCGCGCCCGGGCGATTCGTGGCGGACGCGGAGCGCGCCCTCGCCGAGGAGATCGCGCGGCGGGCGAGCATGGCGATCGACCGCGCCAGGCTTTATCGGGCGGTGCAGGAGGCGAGCCGGCTGAAGGACGAGTTTTTGGCCGTCATCTCGCACGAGCTCCGCACGCCGCTCACGGCGATCCTCGGCTGGACCGGCATTTTGCGGCGGGACTCGGTGCCGGAGGCGAGCCGCGGCAAGGCCCTCGAGACCATCGAGCGGAATGCGCAGACGCAGGCGCGGCTCATCGAGGACCTGATGGACACGACGTGCATGATCGCGGGCACGCTGCAGCTCGATTTCATGGATCTCGACCTCGTGCAGCCGCTCACGCAGGCCGTGCGGGCGATGCGCCCGGTCGCGGAGGCGAAGGGAATCCGCCTCGATGTCGTGTTCGAGACGAAGAGCCCGCTCCCCGTCCTCGGCGACGATGTCCGGCTTCGGCAGATCATCGAGAACCTGCTCGGCAATGCGCTCAAATTCACGCCGCCGGGGGGATCGGTGGAGATTGGCTGCCGCCGCGGCGACAAGGTGATCCTCTGGGTGAAGGACGACGGCGTGGGCATTTCGCCGACCACCTTGCCGCACGTCTTCGAACGGTTCCGGCAAGGCGACAGCTCATCGACCCGCAGCCATGGCGGGCTCGGCCTCGGCCTCTCGATCGTGCGTTATCTCGTGGAGGCGCACGGCGGCGTCGTCGTCGCGGAGAGCCCGGGGAAGGGGCTCGGCGCGACGTTCACGGTCGAGCTGCCCTTGCGCGTCGAAAAGGCCCCGGAGGTCACCGTCGTGGAGGCGTCGTCCGTGCCGCGGCTCGACGACGTGCAATTGCTGATCATGGGTAATGCACCCGATTCACGCGACCTCGTCACGGGCATCTTCAAGAGCGTCCACCCCGAGGTGACCGGGGTTCACAAGGTCGTGGCCCCGAAGCATCCTCGGTCCCGGCAGGACACGGGTCGCTCCTGAGCGGCTATTGCGTCGCCAAAAAGCTCCGCGCCACGCGGACGAACGTCTCTCCCGCCTCGAATGCAGCGCCGTGACCGCCGCCTGGAATGACCCAGAGCCTCGCGTCGGGGATCGCTCGGTACATTTCGAGGGCGAGCTCGACGGGATAAAGATGGTCGCGGTCGCCGTAGACGATAAGCGTCCGCGCCGTGATCGTCGCGAGGTACGGCGGCGTGAAATTCATGTCATCGTAACGTTCGGCGAATGCGCGGCACTGGTTCCAGAGCGCCAAGATTTGCTCGTCGCCGCGCACGTGCCGCTCGCGCATCTCGCGCCATTCTTCCTCGGATCTACTTTCCACGGTGAACTGTCGCATGGCGGCGCGCGCCTGCTCCGGAAAGTACGGCGTCGCCGCGGCGATCACCATGGCCTCGACGCGGCTCGGCTGCTGCGTCGCCATGTGCAAAAGCACGTTGCCGCCGCCGCTGAAGCCGATCGCGCGGAATCGATCGATGCCGAGCTCGTCGAGGAGCGAGTACATGTCGCGGGCGACCTCCCGGAACACGAACGTGCCGCGGGGGTTGCCCGAAAGGCCGTGGCCGGGCAGATCGGGGACGATGGCGCGGAACCCCTCGTGGAGGGTTTCGCCGCCGAGATGACGAAAATCGCGGCCGCAGCCGAAGAAGCCGTGCAGGAGGACGAGCGGCTCGCCCTCGCCGTGGATGTCCACATGCATCTCGATGTCGCCGCGGAGGTGTGTTTTGCGGATGGGTACGCTCATGCTCGAAGACCTCTCCTTCCGGCGACGTGCATAGAGCATGCCGAAAACGCTTGCTAGCTGCCGATTTTTCGTATAAAAGCGTCGTCGGTCGGACGGAACATCGCGATCGATGTCGGCTGCCGCGTAATCGGGGTCACTCGCTCGTTCCGTCGCCCTTCATGTAAACCTGCCAGGCGGCGACGTCGTACAGGCCGAGGTCCGCGATGGCATCGGCGTATATGCGGGTGAGGTCGTCGAACGAGGCCTTCTCCTCGTCCTCGAGGTCGTGCCGGAACTGCATGCCGACCCAATCGACCCATTCGACCGGGATGGGCGCGAATTCGCGGAAGTAGGCCGTCTTCTCCTCGGCCGAGCGTCCTTCGGCCCATTGCCACCACGCCATCAGGTAGCTCTCGCCGGAGCCCATGCGCCAGTGAATGGAGTACCGCGGGACCTCCGGATACCGGAGCCACGGCGGCCGCGGCGACGTGCGCCCCTGCTCGCGGAGCTCCCGCTGCAGCAATTCCTCGAGGAACGCCTCCTCATCGAGCGGCTCGTCGTCTTTCTCCGCCACCGAAGTCCTCCGCAGCAGGCCATTCCAGGGGGCCTCCGCGCCGGGCAGTGTCCGTGACCTCTCGCGGCCGTGTCAAGTCGCTCGACATGGAACTCCGGCTTTCTGGAAAAATACGCGGGCGTTCTGTCCAAGCAGGCGGCCGCGCACGGGTTTCTCAGCACCTCTGCGTGGTCCTTCCTTTGCAATCCCTGGAGCGGCTGCCGTCGTGGGCAGCCGGAAAAAGTCCAGGATGGAGGGAATGCCCATGCGTTCATTCACGGTCGCGCGTGCCGCGGTGCTGCCTCTCTTCGGCCTCCTCGTCGCCGCTTGCTCGCTCGGGAGCGGAGACGACGACGACCTCGCACTCGGGCAGGAGAACGTGTCGGGCGCCGAGAAGGGCGGGGATACCCAGGTGCCCTCGAAAGACGAGGGGAAGGGAAAGGGGATCTCCCTCGAGGGCGACGTCGAGTTCGTGCCGGTCGAGGGCAACGGCCACGCGACGGATGAGGCGTCAATCGAAGGCAAGGAGATCGAAGGCAAGGAGATCGAAGGCAAAGGTATCGAAGGCAAAGAGCTCAAACAGCCGCTGCCCGACGGCCTCGGCAAGGGCGGGGTGACGAAAGAGAACACGTCGATCGGCAAGGAGAGCTCGCAATCAGGAAACGCCGTCGAAAAGGAGTGGGATCTCGGCTCGAAGGGCAAGCTTCCCCCGAAGGGTGAGCTCGGCTCGAGCGGCGATCTCCCCTCGAAGGGCGTTCGCGTGGTGAACAGCGCTTGCCCGAAGGCGCGGGTGGGCGAGGTCGTCGGGGCTTGCGTGCAGGCGCTCACGTACGCGAAGAACCCGGAGACGGGCGAGTGCTGCGTCTATCCCACCCCGTGCGACGTTCCGAAGACGTGGGATGCGTCGTTCTCGGCGGAGGCCGTTTGCCGGTAACGCCGCCACGACATCGTGATTGACGAGCGCCGGGCCTCTCGGCTTAGATGCGCGGCCATGGAGCCGAGAATCGTGGACGAGGGGGGCGTGACGGTCGTGGAAGGCCAGCCGGACCAGGCGTTCCTGACGAGCGCGCGGGACGTCGATCGTGTGATCGAGGCCTGCTTCGGGAGCACGGCAGGATGCGTCCTCCTTTACGCGGCGAACCTGCCGGCGGCCTTCTTCGACCTGAGCTCGCGCGTGGCCGGCGACATCCTGCAAAAATTGAGAAACTATCGGATCCGGCTCGCCGTGGTATGCCCGCCGGGGAGCGTCAGCTATAGCAGCCGCTTCGGCGAGGTGGTCGCCGAGGAGAACCGCGGGGAGCACTTCGGGGTGTTCGAGACCCGCGAAGCCGCCGTGGAATGGATCCACGCGTTCGCCTGAGGACGCTCATTTTGCTCCCACCCGCACGTACGTCCCCCCCGTGCGACCGAACGTCTCGGGCGCATACATCTCCTCGATGTGCGTCGGCGGCGCCACGAAGCGGCCCACGTGGGCCGCGCGGGCGAGATACCGGAATCTCGTGATGCCGGCGGGCAGCGTGTCGATGAAATAAACGACGCGGTCATCGCGCATTTCGCGCCGCTGTGCCGGCGTCATTTGCAGGTTCGCGAGCCAGGGGCCGCCGACGTCGTGCGCGAAGCGCATGGGTTCGAGGCCGCCGGGGACCGGGTCTTCGAGGACGACGAAGCGGCGCGGCTCACGCGTGACGACCTCGATCTCGCAAAGCACGACCTGCCCGGGATCGAAGCGGGGTTCGGCGGCGGCGCTGGTCGCGAGGACCGGGCCTCCGAGGTCAGCGACGGGGCGGAAGGTTTTTGTCAGGTAAAACCCGGCGTCGAGCGGCTCGCGGGGCATGTCCTCGCGGGCGTAGCGGAGGACGGCCTCGTAATGGAGGCGGCCTCCGCCCACGGCCTCGAACGTGAGCGGCGCGCCTCGGCCACGAACGAGGTCGGCCATGGGCACGAAGGCCGTACGGCGGAGCTTGCCCGATTCGCCGCCGAGGGGCGCGTCCGCGAGCAACGTATCGCCGAGGAAAACCCGCGCCTCCACGGGATCCAGAGGCGCCGGGTTTTTCTTGCGGTACGCGTCGAGCGCGAGCAGCGCCCACGCGGCCTCGTGGGTCGTGCGGTAAGCGCCGCCGGCGCGCCCGTCGAGGATGCCGCGCGAGAGGCGAGTCGCGAGGGGGTGCGTGGGGTTCGTCGTGACGATCGCGAGCAGGGCCGCGGCGTCGGTGCGCACGCCGGAGTCGAAGTCGTGCCAGGGGGCCTTGGCCTCGGACGCGCTTGCCACATGCGCCCCGGGGCCGTCGATTCGAATGTTCGTTTCGAGGTCGCGGAGGAGCTCACGGCTTTCGTTCCCGGCTCCGTGGCCTGCGACGGCGAAGGCGTGGAGCAGGAGGGCGCGCGCGAAAAGAGGCATGCGCGCGCGTTCGCCGAAGAGCGCGCGCATCCGGCTCTCGTCGGGGCGCCGGGCCATGGCGAGCACGTCGAGCGCGAAGGCGGCGCGTTCGAGCGCGGAAGGGTTTGCCCCGGCGAACGGCGCCGCGAGGCTCGACGCGAGGGAATGGGCGGCGCGATCGAGGGCGCCCGCAGGCACGGGCATTCCGCGGCGGCGCGCTTCGTCGAGGCCCCAGAGTGCATAGGCCGTGATGTAGGGATCTCCCTCGGACGAGCCGGGCCAGAGGCCGAAGCTTCCGTCTTTTCGCTGGTGCGTGAGCAGCCGGTCGACCGATTCCCGCAGCGCGGCGTCGACGTCGCCTTCTTTTTGGGGGCCGGTTTTTCCGGGCACGAGCGGCGCGCCGAGGGAATCGGCGAGGTCGCGGAGCGCGAGGAGCGGGACCATGCGGCTCACGGTTTGCTCCGTGCACCCGTACGGGTATTCGACGAGTTGCTCGATGCCCGCGGCGAGGCCGGAGAGCGGGGTCGAGGCGAGTGATATCGAAAGTCCCCCCGCGTCTTTTCGCACGCCCGCGAGATCCTCGAGGCGCTCGGCAATGGCCGTGGACGTCTCGCCCGAGAGGGCCGCGGTTTCGAACGTCGTGGGCACGGCGATCTGGGTTTCGAGGTCGACGCCGTCGGTCTCGTCTTGCAGGCTCGCCTCGAAGGAGAGGCGGGCCTTTCCGGCGCGCTCGGCGCGGAAGGGAAAACGCACGAGGGCCGGGTGTTCGGGGTCGACCGTGGCCTCGCGTCGCATCGGGCCCGCGGGCGTGAGGCCCTCGGCGCTCGCGGTCACGACGGTATTGCCGCCGGGGATGTCGAGCGCGGACAGGGCCACGGAAGCTTCGAATTGATCCCCCGCGCGCAAAGCGAGCGGGATGCTCGGGCGCGCCATGAGGGGCTTCGACGTGAGGACGGTGGCATCGTCCGAGCCCGTACGATCGTCCTCGGCCACGGCCATCGCCATGAATCGATAGGCCGTGAGGCCGTCGGGCAGCTTGATGCGGCGCTTCACGCGGCCCGATGCGTCCGTGACGAGGTCCGGAAGGAACGCCACGGTTTGTCGGAAATCGCCGCGGCGGGGGCTCACGCTGGTCGCGCCCATGCGGACCAGGGGCGGCTTCGTGCGGTGGCCCCCCGAGAAGGTGCGGAGGAGATCGTCGCGTACGTCCTTCGTCCGGACGCTCGGATAACGGGGATCATAAAGCGCCAGGAAGGGCTCGGGCGTGATGTAATACGTGAGCATCAGCGAGCCCTCGTCCGCGGCCCACAAGGTGATTTCGGCTCGGACCGGTTTGCCCGCGGCGTCCTTCGCAACGACCTCGACGTCGAGCGTCTCGCCGGGCGCCGCCTGGAGCTTGCTCGGGCGCACCTCGACGTCGAGCATGCGGTCCTTGGGGCTGACGTGGATCCAAGTCTCCCGCGATTCCGAGCGTGTGCCCATGAGCGTCGTGATTTTGATCTCCGCGTTCGGCATCATGGCGAACGTGATCGGGACGTCGACGATCGTCTGCGTGCCCGCGGGCGCGAGGGGCACGACGCGGCGGAAGAGCAGGCCCTCGCGCTCGACCGTGATGAGCGCCTGGTTCGGCTGCGAATGCGGCGAGTCGAGGACGAGGCGGGCGGTTTGTCCGACCCGATACTCTTTTTCTTCGACGCGCAGGGCGAGCTCCGGCGCGGGAGGCGGAGGCGGCGGAGGAGGGGGAGGCGGCGGCGGCGGCGGTGTCGTGGTCGTCGTGACCGCGGTGTTGACGCGGAGAGAATACGAGGCCGCGGCGCGGCGGCCTTTTTCGTCCTTCGTCGTGGCGCGGACGATGAGCTCGATCTCGTCGTCGGTCCCGACGATTTGCGCGGGAATCGTGAAATCACAGCCGACGGACGCCGCGCCGCTCGTGACGTCGCAGGTGCCGAGGGTGCGGTCCTCGACGGCGTTGTCCTCGCGGCGGGCGCGGCGCGAAAATTCGAGGTGCACCGGGTGCGAGCGCCGCTCGCCGTCCCGCGTCACCACGAGCACGCGCGGCGTGACCTTCTCGCCGGGCTTGACCCAGGCTCGGTCGTCCTCGGAGAGCGCGACGAGCACGCTGGCAGGGTAGACGAGGGCGCTCTCCTCCGTGTACCGAGTCTCGTGGTTGAGATCCATGATCTCGACCCGGCAGGTGACCGTCTCGACCGTCGTTTGGCCGGACAATACGACGGGGATCCCCAGCGAGAAGGCGCCGTCACCGTCGAGCTTGCCCGTGCCCTGGGCGATCTGCGCCGAAGGCACCCGAACGTCGTGCTCGGCGAGCACGTAATCGTCGAAGTCGGGAACGCTTGGCTCGCCGGAGCCGCGCGTCACGACGATCGAGGCGCGGCCGCCGGCCATCGGGGCGCCGTAGAGCATCTCGCCGCGTGCGGTGCAGGTCATGCGGTCGCCCGGCTCGTAGACGTGTTTGTCGAGACGCGCGTCGGCCTTGCTCTGCACGGGGCGATAATGATCCACCGAGAATCCCCAGTGAATGCGCTCGCCGTCGATCTCGGCCTCGGCGCGATAACGCCCGAGCGGGGCGTCCTCGGCGAGGGGCACGACGGTCGCGAAGGTGCCGAAGCGGGAGAGCACGTGGCGCGTGGTGCTGATCGGGCGGCGCTCGGGGTCGAGGATATGCAAGGTGACCTCGCGGCCGCTCGGCGTCTCGAGTCCCGCGGTGACGGGGACGCGGAGGATTCCTTTGAGCTCCACACGTTCGCCGGGTCGATAAATTCCGCGAGCGGAGAAGAGGCGGCCGACGGGCTCGGGCGCGGGCGGCGCGGCGAGCGATTGGTACATCCAATCGTCGCCGCTCCGCGCCACGACGGCGAGCTGGGCCTCGCGCTCGCCCGGCTTTCGCGGGGGAATGCGCAAGGGGATGGCCGCGAGGCCCTTGTCGTCGGCCTCGGCCGCGCCGAGGAGCGAGGGGCGCCCGCCGGGCGGAACGTGGTGGACCTCGACCCGCGCGCCTCTCACGGGGGCCGCATTCGAGAGGCGCGTGAGCCAGACGAGCGCCTCGTCCGGGGCGATCTTGGTCAAGGGGCCGAGGTCGGTCAATTGCATTTCCTTTTCGACCGTCTTCGGAGCCTGCTCCGGCGCGCTGCGATACCCGGCCCGGACGAGCACGGGGCCACTCGCGACGCCCGGAGGCAAGTGATCCTGGACGACGAGGCGAGACCAACGCTCCTCGTTGCGTTTGCCCGTGAGCGCGGCGTAGCTCGATGCAGGAGAGGCGAGGGGGATCGGGGGGCCCGCGAGCCGCGCGAGGACCTGGTCCTTGTCGAGAGGAATCAGCGAGACCGTCGCGTCGACGGTGTTCGTCACGCCAATCGGCAGGAGGCGTCTGGCGGGGGCCCAGTAGGTGCCCCTCGCGCCGATGATGAGCTCGGCGGGCAGGTCACCGAAACGAAACTCGCGTTTGATGTCCGCGGGGAGGCGCTGGCCGTGGATGTCCTGGAAGGCGCGGCCGCCGCCGTGGGCGCGGACCTCCACGCGATAGGTTTTCCCGGGCTCGAAGCTCCCGTTCACGTACACCTCGCGGCTCGATTCGCCGTCGTCGTAGGAGCCGGATACATGGAACGAGTCCGGGCGAGGCTCGACGGCGATGGCGCGCTCGATGACCTCCTCCGAGATGGGCGTCGCGAACGCGAGCGTGATCGTGGTCTCGGTCGGGTCGCAGCGGTCCTTTTCGAGGGGGTGCGGATTGCATTTCGCGGAGGCGAGTCCCGCGGGGCCGAGGGTGCGAAATCGGATTTCCTCGGCCTTGCCGGCCGAGAGCTCGCCCTCGGCGCCGCGGAGCGAGGCGTCGATGCGCACGAGGACGTCCCTGTCGCGCGGGAGCGGGGCGCGTGGAGCGAGCACGGCGCGATCGTCCGTGAGCTCGACGATCGAATATGGGACGGGCCCGCGGCCCGCGTCGATCGTGACGGCGCGCGAGATTTCGGAGGCCTTCACGGGCTGCGTGAAGAAGAGCGTGATCGTCGCGTCCGGGCGAATGCCGGTCGCGTCGCGCGCGGGCTCGCTGCCGGAGAGGGAGGGCCGCGGGGTCGAAAAGGAAAGGACGAACGGGGCTTCGATGGCGCTGCCGTCGAGCGCGCGGGTGTCCGCGGGGACCTCGACGCGGAATGCCGTCGCGGGAGGAAAGGGTTTTTCAGGGACGAACTGGACTGCGCTCGATCCGACCCAGGAGAATGCGCCGGGAAGGGCCGGCGTGATCCGGACGGGGGCCTCGGGCGAGCGCGGATCCGCGCCGATCGCGCGCATGGGTTTGCTGAAGACGAGCGTGATCTCGGGGCTTGTCCCGGTCTCGCCGCTCGGGCCCGCATAGACGACGCGAAGCGGGCCGGCCTCCGGAGCGCGGGGGACGAGGGCTGCGCGGGGGGCGAGCTCGCCCCGGACGGGCGCCGCGGGAGGTTTCGGGGGGCGCGCGCCGGGAAAACAGGCCGCGGAGGCGGCGGCGAGGGCGGCGAGCACGGCGGCGGCAGGCGAGGGGCGGCGCAAACGCATGACGAGGTGGGGATCGACAGGCGAGGCGGTCCGAGGTTCCCGGCTCATTCGTCTTTGGCAGGACGGTAAAGCTCCACGCCCGACGCACCGAAACGCGTGCGCAAAGGCTCGCGTTCGCCATGCGGCCACGCCGCGGGGGTATGGCGCAAGAGGGGATGGGGGCGGAGAGATTCGAAGAGGATGTGGCAAGGGTCGTCCGCCGCGCCGCCGAGCTCGGGCATGGCCTTGAGCGCGAGGCCTGGGCGATCACGCGGGGGCTCGTCGCCGAGGTTTTCCGCGAGGGCCGCGGCCATGTCGAGCAAGGCCTCGCGAATGCGCGCGTCCGCGCTCGCGCGCGCCGCCGCGCGCATGGCTTTCACGGCCGGGCGCGCTTCTTTTCCGAGGACCTCTTTGCCGGCCGCGGAGAGGGCCGTCGCGAGGGAAAGGCGAAGCTCGGGCGAGCGCGTGGCGAGGAGGCGCGCGACGAGGCGCGGGGCGATTTCAGGTGGCCATTCGTCGGCCTCGCGAGCGAGGGCGTCGATGACACGAATCGGGGGTTCGTCGGAGGCGGCGAGCGAGAGCGCGACGCGCGTGATGGCGGCGGTGAGCGCGGCGCCGCGGGCGCCCTCTTCGAGCAGGACGACGGCCGCGGCGAGGGAGCCCGGCGTGGGGCCGGCGGCAATCCGCGCGAGGCGCGGGACGTGCTCGGGGAAATGGGCGAGGACAGCGTAGAGGCGCGCCCGCTCGTCGAGGGTTTCCGCATGGACCGATTCGAGGCGCGGCAGGGCCTCGGGCGCGGCCGAGCGCTCGATGGTGTCGAGCAAATACGAGGCGACGAGGGGGCAGGCGCGGACGTCGTCCCGATCGAGCAGGCGCACGAGCTCCTCGCTCTCGGTCGGATCGAGGCCGTGTACCTCGAAGGCGAGGGTGGCGGCGAAGAGTTTGTTGGGGTACGTTCCGCGTAGGTGTGGCAGGACGAACCTATAGCGGCCTGGCGGCAGGATACGCTCGCCGCCCATGAGGGGGAGCTCGGAGACGATGGTCGCCGCGGAGGGCGCGAGCTCGGGCTGGGCGGAGACGGTCAAGCAATACCCCTGCGGGGGCGGAAAGGCGCGATAAACGTCGTCGAGGCCGAGCCGCTCGATCGTGCCGAAGAGGCCGGGCCAATGGCGCGCGCCGCGGATCGGATCGGGGTTCTTGTTGACGAGCCGGAACGCGGAAAACGGGGTATCGCCCTGGTGGGGTTCGAGGAGGACGAGGGAGGTTGCGCCGCTGGGATTCGTGGGTTCGGTCGCGAGGGAATCCGGCGCGGGGATCGCGGGGCCACGCGCGGCGGCCTCGTCTCCGCGCGGGAGGGCCTTCGCGCCGCACCCGAGGACAAAAGGCAGGGCGAGCGCGGCGAGAGCGCTCGCGAGGCGGGCAGAACGGGGCATCGCTGCCTCGTTGGACGCGCGGGCGGCGAGGGGCTTGGGGTTCGATCGATTCCAGCGCGCCAAGCCCGCTCACGGCCGCCGCGCCTCCCGTTTTCGTCGCGCCGCGCGAGGTGAGGGGGCGCGCTTGCGGGGTTCTGCCCGGGTCGATAAACTCCCCCGCCATGTACAAGGAGACGTGGGCCTGCGATCCGTCGCCGGGGCGACATCGAATCGGGGAAGGGCCGTTTCGCGTCCGCGGCGTCATGTACATAGGGAATTTCGAGTACGCGAACAAGCGCACGCCCGGCGGGCTTTCGGCAGCGTATGCCGCGATCGACCACCCCGAGGTCGTGGCGTTTCTCGGACGTACGATTTTCCTCGCGGCGTCGAGCTACGATCTCGTGCCGGCCGTCCATTTCGTCCGCGCGCTGGCGAAGCTCGAGGGGACGCCGCTCGACAGGTTCGTCCGGGCACGCGCGCGTCACGCGGGCGAGCACAACGTGATGGGCCTCTATCGCGCGCAGATGCGGAGCTCGTCGGTCGGGGACATGGCCGCCCGGCTGCCGCGCATCTTCGAGCGATATTTCGACCATTGCCGCGCGGAGATGTCGCTCGCGGCCGAGGGGCTCGTGGAGGGGCGGTTCGCCGGCATGCCCGCGCCCATGCTGGGGTTTTACCTGTGGTGCAACGAGGGCTTCATCGAGGGCGCGCTGAGCGGCGTGGGCGCGCGGGACGTGCGGTATTCGTGGTCGGCGCCGATGCCCGACGGCGAGCGCGACGGTACTCCCCTGAAGGCCGTCACGGTCCGGATCACCTGGACGGTTTGAAACGGACGCTCATTCGTCGTCCTCGTCCTCCGGCACGACCTTCCCTTCGTACAGGGCAAACGCGACCTCGAAGCCGTCGTCCTCGAACGACGCGACCACATCGTCGAACGAAGCGTTCTCGTGATAGCCGAACCCGATCTGGTCCGTGGGGCCGAGCAGGGCCTGGAGCGCCTCGCTCTCCGCCGCGGCGAACGAGCGCAAGACGCCGAGCAACGTCTCCGCCGTGGCGCGCGGGGCGGGCTTTTCGGGGTGACGGACGAAGAGCTCGACGAGGTCCGCGTCGTCTTCGATCAGAAACCAGATGGGCCGCTCGGCGTGCTTCTTGACGAGCGCGGCGTCGGCGAACCCGCGCAGATCGCCGAATCGACCGACGATGACCGTGGGCGCGAGCTCGTCCTCGTCTTCATCCTCGCCTTCCTCGCCCTCTTCGAGCGCCTCTTCGTCGAGCGGCGCCGGTTCCGGTTGCTCGGGCGCTCCTGCTCGCGCCTTCGGGTCCCTTCGTTTGTCCATCGTGCTCTCCGGGGTCCTCGCTCCACGTCGTGCGTCGCGTGGGTCTTCCCGATGGACGTGTCCATCGACACCCACGCGCGCCGTCGTTTTTACCCCACCCGGGCCGCGTACGCGACTAGGATGGCGCTTTGCCTCGCGTCGGCCCCTCGCTTTTCGCGGAGGGGGATGGCCGCAAGAGCCGCCCATGCGCTTCTCGCCCCTCGCGGATCCCCGCCTCGAAATCCTGCATTTGCTCGACCAGCCCGTCTGGATCACGGACCCGGACGCGGTGCGGATCGTGTGGGCGAACCGCGCGGCCGTGGCCCTCTGGCGCGCCGAGGATCTGCGCGAGCTCGTCAACCGGGACCTCGCCCCATCGCCGACGATTCGCGCGACGTTGCAGCATCTGCGCGATCGCGTGGCGGCCGGCGAGCGCTTCACGTCGGAGCGGACGATCTATCCGAAGGGCGACGCGGTCCGCGTGCACATGAGTTTCAAAGCATTTCCGCTGCCCGACGGCCGTGGGGGCCTGCTCGTCGAGGGGACGCCGATTCGCGACACCGCGGATCCCGAGGTGGTGCGCGCCGCGGAGGCGGTCCGGTATGCGCCGCTCGTAGTGACGACGCACGCGCTCGACGGATCGCTCTTGCAGGCGAATACGCTGGCGCGCGAGACGTTTGGCCATGCATTCTCGTTCGAGGGGATCTTCGCCGAGCCCGCGGAGGGGGCGCGCGCTCTCGCAGAGGTCGCGGGGGGCGAGCCGTTTTTCGAGGACGTGGAGGTCGTGACGACGGAGGGGCCGCGGTGGTTCTCGGTCGCGGCGCGGCCGATTCCGGATCCAGTGACGGGCAAACCCGGCATTCTGGTGAGCGCGCACGACATGACGGCGCGTATCGAGGCGGAGCGCGCGAAGGACGAGCTCGTGAGCGTGGTGAGCCACGAATTGCGCACGCCGCTGACGGCGATCCGGGGCGCGATCGGGCTCGTCGTGGGCGGCGTGGCGGGCAAGGATCCGGAGCTCGAGGCGGAGCTTTTGCAGATGGCGTCGGAGAACGTGCAGCGGCTCGGGCGGCTCGTGGACGATCTGCTCGACGTGCGAAAGCTCGCGGCGGGGGGCATTTCGCTGAAGCTCGCGCAGGCGGACCTCGCGGACGTCGTGCGAGGCGCGATCGAGCTGCACGCGCCAGCGGCGCAGGCGAAGGAGATCGTGGTGGAGACGGACGCGCCCGAGGGAATGCCGGTGTTCGTCGATCCGCAACGGATCCAGCAGGTGGTCTTGAATTTCCTGTCGAATGCGATCAAGCATTCGCCGGCCGGCGAAGTCGTGCAGGTGCGCGCGCGGGCGATTCCGGAGGGGTTTCGCGTGGAGGTGGCGGATCGGGGGCCCGGGGTGCCGGAGGCGTTCCGCGACAAGATCTTCCGGCGTTTTTCTCAGGCGGATGCGTCGAGCACGCGCAGCGTCGGCGGGACGGGGCTCGGGCTCTACATCGCGAAGACGATCGTGGTGATGCACGGCGGCCGCGTCGGATACGAGAACGGGAAGGCGGGCGGCGCGGTGTTTTTTTTCGAGGTGCCCACGAAGGCGAGTGATTAGCGCGGGGTCGCGGCGAGCTTCTCGGGCGGCGTTTTGTCGAGGAGCGCCTCGCGCAGGAAGGCGAGCAGGGCGCGTTTGTCGTCGGCGGACAAACCGAGCGGGCGCACGTCGGGGTCCTGGTTCGGGACAGGGAGGCTGAAGCCTTTGCCGCCGCCCTTGTCGTAGAAATCGACGACCTCTTCGAGCGTGCGGAAGGCGCCGTGGTGGAAATAAGGCGCGGTGCGCGCGACGTCGCGGGTCGTCGGGGTCTTGAAGGCGCCCTCGTCGGCCGGGCGTGAGGTGAACGCGCCGCGGCCTCGATCCGGATCGAGGGCGGTGCCGCCGGGTTTGTCGGGGACGCCGAGGACGGCGAAGATGGGAACCGCAAAATCGAGCGGGCGGGAGCCGCCGAAGAAAGGCGGGATGTGGCAGCGGGCGCAGCGTCCCTTGCCGGCGAAGACGTCGAGGCCGCGGCGATGCAAGGGCGAGAGCGCGGTCTCGTCGCCGCGGGCGAAGGCGTCGATCGGGGCGTCGCCGGGGACGAAGACCTCGGATTCAAAGGCGGCGAGGGCGCGGCCGACGTTGTCGGGAGTCACGCCCGGGGTGGGGAGCGTCTGGAAGAGGGCGCGGAGGTCCGCGGCGGATTCGATGGCGGTGACGAGCTCGCCGGGCTCGAGGCCCATTTCGGCGCGCGCGTGGATGACGCCGAGGGCCTGGCGCTCGGGCGTGAGCGTGCGGCCGTCCCAGAGCTGCGCGGCGTGCAGCGGGGCGTAGAGCAGGGTCGGGGTATGGCGCAGCGTGACGGCCGGATCGAGCGAGGGCGGGCGAGGGAGGCCGTCCGCGAAGCCTTTCTCGGGGACGTGGCAGGTGGCGCAGGAGCGAGCGTTGTTCTTGGACAAACGTTTGTCGAAGAAGAGTTTGCGGCCGAGCGCGACCCAGGGAGCTTCGTCGCCGCCGGTGCTGCGCGGGCGGCTGCGCGGGGCGGGGAGGGTGAGGGCCGAGACGGGCTCGTCGGCGTCGGTCTTCGCGACCGGGAAACGGGCACGATAAGGCAATCGGACCGTCGCGCCGGCGGCGGCGACGAGGCGGCGGAGGGCGACGCCGAGGCGGCCCGTGGCGAGGGCGAAGCCCGCGCGGTCGTCGAGGTCGTCCGCGGTCTTCGCGGCGTCGAGGCGGGCGCGGAGGGGCCGGGTGGCTTCTTTGACGGAATCGAGGGCGGCCGGGGTCTGGGCAGTGCCGGGCGTCGCGAGGGCCGCCGCGGCGGATTCGATGAAATCGAGGGTGCCGCGGAGATCGGCGAGGACGGCGGCGGAGCCTTCGGGGACGCCCTGCATCGATTCGAGCGCGAGGGCGCCGAGGTCGTACGCGGCGAGCGAGAGGGCATGCGCGACGATGCCAGGCGCGGGCGGAATGCGGCGCGCCTCGTTCTGGAAGAGGCGCAAGGCGCGTTCGAGCGTGCGCATTTCGGTGCGCGCGGCGGCGGCGTCGCCGTGGACGAGGGCGGCGTCGAGGCGGAGGAGCGCGCCGCCGCCTTCGTCGACGGAGCGCGGGGGGCCGAAGACGACCTCGCCGCCGAGGCTCTCCGGTCTGCGCCAGAGTGGCGCGCCCGCGGCGAGGGCGCGGCGAAGGTCGAGGTAATGCGAATCGGAGTCGCCGCGGCCCTGGGGCATGGCGGCCGCGAGCGCCTCGAGGGCGCCGAGGCCGCGGCGGGCGGGCTCTTCCACGATTCGCGAGAGCGGGGATATCGGAGATTCGGGGAGGACGGCACCCGCGTCTTGAGGCGCGCCCGCGTCCGCGGGGGCGGGGGCCTCCGGCTCGTCCGGGCAGCCCGCGAGGAAGAGGGCCGCGAGGACGAGCGCGGAGAGGCGTTCAGGGCTCGTAAAGCGCCTTGCAAGCATCGAGCTTGGCCTGGTCGACCGTGGGCATCGCGAACGTCGGGGGCTCGGCATGCGGGGGGTTTTCGAAGTCGAACATTTCCCACGGCGCCTCGGCGTTCGCATCCCGATTCGTGAGCGCCGGCATCTGGAAGCGGGCCTCGATGAAGCGGACGATCGAGGTGTGATCGTACGTCCGGTGACCGACGAAATGCTTCTTCGCGTAGGGAGAGACGACGAGGAGCGGGACGCGGACGCCGAGCTGGTCGAATTTCGCGTCGGTGTCGCCTTGCTTCAACGCGGGCGCGATGTCGTCGGGCGGGCAGGCGGACGGGGGCGGGACGTGGTCGTAGAGGCCGCCGTGCTCGTCGTACGTGACGAAGAGCGCGGAGCGCTCCCAGGCCGAGCTCTTCGCGAGGGCTTCGATGACGCCGGCGGTGAATTGCTCGCCGAGCATGGCGATCGCGGGCGGATGCTCGTCGTTCTGCGCGTAGCCCTCGCGCGCGATGCCCGGGTCGACGAAGACGACCTGGGGCAAGGTGCCGTTTTCGAGGTCCTGGAAGTAATTCTCGATCGGCGCGAAATGTCCGTGTTCGTCGTTGTTGTACTGGACGTACTTGTCGACGAAGATCGCGACGCCGGGGGTGGTGGAGACGTAGACGCGCCAGGAGACCTGCCGCATCTCGAGGTAATCGAAGAGGGTCTTGTCGACCTCGACGAACTCGTTGTGGACGGCGCCGAAGGAGGTCGCCGCGTAGAGGTACATGCGGTTCGGCCACGTGGGGCCGGGGATCGAGGAATGGTAGTGGTCCGCGATGGCGAACTCGTTCGCGAGCCAGTAATAAAACGGCAGATCGTCCTGGGTGTAGTAGCCGAGGGCGCGGCGGCCGCTCAGCATCTCCTCGGGGGCGCCGGGGCTCGGCAGCTCGTGCCAGCCGTCGTTGGTCTTGAAAAACCCGTCCATCTGGCCGCCGTTGATCTGCTCGTGCGTGCCGGTCCATTCGTGGTTCGTGTCCACGAAGCAGAACTGGTTGTCGCGGAACGGGGCGACGGCGGTGCCGGTCTGGTCGAGGTTCGTGAAGCTCTCGGGCGCGACCTCGACATCGTCCTGGCCGTACTCGGGCAGCTTCTGGAAGTAATGGTCGAAGGAGCGATTCTCCATCATGACGACCACGATGTGGTCGACGGGAATCTCGGCGCCGTAGGGGCGCGACGCCCCTTGCGTCTCCGCGGGGAGCATGCCCTCCGTGTACCCGCACGAGGTCCGCTTCGCGGCGGCCTCGTCGTCGCTCGGCGGGACGACGTCGCGGTTCCATTCCGCGGGGCCAGGGAGCGGGGGCGTGGTCTGCGGGTCCTCGTCGGAGGTGCAGCCGACGAGGGCGAGGGTCGGGAGCAAAGCGAGGAGCAGAGAGCTAGCGCGGCGCATCGGCTTCCATCATCGCGCGCGAGCCCGGTGGCTGGCTACGAGAAAATCAGGGGGCAGGCGGGGGGAGCGCCGCCGGGGGCTCCTTGGGCGTCACGGACTTGTCGGGTGCAGGCTTGTCAGCCGCGGGCTTGTTGGCCGCAGGCTTGTCGGCCGCGGGCTTGTTGGCCGCAGGCTTGTCGGCCGCGGGCTTGTTGGCCGCAGGCTTGTCGGGGGCGGGCGCCGGGGTTTCGTTGCGGAACGTCGCGGGTTTGGTCGGCCCCTCGTCGGCCGCGGGCTTGTCGTCCGGCTTGGACTCGTCGGGCTCCTCGGCCGCCGCGGGTTTGTCCTCGACGGGCTGCGCGACGGCGACGGCCTCGGCCTTGTCGTCCGGGGTCTCCTTGGCGGGAGGCGGCGCGGCCTTGGGCGGGCTCGGCTGCGCGACGTACACGACGATCTTGTCGCCCGGCGCGAGGGCGCTCGTGCGCGATCGGTGGTTGATGCGTTCGAGCATGCCGAGGCTGAGATTGTATCGCTTCGACAAACCGCGCCAGGTGTCACCCTCGGCGGCGGCGATCTCCAGGCGCTTGCGGCCCTTGAGGTTCTCGAAATGGGTGAAGAACTCGGTGGAGCCGACGGGCAGGACGCGGGCCTCGGCGTCCTCGAGGACGAGCGCATTCGTGAGGGCGCGCTCGCGCGGGACGAAGACCTGCAAGGTCATTCCGTCGTGAAGGGTGGCCGAGGGGTCGAGCGTGTTCCAGCGGGAGAGCTCGGCGGCGGAGACCGAGAGCGCGGAGGCGACCTCGCGGACGGTGTCGCCGGCGACGACACGATAAAAGATGCGGCGGCGATCGGGGTAGGCGTAGGTCTCCGCAGGGACGACGATGATGGGTTTTTCGCCGCGGGCGCCGGAGAAGACGCTGGCGACGGTGGGTTTGTCGGGG
This sequence comes from Polyangium sp. 15x6, assembly GCF_029960785.1. GTDB lineage: Bacteria > Myxococcota_A > Polyangia > Polyangiales > Polyangiaceae > Polyangium. Next base: position 47,872 of record NZ_JASBQE010000070.1, read on the forward strand.
CCGCCCTCGGGGACGAGGAGGACGGTGCCGGGGCGGACTTGCTCGCCGGAGCGGAGGCCGTTCAGGGAGAGGAGGGTGCTCTTCGTGGTGCCGCGGAGGGCGGCGATGTCCTCGATCGATTCGCCCCAGCGGACGAGGTGACGCTCGAGTTTGTCCTCGCGCTCGAGGAGCTTGGCGACGGTCTTGGCGGCGCGGGCGCCGGTGCCGGGCGGGACGCGGACGACGAAGGAGGCGCCCTCCTTGGCGTCGGGGCCGAGCGGCGGGGTGCGGCCGACGGGGAGCTGGGGATTCAGGTCTTCGACGGCGTCGAGATCGACGCCGGCCGCCGCAGCGACGGTGCGGAGCGCGACGCCGTGGCCGACCGCGAGTTTGTCGAAGGTGACCGCAGGCTCGGGCTCGACGCCGTCGCAGCCGAAGACGGCGCAATTCTTGGCGACGATCGCCATGGAGACGATCTTCGGGACGTACAGCGCCGTTTCGAGCGGGAGGCCGGCTTCGAGGCGGCTGAGCTCCCAGAAATCGTTCGTGTTGTATTTGCGAATGGAGGCGAGGAGGCCGCCATACCCCATGTTGTAGGCGGCGAAGGCGAGCTCCCAGGTTCCGAAGCGGCGGTGGAGGTCGGAGAGGTAACGCGCGGCAGCGAGCGTGGAGCGCTCGGGGTCGAGGCGCTCGTCGATCCAGCGGTCGACGGTGAGGCCATAGATGCGGGCGCCCTCGGGCATGAATTGCCAGAGGCCGGCGGCGCCGACGGGGGAATGAATGGTCGGATCGAACCCGCTCTCGACGAGCGCGAGCCAGACGACGTCCTCGGGCAAACCCTGTTCACGAAGGACGCGGCGAATGGCCGCGCCGTAACGGCCGCTCTTCTTGACCCACGAGGCGACCATGGCGCGGCCGCGAGGGTTGTTCTTGTAAAACTCGAGGTAGCGGAGGACGCGAGCATCCCAGCGGACGGGGATGTCGGGGAGGTCGAGCTTTTTGATGAAGGAGAGGTCGGTCGGCGCCGGGGGCTTGAGCGGAGCCGGGAGTGGTGCCGACGGGGGAACGCCGGTGGCGAGGAGGACGGGGCCGCCACGATCGAGGGTGGGTAGGTCGTCCGAGGGCCAGGGAGCACCGGCATTCGGCGCGGGGGAGAAGAGGGCGAGGTCGAGCTCACGGAGGGCGCGGAGCTCGGCAGATTCGTCGACGCCACGATGCTGCGTCGGGGGCAAACCCGCGATGGCGCGGCGGGCATTCTCGTCGGGCTCGCCGGGCTCGCCGGGCTTGCGCGTGGCGGGTTTTTTGCCGGTGGGCTTCTTCGCGGCGGGCTTCTGCGCAGGCTTGGCGGCCTGGGTTTTGGGCTTGCCGGCGGGCTTCGGGGCCGCAGGCTTCGGGGCCGCGGGCTTCACGCCGGTAGGCGCGGGCTTGGGCTGGGCGAAGCCCGGCAGAGAAACGAGCGCGCCGGCGAGGAGCCAGCCGGCCGTGACGAACGCGCGTGCGGCCTTTCGAAAGCGCATGACCCGAAGGCGGGTGTCTCATGGTGGGGACGCGGGGTCAACTTTCGCGCGGGGGCGAGGGGTTGCTTCGGTTGCGCGCCAGACGAGGAAGCACCGGCCGTCCCGGAAGAGCCCGCAAGCGCCGCGGAAGGCGCCGGAAAAAGAGCACCAAAAAGGCGCGTTCGCGGCGTTCCTGATCAGGAGAGCTGCGCGACCCAATCCACGATTTGGGGGAGCCCCATCACCTCGTTCACCACGCCGGCCTTCACCGCGGCGCGTGGCATGCCGTAGACGACCGCGGTCTCCTCGCTTTCGGCGATGATCGTGCCGCCGCCGGCCCGGATCGCGCGGGCGCCGGCGACGCCGTCGTCGCCCATGCCCGTGAGAATGACGCCGTAGGCCCGCGAGCCGACAGGCGCGAGGCTGCGCAGGAGGCGGTCGGCGCTCGGGATGTAGCGGTCGTGCTGCGAAGGTGGACCGACGCGGAGGCGGATCTCGTTCCAGCCCATGCCGCTCGGGCTCTGCGAGATGACCGCCTCCATGCACATCTTGCCCGGGCAGATGAAGGCCCTGCGCGCCGTGACGAGGTCGCCGTCGACGGCCTCGCTCACGCGGATCGAGCTTTTCCTGTCGAGGCGCTCGGCGAAGGTGCGGGTGAACTTCTCCGGCATGTGCTGGGCGATGAGGATCGCGCCGGGGAACTTCTCGGGGACGCGGCTCAAGATCTCGAGCAGCGCCGTCGGTCCGCCCGTCGAGGAGCCGATGCCGACGATGAAGCGCGCCGCGATGTTGGCGACGGAGCGCGCGCTCGGCTGGTCGGGCTGCGCCGTGGAGAGGACGGGCGGCGTGGCCGTGGAGCGCGGGAGCGGCGGGATGGCGCTGTTGCGTTGGCTCACGGCCGCGAGCGGGCGCAGGTAACGGACGAGGAGGACCTTCTGGAGGATCTCACGGCGGAGCGCGGCGTCGGGCGCGAGCCTCTGGCTGGGTTTGGCGACGAAGTCGACGGCGCCGAGCTCCAGGGCCTTGAAGACGTTTTCCTTCTGGCTGTAGCTCGACACGACGATCACGGGCGTCGGCTGCCGCACCATGAGGATGCGGAGGAAGGTAAAACCGTCCATCTTCGGCATTTCGAGGTCGAGCGTGATGACGTCGGGCTTGAGGCTCAAGGCGAGGCGCAGCGCTTCCTCGCCGTCGCCCGCCTTGCCGACGACCTCGACCTCGTCGCTGCCGGTCAGGATGTCCGCGATGTTCCTTCGGTTGTAGGCGGAGTCGTCGACGACGAGTACCCGCAGCGGACCGGTCTTCACCACCGTTTCACCTCTGCTGCATCCTTTGCCGAAGTGCTCATGGCTTCCCCGATCCGTGCGCTCCGCCCTCCAGACCCTGCGGGGCAAACCGCGAGGTCGTGATGGGCTTTCGATAGACGAGGTCGTCTCGCAAATGCACGAGCTCGAACGCGGTCGAGACGTTGAGGAGCGACTCCGAGTGGCCGAGGAGCAAGAACCCGCCCGGCAGGAGTCGATCGTAGAACATGTCGATCACGCGGCGCCGCGAGGCGTCGTCGAAATAGATGAGAACGTTGCGGCAGAAAATGATGTCGACCCGACCCACGACCGAGGCCCGGACCGGATCGAGCAGGTTCAAATGGCCGAAATGGCACCACGCCCGGAGGTCGTCCTGCACGTGCATGCCGTCGGGCTTCTCGATGAAATACTTTCGTTTGAGGTCAAGCGGAATCGCCCGGAACGAGGAGGAGCCATACACGCCGCGGCGCGCGTGGGCCACGCAGCGGCGCGAGATGTCGCTGCCGAAGATGCGGAGGTCGCGGCGCCCGGACAAACCGGCCTCCTTGGCGGTGATGGCGATGGAGTAGACCTCCTCGCCCGTGGAGCAGCCCGCGCTCCAGATGGAGAGGCTCTCGCGGGAGAGCGGCGGGCGGCGGAGCATCGGGAAGAGCTCGGTGCGCAGCGCCGTGAGCTGGTAGTCCTCGCGGTAGAAATAGGTCTCGTTGATCGTGACGAGGTCGAGCGCTTCGTCGAGCTCCGCCCGGCCCCGGTCCGGCGAGCGGAGGAGCTGGTAGTACTCGCCGAACGAGTGCAGCCCATGCACGCTGAGGCGCTCGCGCAAGCGCCGCTCGATCACGGGGCGCTGCTCGGGGCTGAGCGAGATGCCGCAATGCTGGTTGATGAGATCCCGCAAGAGGCGGAACTCGTCCGGCGCAAGGCGGATCTCATCCGGGAAGCGCATCACGACCCGAAGAAGCCCCTTTCCCCCCGCCACCGGATCGACGAGAGCGCACCCTCGAGGGTGTCGCGGACGTCCCGATCGAGCTCGTGCGACGCGCGCTGCGCCAGGCGCTCCCGCAAGCTCGTATTGTCGCTGGCCGCGATCGTCTCGGCCGCGAGGAGCCGGACGTCGGGCGAGGGATGGTCGAGCAAACGGAGGAGCGCTTCGCCGTCGGGGCCGCTCGTCTCGACCTTGAGCATCGCCGCCTTGACGACGGCCGCGTCCGGATGGTCGAGCGCAGCGACGAGGGCCGGCTGTCTCCCGGCCGTGCCCCAGCGCAGCCGTCCGATGGCCTCGGCCGCGGCGATCGCCACGGCGGCTTCGGCCTCACGGGCGAGCGGCGCGAGGGCCTCGATGAGCGCGGCCGCAGCGCGCCCCGCAGCGTCCGGCGGGATCGTGGAGAGGGCCTCGCCGAGCGCACGGATCGCGGTGGCCACGAGCTCGGCATCCATGGAGCGGCCCGCGATGTCGAGGATGGTGCGGAGGCTCGGGGGCTCGTGCGCGTCGGGCGAGGTTTCGCGCCGTCGAGCCGCCGCGCCGAGGTAGCCGAGTGCGCGGGCCGCGGCGAGCTGGACCTCGCGTTCTTCGTCGGCGAGCGCGAGCGAGAGGACGTCGAGCGCAGAGTCGCCGCCGATCTCGGCGACGGCGCCGATCGCGGCGCGGCGCGTGCGTACGTCCTCGGCCGCGGCGGCGCGCGCGAGGAAGCCGAGGTCGCCGGGCGACGGGGGCGGGCTTTCGGCGCTGCGCGTGGCGGCGAGGGCGCCGAGGATGATCGCGGCGGCGAAGGTATTGTCGCCAGCCTCGTTCACGAGGGTATCGCCGAGCGCACGCGCAGCCTTCTCGTGGCGGGTCGCGAGCGAGGCGAGCGCGCCTTCGGCGGCGTGGGCGACAGGGCGGCTCGGCGAGGCGACGAGGTGCGCAGCGAGCTGGAGGTCGTCCTCGGTGCCGAGCTTCGAGAGGGCGAAGAGGGCGCTCGTGGCGACGCGGCGTTCGTCCTCGAGCGCGACCTTGCGCAGGGCCGCGAGGAGCGTGTAGGGGCGAGCGGGCGCGCCCGGCGAGAGCGCGATGGCAGCCGCGACCTCGATGAGGGCAGCACGCACGTCTCCCGGGAGCGGGCTGTTGCTGGACGCGAACTGCACGACGAGCCCCTCGAGCGCCGCAGGGCCGAGGAGCATGAGCGCGCGCTCGGCCTGCTCGGTGAAGGTCTCCTCGGCGAGCGCGCGGACCGCGGCCTCCACGACGCCGGGGGCGCGCGCGACCGCGGCGAGGAGGAGCGCCATGGCGCGGTGGTGCGGCGGGTCGCTGCCTTCGGCCGTGGCGACGCGGACGAGGCGCTCGCCGAGCTCGGGGCCCTCGGCCGTGAGGGCCTCGGTGACGGCCGGAAGGAGCGGGCCCTCGGCGAGGCGCGCGAGCGCGGCGATGGCCTGCATGAAGGTGCCGCCGCGTGCCTTGTGGAGCATGCGGGCGAGCGCCGAGGCGGCCGCGGGGCTGTCGGAGGCGGCGGCCGCCGAGAGGGCCGCCGATCGCAAGGAAGGGTGCTCGAGGAGCGGCGCGAGGCGCTCCCAGGGGATCACGGCGCCGAGGGCGTTGAGGCCTTCGAGCGCGGCGAGCCTGGCGAAGGGATCGGCGCTGTCGAGGCAGCGGAAGAGGAGGCGCTGGACCTCGACGGGCGCGATCGGCCCGAGCTGCGCGATGGCCTCGACCGCGCCTTGGCGGACGTTCTCGTCGGGGTCGCGCAGCGAGCGCTCGAGGATGACGAGGGCGTGCGGATCGCGCGTGTAGCCGAGGGCCTGGACGGCGAGCTTGCGGCCGTCGGCGTCGAGGCGCGCGAGCGAGGCTTCGAGGGGCGCCGTGGCGGCGCTGCCGCAGTTCGCGAGGACCTCGATCGCGGCGTTGCGGAGGCCCACGTTGTCGCAGGGCTCGAACGCCTTGACCATGGCCGCGATGAGGCTCGGCGCCGGGATGAAGGCGCGCGCGGCGTACGTGGCCTCCTTGCGCACGCGCCAGTCGGTGTCGCCGAGCGCGCGGACGAGGAGCGGGAGCGCGTCGTAAAGCGGCAAGTCCGCGGCGAGGGAGGTGGCCTGGCGGCGCTCCTCGGCGTCCGCGGCGTCGAGGGCCGCTTCGATCAGCAGAGGCGAGACGGAACGGCTCGAAGGGGGGTTCACGGCGCTCTCCTCACAGGTCGTCCACCGGCGGCAGGACATCGGCGATGTCGTCGACGATCTCCGTGAACCGCTTCGTATCGAGCACGAAGACGAGCAGTCCGTTGTGGTTCGTGACGCCCGAGATGCCGCGCAGATCGCGGCCGCCGCCGACGGGAGGCGTCGGGCGGATCTCGTCGGCGCCGGTGCCGAAGACCTCGGAGACGGCGTCGACGACGAGGCCGACCATGCGCACGCCGGCGTCGACGAGGATCCACTTCGTCGAGCGGGTCGCCTCGGAGGGCGGCAAGCCGAAGCGCACGCGCAGATCGAGGACGGGCACGACGTCGCCGCGGTGATCGGCCACGCCCGAGACCTCGGGCGGCGTGTGCGGGAGCGGCGTGACCGGCAAGGGGTTCACGATCTCGCGCACCTGGCCGATCCCGATCGCGTAGTGCACGTCCCCCACGACGAAGCCGACGAGGCTCTTCTGGGGATCGGCGCGGTGTCTCTGGCCATAGTCGGGCATCTGGGTCCGTCTCTCCCGATCGGCGAGCCGTCAGGACGAAAGCACCACCTTCAAATCGAGCAGGATGACCACGGACGCGTTCTGCCGAACGACGCCCACGCTCTTCAACGCGACGCCCTTGCCCTCCTGCGGTGTCGCCTGCGCCTGCGCAGGCCGCGCGATGCCCGCGATGTAGCTCGCGACCTCGCCGCCGAGCGCCGTCGCCGTGTGCTCGATCTCGCTGTCGGCGAGGCGATAGACCTGCAAGACCTCGTCGACGTAGAGGCCGAGCAGCTCCACGCCCATCGGATCGACGAGCAGGATGCGCGCCTTGCTCGTGACGGGCCCCTCGGCGAGGCGCAGGCGGCGGCGCAGATCGATCACCGTGACGAGCTGCCCGCGCACGCTGATGATGCCCATGATCGACGAGGGCGCGCGCGGCACGGGCGTGAGCGGGTGCAGCTTCAGGATCTCGCGAATGATCGAGACCGGCGCGGCGTAGACGTCGCCCGCGAGGCGGAACGCGAGGTACTCGGTGATGGGGCCACGATCGCGCTGCGCCTTCTTGCGCTTGGCGCCCGCGGCGGCGGGGACCACCGCGGAGGAGGTGCGGCGGGCCAGGTTAGAAGCCATGGGTCCCTCCGTGCATGCGGGCACGATCCGCGTGCGCGAACATCTCCTCGACGAGCGCGGGCGCGTCGAGCACGAGCGCGATGCGCTGGTCGGCGAGCTGCGTGGCGCCCGCGAAGCCCGCGACGTTCTTGAGGCTCGGGCCGAGGCCCTTGATGACGACGTCCTGCTCGCCCACGAGCGAGTCGACGACGAGGCCGAGGCGGCGGGTGCCGACCGCGGTGACGACGATGAACCTTCGCCTCTGCCGCGGCGCGAGCGCGGTCCGCGCGGAGGGCGAGGAGGTGCCCGCGGGGCGATACGGGAAGGCCGCGGCCGCGTAGTCCTGGCGGATGCTCTCGCTGCGCAGCGAGCCGCGCGGGGGGACCCCGGCGACCGGGCCCATCGGCGGCACTTCCATGCTCGCGCCGAAGGGGCCGGTGCCGTTCGAATCCGGCGTGTCCGAGAGGCCGAAGAGGCGCGCGAGGTAGCAGAGCTGGAGCGTGCTGCCGCGCAAGGTGACGGCCTCGCGGCCGTCGATCACGCGCACGGCCTCGACGTCGAGCCACACGGCTTCCTGCACGTTCGCGAGCGGGATGGCGAACTGCTGGTCGCTCACCTTCACGATGAGCGCGCTGATGATCGCCAGCGTGATCGGCAGGGTCACGGTGAACTTCGTGCCGATGCCCGGCTCGCTCTGGACGTCGATCACGCCGCCGAGCTTCGAGATGTTCGTCTTGACGACGTCCATGCCGACGCCGCGTCCGCTGATCTCGCTGACGGCGCTCTTCGTCGAGAGGCCGGGGACGAAGATCAGGTTCAGGACCTCGCGGCGGCTCATCGTGCGCGCCTCGTCCGCCTGCACGACGCCCATCCGGATCGCCTTCTCGAGCAGGCGCTCCGTGTCGATGCCCTTGCCGTCGTCCTCGATCTCGATGACGACGTGGTTGCCCTTCTGGAACGCGTTCAGCGCGATCGTGCCCACGGCGGGCTTGTTCACCGCCTCGCGCATCTCGCGCTCCTCGATGCCGTGATCGATCGCGTTCCGCATCATGTGCATGAGCGGATCGCTGAGCTCCTCGACGATGAGCTTGTCGACCTCGGTCTCGGCGCCCGTGATGACGAGGTTCACCTGCTTGCCGGCCTCGCGGCTGATCTGCCGGGCCACGCGCGCCAGTTTGTCGAAGACCTGGCCGAGCGGGACCATGCGGACCTCGAGGATCCCGCGGCGCAGGCTGATGACGTTGCGCTCGAAGTCGCGCTGCAGCCGGTGCAGGTTGATCCGGAGCTCGCGGTTCGTGTGCGCGTCGCGCATCTTCTCGAGCAGGCGCTCGAGCTCCGTGCGCACGATCGACAGCTCGCCGACGATGTTCATCAGGACGTCGAGCTTCTGGATGTCGACGCGCACCGTCTGCGCGACGCTCTTGATCGTGCCGAGCTCCTGCGCCTTCGGCGGGATGCTCGCGCTCGTGTCGAGGCGCGGCGCCGGGAAGGGGTGCGGCGCCGTCATGTCGAGCGGCGCATGGCCGAGCGGCGGCATCGCGCTCGGCACGCCGCTCGGCGCGACCGGCGGCGGCGAAGGCGTGGGCGTGGGGATGTGATGCGCCGGCACGGGCGCGGAGACGACCGGCGCAGGCGCGGGCGCCGCCGCGGGTGCGGGCCCTCCGCCCTGCCGCGGCAGCTCCTCGACCTCCACGCCGAGGTGGTGCAGCGCGTTCCGCAGCGTGGACGCCGAGGCGCGCGAGCCCATCAGGATCTCGAGCGTGATCGAGTCGATGTCGTCGCCGTCGCTCGCGGGCAGGTACGTGATGATGTCGCCGTGCGGCTTCGCCGTCGCCTTGAGCTCGTCGAGCCCCTGGTCGATCGTCGCGAGCTGGAACCGCACCTTCAGCCGGTAGAGCGTGTTGCCCTGCGCGATGTTCGTCTTGAGCTTGTGCTCCTCGAACTCGGTGAGCACCGCGAGCAGGTTCGGGTCGATGATGTGCCCGCCGCTCCCCGCTCCGCCGCCCGCGCTCGCCCCGCGATCGAGCTGCGCGAGGAGCTTCTCGAGCTCCGGCATGGGCTGATCGCGGCCTTCTTTCTCGGCCTGGAGCAGCTTGCCGTAGAGCTGCACCGAGAGAAAGAGCAGGTCGAGCACGGGGGCCGTGACGTCGACCTTGCCGAGGCGAAGATCGTCGAGCAGCTCCTCGAGCTTGTGCGAGAGGCTCGACATCCGCGTCGCGCCGAAGAGGCCCGCGAGGCCCTTCAGCGTGTGCACGGCGCGGAAGACGTCGTTGATCAGATCCGGGTCGACGTGGCCGGACTTCTGCGCCTCGTCGAGCGCGAGCAGGTCTCGCCCGAGCCCTTCGACGATCTCCTGCGCCTCGGAGAAGAACTCCTCGCGCGCGCGTTCGCTCTCGCTCGTCAACGCGACCCCTCGCTGCTCTCGGCCGGAAGGGAGCTCCGCGCTTGCAGGATCGTCGTGATGGCGCGCTGCAGGGCCTCCACCGTGAAGGGCTTCGCGAGGAACGCGTCGGCGCCGAGCGCGAGGCCGCGCGCCCGGTCCTTCTCGGAGGATTGCGTCGAGATGACGATCGTGGCGACCTTCCGGTGCCGCTCGCTGTCGCGCATGAACCGCAGGAGCTCGAGCCCGTTGATGTCCGGCATGTTGATGTCGGTGATCACGAGGTCGTAGTTCCCGCGCGGCAGGAGGCGGAGCGCGTCGAACCCGCTGGCAGCCTCGACGACCTCCACCTCGCCGTGCGTGTCGTCCGGGCTCGTTGCGAAGAGCCCCGGCGCATCTTCGAGCGCCGCGCGGATGAACGCCCGGAACGCAGAGGAGTCCTCGACGACCAGGATACGAGCCATGCCGTGAGGTTAGCGGAAACGCCTCGCGATCAGGAGGTTTTTGGGTGAGCTCCGCGCGCCCTGGGGGGCCCCGGCGTCGCCGGCCTCTGACCGACGCTGATTTCTTGCCCGGAAATGTGCCCTCGCGGGGGGAACGCCGGCCCAATCTCCGCGCCTCGTGACCCGGGGTGGGGCCCGTGGTCACGGCGGATCCCACGTGCCGCGAATTGACAGGCCCGCCGAGGTCCTGCCCTAATGCGATCCGTGAACGACAGAAACAAGGCCGCGCTCGGCGCGGGTATCTCTTCCTACGCCTGGGTGACGCTCGTGTCGTTGCTCGCGCTTCTCCTCGCAGCCTGCGGGGGCGGCTTGAACGTCCGTCTCATCAACTCGGCGCAGAAGAAGCCCAACAACGTCTGGGTCTTCTTCACGGTCGACGCGGGCAAGGACAAGCCCGTCGGTGGCCTCGTTGCCGAAGACTTCAAGATCTACGAGGACGGCGAGCTCGTCTCGGCCTTCGAGAGCAAGCAGACGATCCAGAACCCGGAGGTCGCGGCCGTCATGTACACGATGCTGCTCGTGGACATGAGCGGCAGCGTGACCGAGTCCGGGCAGGCGGACGCGCTCGTCGATGCCGCGAAGGCCTTCGCCGAGCGCGTCGGCAAGACGCAGAAGGTCGGCGTGTACGCCTTCGACGGCTCGGAGAAGATCCACTCCGTCGTGCCCTTCACCGAGGCGCAAGGCTCGGTCGAGGGCGGCCTCGAAGGGCTGCGCAGCTACAAGCCCAAGGACCCGTCGACGAACCTGCACGGCGCCGTCGTCGAAGGCCTCGCGACGCTCAAGAAGGAGCTCGACAAGGACAAGCGCCCGCTCAAGTTCGGCTCTCTCGTCGTCTTCTCCGACGGCACGGATCGCGCCGCGCGCGTGACCCGCGACCAGATGAAGGACGACATGGGCAAAGACGAGTACGAGAACTACCAGATCTATGCGATCGGCGTCGGCGCCGAGATCGGCAAGGCGAAGCTCGACGAAATCGGGCGCGACGGGACCGAGCTCGCGACGGATCAGGCGAAGGTCAAAGAGGCCTTCGACAAGATGGCCGCGCGCATCGAGGCGCACATGAAGCGCTTCTACCTGCTCTCGTACTGCACGCCGGCCCGCAAGGGTGAGCACGAGGTTACGATCGAGGCGATCAGCAAGAAGGATCCCCAGGGCTCCGGCGAGGTCGAGTACAAGTTCAACGCCGACGGCTTCGGGCCCCCGCCCGACTGCGATCCGAAGGCGCCTCCGGCCTTCGACCTGAAGGAGCCGGCGGCGAAGCCGGCCGAGGCCGCCAAGTAATACGACGCCGAAACATCGGCTCGGCAAGGCCCGCGCGCATCGAGGTATGCTCGCGGGCCTCGTTCATTTCGAGGGGAGCGCGCATGCCCGTTTCGAAGGTGCTGCTGGTCGACGACGAGCCGCACATCCGGCGAATTGGTGAGCTGAGCCTGAAGGGCGTCGGCAAATGGAAGGTCGTGCTCGCGTCCTCCGGGCACGAAGCGCTGGAGGCCGCGGCGCGCGAAGCTCCCGACGTGATCCTGCTCGACGTGATGATGCCCGGCATGGACGGGCAGGAGACGCTCCTCGAACTCCGCGCGCGTGAAGCCACGGCCGCGATCCCGATCATCTTCATGACCGCCAAGGTGCAGAAGCACGAGGTCGATCGCTACCGCGAGCTCGGCGCCGCGGGCGTCATCCCCAAGCCCTTCGATCCGATGGCCCTGCCCGGGCAGATCCGCGACATCCTCGCCTCGTACGCAGGCCCACGGGCTTGATCGTGGCTCACCGCGTGCAAGGGACAGGGGAACCGACATGAAAGCAGCCCCCGCCCCTGCCGACGAGATCGAACGGCTCGCGGCCCTGAGCGACGCGGCGATCCTCGACACGCCCCCCGAGCGTGCCTTCGACGATCTCACGCGCCTCGCGGCCTCGATTTGCCGCACGCCGATCGCGCTCGTCTCGCTCGTCGATCGTGAGCGCCAGTGGTTCAAGTCGAGGGTCGGGCTCGACGCGAGCGAGACGCCGCGCGAGGTGGCGTTCTGCGCGCACGCGATCCTCGGTGAGGAGCTCTTCCTCGTCCCCGACGCGTACGACGACGAGCGGTTCGCGGACAACCCGCTCGTGACCGGCCCGCCGAACGTGCGGTTTTACGCGGGCGCGCCGCTCGCGACCGCGGACGGCCACAACATCGGGACGCTCTGCGTCATCGATCACGGCCCGCGACAGCTCGACGAGGAGCAACGGAGCGCGCTCTCGGCGCTCGCGCGTCAGGTGGCCGCGCAGATCGACCTGCGCCGCGCGAACGGGCGGCTTGCAAATTTGAACGGCGAGCTCGTTGCACGGGCGCGCGAGGCGCAGGCGGTGATCGAGCAACGCAAGGCCGTCGAGCGGCTCAAGGACGAGTTCGTCTCGACGGTCGCGCACGAGCTGCGGACGCCGCTCACCTCGATCCGCGGCGCGCTCGGCTTGCTCGAAGGCGGCGTGCTCGGCGCCCTGCCCGACGAGGCGATGGAGGTCGTGCACATCGCCCGTACGAACACCGACAGGCTCGTGCGGCTCATCAACGACTTCCTCGATCTGGAGAAGATCGAAGCGGGCAAGCTCGAGCTGGATCCGAAGCACGTCGACGTGCGGCAACTCGTCTCCAGCCTCGTGGAGAGCCTTTCTCCCGTGGCCGCGGAGGCCAAGGTCGAGCTCTGGGCGGAGGTGCGAGGGGAGCTCGACCTCGTGGCGGATGAGGACCGGATCGCTCAGGTGCTCACGAACCTGATGTCCAATGCCCTCAAGTTCTCGCCGCCCGAGCAGCGGGTCGAGCTTTTCGCGGAGGCGACGGCGACCGGACGTGTTCGCTTCGGCGTGCGTGATCGAGGACCCGGGATCGCGGAGGCGGACCTTGCGCGGCTCTTCAACCGGTTCGAGCAGCTCGGCGGCCATGGTCCGCGCAAGGTCGGCGGCACGGGGCTCGGGCTCGCGATCTCGAAGGCGATCGTCGAGCAGCACGGGGGGACGATCGGGGTCGCGTCGGCGCTCGGGCAAGGCAGCACGTTCTGGTTCGAGCTGCCGCCGCGGGACGCGCGGCCGAGTCTCGCGGCGCCGAGCGAAATGTAGATCCGGTCGAAATCTCGGGGCTCGCCGCGCCGGCTCCGCCTATGATCGACGCACCCGATGGCGCATACGAAGGACGACGAGATCCGAGCAGCGCTCCTGGAGCTACGCAGGGAATACCTGGCGGAGCTGCCGGGGCTCCTCGAGCAGCTCGCCGAGGTCGTGTCCGCGGCGAAGCAGGGGATCGTGAAGGACGCGATGCGCGTCGCGGTGTCGAGGGCCCACGCGTTGCGTGGGACCGCAGGATCGTATCGATTTCAGGACATCGGCGACGCTGCTGGCCTCATCGAGGACGGGCTGCTCGGCATCCAGGGCGGCTGGCTGCCCGCGGAGCAAGCGTGGCCCGAGATCGAGCGCGCGCTCGTGAGCGCCCGCGCGGCGTGTGATCGCGCGCGCGCCGAGCTCATGCCGTAAGCGCCGCGCCCCAGCCGGCCCGTTCGACGATGCCGTCGATCGTGTCGACGAGGCGGCGCAGATCGATCGGCTTCGCCACGAACTCGCGCACGCCGAGGACCGCGAACTTCCAGCGCTCCTGCGGGCCGACGCGGCCGCTCAAGACGACGACACGCGCGTGATCGCCGCGCGGCAAGGCGCGCAGGTGCGAGAGCGTGTCCACGCCGTCGAGGTCGGGCATGTCGAGGTCGAGCAGCACGAGATCGGGCGGCTCTTCGCGCGCGGCTTCGAGCGCGTCCTGGCCCGAGCGCGCGACGCGGATGCGCACCGCTCGGCCCTTCAACGCGAGCTCGGCCGCCTTGGCGGCGAACTTGCCGAACGCGGGATCGTCGTCCACCGCGAGGACGCGGATCGGCCTGACGATGTTCTCGCCGGGCATCCTCGTGCTCAGCGGCGCAGGCTGGATCGACGGTGTCGCGGCGGCCTTGGGGGTGCCGGCGCGGACGAGATCCCGCGCGAACGTCACGCAGCTCGGATACCGATCGACGGGGTGTTTCGCGAGCGCGCGAGAGAGCACCGCATCGAAAGGCGCGAGCTCGGGGCGCACCGACGAGGCGAGGGGCACGGGGGCGCGTTGATGGGCCCCGAGGAGATGCACGATGTTGCGCTCGAGGTACGGCGTGCGCCCCGTGAGCAGCTCGAACGCCACGCATCCGAGCGCGTAGATGTCGCTCCACGGGCCCACCGGGATCCCGTCCGTGCCGAGCCCGGCTTGCTCGGGCGCCATGTAGATCGGCGTGCCCTCGATCGTCTCGGGATTCGGATCCGTCGACTGCTGCGCGAGCCCGAAATCGATGAGCACGGGCCTGCCGGTGTCCTCCTCGATGACGATGTTGCCCGGCTTCACGTCGCGATGGACGATGCCGCGGGCGTGCGCGGCGTCGAGCCCGTCGGCGATGCGGCTCAGGATGGTGATCGCGCGGTGCTGCGGGAGGTCGATCTTGCGCTGCCGGTAGTCGTCGAGGATGGCCTCGAGCGAGCGGCCCTCGACGTACTCCATCGCGAAGAAGTACGAGCGCCCGTGGCGGCCGAACGCGTACACCTGCACGACGTTCTGATCCCGCAGCGTCGCGAGCGCCTTCGCTTCCTGCTGGAGCTTCTGCTCCGCGAGCGCGTCGTCCCACGTCGGCACGATGAGCTTCAGCGCCACCGTGCGGTCGAGCCACGTATCACGCGCGCGGTAGACGATCCCCATGCCGCCGCGGCCGAGCTCCCGTTCGACGCGGTACGTGCCAGCCACGAGCGAGCCCGGCTCGGGCGTGATCGACGGCCGCGAGGGCACGTCGATCACGTTGCCGAGCTCATCCATCGACGACGTATCGCCGTAGGCTTCGCCGGATCTGTCAGGCGACGAAGGTGTGCTCATGAAGCGCTGCCCGCCCCGGCTTGAAAATGTGCCGGCCCTTTTCTTTTCTAGGCCGGCGGCTCGGGCGTCGCGAGTGAAAAGAACCGCGGGCGCGGGCGCCTGTGATGCGGATTCCTCCGTGCTGGAGTCTTTCGGAGGTGAAGCCGCTGCTGCGTCAGGCGCCCTCGGGCACGCCGCTTCGTTCGCGCTCGGCGCGCCGCGCGCCCGCGAGCTGGCCACACGCGCCGCCGACGTCGCGACCACGCGGCCTGCGGACGAGCGTGGTCACGCCGTGCGACGAGAGCCGCGCGACGAAGGCGTCGAGCCGCTCGGGCGCGGGCGGGCGGAGCGCCGGATCGGGGCCGGGATTGCATGGGATCACGTTCACGCGGCAGCGGATCCCGCGGACGTAGGCGGCGAGCAGATCGGCGTCCTCGGGCGCGTCGTTCCAGCGGTCGAAGAGCACGTACTCGAAGAGCACGCGGCGTCCGTGCGGGAGCGCGGCGAGGATCGCGTCGCGCAAGGCCGCGAGCGGGAAGCGCGCGTTGATGGGCATGATCGCGCGGCGGCGCTCGTCGTCCGGCGCGTTGAGGCTCACGGCGAGCTCGGCGCGCGTGCCGGCGAAGAACGCGGGCAGTTTGTCGGCGACGCCGACGGTGCTCACCGTGACGCGCGAGGGCGCGAAGGCGAACGCGCGATCGTCGGTGAGCAAGCGGAGCGCGCGCAGCACCTCGGGCAGGTTGTCGAAGGGCTCGCCCATGCCCATGAACACGAGGTTCGAGAGCGGCGGCGCGCCTCCGGCCTCGTTCCAGAGCGCGCGGGCGAGCCGGACCTGATCGATGATCTCGCCCGTCGAGAGCTGCCGTTCGAGCCCGAGCCGGCCTGTCTCGCAGAACGCGCAGGCGCGCGCGCAGCCGACCTGGCTGGAGATGCAGAGCGTGGTGCGGCCGGGGCCGGGGATGAGGACGGACTCGACGAGGGCGCCGTCCCGGGCGCGAAAGAGCAGCCGGATCGTGCCGTCCTCGGCCGGCGCGCGTTCGTGCAGCGCGAGCGCGGGCGCGGGATCGAGCGCGGCGAGCGACGCGTGGGCCCAGGCGCCGATGCCGAGCCCTGCGAAGACGTCGGGGCCCCAGGGCACCTCGGCGAGGTCGCGGAAGAACGCGTGCCGGACGATCCGCGCCGCGGCGGAGCGCGCGGCCGAGGGCGCTCCGCCCGCGGCGACGAGGCGCTCGGCGAGCGAGCCTGCGTCGTGCGAGGCGAGGAGCGAGTCGCCGCGGGCGGCGCGCGAGACCAGCGGGATCCCCCCGCGCTTGTCGAGAACGTCCACGGGCTTCCTGTTACTACGGCGACGGCCTGCGCGGCAGTCACCCAGGGCCCCGCCGGAACGACCAGGCTGCCCGAGCCTTCGTCCTCACCTTTTCCACAGCCCTGTGGACAACCTGTGGTGCAAGAAGGAGAGAAGCGGGGGGCGGGAACGGAAGCGGGGGAGGCAACAGGAATCTGTTTGTGTACCGTTCTTGAGGAAGGCGGGGGCAGGTCGAGCGTCAGGTGGGCGGTGGACCTTGCCAGGTGTGGCGACCGCCATGGCGGAGGGTGGCGGCCGCCAGGGAAGATCGGGGAAGTGCTCGGTCATCGGCGTCCCTTTCGTTTGGCATGGCGCGCGCGATGGGGACGCGCGTGGGGCCTTCCGGTTCGCTTTCTGCACTGCATGGCGACGGCGACCGCTACGAGCGGCATCGACCTGAGGAGACGGTTCTCTACCGAGTCGTGCGTTCGTATTGGGACTCGTTTCGGGAGCGCGTGGAGCCGATTGGGAGTTTGCCGCGATTCGTCGTGCGCGAGGTCGAGGAGTATCTGCGCTGCGGGATTCTCGAATACGGCTTCATGCGCGTGGAATGCTGCGGCTGAACGTGCATGCGCATACGCTCGTGCTGGATGGTGTGTACGTGCGGCACGCGGGTATGGATGGAGAATGCTGTCGTTTCTGCGGCTGTCAGCGCCGACGGAGGGTGAGGTCCAGAATGTCGCCGAGCGGACCGCAAAGCGGGTGGCGGCGATATTGAAGAACCGGGGCCGCTCGATCGAAGGCCTATCTGGCGGTGAAGT
>NZ_JASBQE010000071.1 GCF_029960785.1 Polyangium sp. 15x6
CTCGTCGCCGCGCCGCGCCGCCACGCATCGCACGCCGCCCGCGCCGAGCGCGCGCGCTCCCTCGCGCTCGCGCCGCTTCCTCGGCCTCGCCGCCGTCGTCACGCTGGGCCTCGCGACGGCCGGCGTCTTCCTCGCGCGCAAGGCCAGCACCGCCCCGCCCCCCGTGCTCGCGCGCACCGCGCTCACGCCGGCTCCGACGGCCGTCACCGCCCTGCCTTTGCCGACGTTCGCCAATGAAGAGGCGCGCGCGGCGTATCGGGAAGGGCTCCAGGCCTTGCGAGACGGCGCCTGGAGGACGGCGTACGCCGCGTTCGCGCGCGCCACGCAGGCCGATCCGGGCCTCGCCGCCGCCTGGCTGCGCATGGCCATCGTCATCTGGGACGCCGACGTCACGACCGCGCGGGAGCATTTTCGCCGCGCGATCATGGGCCGCGCGACGCTCGAACCGTACGACCAGGCGCTCCTCGACGCGCACGAGCCCCTCATCCAGCGCACGCCGAGCGATCTGCGCGAGTCCGTCCGGCGCCTCGCGCTCGCCTCCACGCGGTTCCCGGGCAACGCCGAGCTCGCGAACTACTATTCGATGTTCGCGCTCGGCTACCTGCCGCCGAGCGACGCCCTCCGGCTCATCGATCGTTGCCTCGAGCTCGATCCGCTTTATGGCGATTGCTTGCAGTGCCGGGCGCGCGTCCTCATCCGTCGCACCGGGCAAGTCGAGGAGGGCCTCGCCGCGCTCGAGCGCTGTATCGAGGCGACCCCGGCCGCCTCCGATTGCCTCATGGATCGCGGCGACACGAACCTCGCGCTCGGCCGGTGCTCGCTCGTCGAGGCCGGGGCGCGCGAATGGATCGCCAGGGTCGGCGTGGCGCCCGTCGCCCACATGCAGCTCGCGGCCGCGCTGTATGCGCGCGGCGCGCCCGAGGCGGCCGTGAAGACCGCCGTCGAGACCGCCGCGGCGCAGTTCCGCGCGCAGGGGCTCGAAGCCGAGGCCTCGAAGCACCTCATCCTGCACGAGATCGCCGCGGGCAGGTTCGAGCAAGCCGAGCGCATGCTCCGCGACCACCAGCGCCTCGTCGCGAACGATCCGGCCGCGGGGGCGCACGGCTGGGCGGCGATCACGCTCGTCCAGGTGCTCGAAGAAATGGGCCGCGCCGCGGACGCGGGCCGCGAGGCCCAGAGCTTCCGCGCGCGCCGCGGGGCGCTGATCGCCGAGCCGCTCAGCGGAGACTTTTCCTTGCACCTCCTGCGCGCCGAGCTCGCCGCGGGGCTCATCACCCGGGAGGCGTTCGAGGCCGAGCGCGTGGCCTGGGTGAAGAGCCACGCCGACCCCCAGCATCGCCTCGGCGTCTGGATCTCCGGATACGCGCTCGTCACCCGCGACGCCGAGGACGCCAAGGCCGCGCTCGCCGTGATGCCGCCCGACGCCTTGGCCAAGGAGCGGAGCTTTTCCCTCCACTTCGGCCTCGTGCTCGACAGCGCGCTCGGCCAGACGTACTGGCTGGCGGGCGACCCCAAGGCCGCGCTGCCGCACCTCGCGGCCGCCACCGTCTCGTGCAGCGGCCTCATCGAGCCCATGATGCCCACGCAGCACATGCGGCACACGAAGAGCCTCCACCAGCTCGGCCTCGTCCGCGAGGCCCTCGGCGATCGCTCGGGCGCTTGTGACGCCTTTGGCCGCGTCCTCGCGCGCTGGGGCACGGCGCGCGCCTCGCGCACCGCGGCCGAGGCCCGCGCGCACGTGAAGGCGCTCGGGTGTGAATCGAAGGCCGGTTGACGCATGGCCGAATCCACGCGGTTTCTGAGCGGCGAGACCTTCGGCCGGTACGTCGTCGAGTCCCTCCTCGGCGAGGGAGGCATGGGCGAGGTGTATCGCGCGCTCGACACGCGCCTCGGCCGCAGGGTCGCGCTGAAAGTCCTGCGCAGGGACACAGACCTCTCCGAGGACGCGTGGGCGCACGAGGCCTCGCGCATGCTCCGCGAGGCGCGCGCGGCCGCGGGGCTCTCGCATGCCGGCATCGTGGCCATCTACGACGTCGGCGAGCTCGACGGCACGGCGTTCATCGCCATGGAGATCGCCGAGGGCGAGCCGCTCCGCGCGCTCGTCGGCGGGGACGCGGGAGACGCGCGCAAGATCCTGATCCTCCACGACGTCGCGCGCGCTCTCGCCGCGGCCCACCAGGCGGGCCTCGTGCACCGCGACGTCAAACCCGAGAACATCGTCGTGAGCCGCTCGGGCACCGTGAAGGTGCTCGATTTCGGCATCGCGCGTGGCCTCGATCGCGAGACCGATCCGGGCGCGCGCACGCTCGAGGCCGAGCCCGCCGAGTCCCTGTTCCACGGCACCCCCGCGTACACGGCGCCCGAGCAGCTCACGGGCGAAGCGCTGGATGCGCGCTCCGATCAGTTCGGCTGGGGCGTCGTCGCGCACGAGCTCTTCGAGGGCGAGCTCCCATTCCGCGCGGACAAGGGCCCGGCGGCCCTCATGAGCTCGATCCTCGCCGACGAGCCCAAGCCCATGACCCGCGCGCCCGAGGCCATCCGGCCCCTCGTGAAGCGCGCGCTCGCCAAAGACCCCGCGGATCGATTCCCCTCGATGGCCGCGCTCGCCGACGAGCTCGCGCTCCTGTCGCTCGAAGCCGACGCGGCCCCCGAGCCTCCTCTCCCGACGAACCCTCCCGGAAGGGCCCCTTTCCCCGCGGACCGCGCGCTCGCCCTCGTCGCCCTCGTCGCCGTCCTCGCCGCCTTCGCGTGGATCGTCGTTCGTCGTGAAAAGCCTTCCGACGCCGCGCCCGTCTTGCCTGCGGCATCGGCCGCGCCGCCGCCCAGGATTGCGATCACCGATCTCCCGCTCCCGACCACGGACAGCCCCGAGGCGCTCGTCGCGTATCGCGAGGGAGTCCAGGCCGTGCGGGATGCCTCCTGGGCGACGGCGCGCTTCGCCTTCGAGCGGGCCCGCAAGGCCGATCCTTCGCTCGCGCTCGCGCACCTGCGTTATGCAATGGTCGCGATGGACACCGAGGACCTCAACGCCTCGCGCGAGGCCTACCGGGTCGCCTTCCTCTTGCGGTCCTCGCTCAGTGACCGGGATCGCTCCCTGCTCGACGCGCTCGAACCCTTTTTGCAGCGCGACCCGCCCGACGTCGCCGAGATGCGCCGCCGCTTCGCGGAACTCTCGGCCCGGTACCCCGGCGACGCCGAGCTCGTGTACTGGGAGTTTTTCCCGATCCCCCAGCGCAAGCCGGCCGATCTCCTCGCGTTCACCGAGCGTTGCCTCGCGCTCGACGATCGATATGCCGATTGCTTGCAGATCCAGGCCCGCGCGCTCATCGCGCTCGGGCGGCACGAGGAAGCGCGGCGCGCGCTCGATCGGTGCGTCGAAGTCGCTCCCACCGCGGGCGACTGCATGTTCGACCGGGCGGCCGTGGAGATCATGTCGAACCGATGCGTGGGCCTCGAAGAGGTCACGCGGAGCTGGGTCGCGCGCGAGCCCGATCTCGGCCGGGCGCACAGCTATCTCGCGTGCTCGCTTTATGGGCAGGGCCGCGAGAACGCCGCCGTCCGCGCCGTCGTGGACACGGCGACGCAAAAGCTCCGCGCCTCGGGATTCCAGGTGGAGGCCTTGACGCTCGACTTCGGCTTTGCCGCGGGCACGGGGGATTTCGAGTCCGCGCTCCGGATCGCGCGACAACCGGGCGTCGTCGGCGACATCGACCACGAGGCCGGCCCTACGGCCAGACACGTCTTTCTTTTGATGGAGCTCGGGCGCACCGCGGACGCGGGCCGCGTCGCGCAGGACTTCCTCGCGCGGCAGACCGCCTCGCTCCGCTCGGCCACCATGGATTGTATCGTCGATCCCGAGCCCTCGTTTTATGCCGCCGCGCATCGCGCGGGCCTGCTCTCGGAGGCCGAGCGCGCCTCCCATCGGGAGTCCTGGATACGCCGCTGCGTGCAGGAGGGTGACGCCGCAGGCGCCTGGTACGGCGGGTATGCCCTGCCCGTGACGACGCCCGACGAGGCGCACGAGGCCCTCGCCGCCATGCCCCGCTCCTCGCTTCCTGAAGGCATCCCTTACTACCGCGCCCAGTCTGCCGCCGCCCTGCGCGGAAAAGTACGTTTCCTCGCTGGCGACATGGACGGGGCCCTCCCGGACCTCGTCGAGGCCTCCTCCCATTGCGGCATGTTGCTGGATCCGGTTCATTATCTGCAGAACCAGCATCGCCTCGGCGTCGCGCGTGAAATGCGCGGTGAAAAGGACCTCGCGTGCGAGGCGTATCGGGCCGTCCTTTCGCGGTGGGGTGAGTCGAAGGACTCGATCACCGCGCGTGATGCCGCGCGTCGGGCCAAGGCGCTCGGCTGCGAGCCTCGGCCCGGACCCTGACGGACCGCGCCGGGCGTGCTGTTCCGCACAGCGTTGCGCTCTTCGGGCCCCCCTGAGGGGCATGAACCGCAAGACAAAGCGCACTCCGGGCCCCCCGAGGGGGCATGCACCGCAACGTCGAGCGTGCCGAATGCCCTCCGAGGGTAGGGCAACGCTTGTCGTTGCGGTGCGTGCCCCTTCGAAGCCTCCTTTGGTGCGTAGGCTAACCGTCGAGGGGCACCCCCGGAGGGCCAGGGAGCGCTTCCTGCTTCGGTTGGCATGCCTTCGAGGGGTCGATGGGCGCAACGCGTTGCGAGGGTCGGGCCTCGGAGGCCTCCCTCATCGCAAGCGGGAGCGATGTTCGGGCCTCGTGAGGCTGGCCATCTCACATCTCCGAGCCCTTTTCGACCCTTCGAAGGGGTCTCGCACGCTTCGTCTTGCGTATCGGACCCCTCGGGAGGCACCTCGCACGCAATGCGAAGCGGTCGGGGACCCTCCGGGGGGGGTCGAGGGCGGTCGCGCTTGCGTAGGCGCATGCCGGCGAGGGGGTCGCGGATGGGAGGAGGACGTGGCTTTGCTCCCCTCGGACCGTACGCCCTCCTTTGCTGCGAGTGGTTCGCCCTCCCGCAATGGGGCCCAAACGCATTTCGCCCTGCGCACGTGCGCCGTCCATTGAAGCGCCTCGGCATGGAAGTCCGGTAGCGCCCCGTGCTCTCGACGTGGACGCACGGGCCTGTGAGCCTGGCGCGGACCCTGACGAACCGCGCCATCGTCCCTGGGCGGGAGGGCCTGGACGGGCTACGATGTTCCGGCCATGCGTTTCTCGCCGGGGGAGTCCTTCGACCGCTACGTCATCGAGTCGCTCTTGGGCGAAGGTGGCATGGGCGAGGTGTACCGCGCCGAGGACACGCGCCTGCGCCGCAAAATCGCGCTCAAGGTGCTGCGCCGCGGCGACGAGGCCGACAGCGACACCTGGGGACGCGCGGTCGCGCGCATGCTGCGCGAGGCGCGCGCGGTCGCGGCGCTCTCGCATCCGGGCATCGTCGCCATCTACGACGTCGGCGAGCAAGACGGCGCCCCGTTCATCGCGATGGAGCTCGTCCTTGGCCGCCCTTTGCGGGCCCTCGTCGGCGGGGACGAACCCCTCGGCACGCGCCTGCGGATCCTCCTCGAGATCGCGCGGGCCCTCTCGGCCGCGCATCAGGCGGGCCTCGTGCATCGCGACGTCAAACCCGAGAACGTCGTCGTGCGCGCCGACGGCGCCGTGAAGGTCCTCGATTTCGGAATCGCCCGCAAGCTCGCGCGCACGAGCGCCGATCCCCTCGGGCCCACGGCCGACGGCGCGCTCTCCACGATGACGGCCGAAGGCGCGCTCGTCGGCACCCCGGCGTACATGGCGCCCGAGCAGCTCCGCGGCGAGGAGATCGACGCGCGCGCCGACCAGTTCGCCTGGGGCGTCGTCGCGTACGAATTGCTCGCGGGCAAGCTCCCGTTTCGCTCGGACAGAGGCGCCGTCAGCCTCATGGCCTCGATCCTGAGCGACGAGCCGCCCCGGCTCACCAGCGTGCCCGACGGCGTCTGGCAGATCCTCGCGCGCGCCCTCGCCAAGGAGCCCGAGGACAGGTTCGCCTCGATGGACGAGGTCGCCCAGAACCTCCACGTGTTCGTCACCGCGGAGGACACGCGGACCATCACGAGCCGCCGCAACGTCGTCCTCGTCTCGACCGGCGACACCCGCGCGCCCGTCGCCGCCTCGATCCCGCCCGCGACGCCCCCGCGCAGGCCCTGGGTGATCGCAGCGTCCCTCGTCGCCCTGCTCGCGGCCGGCGGCGCCACGTTTGCCCTCCGCAAGTCTCCGACCGACGTGCAAACGCCTCCGCCTTCCTCGGCGGCCGCGCCTCCGCAGCCCGCGCCCACGGCCGTCACCGATTTGCCCCTTCCGCCCACGGACAGCGCGGCGGCGCGGCTCGCATTTCGTGAGGGGCTCCAGGCGATCCGGGACGCCACGTGGGACACGGCGATTGCCGCGTTCGATCGGGCGCGCAAAGCCGATCCGGGCATGGCCGCGGCGCACCTCCGGTATGCGGCGCTCCAGACCTCGTTCGACATCAACGCGGCCCGCGAGGCGTTTCGCAAGGCGATCGGCCTCCGCGCCGCGCTCGCCGAGCGCGACCAGGCGTTCCTCGAGGCGCTCGAGCCGATGATCCAGAACGATCCCAGCGATTGCGCCACGTCGGCCCGGAGGTTCGAGGCCCTCGTGACGAAATGGCCCGGCGACGCGGAGCTCGTCTTCTGGCAGGCGCGCCAGCAGCTCAACGCCACGAAGAGCGGCGATCCCGAGCGGGTCCTCGCGCTCGCGAATCGTTGCGTCGAGCTCGACCCTCAATATGCCGATTGCTGGCAGACGAAGCAGTTTGCCCTGAAGCCCCTCGGCCGGAACGAGGAGGCGCTCGTCGCGCTCGAAAAATGCATCGAGGTCTCGGCCGGCGCGGTCGATTGCTTGAACGACAAGATCAAGATCGTCTCGTCGCTCGGCCAGTGTGATCTCGCGGCGGAGACGGCGCGGCGGTGGATGGCCAAGGAGCCCTCCTCGCCGAAGCCGCACCTGATGCTCGGCGGCGCGCTCTACGGCGCGGGCGAGCCCGAGGCGGCCGTCCGCGCCGCGCTCGACCAGGCCGAGCGGCGTTTCCGGGCGGCGGGTCTCCTCTGGCAAGCGGAGGATCTCGCGGCCCGCCGCGCGGCTGCGTTCGGCGAGTTCGCGACCGCGGCCCGCGTCGCCGATTCGATGGCTTCCATGACCCCGCCGCTGCCGCACGACGAGCTCATCCTGTATGGTTTGCGGACGTTTGCGCGGGTCGAGCTCGGCGACATCGAGGGAGCGGCCGCGGTCGCGGACGAGTTCCTGGCGAAGAGCGCTCTCCGGGCGTCGTACTACGAGCCCGACGGCGTCCTCGATCCCACCGTGTACATGCATTCGCTCCGGCTCCGCGCCGGCAAGGTATCGCGCGCCGAATACGAGGCGGCGCGGTCTTCGTGGCTCGCGAAGCAAGACCTCGGAAGCGCCTTGCGGCGGAAACGGGCCTGGGAGGCGGCGTATGCCTTGCCCGCGTATTCGCCCGAGCTCGCGCGGGAGGCCCTCGCCAAGGAGGAGGAGCTCGTGCGGCTCCCCTCCGGCGAGCTCGACACCGGAGAAGCCAGCGGGTCCGGGGCGCTCGGTCACGTGCGCCTCCTCGCCGGCAGGGAAGTCGATGCGCTTCCCTATCTGGAGAAGGCCACGCGGGTCTGCCCCACACCGGGGAACGCGCTGCGGTACGTCCAACAGCAGGCGCGCCTCGGCTTCGCCCGTGAGGCGAAGGGCGACAAACCCGGCGCTTGCAGCGCGTATCGCGGCGTCCTTTCCCGCTGGAGCAATCCAAAGGAATCGGCCACGGCGCGCGACGTCGAGAAGCGAGCCAAGGGCCTCGGCTGTGGTTTCCTCGCGGAGGGGGGGCTCGCGGGGCCTCGTTCGCCGCGGACATCGAATCCGAACGCTGGCTGACGTTTCGCCGCGCTGCGCGCGCGGGACGGTGGGCGCGCGCCGGCTTGCCACGTAAGATGCGCCGTCCCTTCGCTCTCGAGCTGCCCCCTAGAGACCGCTCATGACCGCCACCCGAAGAGCCCCCGACGAGCCTACCGCCTCGGACCCCGAGCAGATCCTCCGCGCCGCCACGCGGCTCCAGCTCGAGCTTGCCAGGGTCTCTAGCGTCCTGCGCGAGCGCGGCGGCGATCTCGCGCGGGACCTGCCGGACGACATCGACGCCCTGAACGCGCAGCTCGGGAGCTTCCGCGCGAGCCTCGACACGGAGAGGCGCGAGCAGGAGGGCGCGATGTCGCGCGAGGCGCAGGCCGCGCTCTTCGAGGTCGGCAAGGCGATCACCTCCTCGCTCGATCTCAAGACCGTGCTGAACCAGTGCATGGACTCCGTGATCGAATTGACGAAGGCCGAGCGTGGGTACCTCGTCCTCGCCGATCACCAGGGCAACCTCGTCGTCCAGGTCGCGCGGAACCTCGATCAGGACACCATTCGCAGCATGGAGTTTGCGTATTCGAGCTCCGTGGTCGAGGAGGTCTTGAGGAACGAGCGCAGCGTCCTCACGAGCAATGCGCAGACGGACGAGCGATTCGCGCTCCAGCGCAGCGTGGCGATGTTCCGGCTGACGAGCATCATGGCCGCGCCGCTCCGCATCCGGGGCAAGGTGATCGGTGTGCTCTACGTCGACAACCGCGCCTTCACCGGGCAGTTCTCCCAGGCGAAGCTCGATTTGCTGGAGGCGTTCGCCGGGCAGGCCGCGATCGCGATCCACAATGCCAAGCTCTTCGGGCAGACGGACGAGGCGCTCAAGCAACGCCTCCTCGAGCTCGAGGGCCTCTACAAGGAGCTCGCCGTGGCTCGCGAGCGCGCGGAGAATGGCCTCGCGGCCGTCGAGCGCGAGATGCAGATCGGCCGCGTCCTGCAGTCCGAGTTCCTCCCGCGCGAGCTGCCCTCCTTGCCCGGCTGGCAGATCGCCTCGCGCTTCATGCCGGCGCGCAAGCTCTCGGGCGATTTCTACGACGTCTTTCAGCTCGCCTCCGGCGAGCTCGCCGTCGCGATCGCCGACGTCTGCGACAAGGGCGTCGGCGCCGCGCTCTTCATGTCCCTCGTCCGCGGCCTGCTCCGCGCCTTCGCGCAGCGCGCCACGAATCCGAACGAGGCCCTCACGGCGATCACCCAGACGAACGATTACCTCGCCGAAAACCATGGCCGCACGGCCATGTTCACGACCCTCTTCTTCGGGCTCCTCGATCCGGAGAGCGGCGAGCTCTCCTATATCAATTGCGGGCACGACGCGCCGATCATCCTCGGCGCGACGGGCGAGGAGAGGCGCCTCGAATCCACGGGCCCCGCGCTCGGCGCCATTCGCGACGTCGAATTCGAGACGGGCCGCGTGATCCTCCTCCCGGGCGATTCCCTCGTCGCCTTCACGGACGGCGTGAGCGACGCGCTCGACCCGTCCGAGAGCCCGTTCAGCGAGGAGGCGTTCCTCTCGATCCTGCGCGGCGGCGCGCCCTCCGTCACGGCCATGCTCGGCGACGTCGTGGCCGCGCTCCGGAACCACATCGGCAGCGCCGCGCAGTTCGACGACATCACCCTGCTCGCGCTCCGCCGCAATCCCCCGCGCCGCGAGTTCCCGACGGGCCAGTACCGCATGCTCGAACCGATTGCGCAGGCCGTGGGAAAGCGCAACCGACGCTGATCCAGGCGTTGAAAAACGCGGGCGACGCGGGTAGCCTGCGAGCGTGTTCGTCGTTGGTGGGAGACGCCTCTACGGCAAGGTCGAGCAGGTAGGCAGCACCTACATCGCGACGACGTTCGCCTTCCTTCAGTTCCTGCCGCTCTTCCCCGTGCAGTCGCACATCGTCGTCGCCGAGGGCTCGGCCGACACGCACAAGGTCGTGCACATCAAGATGCACTGGAAGAGCGTGGCGACGGGGTATCTCCGCGCCTACGGCATCGCCGCGAGCCTCCTCGCGCTCGTCCCGGGCCTCGCCATGGCGGGCACCTCGAAGGTGCCGACGGCGTATGTCGGCGCGGGCCTCGTGGTCCTTTGCGCGGGCCTGACCACGGCGGCATTCTCGATGATCGGCCGCCTGAGCCGCGAGGAGAAGGCGCAGCGGCTCATCTACGCGCGTTTCCTCGGGCATCCCGTGCATCCTTCGGTGCTCGACGAGGACATGCGCGGCGCAATCGCCCAGAAGCTGCGTGATTTCCTGGAGGAGCGCGCGGCGGCCGTGATGACGGGCTCGAATTACCGCAAAGGCGGCCCCGTGAAGGCCGGTTATCGCGTGCTCGCGCTCGAGCCGTCGATGCGGGATCGCGAGTATCTCGAAGCGGCGTTCACGCTCGCTTGCATCGACACGTCGCTCTCCGTGGGCCCGATGCGCGCCGACGCGGAGCGCGTGCACGGGGCGCTCTGGAACAAGCTGCTCGCGGAGCACCCGGACGTCCTCGATGTCGTGCGCGACGCCGAGGTCGTGCAGCGGTCGTGGGTGAGCAATGTGCTCGGATATGTCCCGCTCGTGGCGGCGATCGGCATCTGCTGCGTGATGCTCATGCGCAACGGCTCCGTCTTCAAGTGGAAGCCGAGCCCGAGCGAGAAGAAGCCCGAATACGGCTTCGTGCCCGAAGAGCTTTTGCGCTGAGCGCGGCGCTCGAAAAGCTCGACGTCCCGGCCTTCGTGAATGGCCTCCTCGACCTCGACGCCCGCCTTCGGCGCCGGCATCGAGCGGGTCTCGCTCCCGCGGACCAATGGAAGTTGACACTTTGCGGCCGTTGCTCTCCAATAGTCGCATGAGGCGATTCACGCGTGCTTCCTTGTTGTCTCTCGGCCTCGCGATATCGTTCGTGGGGGTCTCCGGTTGTGCGGACAGTGGACCGAACAACACCGGGGGCACGGCAGGAGGAGGAGGAACCGGCGGGCAAGGCGGCGCCGCGGGGCAAGGCGGCACAGGCGGGCAGGGCGGCGGCCAGGGCGGACAAGGCGGCGCCGCTTGCACCGACGGCGAGACGCGCGCCTGTTATGACGCCGATCCGGCCACCGCCGACAAGGGCGAATGCAAGCAGGGCACGCAGACGTGCACAGGCTCGGTCTGGGGCGCGTGCACGGGCCAGGTCTTGCCTGCCTCCGAAGCGTGCGACGGCAAGGACGAGGATTGTAATGGCCAGGTCGACGACGGCATCGCGGACGTGACCTGCGGGCTCGGCCAGTGCCAGGTGAAGGTCCCGGGCTGCGTGGACCAAACGGTCCCCGAATGCACGCCGCTCCCGCCTGCCGCCACCGAGGCCTGCGACGGCGTCGACGACGATTGCGACGGCACGATCGACGAGGGCTGCTCCTGCTCCGACGGCGCGACGCAGTCCTGTTATTCGGGCGGCGCGGGCACGCAGGGCATCGGCGTTTGCAAGGCCGGCACGCAGACGTGCGCGGGCGGCGCGTGGGGCGCTTGCGAGGGCGAGACCGTGCCCGGCGTCGAGACCTGCAACGGGTCCGACGACGATTGCGACGGGAAAACCGACGAGGACCTCGGGCAGCTCAACTGCGGCGCCGGCGCCTGCTTCGTCACCGTCGCGGCCTGCGCGAACGGCGTGCCGCAGACGTGCACGCCGGGCAATCCCAAGGCCGAGACGTGCAACGGCGTCGACGACGATTGCAACCTGCTCATCGACGACGGCCTCGGCACCCTCACCTGCGGCATCGGCGGTTGCCAGACCACGGTGCAAGCGTGCCTCGGCGGGCAGGCACAGACGTGCATGCCGGGGCTCGGGACGGCCGAAATCTGCGACGGCGTCGACAACGATTGCGACGGCAACACGGACGAGGGCAACCCCGGCGGCGGCGCGGGCTGCATGACGGGGCTCTCGGGCGCCTGCGCGCAAGGGACGCAGGTCTGCAACGGCGGCGCGATCCAGTGCATGCCCACGGTCCAGCCCGTGGCCGAGTCCTGCAATGGCAAGGACGACGATTGCGACGGGCAAGTCGACGAGCAGAACCCCGGCGGCGGGAGCGCCTGCAACACGGGGCAGCTCGGCGTCTGCGCGGCCGGCACCACGGCCTGCCAGAACGGCGCCCCCGTCTGCACCCCGAACAGCCAGCCCACCGTCGAGACCTGCGACGGGTTCGACAACAACTGCAACGGCGCGGTCGACGAGCAGAACCCCGGCGGGGGTGTGTCCTGCCAGACCGGCAAATCGGGCATCTGCGCGGCCGGCACCACGTCCTGCCAGAACGGCCAGACCGCGTGCGTCCAGACGAACCAGCCGAGCCTGGAGATCTGCGACGGGCTCGACAACAACTGCAACGGCACGGTCGACGAGGGCAACCCGGGCAGCGGCGGCGTGTGCCCGACGGGCAAGCAGGGCGTCTGCGCCGCCGGCACCTACCAGTGCCAGAGCGGCGCGCTCGTCTGCGTGTCGACCACGATGGCCTCGACCGAGGTCTGCGACAACAAGGACAACGATTGCGACGGGGCCGTCGACGAGAACAACCCGGGCGGCGGCATGGCCTGCGCGACGGGCCAGCAGGGCGTATGCAGCGCCGGCACGTCGACGTGCACGAACGGGGGCATCGTTTGCACCCCGACGACCCTGCCCTCGGCCGAGACCTGCGACAACAAGGACAACGACTGCGACGGCGTGGTCGACGAGGGCAACCCGGGCGGCGGCTCGGCCTGCATGACGGGCCAGCCGGGCGTCTGCAGCGCGGGCACGCAGCTCTGTCAAAACGGCACGATCTCGTGCGTCGCGACGACGATGCCCACGACCGAGACCTGCGACAACAAGGACAACGACTGCGACGGCCAGGTCGACGAGAACAACGCGGGCGGCGGCGGCGCGTGCACGACGGGCCAGCAGGGCGTCTGCGGCGCGGGGACGTACGTTTGTCAGAGCGGCACACTTTCGTGCGTGGCCACGAAGATGCCGTCGGCCGAGATCTGCGACGGGCTCGACAACGATTGCGACGGCTCGGTCGACGAGGGCAACCCGGGCGGCGGCGTGGCTTGCGGCACGTCGTATGCCGCGCCCTGCACGAACAACACCACGATTTGCCAGAACGGCGTGCTCGTCTGCAGCGTGTCGAACGTCTTCGAGGAGACGTTCGCGACCGCGACGGCGGCGAATGGCTGGAACGGCTGGACGCTCGGGACCGAATGGCAGATCGGCACGGCCACGTCCTCCACGGGGCACGACGACGGGTATGGCGACCCGTCGACGGATCACACGCCGACGGCCGACAACAAGCTCGCCGGCGTGGTCATCGGCGGCAACGCCAGCATCGCCTCCACGCACGCGATGTATTACCTGACGAGCCCCATCATCAACACCGCCGGCGCAGGCTCGATCGTCCTCGATTTCTGGCGGTGGCTCAACAGCGACTACTCGCCGTACATGACGAACGCCATCGAGGTCTACAACGGGGCGAGCTGGGTCGTCGTCTGGCAGAGCTCCTCGACGTCCATCGAGGATGGATCCTGGAAGAACATCGTGCACGACATCACCACGCACAAGAATGCGAACCTGCGCGTGCGCTTCGGGTTCGCGATCGGCGAGATCGACGAGCTCTACAAGATGTCTTCCTGGAACCTCGACGACGTCGTCGTGCGCCGCTGCCAGTGATGATTCGATCCCTCCGCGGGCCAATCCTCCTCGGGGCCTTTTTCCTCGCGACCGCGTGCACGAGCCGGGGGCCCACGCCCGAGGTCGGGCCCTCCGCGCCGCCGCCCGCGCCGCTGCCGGTCGTCCCGAATCCGCCGTCGATCGCCCCGCCGCCGCTCGAACCCAAAAAGCCCGCGCCGCCCACGCCGGTGGAGCCTTCGCCCGCGCCTTTGGACGCGCCCCCCGAGACGAGCGCATTGCCGGCGCGCGTGGACGGCATGCTCCTCGTGCCCGCGGGTCCTTTCACGATGGGCGCCGACAGCGGCGGCGAGCCCGACGAATGGCCAGCGCACACGGTGACGCTGCCGGCGTATTACCTCGACGAGTTCGAGGTGACGAACGGCGCGTACGCGCGCTGCATCGAAGCCAAGCTCTGCCCGCCGCCCGAGCCGAGCAACGCGGACCGCAATGGCGTGGGCCCGGACAAACGCTTCCGGGGCCCGAAGCAACCCGTGAGCAGCATCTCCTGGGAGAGCGCGCGCGCTTATTGCACGTTCGTGGGCAAGCGCCTCCCGCGCGAGGCGGAGCTCGAGAAGGCGGCGCGCGGCGAGAGCGGCCGGCTCTATCCCTGGGGGAACTCGCCGCCCGGGCCCGAGCGCGCGGTCTTCGCGGTCAGCGTGACGGCGGATGTCGGGACACACCCCGCGGGGCGCGGGCCTTACGGGCACCACGACCTCGCCGGCAACGTCTGGGAGTGGGCCGAGGACGTCTACGACCCGTTCGCGTACAGGCGCCCCGGCGCCGCCGAGGGCCGTGGCGGCACGTGCGAGGAGACCCTCGAAGCCTACGCGGAGCTCCGTCGCAAGCGAAAGCAGGGTTTTACCGGGTCGAACGAGATCCCCACCGAATGCGAGCGGGTCCTGCGCGGCGGCGGATTCAATTATCACGCGACCGGCCTGCGCTCGACGAACCGCGTCCACCACCCGGCGCGCTACCGGATGGTGATGAGCGGATTCCGTTGCGCGCGGGACGCCGCGGGGTAGGTCAGCCCCGGGACATCCGCGATCGGAAGGCCGCCCCATGGTGTAGGATGGACCGGGGCCCGACGTCGCTCGGCGTTCGGGCTCCGGGACCACGTCACCATGACCGCGGAGGATCGGGGCGATCTCGAGCGCGAGCTCCTGACCCGCCTTGCCACAGGAGATCGAAGGGGCGTCGCGACGGCCGTGCTCGCGGCGTACGGGCCCGAGATCTACGCGTTCCTCGCGGCCCTGCACCACAACGAGAGCGACGCCGAGGAGGTCTTCGCCCGCTTCGGCGAGGCGCTCTGGCAAGGCCTGCAGCGCTTCGAGGGCAAGGGCTCCTTTCGCACCTTCGCGTACGCCGTCGCCCGACGAACCTCGGTCCGCTTCCGCAGAGACGCGGCGCGTCGACGCAAGCGCGAGGAGGAGCTCGACAGCGCCGAGATCTCGGGCGTCATGGCCGAGGTTCGCGAGCGCACGGCCGCGTACCTCCGGACGACCGTACGGAGCCGCCTCGCCACGCTCCGCGCCTCGCTGCCCGAGGAGGACCAGGTGCTGCTCATGCTGCGCGTGGATCGCAAGCTGCCCTGGGAGGAGCTCGCCGTGGTGCTGCGCGGCGAGGACGAACCGCCCCTCACGGCGGAGGACAAACGCCGCGAGGGGGCGAGGCTGCGCAAGAAGTTCCAGCACCTGAAGCAGCGCCTGCGCGAGATGGCCCGTCGCGCGGGCTTGCTCGACGAGGACGGGTGAGCGTGATGTCGTCGCAGAGCTCCGCCAGGCTGGAGACCATGCTCGCGTCGAGCGGCTCGTCGGAGGACGCGTCGGACGACTCGTTCTTGCGCGAGATCGCGCGCATCGACGACGTGCCCGTGCCCCGCAAGCGCGAGGAGCGCGCGGGCAAACTGCTCGCGGATCGGTACGTGCTCGTCGCGCTGCTCGGCAGCGGCGGGCAAGGCGCGGTGTGGGAGGCGGAGGACACGCGCACGGGCGAGCGGGTCGCGGTGAAGGTGCTGCGCTCGATGTCGGCGACGTGCGCGGCGCGCGCGCAGCGAGAGATCGCGGCGTTGCGGCTCTTGCGCCTGCCCGGCGTGGTGCGCCTCGTCGGTGAGGGCCTGCAAGGCGACAGCCCCTTCCTCGTGACCGAGCGCATCCTCGGCCGGCCCTTCCCCGGCGTGGGCGTCCCTTGCTCCTGGGAGGAGCTCGAGCCTGTGCTCGTCGGCCTCCTCGAGACGCTCGCGCGTATCCACGCCGCGGGCATCGTCCATCGTGACCTCAAGCCCGACAATGTGCTCGTCGGGCCGGACAAGCGGCCTGTGGTCCTCGATTTTGGCCTCTCGTCGCCGTCCGCCACGTCGTGGGAGCCGATCACGGACGCGGGGCAGATCGTCGGCACTCTCTCGTACATCGCGCCCGAGCAGTTCCGCGAGCAACGCGCCACGGCGCGCACCGATCTCTATGCCGTGGGAATCATGGCCTACCTCGCGCTCACGGGGCGCGTCCCTCACGAGAAGCGCGACAAATGCGCGTTCATCCTCTCGCGCCTGAACGAGCCCGCGACGAGCTTGCGCACGCTCGTCGCGGGTTTGCCCGCGTCCGTGGCGCTCGTGCTCGATGAGCTCGTCGCCACGAACCCCGCGGATCGACCGCGTTCGGCGGCGGAAGTCATCGAGAGATTGAATCAGAGGGTCTGAGAGACGTAATAGGTGACCTGGCCGCTTCCGGGGCTACCGGCGCTCACCGTGCCCGAGCCGACCGTGAATGTACCGCTCGGCGAGAGGTTGGCCGGCGTCGCGCTGGTTGGGATCGATTGATACCATTTGACCCCCGTGATGGCGGTACCGTTCGTGAAGATGCGCAGGTGCACGTTCCCGTTGTCGTAGAGGTATCCCGAGCTCAGATCTCCCGTGAGCCCGGCCCAGGTCACCACGGCGGGGAGCGCGAACTGCTGCGTGTTGCTGTACGCGGGCGGCGTGCCGGTCCCGTCCGTGTACGAGAAATGCAGATCCTCGACGCCGAGGTATTGCAGGTTGCTCGCGTTGACGTACCAGTACTCCTCATCGGGCCGGAAACCCGTGGGGGACGAGCTGCCGAACACGAGGATTTTACCGAACTCCGCGTGGTTGTCGTAGTCGATGGTGTAGGACCGCCAGATCCCGTCACCGGGGTCGAGCTGGGCGAGCTCCGCCGAGGCGACATTCTCTTCGCCTCCAGCGGCATCGACCGCGCCGCAGCCGACCGCGAAGCTCATCATGACCATGGAGCCGAGCAACGTGACTTGATGCTTCAAGGAAACCTCCGAGCAAAGACGATGTGCGTACATCGTGGTCGAAATCACGGAGGCTCGTCAACAGGACGGAGTTGGCGTGCACACCGAGCGCGGAGGATATTTCACGCGGCGACGGCGCAAAGCGCGTTCACCGTCACCACGGCGTGGCCCGAGAGATCGGGCGCGCCGACGGCGCAGAGGTACGTCAGCGCGTACGTCCCGCCGACATTCGCGTCGGGGACGCTGTAGGGGCCTTCGTTTCGCGTGTGCGGGCTCAGCACGTTTGGCGTGTGCGTCGGGACGCGGTCGAAGAGGTGCCACGTCTCCAGCGTGCCGCCCGCGATGGGCGTCACGACCAGCACGCCGACGCGCCGGCTGCCCTGGGTGATGTCGTAGATGCCGAGGTCGACCTGCTTGGGCCGGCTCGGCATCGCGGCGGAGATGCTGCCGGCGTCGTTCGAGGCGAGGCGGCTGCAACGGGCCTCGATGTACGCGACGCCGCAGCCCGTCGAGAGTGCAAGCCAGGCGAGGCAATCGTTCACGTTGAAGTCGGGCGGCGGCGCGCCCGTGCCCCGGAGCGACAGGCCCACGGGTGTGCCCAGGAACGCGCAGCTCGGGCGGATGTACGCGGCGTAACCGGAGCCGACGGGCGCGCTCGTGTACAAAAACCAGTGCTCGTAGCGGGTCTCCCCGTCGATCGCCTCGACCACGAGGCGCCCGACCTCGAGCAGCGGCGCGCTCGGGACGCACGGATCGCGCTGGAAAAGAATGTACTGACCTGCGCCGATGTGCCCACTGATCATGGCGAACTCTCCTCGGAAGAACGAACCAAAGGTCCTGGGCCGGACGGACGGCCCCCCAGCCATCTCCGAGAGAGAGTTCCCGCTGCGAGCCGATGTGACGAAAAAAATGCACCGGCCGGAACGTACGGCCGGGCGCGACGGGAGATGTGGGCCGTCCGGTCGCCGCGTCCCCTCGCGCGCTCCTCACGGAGCCGCGCGAAAAACTGCCACGGGACGGACGACCGGCGCGGCCTCCGGGTCAGGCGACCCGGGTCACGAGGCCTTGGTGGCCTGGATGTGCTTCG
The DNA here is from genome assembly GCF_029960785.1 of Polyangium sp. 15x6. Classification (GTDB taxonomy): domain Bacteria; phylum Myxococcota_A; class Polyangia; order Polyangiales; family Polyangiaceae; genus Polyangium. Next base: position 17,902 of record NZ_JASBQE010000071.1, read on the forward strand.
CGAGCAGCGTGCGGAGCGTCGTGACGTATTGCTTGTTCTGGTCGTGGATCTGCTGGAAGCAGCGCTCGGCCTCTTGATCCCCGGCCTGGCGTGCGTCCTGGATGTATTGCTCCAGCGCCGAGTTCCCCTGAAGCAGCTCGTGCATCTCCGCGACGATGTCGTATTCGAGGTTCGAAGCGCCCGTCTGCTTTTGCTGCGTCTGTGTGGCCATGCGCACTCCTTTCGAGTCGAGCTCGGGGTAGCAGCGCACGTGCCACGGGCGGGCGCCCGGCCGGGCTCGTCACGCCCGGCGGGCGGGGTCGGGCGTCACTTGCAGAGGCCGTTCTGGCAGGTCGTGGCCGCCGGGCAGTCGGCGTCGCTCGCGCATTGCATGATCGTGCAGTTGCCGTTCAGGCAGAGCTGGGGCGCGGGGCAGATCAACGAGCCCGGGGTGGCGTCGTCGACCACGCCGTCGCAGTCGTTGTCGATCCCGTCGCACTTCTCGTTGCTCGGCGTGCAGCCGCCGGGCGAGCAGACGCCGTTCGGCGTGCAGATCTGGCCGAGCGGGCAGTTGGCGTTGATCTGGCAGGGCTGCGCCACGCACGAGCCCATGATGCAGGTGCCGCCGTTCGGGCAGAGGAGCAGCCCACCGGGCGTGACCTCGTCGACCTGGCCGTCGCAATCGTCGTCGAGGTTGTTGCAGTACTCGGCCTTGGGCGCGCACATGCCGCCGCACTGGCCATTGACGCAGAGGGTGCCGTCGGCGCAGATCGTGTTCTCGTCGATCGAGCCGTTGCAATTGTCGTCGACGCCGTTGCAGGCCTCGGCCTGCGGGACGCAGCCGTTCGGGTTGACGCACGTCCCGGTCGCCGGATCACAGACGTGGCCGGCGGGGCAATCGGCGTCGACCATGCACATCCCGAACGCGCACATGCCATTGACGCACGCGCCGCCCATCGGGCAGAGGATCGCGCCCGGCGTGACCTCGTCGACCTGGCCGTCGCAATCGTTGTCGTAGCCGTCGCAGAGCTCGGGCGTGGGCGTGCACATGCCGCCGCACTGGCCGTTGACGCAGGCGGTGCCGTCGGCGCAGAACGCGTTGTTGTCGGGGATGCCGTTGCAATCGTCGTCGAGGCCGTTGCAGGCCTCGGGCGCCGGGACGCAGCCGCCCGGGAGGCAGACGCCGAGCATCGGGTTGCAGAGCTGGCCGGCGGGGCACTCGGCGTCGGTCATGCATTGCACGACCACGCAGGCGCCGGCCACGCAGGCGCCGCCGTTCGGGCAGAGGATCGCGCCGGGCGTGGGGTTGTCGACCTGGCCGTCGCAATCGTTGTCGATGCCGTCGCATTGCTCGGGGAGCGCGCTGCACACCGGCTTCGGGATACACATCCCCGACGCGTCGCAGAAATGGTCGGGGGGACAGTAGTCGCACACGAGCTGGCACTGGCCGTTCGCGTCGCAGTAACTGTTCGGCGGACACGGCGTCATGGGGCCACATTGCGTCATGCCGCCGCACATGCCGTTTTGACAGACGCTCCCGTCGGCGCAGATGACGGGCCCGTTTGCGTTCGCGTCGATCTTGCCGTCGAGATCGTCGTCGATACCGTTGCAGACCTCGGGCTTGGGGCCGTCGTTCTGCGCGACGCAAACGCCGTTCACGCAGGACTCACCGGCGGCGCAATCGGAGGCGACAGTGCACTGCTCGTTGCCGCCGATGAGGACGTGATCGATACACCCGGCGAACGGCGCGATCGCGAAGAGGGCGCCGAGGGGGAGGAGGGCCTTGAGGAAGGAAGCGCGAAGGTTTTTCATGGCGTGATCGTCTCTCTCGTGGGTTGCGGGGCGCGCGCGGCCGTTCGTCCACGCGAAGGACGCGCGGCGCGGCTGTCCGTGTCTTCGTCTGCCTTCGTGGCCGGCCATCGGCCGATCCGTGAGGAAATGTTAAGGGCTCGTCGGGCAGGCTTTCCGGACGCGATCGGCGAGGGGCGAGCCGGGGCTCTCCGAAAGGAATCGGGCCGCCTCGGCGCGGGCTTCGTCGGCGCGGCCGAGCTTGCATAACGCGAGCACGCGCGCCGCGGCGCGTTCGGCGCGCAGCGATTGGCCCTCCGCGCTCGCCGAATTCTCGTCGAGCAAACGCAAAGCTTGCTCCGGATCACCCTCCTGCATGGCGCCGTGCACGGCGCGGAGGCGCCGCGTCTCGGCGAGCAGCGGGTCCGTGGGCGCGGGGGAAGGCTCGTTCGTGGCGACGGTCGGCGCCGTCCGCCGAGGCTGGGCATTCACCGCCGGCGTATTCGGGAGCGCGGGCGCCGGGGAAGGCGGCGGGTCGTTCACGGGGGCGACCGTGGGCGGCTCGGCCTCCGCGGGCATCTGCGCGGGCGGGGTTTTTCCCGGCTGCGCAGGGGCTTCGAGGTGCGTCGCCGCCGGAGGCGTCTCCATGCGCGTCGCCGTCGGACCGAGGATCGCCACGGCGGAGGCGGCGCCGCCCACGAGGACGGCGAGCATTCCTTTCCACGCGAGGCTGCCGAGGGAAAACACCGCGCCCGTCTTGGCGGCGGACGCGAGCTTCGTCGCGGAGGCGGCCTCGCCGAGCTTCGCCGTCGCGGCGTCGGCGACACGCTCTCCCCCGACCGAAGCGGCACCACCTGCGGCAATGGCGGCCGCGAGCGCGCGGCGCACGCGGGCGCGGTCTTCGGGCGAGGGATCGTCTCCGTCGCGCCCTGCAAGAAGGATGGCCCGCGCTTCGGGGCCGAGCTCGCTCATCGGAGCCTCCACGTATCGCGCGCCCGCTCCCGGGCGACCGCTTGCTCGAAATCACGCCGCGCCGCCCGCAGCCGCGCATAAATGGTGTTCACGTTCTCCCCGAGCGCGTCCGCAATCTCGGGCGCGGTCATCTGCTCGAGCTCGGCCAGCACGAGCACGGTGCGCTTGTCGAATTCGAGCTCGTCGAGCAGCTTGTGCAAGAGGCGCGCGCCTTCGAGCCGCGCAGCGTGCTCGTGCGGGCCCTCGGCGCGCTCATCGGGCACCGAATCGACGTCCACGGCCTCGGCCTTCCCGCAAGCATGCGGGCTCTTTCGCCGGAGCGCGCGGCGATGATCCCGCGCGACGCGGGTGACGATGGAGCAGATCCACGTCTTCAGCGAGGAGCGCCCCTCGAACTGGCCGAGGCGGCGATAGACGACGAGGAAGACCTCCTGGACGGCGTCGTCGACGAGCGCATCGGGGACGCCGAGGCGGCGGACGTTGCGGAAGACGAGGTCGAAATGCTCTTCGTAGACGGTCTCGAAGGGCGGCACGGCCACCGCCTCGCCGCCCCCCGAGCGCGCCGCGGCCGTGGGCTCGGGGGCGAGCGGCGAGGGGAGGGCAGCATGGAAGGACGCGGAAGGAGGCAAGCTTGTCCTTGGTGGCCAGCGCCGTGAGGTTCCGTGAACCAAAATCTCAAAACCGGACCTCGACGCCCAGCTCGGCCCGCCCGAGGACGGGCGAGGCGCGGTGCACGGCGCCGAGGCCCGAGACGACGAGCTCCGGGTGGACGACGGGGACGGCGGCGCCGAGGCCGACGACGAGGGCGGCGGGGCGGGCGAACGTCCAGGCGAAACGTCCTCCGGCGGAGACGGCGAGCCAGGCGGCGGCGCCCTGGCCGGGGGAGGAGACGCCGGCGCTCGAGCTCTGGATGCGGCCGGCCTCGAAGGAGACGCAGGGGCCGAGCTCGAAGGGGCGGCGCTGGAAGAAGGCGGCGCAGGCGCCGACGTGGGCGAGGGTGAGGTCGATGTCGCCGGAGGCAGAGCCGAGGTTGGGGAAGGAGAAGGTGCGGGTCGGGAGGAAGGAGATGCCGGCCTCGAGGCGGTACCGGCCGACGAAGAGGGAGAGGGCGGCGCCAAAGCCGACGGTGGGCGTGGGGAAGGTGCCGGCGTCGGCGAGGGCGCGCGCGAAGAGGGCCATCGGCGGAGGCGGCGGTTGTTGGCGCGCAGACGGAGGGACCGTCGAAGGTGCAACGCGTTGAGGTTCGGGTCGTGGGGGGGAGGGCTTGGGGGTCGAATCGATTGGGGTTCGGGTCGTGGGAGGGACCGTCGAAGGTGCAACGCGTTGAGGTTCGGGCCGTGGGGGGGAGGGCTTGGGGGTCGAATCGATTGAGGTTCCGGTGGTGGGGGGGACCTCCGGAGGTGCAACGCGTTGAGGTTTCGGGGGTGGGGGGGACTCCGGCGGGGGCCCCGCGAGCACGTCCGGCTCGATCATCATGGCGATGATCAGGGCCGCGGCCTCGCCGAGGGCGGCGCAGGAGGCAGCCTCGACCTCACGCGTGCGTGGTCCCTCTTCGCCCCGCGTCTCCAGACGAACGCGATACCGGCCCGCGTCGCGCTTGACCTCGGCCGTCACGTCGAGCGGCTCCGTCTGCGAACCTCGCCCCCCGAGGAGCCGATCGACCTCGGCCGAGATCGCCTCGGCCGTGGGACACCCCTCCGGGGCGGACCATCGCAGACGGACCCCGCCCGACGCGCGCGCATCGGCGGTGAGGCCGAGCGACGCGAGGAGGGCGAGGATCAAGGAAGGGGCCCGGGCCCGAAGCATGGGGTCACGTACGGCATCAAGGCGTGGGCTGGCTCGAGACGACGAGGCCAGGGATCGCGTGCCGTTCGGCGAGATCACGGCACGTGACGAGCACCTTTGGATTCAGCCAGGTGAGCTCGCGCTTGATCGCCTCGGCGAGCGCGGAGGCCGCGGCGGGCGTTGGCGTGCGATCCTCTTCGAGCCAGAGCACGACGGGTACCTTTTGCTTACATCCCAGGAGGGAGCGCAAGAACGGGCCGAGGTCGTCTCGGTCGAGGGGGGTTCGCTGACATGCCCACGCCATCGCGGCGATGGAGTCACGCACTTTGCACGCGATCTCCTTCGCGAGATCGCCGCTCGTGAGCCGCTGCTTGTTCTCGATTCGATAGTCCCGGAAGTCCTTGACCTCGATGAACCAGGTCGCGCCGAGGAGCAGGCCCACGAAGTCGACGGCCCGGGTTCCCTCGAACCGCCTCAAACCATCCCGAAACGCCGTATGGTCGTCCCACTTGAGGACCTTCCAGTCGTCCCCGAAGGAGAAGGAGAGACGCCCCTCGACGTGAAGCGCGCTCACGCGGTGCCCCCCGCGTCTTCGTCGAAGAGCCTCCGCTCGAAATCGTAATGCTTCGTGAACTCGTCGAGGATCGGATTGTCCGGCAGCTCGGCGAGCGTGCTGCCCGGCGCGATCTGCACCGGGTCGTGCTCTTCTTTTCGGTGAAAAGCGAAGAAGCGGATGGGGACATCCGGGCACCGGCCGTACTCCGAGAGGAGCGAGAGCTTGTGGGCCAGCAGATAATCGTGCGTCGTGACGAAGATCTGCACGCCGCGCTTTCCGAGCTCGAGCAGGATGTCCACCACGAGCGAGACGAGCCGGGGATTGAGGTTCGCCTCCGGTTCGTCCCAGAAGAGAATGCCGTTCGTCGTGAGAGATCCATTGAGGACGAGGTGCGCGAGGCAAGCGATCTTGCGCAGGCCCTCCGCGACGAGGTGGGCTTCCATGGAGCCGTCCTTGCGCTCGAGGTAGAATCGCCCGCCCTGAAGGGCGACTTTTCCCCCGAGCGCGGCCTCGATGGGCGCGATCAGCGCCTTGGCCTGCTCGGAGCGGGGTCCGCGCAGCACGGCCCGGCCGAGGGCGACGCAGGCATCGTAGTAGGTCTCGTCGAAGGAGAGCTCTCGATCCTGATACGCGGCGATGAACCCCTCGTACATGGCGAGGATTTCACGCGTCGGGAGGAAGATGGTCGGCTCTTCGCTCTTCCAGGTCGCCGCGCGCACGTCGAGCTTCTTCTTGCCGCGGGTATACAGCGTCAGCCGTAAATCCCCGGAGCTGCCCTCGATGTCGATGTCGCCGTGCCCTTGGCCTTTGCGTCGACGCACGAGGCGTCCGAGGAATCCGTCGTCGGGCCGGAACACCTTGGCGAGCTTTTCATGCATGCGGGCGTCGAGAGGGATCGTGCTCTCCGCGCTCTCCATGACCTTGATGGGCGCGTAAAGCGCCTTCATGGCGTGCGACTTGCCCGCGGCGTTCGTCCCCAGGAATACGTTGATGCCGGCGCAGGGTTGGAAAGCGACGTCTTTGAACGCGCTGAACTCCGTCAACCGGACCGCCTGGATTTTCATGGGAGCGCCCCGAGCCTACTCGTGGTGGAGCCCGCGCGCATCCGGGTTCATCATGCCCCACGGATGAGCCGGCCGAAGACGAGCAGCACGCGCCTCGCGCGCCCATCCCCCTCGGGCCTGCCCTCGCGCGAAGCCCTGCTCCGGGATCTCGGCCGCGCGCCCGACGAGCGCCCCGTGTTCTCCTTGCCGTCGCCACTCCTGCCCTGGCTCGCCCTCGTCCTCGGCGTCGCGGTCGCGCTGCTCGCGCCTGGGCTGATGCGCAAGGGTCCCGGGGGCGCCACGCTCTGGGCCGCGCTCGTCCTCGCGACCCTCGTCATCGTGCTTTTCCCCCGCAAGCTCATCGTCGGCGAGGATGGGCTCTTGCTCGTCTGGGTCGGCGCGCGTTTCATCCCCTATCGCGACATCGCCTACGTCGAGACCTCCGACGGATTCTACTTTCGCAACCCCGGCATCAACATCGCCCTCCGCTCGGGCCGCGCCATCGATTTCGCGACCAGCGTCTTCAAGGAGCGCTGGGCCGAGCGCGACGCGCTCCTCAGCCTGATCCGCGCCAGCATCGAGGCCGCAAGCGCACGCCGCCCCGCCCGCGCACCCGACGCCCTCGGTCGCAGCGGCAGGCCCTACGACGCCTGGGCGCGCGCACTGCGAGCGATCGGCTCCGGCGCCCACGAGGGCATGCGCACCTCGCCCATCCCCGCCGACGAGCTGCTCCGCATCGCCGAGAGTCCAGCCGCGCCGGTCGTCGATCGCACCGCCGCATTCATCGCGCTCGCAGCCTCCCACGACGACGAGAACTTGCGGCGCTTGCGCATCGCCGTCGATCTGACGGCCGCGCCCGATACCAAGGCCGCCCTGCAAGCAGCGCTCGCGGCCGAGGGCAACGAGGCTTCGATCGCCGAGGTCCTCGCCTTGGCCGAGGCCCAGGCGACGCGGTCCTGAGAGCGGGGCTTTGCCCCGCACCCCAGCAGGGGGCTGTCCGCCCCCTGCACCCCGGACCAGCGCAAGCGCTGGACTCGGGGTCGATGAACTGCGCGATGCGCAGTTCATCGAACAGAGGCCGTGGCAAGACCACGAAGGCCTCGCCCATCGAGACAGCAGCGCTGCCGTGCGTGCTGGGGACGCCTTCCCTGTCGACAGCGCGCATCGCGCGCTGTCGCCCCGGGTCCAGCGCTTGCGCTGGTCCGGGTCCAGGGGTGGACAACCCCTGGTCGGGGTCCGGGGTGAAACCCCGGCGCTACGCCGCCCCAGCACCCTCGGATCTCGCGATCCATCGGCGTCGGAAACCGGGCGAAACCCTCCCGAGGGCGCGGGCCTTCCTTCATAGTGGCCCGCATGCCTTCGAGCCGCATGCGTCCCTCGGTGCTCGCCCTTGCGAGCGCCGCAGCTCTCCTCGCTTCTTGCTCCGATCCTGCCGAGCTTCCGGTCCCGCCTGCGCCTTATGCGCCGCCTCCGAGCTCGGCCGTCGTCGAGGAGGGACCGGTGCGCATTCGCCGCGACGTCTTCCTCGTCCCCGGCGTCACGCCGCCGCCGAACCCCCTGACCGGCGGCGCGACGCCCGCCGAATACAACGCCGTCCGCGTCGTCCGGTACCGCGTCGACGTTGATCCGCCGGCGCCTGCCCGCGCGGTCGCCGTCCTCATGCCCGGCTTCCTCGGCGGCGCGAGTAGCTACGATCCCATGGCGCGCGCCATCGTCCGAAGGTCCAAGGAGGGCGAGGCCTTCGAGGCGTGGGCCATCGATCGACGCTCGAACCTGCTCGAGGATCACCACGGCCTCGACGTCGCCGAGTTCCGCAAGGACCCCGAGATCGCGAAGCGTTACTACTTCGAGGACGAGCCTGCCGAGGGCAAGACGTTCGCGGGCTTCCTCGATCAGGCCTCGGTCGATTACGCCTCCGAGTGGGGCCTCGACACCACGATCGGCGACCTCCGCCGCGTCGTCGAGCTCGTCGCGACCGAGGAGCGCAAGGCGCGCGTCTTCCTCGTCGGCCACTCGCTCGGCGCCACGATCGTCGAGGAGTACGCGGCCTGGGACTTCGACGGCAAGCCCGGCTACGGCGAGCTCGCGGGCCTCGTCCTCGTCGACGGCGTCGCGCGGCAGGAGGGCGCCGAGGCTCCGACGATCACCGAGGAGGACTACCTGAAAGGCTCGTCCCAGGGCCCTAACAACTACCTCACCCCGGGCCTCGAGACGATCCGCAAGACCACGCGCTACATCGCGCTCCCCTTGCTCGGCCTCAACGTCTACCCCGTCGCCGCCATCGCCGGCATGCGCGCGCTCTGGTCGCCGACCGCGATCACCGAGGATTCCTACCGCGACAACGCCTTCCGCACGCTCCTCTCCATCACGGACATCCCGCGCATGACCAACCGCGCGGCCATGGGGTTTGCCATGGACGACGCCTCGAACGGCGTCTCCTTCGCGGCCGTCTCTTGCGGCGAGAGCAAGGGCGGCGCGCTCGCCGAGTACGACAGCCTCTTCGGCACGAAGCTCCTCCACCCCTCCGATCCTACGGCCACGTACGATTGGGTGGAGTACGACGCCACGAACCCTCGCGAGCACACCTCCCTGGACGACATCTCGCGCACCTGGTTCGAGGGCCCCTCGCTCGACTTCGCCGAGTGGTACTTCCCGGCGCGCCTCTCGCTCGACGCCCAGGCCGCGGCCACGCTCGTCCTGAAAGAAACGGACTGGCCCCGCGCGAATCACGGAATGCGCGCGATTCACGGCGGTTCCATGGACCTGCCGATTTTTGCCGCCGTCGCTGGTCTCGTCGGCGACACCGCCGCGCTCGACCCGCTCCGCGCTCTCGTTCAGAACGTTCCCATCGGACCGGGCCGGCCCCTCGCGGGCAAATCCCGCACGGAGCCCGACACGTTCGTCGTGCTCGACATCGTCGACCTCACGCACATCGATCCCCTGGCCGGAACCGACGACGGTCAGGGCGACGTAACGAAATGGTACGACTCGCTCACCACGTGGATGACCACGAACAGCCCCGCGGGCGGCGTGGTCCTCGCTCCATCGGCCCCGTGATCATGCCTCTCCTCGCGACACCCCGAAGGCTCTCGGTCTGGTTTTCCCTCGGCGTCACGCTCTTCGTGCTCTTGCTCTTCGGCTGTTCGAAGAAGGAGGAGGGCGGCCCTCCCGCGGGCGGCAAGGGAAAGATGGCGTTCCCCGTCGATCTCGCGCCCGTCTCCGGCGAACGCGTCGAGTACACCGTCACCGCGGTCGGCACCGTCGACGCGTACGAGCGCGTGCAGGTCACGGCGCGCGTCGCCGGCGTGATCGAGCACGTGCGCTTCGCCGAGGGCGACGTCGTCAAGAAGGGCCAGGTCCTCGTCGAGATCGACCCGGCGCGCTTCAACCTCGCCGTCCGCAGCGCCAAGGCCACGCTCGAGCGCGCGCAGGCGTCCGCGGCCGAGGCGCAGCAGAACCTCGAACGCCGGGAAAAAGCAGGCGTCGACGGCGCGGGCGTCTTCTCGAAGGAGGACGTCGACAGCTGGCGGACGCGCGCGCGCACCGGCGCGGCGCAGGTCGCCGAGGCCCGCGCCGCGCTCGACGAGGCGAACCTGAACCTGCGCGACGCGTACGTGCGAGCGCCCATCGAGGGCAAGATGCAGACGCGCACGGTCCAGACCGGCCAGTTCGTCCAGCCCGGCACGGTGCTCGGCACCGTCCTTCGCCGCGATCCCTTGCTGCTCCGTTTCCCGGTCCCCGAGGCGGACGCGCCGCGCCTCTCGGCCGGCATGAACGTCTCGTTCAAGGTCACGGGCATCGAGCACGACTTCACCGCGAAGATCACGCTCGTCGCGGACGCCGCGGATCCCGCGACGCGCATGGTCCCGATCGTCGCGGAGGTCGCAGACGAGAAGAAGGACGCGCTCCGGCCCGGCGCGTTCGCCGACGTCACGGTGCGCGTCGGCGCGACCGAGAACGCGCCCGTCATCCCGCAGACCGCGATTCGCCCGAGCGAAAAGGGATTTCTCGCGTTCGTCGTGGAGAGCAACGTCGCCCACGAGCGCGTGCTCACGCTCGGCATGCGCACGGCCGACGGGCGCGTCGAGGTCCGCAAGGGCCTCTCGCCCGGCGAGATGCTCGTCGTGCGTGGGGCCGAACCTCTGCGTGACGGCACCACGGTGCGCGTCGCGCCGCCGGGACAAGGCCCCGGCAAAGGACCGCCCGGGGCGCAGAGCGCGGCCGCGCCGCCGGCCGCCACGAGCGCGCCGCCTTCCGAGGGCGTCGGCGCGCCTTCGAAGGGAGGGAGCGCGCCATGAGCCTGACCGAAGCGTGCCTGCGCAAGCCCGTCCTTGCGTGGATGATGATGGCCGCGACGATCGTCTTCGGCATCGTCGCCGCGACCCGCATCGGCATCAGCCAGTTCCCCGACGTCGACTTCCCGACCATCAACGTCAACGTCTCCTGGGAAGGCGCCGCGCCCGAGGCCGTCGAGCACGACATCGTCGAGCAGATCGAAGAGGCCGTCGTCCAGGTCGAGGGCGTCAAATCCCTCACCTCCTCGTCACGCCAGGGCGGCGCCTCGATCACGGTCGAGCTCGACCTCTCGCGCAACGTCGACTCGGCGCTCCAGGACGTGCAGGCCAAGGTCTCGCAGGCCCAGTCGCGCCTGCCGCGCGACATCGACCCGCCCGTCATCTCCAAGTCGAACCCCGAAGATCAGCCCATCATGTGGATTGGTCTGTCGGGTCCGTACTCGCCCCAGACCCTCTCCGACTACGCCCGTTACCGCGTCAAGGAGAAGCTCCAGACCGTGCCGGGGATCGGCGAGGTCATGCTGGGCGGCTACCTCGAGCGCAACGTCCGCGTCTGGTTCGACGCCGACAAACTCGCGGCCAAATCGCTCACCGTCACGGACGTGATCGCGGCGCTGCGACGCGAGCACGTGGAGCTGCCGGCGGGGCGCCTGGAGACCACGGGCCGCGAGGTCAACGTGCGCGTCCTCGGCGAGGCGCTCGACCTCGACACGCTCCGCCGCATCGTCGTGCGGGAGCAGGCGGGCGTCCCGACGTACATCGAGGACGTCGCGATCATCGAGGACGGCTTCGAGGACGTGCGGCGCATGTCGCGCGTGAATGGCCAGCCCGCGCAGGGCATGGGCATCAAGAAGCAGCGCGGCTCGAACGCGGTGGCCGTCGCGAACGGCGTGAAGGGGATGCTCGACGAGATCCGGAAGACCTTGCCCGAGGGCATGGAGCTCCAGATCAACTTCGACTCGACGCGCTTCATCGAGCAGTCCGTCCACGAGATCGAGCTCGAGCTCATCCTCGCGGTCGCGCTCACGGCCCTCGTCTGCTGGCTCTTCCTCGGCTCGCTCTCGAGCACGCTGAACGTGATCCTGGCGATCCCGATGAGCCTGCTCGGGACGATCGCGGCGATCTACTTCCTCGGCTTCACGCTGAACACCTTCACGCTCCTCGGCCTCTCGCTCGCGGTCGGCATCGTCGTCGACGACGCGATCATGGTGCTCGAGAACATCTTCCGGCACGCCGAGCAGGGCAAGGATCGCGTGCGCGCCGCGCGCGAGGGCACCGCCGAGATCACGTTCGCCGCGCTCGCCGCGACGGTCGCCGTCATCGCGATCTTCATCCCCGTCATCTTCATGGAAGGCGTGATGGGGCGCTTCTTCCTCCAGTTCGGCGTGACGCTCTGCATCGCCGTGGCCCTCTCGTACGTCGAGGCCATCACGCTCGCGCCCGCGCGCTGCGCGCAGCTGCTCACGACCTCGCGCGAGGGCCGCAGCAAGATCGGCATCTTCGTCGATCACGCCTTCGACAAACTCTCCGCCGGCTACGGCTGGCTCCTCGCGCGGGGCCTCAAGATCCCCTCGCTCGTGCTCGTCGCTTCCGTGGGCCTCTTCGTGGGCGCGGTCTTCGCGTTCCAGGCGCTCCCCGGCGAGTTCGTCCCGTCGCAGGATCAGAGCCGCCTCATGGTCCGGCTCACGACCGCCGTCGGCTCGGACATCCGCGAGACGGACAAGATCGTGACGAAGGCCGAGGCCATCGTGAACAACGCGCCCGAGGTGCAGCGCACGCTCGTGGTCGTCGGCGGCTTCGGCACGGGCGCCGTGAACAGCGGCATGATCTTCGTGACGCTCAAGCCCCGGAACGAGCGCAAGGCGACGCAGAACGAGTTCGCCGCCGTCCTGCGCAAGGAGCTCAATGCCATCCCGGGCATACGCGCCATCGTGCAGGACCTCTCGCAGTCGGGCTTCACCGCGTCGCGTGGCTTCCCCGTGGAGTTCTCGATCCGCGGGCCCGAGTGGGGTGAGCTCGTCTCGCACAGCGAGCGCATCAAGGCCGAGCTCCAGGCAGCGGGCCTCGTGGTCGACCTCGACTCCGACTACCAGCTCGGCATGCCCGAGCTACGGATCGTGCCCGATCGCGCGCGCGCCGCGGATCTCGGCATCTCGGTCGAGGAGATCGCGACGACCCTGAACGCGCTCGTCGGCGGCACGCGCGTGGGCAAGTACAGCGCGGGCGGGCGACGCGTCGACGTGCGCATGCGCCTGCTCGCCGATCAGCGCTCGCGGCCCGAGGATCTCTCGCGCCTCAAGGTCCGCGCGAAAACGGGAGAGCTCGTTCCGCTCTCGACGCTCGTGAAGTACGAGGAGCAGCCCGCGCTCCAGGCGATCACGCGCCGCGATCGCGAGCGCGCGATCACCCTCTTCGGCAACGTCGCGCCGGGCAAGTCGCAGAGCGAGGCCCTCGCGCTCGTGGAGAAGCTCGGCAAGGACGTACCGACCGGCTACCACGTGGTGCTCGGCGGCGCGTCGGTCGCCTTCCGCGAGTCCATGGGTGGCCTCATCTTCGCGCTGATCCTCGGGATCATCGTCGCGTACATGGTGCTCGCGTCGCAGTTCAACTCGTTCCTGCACCCGGTGACGGTGTTGACGATCCTCCCGCTCTCCGTCGCGGGCGCCGCGTTCGCGCTGCTCCTCATGAAGCAGACGCTCAACATCTTCAGCATGATCGGGATCGTCCTCTTGATGGGGATCGTGAAGAAAAACTCGATCATCCTGGTCGATTACGCGACGGAGCTCCGAAACCACGGCAAGAACGCCCTCGACGCGATGCTCGAAGCGGGCCCGGTTCGTCTCCGGCCCATCCTGATGACATCCATCGCGACCCTGATGGCGGCGGTCCCTTCGGCGCTCGCGCTCGGCGAGGGCAGCGAGGTGCGCGCGCCCATGGCGATCGCGGTCATCGGCGGCCTCGTGATCTCCACGGGCCTGAGCCTCCTCGTGGTGCCGGCGTTTTACGTCGTCGCCGACCGCATCGCGACGCGCCTCGCGCGCTTCCGTCGCGCGTCCTCGCCGCCGCTCGCCGAGCCGGTCCCGCCTCCGCCTCACGCTTGACGCGACGAGTCTCGGGTGGAAACTCCACCGACCGCCGCTCGCGTGGGCTTGCGCCCTCCCGTCCCGGCAGAAAAATCGATCGAAGCTGTTGCCGTTTGGGAGGCTCGGCTTTAGGTGCGCCGCGAGGACTTCATGCTGCAAAGAGTATTCCGCAGCCTGGACGGTGGGGGGTTCGCCTCGGGCGACACGAACGTGCACAAAGCGCTACGCGGGAGGGTTGCTTCTTCTGCACATCGTGTAGGATTGGCGCATGCCGACCGCTGGGGGCCGAGGGTGTCACGCTGCCGCGATCCGAGAGACGATCGCGCCGCGCACACTCGGTGCCGGGGCAAACGCGGCGCTCCCTTCGCGCCTCGCCCCTCTTCGCCACCCACCGGCAACCTTCTTTTCTTGCCTCCGGGGCAAGGTTCCCTGGAAAATCTGAAAAATCGGCTTTCGGGAGATGAACGATGAGCGCCAAGAACCGACCTCACGCCCCGGCCGTCGCTGTTGCTCCTCGCGAAGCGGCGTTTCAGGATGCAGTGGTCCTCGTTCGTGAACCCTTCGTCATCGACCGGACGGTGGCCATGCAGGCCATCCGGTACACGAAGGAGCTCCTGTCCGGCTCTTTCGCGCCGAACACACAACGCGAGTCCGTGCCATCCTCCAACCCGTCGACCTCGAGGCGACGGACCGCGAGCGGCCGCTAGAACTTCCGAAGCGGTCCGCGCGTCGACGTAGCGCTGGGACCGAATGTACATCCTCCACCTGTCGGATCTTCACGTCACGGAGTCCGGGCAAACGCTCGACGACGTGTGGATGCACCCGGCGCAAGCGCTGGGCACGCTGCACCCGGCCCCCTTCGACTTCGTCGTCGTCAGCGGTGATCTCACGCAGCGCGGGAGCGCCGCGGAGTACGACGAGCTGCTCGAGTTCGCGGAGCACCGCGTCCTGCCGCTCGTCGTGAACCGCGAGCGCGCGCGCGTCGTGTTCGTTCCGGGCAATCACGACGTCGACTGGGGCGCCGACATCGGCGAGCCCGTGCGCGTCACCTCGCTGCGCACCGCGCACGACTTCGACCTCCTCGAGCAGGAGATGCAGCGGCTCAAGCGCTCGCCGGATCTCTCGGATCTGCGCATCGACGTGGGCCGCTACGGACACCTCGACCTCGTCAAGCTGCGGGCGGGCGCGGAGTACAACAAGCGCTTCGCGAACGTCCAGCGATTCTTCGACCGTTTCTACGGCGAGTCCTTGGATGGACGCGGCCGCGCTTTCGATCTCCTCGACTCGAACGAGCGCGAGCACTGGTCGGCGCACGTCTTCCCCCAGGAAAAGGTCGCGTTCTTCGGCTTCAACTCCTGCCACCGGAACGACAAGTACTGGACCGGCGCCGCCATCTCCACGCGCGCCGTCTCCGCCGCGCGCGACTTCGCGAACGGCCTCGATCGGGACACGCTGCGCGTCGCCGTCTGGCACCATGGCTTCACCAGTGAACGCGGGCGCCCCGATTACCTTACGCTGCAGGACGTAGGCACCCTCTACGCCGCGGGCTTCCGCATCGGCTTCCACGGCCACACGCACCAGGAGAGCTCGAAGCTCGTCGAGCTCTTCAAGAGCCGCTTCGTCATCATCTCCACGGGATCGCTCGGCTCGGCCGCGCACGAGCGCCCCGGCGCCGTGGGCAACCAGTTCTCGGTCGTGCGGCTCAGCCCGAGCACCGTCAGTGTCGAGGTGTACGAGCGCGACGGCGAGGCCGGCGAGTACGCGCTCGAGCCGAAGCGCAAGTACTTCGAGGTGAACTGGGAGCCCGTCGCGCAGGCCGAGCGCTTCGTGAAGGCGCGCGAGCACACGCGGATCTGGAGCGTCGGGGACGACGGCATCGCGCTCGTCGAGGTGGAGCTGCGCGACTTCGTGGCGCCCGTCGAGACGCCGATCGCCGTGCTCGAGCCGCCCTACAACAACGTCCAGGCCGAGCCGCGCGCGACCACGTGGCGCGGCCGTCGCGAGGTGAAGGAAGAGCCGCTCGGCGGCGGCCGCGTGCGCTTCATGTTGCAGGGCGCCGACAAAACCGAGCGATACCTCACGTGGAGCTACCACCTCTCGAACGCGGTCGCGCTCACGCAGGCCGAGCTGAATCTGCTGGAGAAACGTGATCGTTGGTACCCCAACTTGATCGACGGCTACGACGTCCGCTCGCACGTCGTCCGCTTCGAGTCGGACCACCTCACGCTGGCGCTCGTGTTCGCGGAGAGCTCTGGGGCGACGATCGAGGACGCGTATCCGATGGTCGAGCGCTGCTACGAGCAATTCGGCGAGGAGCGTTGGGAGCCCGTGGAGTTCGAGCAGGAGCGGTGCCGCTCGCACTTCATCGTGGGCAAGACGCACGTGGAGCTCAAGATCCCGGGGCCGATCGTGGGCTACCGGTACTCGCTCGCGTATCGACCGGGCGGCGCCGGTAAGGAGTACCCCGAGGCCGCGAAGTGGACCGCGCGCGCATTGCTCGAGCGCTGCTGCGGCAAACCGATGTCGAACCACTCGCTCTCGGCGAAGCTCACGGAGGCCGTCGGCAACTCGATCTACAAGATCGCCACGGCCTCGCCGTGGGGCGTGCAGACCGCGCCGATCGTGCGGAGCGGACTGCTCTCGGAGCGCGGGTCGTGGATGGGCATGATCTGGGACGCGAACCTGCGCGTGCTCTGCCCGGCGTTCGGCCAGTTCTGGCCGCAGTCCTGGGCCGCGCGCTTCACCTGCGGCAGCGGCGTCGCGGGCCACGCCTTCCGCTTCAACATCGCGGCGGCGTGGCATCGCGACGCGCACGCGACGACGAGCATCATCTACCAGCCGAGCCCGGATCATCACCGCCTCTTCGCGCGGCACTACCGCTGGATCCTGTGCTTCCCGCTCAGGCTCGCGCCGGAGGAGGAGTCGTCGCTCGGCGTCGTTTGTCTCGCGAGCGAGGAGGAGAACACCCAGGTCGAGCGCGCGCTCGGCCACCTCGCCCGCGCGATCTGCACCGAGACGATGGATCCCGAGGCCACGAAGCTCCGCCTGATGCTCCAGACCGTCATCAACGCCGTGTTCTGGACGTGCGTGACCGATCCGAACCACGGGCTCAGCGAGAGCGAGGGGCGTTATGCGCGCCACGTGCTGAACGCGCTCCTCTCGTCGGCGACCGACTAACCCACGAGCAGCAAGTACCCGATCGCCACGACCATCGAGACGACCGTCACGGGCAAACCCGCGCGGAGGTACGTGACGAACCCGATCTCGTCCTCCGCGTGCGCGGCCTCGACGACGATGATGTTCGCGACGGAGCCGAGGAGCGTGAGGTTGCCGGCGAGCGTCGTGGCCATCGCCGTCACGGTCCAGGCGAGCGTGGGATCGGGCAGCGTGCGGATCATCGGCTCGGCGAGCAGGATGAAGGGCACGTTGCTGACGACCTGACAGCCGAGCGCGAACATGGCCGAGAGCGAGGCCATGGCGGCGCCACGTTCGGCCGGGATGAACGGCCGCGCCGCGGCGAGCGCCTCGTCGACGAGGCCCGTGCGCTGGAACGCGGCGGCCACGATGAAGAGCGCGCCGAAGAAGACGAGCACGGTCCACGTCACGCTCGAGAAGAGCGACGCGGGATCACGCCTTCGAAGGACGAGCAGCGCGGCGGCGCCCGTGAGCGCGGCGAACGCGAGGTTCGCGCCAGCGAGGAACGCGATCGAGACGCCGAGGAGCACGACGAGCGCGAGAGCGAGCTCGCTGCGTGATCGTGGGGCTGGGCTTGCGTCCGCGTCGATCGACGCGGCGCTCGTGGGCCGAAGTTGCTTGCGGAAGAGCAAGTGCAGCGTTGCCGCCGTCACCAGGAGCGCGAGGAACCCGGCCGGACCTCCGCGCATCAAATAACTCCGGTACGACAATCCCGACAGGTGCGCGACGAGCATGTTCTGCGGGTTTCCCGCGAGCGTCATCGCGCTGCCGGCGTTCGCCCCCATCGCCAGCGCGAGCAGGTACGGCACGCGTGGCAGGCCCGCCTTCCGCGCCGTCGCGTCGACCACGGGCGCGAAGAGCACGCAGACTGGATCGTTCACCAGCACGGCCGAGAGCACGCCCGAGGCGATCGTCGTGCCGTACAAGAGGCCCACCGGCGAGGGTCTTCGCTGGAGCAGGAACGACGCCGCCATCTCGAAGAAGCCGGCCTCGGCGAGGGCGGCGGCGAGCAGCATCATCCCGAGGAGCAGCCCGATCGTGTTCGGCTCGACCGCGGCGAATGCGGCCTTCGTGTCGATGCCCCAGCGCGGCTCGATCGAGGCGAGCACGACCATCAGGCACGCGCCCGTGAGCGCGCCTGCGGGCCTCCCGATCGGCAGGAGCGACAGGCGCCGGAAGGCGATCAGCACGTAGGTCGCGGTGAATACGACGAGCGTCGGCAGGTGGCTCATGCGGGGGGTCTTCGGGGCTTCTTTCTGACGGGAGAGGAGGCGCGGCTGTCACGGGGTCGTGCCGGCGTCGAGAGTGTGCTCGAAAGCGGAGCGTGATGGCTCGGCAGTGGAAAAAAGCGGCCGAGCAGCGACTTCGGGTTTGTCCTTCTGGAATCTTTGCGCGGGGCGTACGGGCGCCCCCGACCTTGTCACGCCCCGGGCCTTACGCTACGTAAGCCGTCCCCGGAGATCCCGAGGTTCTGGGAGCGCCCGGGGGATGCTATATACGTCCACGTAAACGCTGAGGAGAGCGAGATGTACGTCCCCGACATGGTGATACGGCCTCGACTCGAGATCCTGGCGAAGGCCCCGGTGCCGACGCAGACGGGTTTGTTCGAGATGATCGTGTTCCGGTACGGTGAGCAGACCGCCGAGAGCGGGCTCTCTCCGGACCATGTGGCCTTGGTGATGGGCGATGTGCGTGGACGGTCGTCCGTCCTCGTGCGGGTGCACTCGGAGTGCCTGACGAGCGAGGTCTTCGGCTCGCTGAAATGCGACTGCCGCGGTCAGCTCGAGGCGGCGCAGGCCGAGATCGCGCGGCGGGGGCAGGGCGTTGTCGTGTACCTGCGCCAGGAGGGCCGGGGCATCGGCCTCTCGAACAAGATCCGCGCATACGACCTGCAAGCGCGGGGGCACGACACCGTGGACGCGAATCGGCTGCTCGGACTGCCGGACGACGCGCGGGATTACGCGCCGGCCGCGGCGATGCTCGAGCACCTCGGCGTGGCCTCGATCCAGCTCATGACGAACAACCCGCTCAAGGTGCAGGCGCTGCGGCAGCTCGGGACGCGGGTCGAGGCGCGCGAGCCCTCGATCGTCGAGACGAACCCGTTCAGCCAGGGGTATCTGGAGGCGAAGCGGGTGCGGATGGGGCACTCGCTGCCGCCGCTGGATGCGGCGCTCCTCGCCTCCGCCGACAACAACATCGACGCCGAGTGACGTTCAGCCGCCCGACGGCTTCTTCGTCACGCTCGCCTTGAGCCGCGCCTTGAGCTTCGAGGCGTAGCCCTCTTTGTTCTCCTGCTTCAGCCGGGCGATGGCGAGCGCGTCGTCGGGCACGTCGCGCGTGATCGTCGTGCCCGTGGCCACGTACGCGCCCACGCCGATGCGCACCGGCGCGATGATCTGCGTATCGCTGCCGATGAACGCGCCCGCGCCGATCTCGGTGCGGTGCTTCTTGAATCCGTCGTAATTGCAAAAGATGGTCCCGGCGCCGATGTTCGCGCCCTCGCCGATGTCGCCGTCGCCGAGATACGCGAGGTGATTGGCCTTGGCCCCGCGGCGGACGACGGTCTTCTTCGTCTCGACGAAATTGCCGATGTGCGCCTCGGCCTCGATGCGGCTCTCCGGGCGCAGGTGCGAAAAGGGTCCGATCTGCGCATTTTCGCCGATCGTCGAATCGCTCGCGATCGAATAAGGTTTTACCAGGGCCGACGGCGCGACCTCCACGTCCGTCAGCACCGAGCCCACGTCGATCCTCGCATTCGCGCCGACGCGGGTTTTTCCGCGCAGAACCACGTAATGCTCGATCACGGCGTCCGGCTCGACGACCACGGTCGCGTCGATCCGCGCCGTCGCCCGCACCGTCGCGCCCGCGCGCCGGATCCGGTCCGCGATGCGCCCGTAAAGAATGTCCTCGGCCGCGGCGAGCTGCGCCCGTTCGTTCACCCCCACGAGCGCCGACGCGCTCTCGGCCTGCACGGAGGCGACCCCGCCCGCCTTCGCCGCGACGGCCACGATATCCGTCAAATAAAGCTCGCCCTGCGCATTGTTCGGCAAGAGCCCCGCCACCGATTCTCGCAAAAAGCTCGCCCGCGCCACGTACACGCCCGTGTTCACCTCGCGCACGCGCCGCTCCTCTTCCGTCGCGTCGCGATGCTCCCGCACGGCGAGGATCTTTCCTTCGGCGTCCCGGAGCACGCGGCCGTAGCCCGTCGGATCCTCGGTCATCGCCGTCAGCATCGCGAGCGGCGCGCCGCCCTCGATCGAGCCCGCGAGCCGCACGAGCTCGGCCGGATCGAGCAGCGGCGTATCCCCGCAGAGCACGAGCACCCGCTCGGCCGATGGATCCAGCGTCGGCAGGGCCGATCGCACCGCGTCCCCGGTCCCGCGCTGGGCTTGCTGCACCGCCGTCCGCACGCGATCGCCGAACGCCTTCGTCAGATGCGCGGCGAGTTCGTCCCGGCCATACCCCACGACGACCACGACGTCCCCGCATCCGGCGGCGAGCGCGGCCTCGATGGCGTAGTCGACCATCGGCCGGCCGCAGAGCGGGTGAAGCACCTTGGGCTTCGTGCTCTTCATGCGCGTGCCTTGCCCGGCGGCGAGGACGATGGCGGTGAGGGAGGATCCAGCTTGGGTCGTCATCGGCGCCGAACCTAGCACGGCCTCCCGAGACCCCCCAGCGAACGGCGAAACGCCTCCCGGACGCCCGCGGACGGACGCGGCCGCCGCCGGAGCGCGTGCGCCATAACATTGTCGCAGCCATTGAGGGCCGTTGAAATGGGAAAAGGCCGTCCTGTCTGCAACAATGAATGCGAGGTTGGTCTCGTCGGGTGGTCTCTGTGGTGACCGGATAGCGTCGAAACCGTGCCGATGCGAGGTCTTTTCGAGGGGATTTGGACCTTTTTGATGATCTCTCCGTCAGGCGCAGTGTATGCACGGAGAGAAGGACGGAGGGAACCTCATGACCCGTTTCGCGCACGTATCGCTCGCGTCTCTCGTTCTCGTGTTCGCGTCGGCCTGCAGCAGCAGCAGCTCCGAGGCCCCGGCGCCGGCAGCGGTCAACGTCGAGGCCGAGGCGGTCGTCAACGCGGATCTCGGGGCGGAGGCGCTGGTCGAGGAGCACGACGAGGGGACGGTCGCCTGGCGCATCGACACCGACGGCCAGGTGAAGGCCGCGGTCACCGCCACGGCGACCGGGCGCGTCAAGGAAGACGTCAGCGGCTCGCTCATCTACAAGGTCGAGGGGAGCGAGCCGAAGACGGTGCCGCTCGTGCTCGACGCCAAGACGGGCCTGCTCGTCGCAGCCGGGCCGAAGCTCGAGGCCGATCTCACTGAGGTCAATTACACGGTGACGGTCTCGGGCAAACCCTGGGTCGGGGTCATGCACGTGCCCGTGGGCGGCACGGCGGAGCTCGTGGCGGGCGCCAAGGTGACGGCCGAGGCAAAGCTGCCCGACGAGACCGTGGGCCCGCACGGCGGCACGATCCAGATCGTGGGTGAAGATCGGCTGGAGATGGTCGCGGACGCGGACTCGGGCGAGACGCGCGTGTACGTGCTCGACGTGGACCTCAAGCCCGTGCGGATCGAGTCGCGCAAGCTCAGGATGGGCTTCGTCGCCGAGAAGACCACGTTCGTGAATTTCGACCCCGAGCCGTCGGGCTTCTATTTTTCGGCGAAGCTCGGCGCCTCCGCGGCGCTGCTCAATCCGCTGCGCGTGACGGCGTCGCTCAGCATCGGCTCCGTCACGCATGCGGCGATCTGGGGATATCGTCCGGGCATTCGCGTGTACGCCCCGAGCGCTACGGTCAAAATCGCGGCCGCGCCGCGCATCCGTTTCAGCCTCCGGGGCGGCTTCGACAGCGACGTCGATTGCTACGGCCGCGCTCACGTGAAGGTGCACCACCGGCACGACCATGACCACGACCGCGACCACGACCACGACCACGACGACCGCAGGAAGGGCAACAACGGCCGGCATTTCGGCCAGGATGGGACGTTCGCCCGCGACAGCGGCGGCTTCAAGCGGGACGACGCCGAGCACCCCGGCAGCAGCAAGGCGAAGGGCGGCGGCGACGACGATCGCGGCCGCAGCGCGAAGGGCGGTTACGATCACGGCAGCAGCGTGAAGAGCAGCGGCCCGAGCTCGAAGGGCGGCGGCGACCGCAAGAGCGGCGGCGGCGACGCGAAGGGCGGCGGCGACCGCAAGAGCGGCGGCGGCGGCTCGAAGAGCGGCGGCGGTGACGCGAAGGGTGGCGGCGGTGGCAAGGGCGGCAAAAAATAACCGCCTCGCGAGACGAATGTAGGGTTTTCGCCTTCGTTCTGTCAGGTTCTCGTCACGATTGCACGAAATCCAACGACGCAGTGCGAGACGCGCATTGCGTCATGCCCGAAAATGCCCTTCCCTCCTCTTGCCCGCGATTCTGGGGTCGGGTAAAGATGGGCCTTCCCTCATGAAGGCCAAGCTTGTTTCGCTCTGGAACTGGTTCGAGATCATGGGTGTCGTGGCCGTGTCGACGGGCGCCGTCGCGGCGGTGTTCGTCACGACCGCACCATTCGATCGCGTCCGCAAAATCACGGGCAGATTCTTCCGCATTTGCGGCACGATGCTCGTCCGCCTGAATCCGCTCTGGAGCGTGAAGGTCTCCGGCTGGAAGCGGCCGCCGAACAGCGGGCCTTTCATCGTCGTCGCCAATCACCAGTCGATCGCCGACATCCCGGCGATCAGCTATTTGCCGTGGGAAATGAAATGGCTCTCGAAGGAGAGCAATTTCAAGGTCCCGGGCCTCGGCTGGATGATGAGCATGGCCGGCGACATCCCGCTCCGCCGCGGCGAGCGCGAGAGCGCGAAATCGGCGATGGAGCGCTGCAAATGGTACCTCGACCGCGGCATGAGCGTGATGATCTTCCCCGAAGGCACGCGCTCCTCCGACGGCGAGATCAAGCCCTTCAAGGACGGCGCGTTCCGCCTCGCCCTCGAGACGGGCATCCCCATCCTGCCGGTCGCGGTCGCCGGCACGCGCCACGCGATTCCCAAGAACTCGTGGGTCTTCGGCGTGAAATGCCAGGCCCGCATCGAGGTCCTGCCGCCCATCGACGTGAAAGGCATGACGATGGACGACCTCGAAACCCTGCGCGAGCGCGTGCGCGGCGATATCTCGTCGGCCTTCGAGCGCCTCGGCAAGTGGATGCCGACGCTGCCCTCCGAGGAGGAAAGCGGCGAAAGCGAGGCTCCAAAAGCCACGGCCCAGGCCGCGTTCGAAGCCTCGCCTCCCGCCTGAGTCTCACCGACACATCGAAATCAACATCGTCTCGAGCACCGCCTGCGGCGAGCGTTTCGAGCCCTTGAGCGCTCGATCCGCCTCCGCGAGCAGGCGCACCCACGCGGGGAGCGTCCCCCGCGGCAGCGATTTCAACGTCTGCGCCGTCTCCTGCGCCTTGAACGGCGGGATGCCCGCGCGCGCGGCCGCCTCGTTCACGTTCGCCCCCGCCCGCAGTGCCGAATCCATCTTCACCATCTTCCGCACGTTCGACGCCACGAGCCCGAGCAGCGGCAGCCCCCCGTCCTTCGAATCCACGACCTCCGCGAGCACCGCGAGCGCCTTGTCGAGCCGCCGCCGCGTGAGCGCGTCGACGAGGTCCCACACCGAGCCCGGCCGGACCTTCATGACCATCGTCACGACCGCGTCCTCCGTGATCGGCTTGCCCTCGCCGACGAACAAGCTCAGCCGCTCGATCGCGTCCGCCACGTAGCCGAGCTCCGGCCCGGCGATCTCCGCCAGGTGATCGGCCACGTCCGGCGCGATGTCGTGCCCGCGCTCCTTGGACATCTGCCGCACCACGGTCGGCAGCGCCTTGCGGCTCACGGGCTCGCAGTTGACGAGGAAGTCCTCCTTCTTCGCCGCCGTCACGATCTTGCGTTGCGCGTGGAGCTTCGTCGCCGAGAGCACGAGCACCGTGCTCGAGGCCGGCGCCTTCGCGTACTCGGCGAGCGCGTCGAGCGGACTTCCGTCCTTCACCCCGCGCTTGCCCTCCGCGGCGCCTTTGCCGCCGTCGTCGTCGTCGCCCTCGCCCTTCTTCTCCCAGCGCTCGAGGCCACGCGCCAGGACGAACCTGCGCTTGGCCATCATCGGCACCATCTTCGCGGCCGAGAGGACCGCGTCCACGTTCGACTCGCCGGCCGTGAATTTGTCCTCGTTGAACCCCGCGATGCCGCCCTTCATCGTCGCTTCCTTGAGGGCGTGCACGACCTTGTCGGCGAGGTACCGCTCCTCGCCGAGCACGAGGTAGACGGGCCGCAAGTTCCCTTTCGTGGCTTCCTGGATGGCTTGCTCGGGCGTCACGGGTCTCTCCGTTCGTCCCTTCGGAGGGGCGCGTCAAGCGCGGGAAGAGGTACCATGTTCCCCGCCATGATCGACCGCCTCTCTCCGGCCCTACGTCCGCCGGGCCGGCCCGCCGGCTTCCAGCGATGGCGAACCCTCTTGTTCCTGCACTGGGAGGTGCCCGCGGAGGCGATCACGAGGCTCTTGCCTCCCGAGCTCTCGGTCGACACGTTCGAGGGAAAAGCGTGGGTCGGGGTCGTGCCCTTCACGATGCGCGACGTCGCGCCGCGCTGGTCCCCGTCCGTCCCGGGGATCTCGCATTTCCACGAGCTCAACGTCCGCACGTACGTGCATTTTCGCGGCAAGGATCCGGGCGTCTGGTTCTTCAGCCTCGACGCAGCCGCGACGATCGCCGTGGCGGTCGCGCGCGCCGGCTGGCATTTGCCCTACCACCGCGCCTCGATGAAGCTCGACATCGCGGAGAATACCGTCGACTACCGGAGCAAGCGCCTCTTCCCCGGCCCGACGCCGGCCGAATTCGAGGCGCATTACCACATCGGAGAATCGATCGGCTCCGCCAAACCCGGAACGCTGACGCATTTCTTCGCCGAGCGATACATCCTGTATGCCCGCACCCGCTCGGGTTTGTCGCTCGGGCGCGTGCATCACGTGCCGTATCCGCTCCACGAGGTGAAGGTCGAATCGTGGCGTGACGGAATGGTCGCGGCCGCGGGGCTGCCAGAGCCCTCCGGCGAGCCGCTCGCGCTCTACAGCCCCGGCGTCGACGTCGACGTCTACAAGCTCGTGCCCATCGTTTGAGCCCCTACGACCTCCGCGCGCGCCGCCCCTTCGAGCGCTCGAGCAGCCCCTGGAGCACCTGCGGATCGAGCGGCTTCATGAGCTGGTGATCGATCCCCGCCTCCTCGGCCTTGCGTCGATCCGCCTCCTGCCCGTATCCGCTCACGCCGATCAGGAGCGCCTGCGACGTCGGCCGCGTCGCCCGCAGCCGCCGCGCCACCTCGAACCCGTCCATGCCCGGCAAACCGATGTCGAGCAGCACGACGTGCGGACGGAACGTCGCCGCGAGCGACACGCCCTCCTCGCCGCTCTGCGCCGCCCGCACGTCGTAGCCCCAGAGCCCGAGCAGCTCGGAGAGCATGTCCGCCGCGTCCGCATTGTCTTCCACGACGAGCGCCCGCTGCACGCTCCCCGGATCCTCCTCCGCGGCTTGCGCCTTCGCGCTCGGCGCGTCGCAGAGCACGTGCGGCAGCCGCACCACGATCTCCGAGCCCTTGCCCACGCCCTCGCTCCGCGCCTCGACCGTGCCCCCGTGCATCGCGATCAGGCTCTTCACCAGCGTGAGGCCGATCCCGAGCCCGCCCTGCGATCGATCGAGCGCGCGTTCACCCTGCACGAACAGATCGAACACCCGCGGCAGGAGCTCCGCCGGCATCCCGATCCCGTTGTCCTTCACGGTCGCCGTCACGCACGCCTTGTCCTGCACGACCGAGAGCGCGATCTCGCCGCCGCGCTCCGTGTACTTCGCCGCGTTGTTCAGGAGGTTCACGATCACCTGCTCGAGCCGCGTCGGATCCCCCTGCACGAGCACCGGCGCCGCCGGGAGCGAGACCCGGAGCGTGTGGCCCGAGGCGTCGACGAGCGGCCGCGCCGCGTCCACCGCGCTCCGCACGATGGTCCCGAGATCCACGAGCTTCGTCTGCAGCGTGATCGTCCCGCGCGTGATGCGCGAGACGTCGAGCAGGTCGTCCACGAGCCGCGAGAGGTTGCGCGCTTGCCGCTCGATCACGCTGCGGAAGCGCTCGACCCGCGCGTCGCCGTGCGTCGCCACGCGGATCATCTCCGCCGCCGTGAGGATCGGCGCGAGCGGATTGCGGAGCTCGTGCCCCAGCATCGAGAGGAACTCGTCCTTGCGCCGATCGGCCTCGCGGAGCGCCTCGTTCGCCTTCACGAGCTCGGCCGTCCTCGCGGCGACCCGCGCTTCGAGCTCGTCGTTCGCCTGCCGGAGCGCCGCCTCCGCGGCCTTGAGCGGCGTCAGATCGGTCGCGACCACGGTGAACGTCGGGTCCTCCTCGCCCGCGTCCCGGATCGACAGCATCACCGGCAGCGGCGCCGCGCTCGCTTGCTGAAGCGAGATCTCCCCTTTTGCGCTCCCGCCCTTGGCCGCCGCGAGCAGCGCGTCGAACGTCCCCGCCTCCGCGGGCCCGACGCACTCGCGCAGCGAGGCGCCCAGCACCTTGCCGAGCGGGCGGCCGAGCATCTCGGCGAGCTGGCGGTTGGCGAACAGGATCGTCCCGTCCCCGCTGATCGTCATCGCGCCTTCGTTCAGCGTCTCCAGCAGCGTCCGGTGCGCGTGGTCGGCGCCTCTCAGCACGAACACCCGCGGCGCGCCGTCGGCGGAGACCACGAGCGCGTCCACCTCGCCGGCGCGGATCGCGGCCAGCGTCGCCTCGGCCTCCTCGACGCGCAGGAGGAGGTCGTGCGCGACGATCGGGGCCTCCGGCTTCGCGGTCACCTCGTCGTCCTTCTTCGTCATGGATCCACCGCCGGGTTCGGAGAAACGCCGAGACCCACGAGGACACGCTCGATGTCGGACAGCGAGCCGATGATACGCTGCACGGGCAGCGGCCGCTCCCGCACCAGCGTCGGCGCGGCGACGATCTGCGCGTCGCGCGCGAGCCACGGTTCCTGGTTCAGGTCGTGCACCTCGAGGTCGAAGCGACCGGCGAGGTGCTCGTCGCAGAGCTTCCGCACGTTGCGGATCGCCCCACGCGATCTCGGTGAATTGCCGACGACGTAGAGCCGGAGGACGTACGTCTCCCGGGGCACGTCGACGAGCGCCTGCGCCCAGAAGTCGTCCACGTCCCCGACGACCGCCGAGGGGGTTTTTCCGTTGCGCCCGTCGTCGTGCTCGCTTCCCCCCATGGTCGTCCTCTCAACGAGGCCGGATGTCGAGACCCACGAGCACGCGCTCGGCGTTGGACAGGTCCCCGATGATCTTGCGGATCGGCTCGGGCAGCCGCCGTACGAGCGTCGGGATCGCCAGGATCTGATCCCCTTCCGCGAGCTGCGGGTGCTGGAGCAGATCGATGATCTCGATGCGATATTTCCCGGCGAGGTGCTCCTCGCAGAGCCGCTTCAGGTTGCCCAGCGCGAGGAGGGATTTCCTCGTCTGGCCTGCGACGTAGAGACGTAATTCCCAGATCTCGGGGTTCACGTCGTGGTGGACGTCCACGGGGCTCGTCATCCGGCACCACCTCCATTCTGCTGCTTGTTCGGGTCCGCCTGCCGAAGACGGGCCATCTGTTCACGGTCGCGGCCGAGGACCAACTCGCGACGTTTGTCCTGCTCCAGGATGGCCATGACCTCCTGCTCCTCTGCCTCGAACTCGGCCCGCAGCGCGAGGATCTGCGCCTCGATCTGGGCGCGCTTCCGCGCGAGATCGCGCTGCTTGCGGTCCATCTCCTGCTGCCGCGCGATCGCATCGGCGCGCTCTTTCGCTTCCTGCGTCTGCCGCGCCGACCCCGTGAGGACCCCCGCGGGCCCCACGTAGACGTCGAGCAGATCGATCCCGTGCGAGCCCAGGTGGAACTCGCGCACCTGGTTCGAGTGCGACATGCCCCTCGATTTGAGCACGTAGAGCCCGCGGTTGCGCTCGCCGCTGCCCTCGAGGAACTGCACGAGCAGCCACGTATCCATGAGCGACGAGATCCCCACGTCCGTCTCCTCGAGCGCGCCGCTGCCGGCCGTCAGGCTCGTGAAGACCGCGGTGATCCCGCGGCTCTTCAGAAAGTCGACGAGCCGCATGAGCATCGCGCGCACCTCGGCGTTCGTCGCCACCATCTCGAAATTCGTCACGGGATCGATCACGACCACGCTCGGATCGAAGGCCTCGACGAGCCGGTGGATGTTCGCGAGGTGCATCTCCAGCCCGAAGAGCGTGGGGCGGGAGGCGTGGAACTGGAGCCGGCCCTGATCGAGCCAGGGCTTCAGGTCGACGCCGATCGAGCGCATGTTGCGCACGAACTGGCCCTGCGACTCCTCGAAGGCGAAGTAGAGGCAACGCTCGCCGCGGCGGCAGGCGCTCTGGACCGCGTGCGCCGCCAGGCTCGACTTGCCCGTGCCCGGCGTCCCCGAGATGAGCACGCTCGACCCGCGGAAGATTCCCTTTCCGCCGAGCATGGCGTCGAGGCGCGGCACGCCGGTCGACATGCGTTCGTCGGAGGCGATGTGCGTGAGCCCGAGCGAGGTCACGGGCACGACGGAGATGCCTCCGGCGTGGATGAGGAACGGATATTCGTTCGTCCCGTGCATCGTCCCGCGGTATTTGACGACACGCAGGTATCGCGTCGCAAACCGCTCGTGCACGCGTTGTTCGAGCAGGATCACGCAGTCCGAGACGTATTCCTCGATTCCGTGCCGGGTGAGGGTGCCGTCGCCCCGCTCGCCCGTGATGATTGCGGTGACGCCGCGATCTTTCAGCCAGCGGAAAAGCCTCCGGAACTCGGAGCGCAGGATGCCTTCGTTGCCGAGGGCCGAGAAGAGGGTCTCGAGCGAGTCGATGACCACGCGCTTCGCCCCGACCGACGCGATCGCGTATTCGAGCCGCACGAAGAGGCCATTGAGGTCGTAGTCCCCGGTCTCGAGGATCTCGCTCCGCTCCACGTGCACGTAGTCGATCGCCAGCTTCTTGCTGGCGACGAGCCCGTCGAGGTCGAAACCGAGGGAGGCGACGCTCTGCGTGAGCTCGACCGCGGTCTCCTCGAACGCGATGAATACCCCTGGCTCGCCATGCTCGGTCGCGCCGCGGACCAGGAACTCCAATGCAAAGAGCGTCTTGCCCGCCCCGGCGCTGCCGCATACCAGCGTGGTGCGCCCCCTCGGGAGTCCCCCGACCGTGATTTCATCGAAACCCTTGATACCGGTCGGGACCTTTTGCAGAACGTTCGTCGATTTTGTTATTGTCTCGCCAACAGGCGTCTTCGACTCGTATGTGTCCATACGAACCCAGCTCCCAGCCGAAATGATTTCAATCGTTCGGACGCAGGCCGACCCGGCGTCGAACTTGCTCCTGGCCGCCTATGGATCCCGCACCGGCTCCATCTGCGGCATATCCTTTCCTGGAATCGACCCTATCGCACAGAACGGATCATCGTGCAATACAGGATACAGGTTGTCACGGCCACCCATCCCCCATCCGTCATCAACGCTGACGATATCGTAGGAGGACGAGGCAATGTTGTCGAAAGAAAATCGCTCGAGCTGTGTGGCTTAATCCTGCTTCACCTTCCGCAGGAGCTCTTTGGTCAGATTCTTCTGGTGGGACTCCAGTGTACCACCGCCGATTTCCAAGAGCTTTGCGTCGCGCAGGAACCGCTCGACCTTGTACTCGTTGCAGTATCCCCAGCCGCCGAGGACCTGCATCGCGTTGTCGGCGACCTCCTTGGCCACCGGCGCCGCGAAGAGCTTCGCCGCGTCCGTGCCGATGCGGTTGCGTTTGGCCGGGCCCACATCCCGCGCCACGCTGTAGACGAGCGCCCGCGCGGCCTCCGTCTTCGCGTAGCTCTCGCCGATGTAGCGCTGGATCTGTCCGTGCTCCGCGATCGACTTGCCGAAGCTCGTCCGCTCCGCCGCGTACCGCACCATGATGTCGAGACAGCGATCCGCGATGCCGAGGCTCATCGCCGCCAGCGTGAGCCGCTCGATCTCGAGGTTGCGCATCATGTTGCGCACGCCCCCGCCCACCGTGCCGAGCACGTTCTCCGCGGGCACGAACACGTCGTCGAGCATGAACTCGCTCAAGGTGCTCGCGCGCATGCCCATCTTCTCGGTCTTCTTTCCGACGGAGAACCCGGGCGTGTTCCGTTCCACGACGAACGTCGTCACCTCGTTGTCGACCTTCGCGTAGACGATGAACACGTCGGCATCGACCGCGTTCGTGATGAGCGCCTTGTGGCCCTTGATCACGAACCCGTCGCCCTCGCGCCGAGCCACGGTGCGCATCCCGAGCACGTCGGTGCCGCTCGACGGCTCCGTCATGCCCATCGCGCCGATCCACTCGCCCGAGATCACCTTGGACAGCCAGCGCTCGCGCTGCGCTGCGTTCGAGGCGTAGTAGAAGTTGTTCACGAAGAGCACCGCGTGCGCGAGGTACGCGAGGCAGAAGCCTGGATCGCTCTTCGACAGCTCGTGGTGCACGATCACCGCGCCCACGGCGTCCAGCCCCGCGCCCCCGTCGTTGTCCGGGATCGTGAGCCCGAGCAGACCGAGCTCACCGGCCTGCCTCAGCAAGGGGACGTTCAGCGTGCCCGTGCGATCATGCTCTTCCGCCTGCGGCTCCACCACGTCGCGGACGAAGCTCCGCACCATCTGGCGCAGCATCCGGTGCTCTTCGGTCGGGTTCTCGAGGTCGAAGACGACATCGCTCATGCGCGGGACACTAGCACGAGAGGCTGCCGCAACGTCCCCATCCAACGCGCGGGGCTACGCCCGGACAAGCTGGGCTCCGCCCCCATCCCCGCGACGAACCTTCCCACTCCGGCCGGGCACGCCCTTCGCAACGGGTCCGGGCGATGCTGGTCTTCTGGGGACTCACCATCGGCGCCTTCCTCGCCTGGCTGCTCGCCGCGACGGGCGTCTACGAAGCGGGCCCGTGGATCCACGTCCTGCTCGTCATCGCCATCGCCTTCGCCGTGACGGGCCTTCTCTTCCGCCCGATCGGCCGGCGTTGAGGGAAAACCATTCCCCGCGCAGCGCGTCACATCTCTTGTCCCGAGGGGGACGCCTCGCGTCCCCCTCTCGGCCAGGCAAAGCCCGGCCGATTCACCCCCCGAGGGAAGATCGCTTTGCGATCTTCCGAGCATCGACCGGGTCGATGCTCTATACCCGCGCCCGTGCGCCCCGAAAGCCTGTTTTTCCGACCGGATGACCTCGCCCCGAAGGGCCCGCCCGGCCGTTCCCCCGTGACCGTCCGCTGGCTCGGCACGGCGGGCTTCGAGATCACCTGCGAGGGCCACGTCCTCCTGCTCGATCCCTACGTCACGCGCGCCTCGCTCACCCGATGCATCACCTCCCCGCTCGCCCCGGACCTCGGCGCGATCGGGCGCTACATCGGTCGCGCGGACGCGGTGATCGTCGGCCACACGCACTTCGACCACGCCCTCGACGTACCCGCCATCGCCAAGCGCACCGGCGCGCGCGTCTTCGGCTCCCGCTCCGCGGCCGCGCTCTGCCGCGCCGCGGGCGTGCCCGAGGCCCGCGTCGAGGTGGTCGAGCGCGAGCCCGGACAAACCCCGATCGTCCGCGAGGTCGGCCCGTTCCGCCTGCGCTTCGTCCCGAGCGCGCACTCGCGCTTCGCCCTCGGCCGCGTGCCGTTCCCGGGCGACATCGACGACTGCGACGCCGTCCCCGTCCGCGCCGAGGGCTACCGCTGCGGGGCCGTCTTCCGCGTGGAAATCGAGGCCGCGGGCCGCACGATCGTGCACCTCGGCAGCGCCGAGCTCTTGCCCGACGAGCCCGCGCCGCGGCACGTCGACCTGCTCCTGCTTTGCGTGGCGGGCTGGCGCAGCGGCGTCGACCTGCCCGAGCGCGTGATGCGCGCGGTCTCGCCCGAGGCCGTGCTCCTCTCGCACTGGGACGATTTCTTCCGTCCGCTGCACGAGCCCGTGCGCGTCCTGCCGGCCGTCGGCATGGGCTCGCTCGCCGAGCGGCTCACGCGCGCGTCGAAGGACGTACGCGTGGGCGCGCTCCCGCTGCTCGGCGACCTCTTCCTTTGACCTGAAACTTTGACTTGAAAAGGCCTACTCGCGGGCCCGGATCGCCGCGTTTCCGTCGGGCGCGTGATAGACCTCGATGAGCCGCGACGTCACGAGGTGCTCGAGCATGCGGCGGCGCGCGTCGGGCGACGGATCGAGCCGGTTCGACTGCCAGCGCGTCACGAAGTAGTTCGCCCCGACGTAGCCGTTGCGCAGCCTGCGCTCGGCGGCGCGTAGCTCCTCGATGAACACCGACTCGTCCTCCGACGGCTCGTACGAGGGCGGCGCTGCTTCGGGCGCGTCCGGGTCGGCATCGTGCGCGTCTTCGCACTCGTCGTGCGTCGGTTCGCGGGGCGTCGGTTCGCGGAGCGCCGACCCTGCGGGCGGCGTGGGCACGGCGGGGGGAATGTCCTCGCTCGCCCAGCGCGGCTCGGGCCCGGGCGGCGCGGGCGCGCCGGAGCCCTCGGTATCCTCGAAAAACGAGATCCCTTCGAGCAGATCGATGTGATCGAACGCCGCCTTGCGCAGCCGCGTCGACAGCCCCGCGCGCCCCCACGTCGACACGTAGGCCTGGCGGCCGAGCTGCCGCACGCCTTCCACGGCCGGCGCGTGATCGGAGTCGCCCGAGACGAGGACGAGCACGTCGAACGCGTTGACGGCCGCGAGGCGGAGCATGTCCGCGACCATCGAGGTGTCGACCTCTTTTTCCTGTGTATACCGGTTCTCGGCTCCGCAGGCCGCACACTGGAACATCGTCGTTTTGCGGGGGAAACGCTTCACGAAAAAGCCGGGCTGCACTTCGAGCATGTCGAGGAAGCCCGCGAGCTTCTTCTGCCCTTCGGTCACTGCGGCCGAGCCGATCTCGATGCCGGTATAGTAATAGGCGCCCCAAAGCAGCGATCCGCCCACCCGCTCGACGAGCCAGCGCGAGAGCCTGGGAAACGCGAGCCTCCGGCCTCCCGCCTCGTCGCGCCAACCGGAGTGGAAATTCTTGCCGTCGAAGAAAATACAGACGCGCATCACACCGCCGCTCGAAACAAAGAAAACCGGCGCCCCTCCGAGATGCCGATCACCACCATTGATCGATCTCATCACCCGATCGCGGGGGCGGGGTGTCTTAATCCGAGGTTCCGCGTCCGGTCAACCCGCTTTCTCGGCCGAAAAAAACGGTTTGCGTGATGCAGGACGCCCGCCCACCGGGCTCGCTCACGCTTTCGCCGCCATCGCAGTGTTATGGTCGGCCGTACCCTCGCCCGACGGCGCGGCGCTCCGTCCCGCTTGCGTGTCTTTGGCAGCCCCCAAACGATCTCGACTCGCGCTCTTGCCTCTGCTGGGTATTCTTGGGGGCGCATGCCCGGTCCTGCCCTCGATCTTTCGCTCGCGCTCGATGTCCGGAGTGTCCCTCCGGGCACCACGCAGCGCGCGCACCTCGTCATCGAGGTTTCGGCCGCGCTCCCCGAGGACGAACGGCACGAGCGGCCGCCCCTCGCGCTGGTGTTCGCGATCGATGTCTCCGCGTCGATGTGGGGTCAGCCGATGGAGCAAGTCGTGCGCTCGCTCGAGCGGATGGTGGAGCTGCTCGATCCCACCGATCGCGTGGGGATCGTGTCGTTCTCCGAAGGCGCGGAGGTCGTCGCGGAGCTCGAGCAGCTCGACGCGCCCGCGCGGCGAAGGCTCGCGGGCAGCTTGCGGCGCATCGATCCCGAGGGCGGCACCGACATGGAGAGCGGCCTGCGCACGAGCCGCAGCGCGCTCGGTCCGCGCGTGCCCGCGGAGCGACGTGGCATCCTCCTGCTCAGCGACGGCGATCCGACGCTCGGGGATCGTCGCCCCGAGGCGCTCGCCGAGATCGCCGCCTCGTTCCGCGAGGATGCGACGGTCTCCACGCTCGGCTACGGCGAAGAGCACAACGAGGACATCCTGCGGCGCATCGCGGTCGCGGGCGGCGGCCAGTATTATTACGTGCGTGATCCGGCGCTCTGCGCGACCGAGCTCGCGCTCGCCGTGGGCGCGACGGGCGACGCGGTCGCCGAGGGCGTGTCGGTCGACATCTCGCCTGCGCGCGGCGTCGACATCATCCGCATCGCGGGCGACGTGCGCGTGCGCAAGACCATGGGCGCGGCGCGCGTGGAGCTGCCGGACCTCCAGCCGGGCGAACACGCGTCGCTGATCGTCGAGGTCGCGATCGAGCCCGGCGCCTCGGCGAGCGGGGCCTTCGACGTCGTGCGCGCGCGCCTCGCGCATCGCCGCCCGGGCGCGGCGGACGTGCACGTCCTCGAGCGCGCGATCGGCATCGACGTGCAGGCCGGGGAGCCCGAGCGCGACCCTTCGGCGCGCGCGCGGGTGCTCGTCGCGCTCGCCGAGGAGGCGCGCAGCGCGGCGCGTGCGCTCGCCGATCAGAGCTCGTTCGAGCTGGCGGCGGCGCTGCTCCGGCGCGCCGTGGACGGCATGCGCGCCGAAGCCGACCTGGAGGCAGAGGACGGCACGCCGCTCGGCGAGACGATCGCGCAGCTCGCCGAGGAGGCGGAGGTCCTCGCGAAGAAGCCGAACCCTGCGGCGTATCGCCTCTTCCGCAAGGCCCAGGCGGGCCGCGCCGCGGCGGCTTCCCGCCGCGCGGGCGCGAGCCTGGCGGGCCCGCTCAGCCGCCGCGCCATGGCCACCGTCGCGGGAAACCTCCCCCGCGCCCGCCTGCTCGTCGTGCAAGGCAATGGCCCGAAAGACGGGTAT
This sequence comes from Polyangium sp. 15x6, assembly GCF_029960785.1. Classification (GTDB taxonomy): domain Bacteria; phylum Myxococcota_A; class Polyangia; order Polyangiales; family Polyangiaceae; genus Polyangium. The sequence continues at coordinate 52,412 of NZ_JASBQE010000071.1, forward strand.
CGCCTCGAAGGCACCACGAACACGATTGGCCAGACGAACCAAGCGCAGATCCGCCTCGAGGGCAAGGACGTCTCGCGCGAGCATTGCTCGATCGTGGGGCAGGACGGCAGATTCTGGCTGACCGACCTCGGCGGCGGCAGCGGCACGTTCGTCAATGGCAAGAAGATCACGGCGCCGGCGGCGCTCAAGCCCGGGGACGTGATCGGGGTCGGGGACGTCGAGCTCAAATACGAAGAAGAACGATAGTGGAAAGGCCCGCCGGGGCCTCGAGCGTTTCCGGCTTTTGCTTCCCATGCGCCTCGATTCTCGCCCCGCCTTCTTCATCGCCGCTCTCACGCTGACCGCCGCGTGCACCTTCGCCGCGTGCACCTCCTTCGAGGACAAACCCACCGGCGGACAGGCCGTGCCGAGCACCACGGAGGCCGCTCCCGTGGCGTCCACGATGCCCGTGGTCGCGGAGACGGTCGCGGAGGCGGGGACGGAGGCGGACGCGGGGACGGACGCGGACGCGGGCGCGGATGCGGAAGCAGACGCAGCCACGGCGGCGATTGCGGACGCGGGCGCGGATGCGGAGGTCGATGGCGGATCCCCGCCGGGTTGTCCTCCCGAGACGATCAAGATCGGCCGCTACTGCGTCGACCGCTGGGAGGCGCACCTCGCCACGAAGACGGCGGACGGCGTCGTGACGCCCTGGCCCCATTACGATCGCCCCGAGAAGGGCACGTTTTACCTCGCCATGAGCGCGCCCGACGCCTACCCGCAGGCCTACATCAGCCGCGTCGAGGCCGCCGAGGCTTGCGCGCACGCGGGCAAACGCCTGTGCAGCCGCGCCGAATGGACACGCGCTTGCAAGGGCCGCATGGGCTATCGGTATCCATACGGCAACAAGGGCCAGCGCGGCGCTTGCAATACCGGCAAGCTCCACCTCCTCGAGAAGTTTTACGGCCGGAGCCGCGGCGCCTGGACGTACGAGGTCTTCAACGACCCGAGGCTCGACCGCGAGCCCGGCTTCCTCGCGAAATCGGGCGAGTATGCGACCTGCGGCAGCGACGAGGGCGTCTTCGACATGGTCGGCAACCTGCACGAGTGGGTGAGCGACGCCGTCGACTCCGATATCGAGGACGTCCTCGCGCGGGACGAGGTCGAGCGGAAGAAGCAGCCCTGGAAAGTGGGAAATGGCATCTTCATGGGCGGGTTTTTCAGCACCACCCTGGAGCACGGCCCGGGCTGCTCGTTCACCACGGTCGCCCACGAGCCGGCCTACCACGACTATTCGACGGGATTCCGCTGCTGCATGGACGCGCCCGGGGTCGAGAAGAAGCCGCGTAAAAAGAAGCGCTAGTCCGACTTGGTATCGGGCGCGGCCGTGCCGTCCGGCGTGGCCGCCCCGGGCGCTTCGTTCGTGGCGGGGGCGATCGGGCCCGTGGGCGTGCTGGGCGGTTTGTCCTTGGGCAGAGGCTCGCGGCAGGCGGCGGCGAGCGTCAGGGCGGCGAGGAGCAGGGTCTTCGGGACGACGGGTCGCATACCTCCGATGTGACGAGACCCGCCTGCCTCGTCAATCGGGCAACATCGACGATTTCAGGGCACCGGAGACGCCCCGGGCGGCGCGGCCGGCGGCGCGGCGAGCGGGACCGCGGCGCCGGGCGGAGGCGGGGGAGGGGGCGTGCTCGGCGCGGGCTTGCGAGCGCGCTCGTCCTCGACCAGCTTCACGAGCTGTTTTTGCAGCGACATGCGCAGATCGATCCATTGCTCGTCGGCGTACTCCTTGGCGCTCTTCGCGTAGATCGTCGCGTACGTCTCGCCGCGCGTGTCTTCCTCGGAGAGGTGGCCGTAGAGGTACCCATTGCGCACATCCACGACGAACGCCTCGACGTACCCTTTCACCTCGGTATCGATGAACGGCACGAAGAGCACGGGCAAAAGCAGCGCGGTCGTGGCGATGAGCGGATTGGCGCCGAGACTTCGATAGCCGTGATCCACGATGACGAGCACGTCCGTGTTCGCGCGCGCCGCGAGCAAGCGCAGCTTTTTCAGCGAGACCTCGCGCGGCGGCTCGTAGGGATACCCATTCCCTTCGGAGAGCCGCCGCTGGCCCGTGACGAGCAAAGACGGAATTCGATAGACGCTGGTGACGCCGGGCAGTGTGCCGAGCACTTTCTCCAGGTCTCCCGCGACGTCCGGGTCGAGCGTGTAATAGGCGAGCCGGATCGCGCCGGCGGGCATCTGGGGCCGGGCTTCGAAGGCCTTGCGGATGTCCTCGTCGTCGATCTCGGCCTCGCGATCCATCTCGAAATGGGTGTTTCGGGAAGGCGTGTAGCTGGCGCCGCAGCCCTCGAGGGCGGTGAGCGCGAGGGCGCACAGGGCGAGAGGGGCGAGGCGACGCATCGGGAATCCTTTCGGTGGCGGGAGAACGGGGCCCGCCGGGCGAGCTTACACGTACATCTTCGCGAAGGGCCATGCCTCGATCCCCCTTCCGTTCCGCCGAGATTCATGCTCACCATGGGCGAGCATGGCCGACGCCCTGTCCGAACGTGGGCAATGGAAAGAGTCCTGGAAGACGGACGCCTGGGAGCTCCTCATGACGAGCCCCGCGCACGGCGTGTTTTTCACCCGCGTCTCCGGGCATGCGGACCTCGACTGCGCGCTGCACGTGATGCGCGCGTTCGATCGCCTCGCCTCGATCACGCTGGGCGACATCGAGGTCTTCCACGACTGGGAGCACGTCACGGGCTACGACAGCATCGTGCGGCAGGAATTCGTGCGCTGGGCGCAGGAGCACCCGAAGCAGGGAGAAGCGCACATCCTGGTGAAGTCGCGTCTCGTGGCGATGGGCGTCTCGGTCGCGAACGTCGCGCTCGGCGGCAGGCTCAAGGCCTATGCCGACCGCGCCAAATTCGAGCGGGCCCGGACCGAGACGATCGCCGGCAAGCGGAGGGCCTCGATCCCGGGCTAGAGCGGTCGTCCCCCCGTCTTCGTTTCCTCTTCGGGTTTTTTCTTCCTACCTGCATTCCGCTTCGCCAAACGCCTCATCCTCGCCTTCTCCGCGGCGTCGCTCACCGGCTTGCGGATCTGCTCGACGTGCTCCTCCGTCGCTTTGGTGCGCTCCAGCGCGCCGAGGACGAGCTCGACGGTATCCACCGTGCCGAGCGACTGGCCCACCGCTCAACCGGCGCATCGGGGCCCATCTGTCCATTCCGGCGAAGCGCCTGTTCCCGCCCGGCCGGTACACCGTCCGCTGGTGAGCGGGACGCGAATCAATGCTCGCCCGTCAAGGGGCCAGTACCTTTGCAGCCCGTGGCGGTCGACGCGCGGAGGACCTTTCGGGACATCCGGGCGCAGCCGCGGAAAGGCGCGCCGCGCGTGCGGGGTGCCTTGAAGTGGCGGTCTCGCCGCAAACCGGCCGGGAAAGTCCGCAAAGCTTGGGGTGATCCGAGGGGGTGAACGACCCATCGTCGACTCTCCTGGCGATCTCGGCGTTCGGCTTCATGAAAGATACAGAGGGGAGCGAGAGGCGAAGGCGCCGTGAGCTCGTGAGGATATCGCCATGAGATCGAACATATTCGCCATTGCCGCACTCGGAGCCACCCTCGTGGCATTGGGGGCGCATCCATTGTTCGCAGCTCCTTCCGATAGGTGTGCCCAGGGAGCCCCGCTGCGGTGGTACAAGCTGGGCCATGCGGAGGTCACCCATCGGCTGCGTCTGGAGTTCTCCAGGCATCACTCGTGCGCCGGGATCGAGTCGTTCGCTCGCAGCGTGCGGTTCGATCCCTTTGTCGGGCCCTCCGTCAACGTGTACAGCGTGTATGGATCGTGCCAGCTGCGTGGTATCATCGATGCGATGAGCGACATGGTTCGCGACGTGATGAAGGAGTGCGAGGTCCGGTGTTTTCACGCCGGCCAGGAGATCGGTCGGCAAAAAGCTCGGCAATACTGCGAGGTCGCTACGTCTCCCGCAGAATCAATGATCCCGATCGTGGCATTGGAGCCCGTCCTGCCCCTCTGTCGTCCAAGGGAGGTCGAGGCGTGCCGCGCCGCATTCATGGCCCATGTCGAGGCCGATCCCGGGTGCCGCAGCACGTGGAGCTCGCATGACGAAGACCTGCTCGACAAGTTCTGCAGCTCGTCTGGCCTGCGCGAACCCCGTCCATAGGACCGCCATACCGCGAACAGCGCACGTCGAGGAACTCATCCGGCGGAGCTCGCCGATGCCGAGGGAGACGGGCTTCAAGGCGCTGGTCCATTGTTCGGTGATGGCGATCATCTCACCTCTCTTTGAGGTCGTTCAGGGACCGCATGAGGCGCACGTTGGCGAACCCGGTGTTTGCGCGCAACGTCGAGGTGGTGTCGAGGATCGGGTCCCAGGTCGACGCCGATGACCGATGTACACCGGAGGAGCCGCGGTCGCCCCTCGAGCCCCTGCGACGTGGAAGACACCAGGCATTGAACAGCTATCGCTGTTCGGGCAGATGGAGGCTCCGTCGGGTTTTGACGCGGGCAAGATGCGCCGCAAGCCGTGGGCGTGGCTCTTGCGGCATGTGTTTGCGATTGACGTGACGGTGTGCCCCGAATGCTCGGGCAAGATGCGCTGGCGGGCGGTGGCGCTCACGCCCGAAGCGATCGCGGCGGGACTGGCTCGAGTCGGGCTCTCCCCACGCGGGCCGCCGAGGAGGCCGAGAGCACCGAGGGGCCAGCTCTCGCTGCCGTTTCCGCACGGACGCCGGCCCGTGCGCGAGGGCAGCGCGTCGGATCAGATGTCGTCGAAATAATGAACATTACCATCCGGATCCGTCCAGGTCTCGATCGGTCCGGACGCCGCCGCCTTGATGTCGTCCACGGTCGGCAGGTCCTCTTCTGCCGATGCCGAGGCCGCGGCGGCAGCTCTCCTTCTTCTTCGCGGGCCCTCTTTTGTCCTTGCTCTTCTGCTTCTGCTTCTGCTTCTGCTCCGCTTCGGCGTTCTCCTCCGCCTCCGCTTGGGCTTGCGCTGGCGCGTCGCGGGCCAACCTTCCACCTTGCTGCTGCCTCGGTCGGCGCTCAGGCCCCGCGCCGCGCCCCCGCCGCGAGCAGTGCCCGCCGGTCTCGCTCCGGCAGATGCTTCACCGCCTCGCGCATCGTGATCCCCGACGCCCGCGCGGCGCGGGGACCGAGCCAGCCGACCACCCGCTCGGGCGTCTTCTTCGTGGTCTCGCGCAGCACCCACCCGATGGCTTTCCGTATGAAAAACTCCTTCTCTTCGAGCATTGCGTCGGCATAGCGCCCGAACCGCTCGAAATCGCCACCGCCCGATCGCAGCGGCACGAGCAACGCCAGCAGCGCCGCGCGGCGGATCCAAAAATTCTCGTCCTGGGCCCACCTGTCGAGCGTGCGCCCGAGCTTCGGGTGGTGCGTGACGAGCGCGCCGACCACGTTGGTCGCGATGGGATCGACGAGCGCCCAGGTCCGCGCCTCGCGGAGCAGCCGCTCGAGGAGCGCGGCGTCGTTGGCCTCGAGGCGGTCCACGTAGAGGGTCAGAAGCTCGATGGCGCAGAGCCGCCGCTCGTGGACGGGCTCGGCCCAGAGCGCGCTGGCGACGTCCAGGAGCACCGCGCGCTCGAGCCCGGGGCGCTCGCGCCGGAGCCGCTTCGCGATCGCGCGGACGGCGGGCACGCCCGCGCCGAGGTGCTCGAGCTCGCTCTTCAGGTAACGCTTCTCCTGCGCCGCGCGCGCGGGCGTGCCCGCCGCCCGCAGCGCCTGGTCGATCTCGGACACGATCTCGCGCATGAGGCATTCTACACAGGACGCCCCGCAGCCAGCCACGGCGAGGTGTGAGGGGGAGCTGCGGCACCAGAACACGCGATCTCGCGACGATGCTGCTCGCTCGTTCCAGCCGGCTCTTCGCCTGAGCGCTGGCGCCGGGGCCGGTCCAGCAGGCGCCTGCCCACGTCGAGGAGGTGCCCGCGCAGGGTGTCGTCGTCGAGGGCTGCGAACTCGGGAGCGCCGCCGGCCATCGCGAGGCCCGTGCGGCACCGACAGGAAAACCCGAGGAGCGGGGGCGGGCGCGAGACAGCCGTCGAAGATGAACCCGAGGAGCGGAGAGGGACCCGAGAGCGGTCATGATCGCCATCCCCAGGAGCAGGATCGGAGCCGGTGCGGGACCCGAGGGCAGACCTGAGGAACGGCTTCCGGTGCGAGGTCGGACTTGGAGGCAGACCCGGGGAGCGGTTCCGCGTGCGATGTCGGACCAGGAGGCAGACCCGAGGAGCGGTTCCGGGTGCGATGTCGGACCAGGAGGCAGACCCGAGGAGCGGTTCCGGGTGCGATGTCGGACCAGGAGGCAGACCCGAGGAGCGGTTCCGGGTGCGATGTCGTACCAGGAGGCAGACCCGAGGAGCGGTTCCGGGTGCGATGTCGGACCAGGAGGCAGACCCGAGGAGCGTTCCGGGTCGTCATCCCGGATCTCGCGCCGGCCGCGCCGATCCCCGCGCTCCTTGTGCGGGAGGTCGAGGCGTCTCTCCGGTGCGGGCTCCTCGAATATGGGGGCATTCGTGTGGCGTGCGAAGGTTGCGGGTCCGAGCGATTGGTGAGTTTCAGCTGCAAGCGACGCGGGTTCTGCCCTTCGTGCCTGGGGCGACGGATGAGCGACGGCGCGGTGTACCTGACCGAGCGGATCCTGCCCGAGCGCCCAAGATAGAGGACGGGGACCTCAGGGCGGGAAGTGGGTCTCCGCGCGGTGTGGAAGGACACGGTTGACCGCCGCACGAGATGCGTGCTACGCCCCCGAGGAGGCGGAAATCCTGGTTTATTTGTCCTGGGTGCTGGTCGAATAGGCAAGATGAGCGACACGAGCGATTGCAAGCCTGGACGCGCCCCTTATCACGTTCGGCTGCTGTACGCAGAGGAGCGCGAGGTCAATGAGGTCGCGCTGCAGGAGAGATTGACGCAGCGGCTGTGGGGTGCCCGGGTGTCCCCGCGCGATCGGCACGGAGTGGTCGGAGTCCACGGTCCGATTACGCTGACAATCGAAGGCCGAGCGGTCCCCGCGTTGTCCGGAATCACCACCAAAGCGATCGAGCCCTACGCGGTCGGCGAGTACCAGCAGAGCTGGGAGTGGGGCTGGCGAGCCGCGTCCGCGATCGGCAGCCACGCCCGCTTCGCGATCGATTTCGGGGAGCTCACGTCGATGATGCTCGCGACGCCCGATCGAGTGCGCCTGCTCTTGGAGTCAATCGCGAGCCTCGTCGAGGCACAACCGCCGCTCGCGATCCACTGGTGCACGACCGGCAAGTTTGAAGAACCGGGAGCGTTTCTCGCCAAGCTCGCGGGCGCTGATCGCGTGCGCCGCGCAATCAACGTGAGGCTCTTCGAGCTGCCGGACGGCGAGCTCGTCATGGATACGCTCGGATTATGCGCGCTCGGGATGCTCGATCTGCAGGTCCACTTCAAGGACCTCGACTTGGAGGAGGTCGGCCACTACCTCTATGACACGGCGGTAGAGCACATCGCGGCGGGGCCGAGAGTCCACGTACCGTGCGCGTGCCCAGTTGGCGACGGCGACACGATCACCGGGCCAGGCGGGCGTGCCGCGATCGGGCGTTACGAGATGGCGATGATTGCCCCGCGCCGCGGTGTGCTCGACATCGCCGCGCTCTGAGCGTCGCTCACCGGCTTGCAGGGATGAACACGCAGACGCGTGCTCACGGGCACGCAACCGATCCAGGGCAGCGCGTCGTCGACCGCGGACAAGGGATGGGCAGGCAGGCGCAGCCGCCGCCCACCACAATGAATATGGAGCAGTTCGTCCGGCTGCCGGGAACGCACCGCGCCCCGGCGCCGCCCCAGCGGGCGCAGGGGTCAGGTCGCCTCACCGGAATGGGGAGCCGCTCCGTGAGAGCCGCCTCCACCTCGGAATCTCCATCTCTTTCGATGAGGGCGCCTTTGTCGCTCGCGATGTCATCGTCGCGGTCCGAGGACAGGCTCCCTTCTTCTTGTGCCAACAGGCTCCCTTCCTGAGCCTCAGGATCCAACCCCACGTCACCACGATCGCAGGAGAACGAGGAGAACCCCAGGATGCCGAATGTACCCAACAGCAGTGCCGATAGCCGCATGGCACACCTCCCTGCACCTACATGGGCAACATAAGCCCGCGGGGGCCTGGCGGCGCGCGTCGATGTGCGAATATGCTGGCACGCTTGCTCATTTCAGCGGGTGCCGCGGGAGGCGGACCCGGGGAGGGGTTCGCGCGCCGACCGTCATCCAGCCGCGGTGAGGTGAATGGGGGTCACGAGGCGGCGTCCAAGGAGGCATGCTTGCCTTCTCCACGCTTGGTCCGCATTTTCGCCGCCCGCTTTTCGCGGGTCTGTTTTCCGCGATCGCCATCACGCACGCGTCCATCGCGCTGGCCGATCCGATCGAATTGAGCGCGCCGATCGACGTCGGCGCGACGCTCCCCGCGATATCCGAGCCTCCGGGGGGCCAGGGCGAGTTCCTCGACGAGCGTCGCGACGACTACGCGGTCGCGGTGCACGGCTCGTCGATGCTCGTCACGTGGGTCGAAGGCGTGCGCGATCTCCACGCCGCGATCGTGGACGCCGAGCAGGGCGTCGTCGTCCCGCGGTTCCTCGTCTATTCGGGAGAGACGCGACTCTACGCGGTGCGCGCGGTCTTCGCGGACGGCGCGTATCGCATCGCGGTCGGAGACCTCGATGGTCTCAACGTCGGCACACGTCTGTTCGCGGTCGACGAAGCGGGGACGGTGGGGGACCCCGAAACATACGGGCTCGCGGAGCAGGGCCTCGTCGAGTGCAGCCCGCTCGCGCTCGAGGCGCGGAGCACCGGCCTCGTGCTCTCGTGCACGAACGGTCCCGTCGCCGCGATCCCGAAGGCAGGGGAGTCGAGCACGTTGTTCTGGCCGACCGGCTCGCCGCTCGTCGACATCGCATGTCGGGCCGCTCCGTGCGTCGCGGGCTTCCAGCTGAACGATTCGGATCCGACGCTGAACGTCGCGCTGGCCACGCTCGACGACGCGAACACGAATCCGAAGCCGACGTTCCTCGGCTTCCGCGACGCGACTTACGCGCGCATCGCGGTGGCGCTCACCGGCGTCGGGGCGCTCGCCGTCTCGTGGTCGTACATCCTCCCGCCCGGCGACCAGAACGGAGAAAACCGCGAGCATATCCACGGGTGGTTCCTCGCCGCGGACGGCAAGATCCGCACGCTGGACAATCTCGCGGAGGCGCCGGGGATCCGCGACCCACGGCTCGCGACGAACGGCACGAGCATCGCGCTCGCGTATCGTACGAACGGCGGCAGCGCGTCGATCGTCGCGCTCGACGCCGACGGAGCGCCCCGCGGAGAGACGGCGGTGATCACGACCCAGCCATCGCTCGATATTCGTCTCGCGGCGTCGTCCGACGGCTCGTACGCGCTCGCGTACGACGACGGCGCGAAGCTGTTCGTGCGAACGGCGCGTCTCGACCCGCGGGGCGAGGACCCCGGACCGGGCGGCGGGACCACGACACCGACGGAGACGAGCAGCGGGTGCGCGGTGGCCGGGGCGTCGTCCTCGGCGGGCGCCGTGCTCGTCGTCGCGTTCGGCGCCTCGCTCGTCGTGCGTCGACGGCGACGGGGCGTTGCTCCCCTGCCGGTCTGACGCCCGATCCCGGCGCCTTCAGGGCTCCGCGTCCTTGCAGCACCGCACCCCCGTCGAATAATCGAGGTAACTCCGCGGATGGGCCGTCACCACCGCGTCGCAGCCCGACCGCGTCGATCGCGCGTAAAACCCGCCCGCGAACGCCCCGTTCCCCTCGTCCACCCACTCATCGAGGTTCCCGACCATATCGTAAATCGCGTCGTTCCCCCAGCGGCTCCGGCACGCCGGCGTCGCGCCCGTCCTCCGGAACAGCGGCGTATCCCCGGCCCGCACGTGGTTCAACCGGGGATCGAGGTGCCCGATCGACGCATTGTCGTGCAGAATCGCCGCCGGGTGCGCCTCGCGGAACACGTTGCACGTCCCCTCCACGTACGTATCCCCGTACGGAAACGGCGTATCGTCCTGACCCCGGCAAGCCAGCACGAACTCCGGCAGCGTGCACAGCCGCTTCCCGGCCGCCGCGCAGGCGCTCTCCGCCACGAGCCCCGTCAAATACCCGTTCGGCCGAGCCAATCGCCGCGGCACGGCCATCACATCGAGCTTCTGCCCCCGCTGCCATCCCGGCAAGAGCGGAAGCGGCATCGCCCGCGCGTGCACGCTGCCCATGCGGCTCCGCCCCGTCGACCAATCCCCCAGCGTGATCTCCATCAAATTCGGCGTCACCGGGAAATCCGGCGAGAGCGCCTCCCCGCTCGCCGCGTCCACGAGCGTCGCCTCGAACCGGTCCACGCAGAGCTTCCCCTGCACGAGCACCATCTCCGGCGGACACGGCCTCGGCGCCGTCGCCTTCACCTCCTCCGCCTCCTCCCGAGCCTCCGCGCTCGCTCGCTCCACGGCCGCCGCGAGCCCCCGCACCAGCCCCACTTCCGGCACCACGTCTCGCCCCTCGGCGCGCGTCCCGAACCATCGCAGCGACCCATCCGCCGCCCACCCCGGCTCCCCGACCACGCACGTCCCCGGCGCCGAAAGCGCCTCCACCTCGGCGAACCCTCCAGGCTTCATCGACGGATAAAATCGCGGCCCCGGCGACCCGTCCTGACAAGTCCCCGCCGCCACCCCTTCCGGCCAGGCCGCCGCCCCGACCTCCTGTCCCTCCTCGTCCAGCCAAACCGCGTACCGCCGCCCCTCATCCGACAGAATCGCCCCGCCCCCCGGCAGCCCCGACAAACGCACCCCCAGCTCCCCGGCCCGCACCTTCAGCGACGTCTTCGCCACCGGCCCGAGCCGCCCTGCCGCGTCCACCACGAACGCCACCACCTCCTCGTCCGAGCCCACCCCCACACCCGCCACGATCGCCCCGCCCGCGGTCCGCTCCACCGCGGCAAACCCTGGCCGCACCGGCGACGCCGCGCTCCGCGCCCGCCCATTCGAAAGCGCCGGCGCCCCCACCTTCCCCTCCTCGGACAGCCCCGCCACGTGCAGCCGCCCCCCGGACAGCTCCACCAACATCCCCTTCGCCTTCCCCCCCACCATCACCGCGCCGTCCGGCCAGACCCGACCCCGCCAAACCTCAGCCGTCCCGCCCGTCGGCCAAACCCGCCCCACATCCCCCCGCGCCACCCACACCGCCCCCCCGATCCTCCCAATCCCCGCCACGGACCCTGCGCCCCGCCCCCCTGCAAAAATCTCCTCCTTCGACAAACCCTCCCGCACCCCATCCCCCGAAAGAACCCGCACCCGCCCCCCGGCCAGCGCCACCCCCGTCCCATCCGGCCAAACCCTCGCCCAATACACCCGCCCCCGCCGCGCCGGAAACGCCGCCCCTTCCTCCCGCAAACT
>NZ_JASBQE010000072.1 GCF_029960785.1 Polyangium sp. 15x6
CTTCGCTCCGCAGTACGCCGACGTCGACCTCCACATCTCGCCCTGCTTCGGGGTTTGTCCACGGGACATGCCCCCCGCCTTACACCATCGCGCGATGGTTTGGTAGAGAAAAACACCAGCCATCTAGCGCCCAACCGAGAGCGAGACGTGAAAGTTCGCCCCTCGATCCTCGTTCGGACGCACTCCAATCCGACCACCGTGGTTCTCTACGATGGTCTTGCAGATCGAGAGGCCCATCCCCATGCCTCCCTGCTTGGTCGTATAGAAAGGGCTGAAGATTCGCGCGGCCTCCTCCGGGTTCACGCCCGGACCGCTGTCCTTCACCTCGAGCACAAGGACATCGGGATCGGTCAGGCGCGTTCGCACCAGGATTTCGTGGGGACCGGGGGCTACACCGCATGTCGCCTCGGACGCATTGACGACGAGGTTCACGATGACCTGTTGCAGCTGAACGCGGTCGCCGAGCACCGGGGGAAGCTGATCGGCGAGGTCCAGGCGGATCGCTGCGCCATTCCGCTGCACGCGGGCCCGTGTCAGCAGGACGACCTCTCGGATCGCCTCGTTGAGGTCGAGCGGCACGTGCGCTTCCCCTGAGCGTCCAAACAGGGCTCGGAGCCGACGGATCACGTTCTCCGCCCGCGTGACGTCGCGGGCGATGGAGCTCGCGGCCTCGCAAGCCGCTTCCGGATTCGCCGGGTCACGCTGGAGCCAGTTCACGCACGCGCTCGCATTGGCGCCGATCGCGGCGAGCGGCTGACTGATCTCGTGGGCGATTGCGGCTGCCATCTCGCCCAGACTCGACACCCGCGTGAGATCGGCGAGCGCTGCCTGCGTGCGCTGGAGGGCCTCCTCCGAACGTCTGACCTCCGTGACGTCCCGGATGGCGCCGACGTACTGTTCCTGCTCCGTCGAGTCGCCGGATACGCGATGGGCGGAAATGCTGACGTGCTTTACGAAGCCGTCCGGCATCATCAGCCGATACTCGACCTGCGGGCCTCCCACGAGGCGCGAGGGGTCGGCGACGAGGGCATCGAAGATGCTCACGTCGTGGGGATGGATGCGCGCGCGCATCGACTCCACCGATGGCGAGCTTGCCGCACCGAAGATGCGGAACACCTCGTCGGACCAGAAGATCTCCTCCGTCCGAGGCTTCCAGCTGAAGGTGCCCGTCTGACCGATGCTCTCGGCCTTGCTCATGTAGACCTTGGCCTGCCGCAGGTCCGCATAGAGCTGCGCGTTCTCGAGCGACATCGCGGACTGCGACGCCAGGAGCTCCAGGATCGCGAAGCGCCCCGGTGTGAAGATGCCAGGCGCGAGGTCGTTCTCCAGATGGAGAACGCCTACGAGCCGCGCCTGCTTGACGAGGGGAAGGCAGAGCACCGAGCGTGAGCCGCGTCGACGGAAGTAGGCTTCCTCCGAGAACTGGTTTGCTTCGGCCGCATCCCCGAGCAGCACGCTCTCTTGCGTCCGTCGAACATAGTGGAGCAGCGCGAGCGGGAGCTCGCGCTCGGAGACGGGAGCACGCCGGAGGTCGAGGCTCACGCCATCGGGCTGCGCGCGGGCCTCGGCGACGACCTCGAGGGCCTCTCCGCGCGGCAGGACGAGCACGCCTCGCTGCGCGCCGGCGTGCTCGAGCGCCGTCTTGAGCAGGGTCTCGATCAATCGCTCGAGCACGATCTCCTGCGAGATCGCTTGGCTCAGGCGGACCACCGTCGTCAGATCGAGCTCGTGGAGCCCACGCGCCAGCGCGGCGGGGCTTCCGCCGCGCTGGCCTGCCAAGAGCGACGGGTGGGCATGCTCGAGCGCGCGCACCTTCGCCTCCGCGCCCCAGGCGCGATAGGCGGCGTGAGCGACCCGGAGATAGGCCTCGGTGACGATCGCCTGCCCGCGCTGCTCGTAGAACCGCGCCGCGTGCTCGCTGGCGATCGCCTCGACGTGGGTCAGGCCCTGCTCCTGCGCCATGCGGATGGCCTTCTCGTAGAGGCCCTCCGCGTCCAGAACCCGCCCTTCGATCCGCGCCGTCTCCGCCGCGAGGAGAATCGCCTTCGCCCCGAAGTTCTCGGGGCAGTGGGTCGCCCAGGTGTCGAGCTGCCGCTTGTACTCGGCCAGGCTCTCGCGATGCGCGTGTATGGCCTCGGGCAGCGCGCCGTCGCAGAGCCCCGCATGCACCAGCGCGGCATAGAAATGGTGTTCCTCCACGTCGACGTTCGACGCGGAAGACCAGATGAGCGCGCGCGCGGCATTCGCAGCGTGGAGCGCGGCCCGGAGATCCCGCGCGAAGAAGCGGGCGGTCAGCTTACGGATCCAGTACCAGCACGTGACGAGCGGCATCCCTGGGTTCGTCTCGAGGTCGCGCTCGAAGGCCGCCTCGTCGCGCGACTCGTCCGACATGTCCGGGAAGGCACTACCGGCCCGACGCAGCGTGCGGATCAGCCGGAGCTGGTCGGCTGCGAGCGCGACGCACGGCAGAACGTTGAGCTTCGCGGCAGTCTCGATGGCGACTTCGGCCTCCGCTTCGGCATCGGCGAGGGGTCTTCCACTGGCCAGATAGTTTGAGACGATCTGGAACCCCCCGCTTCCGACGATCGGCTCTCCGATTCGTTGTGCCTCTGCGAGCGCGTGCCTCTCGTAGCGTAGGCAAGCGTCGAAGGGCTGGGACCAAGGCCCGATCATCGCGCCCATGCCGTGTCGCACGAGGGCGCGATATGGGTCGAGCCGATGGCGTTCGACGAGCTCGAGGGCGAGCTCTCCGAGCGGGCGCGCGATGGCGTAGTCGCCGAACCGGGGGCCGACCACCATGCCCAGCAGCAGATAGCCGATGGCAGAGGCTTCCGCGTGGCCGCGCTCGAGGCTCAGATTGACCATGCGGCAGACCAGGAGGTCGTGGAGCCGATCGTGATTGCCCCACCGCGCCGGCTGGGTCAGCTGGAACGAGAGCTCGAGGGTTCGGGCGTGAAGCTCATCCGCGCAGACCGGAACGTCTGCGAGATCGGCGATGCTCCTCGTCCCGAGCTGCTCTCGAAACCGGCCGTACTCGCGGGCGAGGTCTTCGTCCGTCGGTGCCGGTGGCAACGGGCTTCCAGCCCCATTCAGGTACTCGAGTCCGACCTCGAGGCCTCGGTCGAAGTCGCCCGAGTAGTAGGAGACGGCCGCGCGCAGCGCCGCGACTCTTCCCGCATCGGTCAGGCGCGTGGCGCGGGCAGCGAGAGCGACGAGTCGAAGCTCGGCGCTCGCGAGCTCACCGCAGAGCGAGTCGCACTCGGCATGGCTGTAGGCGAGCTCGAACATGAGCTCGGGATGTCGCGACCACGGATCCGACTCGAGGCTCTCGAGGATTCGCGTCGCTTCGCTCACGTACGTCCGCGCGGTCGCATGAGCGCCGGTGGACTTCGCGCGCTTGCCGGCCGCCAGGCTCAACGTCACGAGCTCCACTCGCTCCGAGGCCGACAACAATGCGAGGCCGCGCGTCAGGTGCCCGACGACGTCGAATACGGATTCAACCATGTCCGCTGGAGCCGCACCGCGAAGCTTGCGACCGATCATCGCGTGGAGCGTCGCCCTCTGCTCCTCCGAGAGGACGGAGTATGCAGCCTCGCGCACGCGATCATGGACGAACGAGAAACCCGAGGCCCCGCGATGGAGTAGGCCGACGGCAGCTGCGTCGGCAAGGCCGCCGTCGATCTCTTGGAGCTCGCGCTCGCAGTGGCTCGCCAGCTCGGCAGCCGAGGCGGCGTTCCCGAAGCACGCGAGCGCCGCGAGCGCATCCCCCGTGGTTCTCGGGAGCCGCTCGATGCGGCGGAGGACGAGCTCGACGACGTTGTCGGTCGAAGGGCGTCCTCGAATCACGTCGAGGTCCCACGCCCAAAGGCAACGCTCTCGATCGAAGCCGATCAAGCGTGCGTCCCAGAGCTCGCGAAGAAATTGGAGCGCGAAGAAAGGATTGCCCTCCGTCTTCTCGACGACGAGCCGAGAGAGGTCGTCGATGTCGGCGGGAGGAGCCCGGAGCGCGTCGGTCAAGAGCTCGCTCACGTGCGAGCTCGAGAGGCCGGCGAGCTCGACCTCCACGAGCGGCGCGCTCATGCTGCGAAGCCGACGGATCGTCGCGGTGAGCGGGTGCGCTTCGCTGACCTCGTTGCTGCGGTAGGCGCCGACGACGAGGACGTGCTTCACGTCCGGGTGCGCCACGACGTGGTCGACGAAATCGAGCGTGCCGCGATCCAGCCACTGGAGGTCGTCGAGGAAGAGCGAAAGCGGCCGGTCGTTCCGGGCGAACACCGAGAGAAACTGACGGAAGGCCAAGAAGTGGCGGTCCCGCACGTTCTCGAGCGGCACAGCGGGAGCCGGCGGCTGCGGTCCGAGGACGAGGGAAAGCTCCGCCACGAGCTCGCACATGAGGGGGGCGTTCGGGCCGAGCGCTCTGACGAGCGCCTCACGCCACGGCGCGAGCTCCTCCTCCGAGCGGGTGAGGAGCTGCCGTACGAGAGCGCCGAAAGCCTGGGCGAGCGGCGCGTAGGGGATGTTCCCCTTGTACTGATCGAACTTGCCGGACGCGAACCAGCCTGGTCGTGCGAGGAGAGCGCGATCGAGCTCGCGCGCGACAACCGACTTCCCGATGCCGGAGGGCCCGGAAATGAGGAGCAGCCCTGCGGTTCCCTCGGTGGCCACGCGCTCGAACGCGCGTAACACGTCGTCGATCTCGCGCGCTCTTCCGTAGAGGCGCTCAGGCAGGACCAAGCGGTCCGGGATGTCGGCTTCGCCGAGCGGGAACGCGGATACGACTCCGGCTTCCCATTGTTCGAGGCCGCGCCGGAGATCCACCTCCACGCCAGCCGCCGTCTGGTAGCGGTCCTCGGGTGCCTTGGCGAGGAGCTTCATGACGATCGCGGCGATCGTCGCCGGAAGCGCGGGGGCGCGTTCTTCGAGCGGCACCGGCGGCCTTGCGATGTGGCAATGGACCCACTCGATCGGAAGCGATGCCGAGAACGGCAGATCACCGGCCAGGAGCTGATACAGCGTGACGCCGAGAGAGTAGAGATCGCTCCGCATGTCGACGGACCGGTTCATGCGGCCGGTCTGCTCCGGGGCGATGTAGGGTAGCGAGCCCGCGCCGTGTCGCCCCGAGTCGAAGATGCGGTGCTCGCGATCGGCGCGCATGGCGAGCCCGAAGCCAGTGAGGCGGACGCGTCCGCCCGCGTCGACGAGAATGTTGGCCGGACGGATATCCTGGTGAATCAAGCCGTGCGCATGCGTTCTGGCGAGAGCGCTCGAAAGCTCGGTCGCGATTCGCAACAGCGAACCGACGTCGCCGTTGTGCTTCAGCCGTGTGGAGAGGAGCTCTCCGCCCGGGTCGTCGAGGAGGAGCACCGGCTTGCCCGCCTCCTGCACGAGCTCGCGGGGACGTACCGCCCATGTCGGATCGAGCTGGTCGCGGAGGTCGTGCTCGTGAAGCAGGCGCTCGACCGAGACGTGTCTCGAAGTAGGCGCGAGCACGAGCGATGGTGGCAGTTGCGCCGTCCCGAGTCGTCGCCACAGCTCCCACTCCCCATCGTGTCGGAGCAGCACCGATCCAGCCGACAGCTCGTTCATGCTCGTCCTCTGCGAGGGCGCGCTCGCGTGGACATGGACTCGTTGACTGGAAGCGACGGTCCGGCTCACTGCCAGGCGCGGCCCAAGGCAACTAGCAAAAGGGACACAGTTGATCAATGACAATTCGAGCCGCGCTGGCCGTCACGGATGCAGGCAGCGTCGGGTCGCCGATCTCGTGCGATTTGCGCGCAACTTGCATCGCGGCGTATGTAGCTGACATCGAAACCCGACCAAGGTCGGGTTTCCTGCGTCGGCAGGATTGCTTTACATGAGCGGCACCGATGTCTACCAGGCCGAAATTGACGCACGCCACGGGGGCTCCCGTGGTGGACAATGTGAACATCCAAACCGCCGGTCCGCGCGGCCCTGCGTTGCTGCAGGACATCTGGCTGATCGAGAAGCTGGCGCACTTCGACCGCGAGGTCATCCCCGAGCGGCGCATGCACGCCAAAGGCTCAGGGGCGTACGGGACGTTCACCGTCACGCACGACATTACGCGCTACACCCGCGCGCGGCTGTTCGCCCAGATCGGCAAGCAAACGCCCGTGTTCGTGCGATTTTCGACAGTCGCCGGCGAGCGCGGCGCCGCCGACGCCGAGCGTGATATCCGCGGCTTCGCGGTGAAGTTTTACACCGAAGAAGGCAACTGGGACATCGTTGGCAACAACACGCCGGTGTTCTTCTTTCGCGACCCGCTGCGCTTCCCCGACCTCAATCATGCCGTGAAGCGCGACCCCCGGACCGGGATGCGCAGCGCGGATAATAACTGGGACTTCTGGTCGTCGCTGCCCGAGGCGCTCCACCAGGTGACGATCGTGATGAGCGATCGCGGCATCCCGCGCAGCTACCGCACGATGCATGGCTTTGGCAGCCATACCTTCAGCATGCTCAATGCCGAGAACGAGCGCGTATGGGTCAAGTTCCACTTCATCAGCCAGCAGGGGATCGATAACCTGAGCGACGCCGAGGCTGAAGCGGTCGTGGGGCGAGACCGCGAGAGCCACCAGCGCGACCTATTCGAAAGCCTCGAGGCGGGTCGGTTTCCGCGCTGGAAGCTCTGCCTTCAGGTCATGACCGAGGCGCAGGCGCGGACGCACCGGCACAACCCGTTTGACCTCACCAAGGTCTGGCCGAAGGCCGGCTATCCGCTCATTGAGATCGGCGTCCTCGAGCTGAATCGCAACCCCGACAACGTGTTCGCTGAGGTCGAGCAGGCCGCGTTCTCGCCAGCCAATATCGTCCCCGGGATCGGCTTCTCGCCGGACAAGATGCTGCAGGCGCGGCTATTCTCGTACGGCGACGCGCAGCGCTACCGGCTGGGCGTCAACTTCAATCAGATCCCCGTCAACGCGCCGAGGTGCCCGTTCCACAGCTTCCACCGTGACGGCGCGATGCGCGTCGACGGCAATCTAGGCGCCACGGCCTCCTACTTCCCCAATCGACACGGCGAATGGAACGACAGCCCGAGCGCAGGCGAGCCGCCGCTGCCCGCCGCCGGCGACTCCGCGCATTGGGATCATCGCATGGACGAGGATCACTGGGAGCAGCCGGGTTGCCTGTTCCGATTGATGTCTCCTGGGCAGCAGCAGGCGCTGTTCGACAACACCGCGCGCTCGCTCGGCGGCGCGTCGGTCGAGGTCCAACGCCGGCACGTCTCCAATTGCACCAAGGCCGACCCCGCTTACGGGGCCGGGGTGGCGCGGGCGCTCGGCCTTGACCGGGGCTAGCAGCCCGTGGATCTACGCCAGCCCAATCGCGATCCCAACACCCCGCACATGACCCGGTTGCATCCCGTCCCACGCAGCCCGGCAGTTGGCGACCCCGGGTCAGACTGACCGGAATCCTGCTCCGCTTCGGATTCCGGCGCCACTTGCACTGGTTTGTCTAGAACTGTGCTATCCGCCGCCGGTCGGTGATTTGAGCGCCCGGCTCAGCCCTCGAGCGAGGCGCGCAGGAACCAGGCGTGCTTCTCGAACTCGGTGATGATGGCGGTGAGCAGGTCCACTGTGTCCGTGTCCTGGTGCTGCTCGACGGCCTTGCGGCTCTCGTGCAGGCCGGTGAGGTAGGCCTCGATGCGCTCGGCCAGCAGGCGCACGTGCTCCAGATCCTTCGACGTCTCCTGCGGATAGTCCGGCAGGCGGCTCGTCTTGGCCACGTGGCGGGCGGTGCCGTACGCTTTGGCGCCCAGCGTCACCGCGCGTGCGGCACGCAGCGCAGGCCGCGTGCCGCACGCACGAGACCTCAACCCTGGATGAACGCCAGCAGGTCTGCGTTGACCACATCCGCGTTGATCGTGCACAGCCCATGACCCAGGCCCTTGTGGACCTTGAGGGTCCCGCGCTTGAGGAGCTTGATGGCCAGCAACGCCGAGTCCGCGATCGGAACGATCTGATCGTCGTCGCCGTGCATGACGAGGGTCGGGACTTCGATCTTCTTCAGATCCTCGGTGAAATCCGTTTCGGAAAACGCCCTGATGCAATCGTAGTGGGGCTTGATGCCGCCCATCATTCCCTGCCGCCACCAGTTGTCGATCACACCCGGCAGCACGTTCGCACCGGGCCGATTGAAGCCGTAGAACGGGCCCGAGGGCACGTCGCGATAGAACTGCGCGCGGTTGGCGACGAGCGCAGCCCGGAATCCATCGAACACTTCGATGGGCAGCCCGCCAGGATTCTTCTCGCTCTTCACCATGACCGGAGGCACGGCTCCGATGAGCACGGCTTTCGCGACACGCCCGCCGCCACCGTATTGCGCGACATACCGCGCCACTTCGCCGCCGCCGGTGGAGTGTCCGATGTGGACGGCACCCTCGAGCTTCAGATGTTCCGCCAGCGCATCGACGTCAGCAGCGTACGTATCCATATCGTTGCCGCTGAAAGTCTGTGAGGAGCGTCCGTGCCCGCGCCGATCGTGCGCAATCACGCGGAACCCTTTCGAGAGGAAGAACATGAGCTGCGCATCCCAGTCATCGCTGCTCAAGGGCCAGCCATGGTGGAACACGATCGGCTGACCGCTGCCCCAGTCCTTGTAGAAAATCTCGGTGCCGTCTTTGGTACGTACGAAGCTCATGATGTGGACTCCTCGGTCTTATGGGATGGCTGGAATCTGAAGGTGTGCGAGTGCGCGTTACGCCAGTTCGCGGTTGAAGAACTCGAGCGTGCGGGCACGGGAGAGGCGCGCTGCTTCGGTATCGAAGTGCGCTCCGCCGTGCCGCGAGAACGCGTGACGGCAACCCGGATAGCTGAAGACCTCGAACTTCGGGTTTCCCGCGAGGGCCTCCGCGATTTCTCGCTGCGCTTTCTTCGGGATGAACTCGTCCCCTTCGGCGAGGTGCATCTGCAAGGGTCCGTCGATGTCCGCTGTTTCGCCGAGAAATTCCTCGGTACGCCCACCGTGAAAGGCGACCGCCGCATTCACGCGCGTGCGCGCCGCTGCGAGAAATGTGAGCAGCCCGCCAAGGCAGAAACCCATGACACCCACTCGTCCCGTAGCTCCCGTAAGCGTGCGCGCAGCGGCGATCGTCGCTTCGACGTCGCGCACGCCAGCGTCGATATCGAACGCCTTATAAAGGGCCAGGCCCTTCTCCCAGTCGGGTTGCGATTGAACGGACAGGTCCACGTGCGACTCCCCCTGGCGCCAGAACAGCTCCGGGCAGATCGCGATGAATCCTGCCGCGGCAAGCTCGTCGCAAGTGGTACGAAGGTCCGCATTGACGCCAAAGACCTCATGCAGAACGACGATGGCCGGTGCCGCCGCTGCTGCCGGTCGCGCCAGGTAGCCGTTGAAGCTGCCCTCTGCTGAGCCGATGCGAAACACATGTTCGGGGTCGTCATGCCAGGTCGATGCAGCCATTTGCGTGCTTCTCCGATCGGAATATGCGTTGCAAGGCACCTAGGACAAAAGTGAGGCGCGCGCTACATCCGCGCCGTCATCCACTCGACGATATCGCGCAACACGCCCTCCTTGCCGACGTCGGCCAGCAGATCGTGGAAATGTCCCTCGTACAGCTTGAGGGTCTTGTCCTTCGATCCAGCCTTCTCGTGGAAAAGCTGGCTGCCATGCGGCAATGTCACCCGGTCCTCGGTGCCGTGCAGGATCAGCACGGGCAGCGTGATCTGCGGGAATTCCCGCTTCAGTCGCTCGTCCGCGCGCACCATTTCGGCCACGGTCTGCGTCGGGTACCCCGCGCGCTCGATGAGCGGGTCGTTCTTCATCCGCTCGACGAAGCTCTTGTCGCGCGAGAAGCCGTCGTCGTCGAGCTTCAGGACGTGAGCGTGCGGCACGATGTGGCTGAGGCCCTTGAGGATCGCCAGCGCGAAATCCGGCGCGGGCACCTCGTGCGCGAAGCTCTCGCAGATGAATCCCGCGAGCTCCTCGCCGTGCTCGAGCGTGTATACGCTCGAAATCACGCCGCCGGCGCTGTGCCCGAGCAGAAACACCGGCAGCCCGGGCTCCCGCGATTTGGCCAGGCGGACGAGCGTGTGCACGTCCTCCACGTAGTCGCTGAATTTGTCGACGTAGAGCCGCTCGCCCTCCGAGCGCCCATGCCCGCGGTGGTCGAGCGCGAACACCGAGAACCCATGCTCGACGAGCTGCTCCGCCGTCCACTCGTACAGACCGCTGTGGGCCTTGAAGCCGTGGACCAGCACCACCATGGCGCGCGGCGTCCCCGGCCGCCACGAGCGCATGAAAATCTTCAGCCCACCTTTACCCTCGAACGTCTCTTCCTTCATCCCGAACGTCCCTTCCGATTCTCGCGTTGCTCACGCGCTCAGGGGGGCGCTCGTATGGTCGGAATCATCGGCGGAGGCAACCCTACCAAAGGCGGGTGTCGTGCCCCTCCGTTCGGACAATCTCATACAGCTCGGATAGGAAAGTACACCGGCAAGGCCGACGCCGCGCTGCCTCCGTTGCGCGGGCGCTCGGGTCGGCCCTATGGCACGCTGCGGGCGTGCGGACGATGGTAGCAGCGCTCGGCGTGATCCTCTGTGCGTGCGGCGGAGCGCGCGCGGTGCCACGGGAGACGGGTGATCCCGCGAGCGATCCCGCGCTCGCGTCGGTGCACCCGGCAGGCGTCGAGGGGGTGCGGCGCCGGATGTGGTGGCTCTACGCGGACGACGCCGTGCTCTACCGCGGGACGAATTACACAATTAGACGAGGAGGCGCACGATGCATTTCCAAGATCTAGAGCTGTGCAAATACCAAACCGGTCCGTACATGCCGACAATTGGCTCATTCCTCTTCTCACCATAGGGTGGCTGGAGCATCCGCATCCGTTCAGCCAAGGCCCGACGCCTGCAGAGTTCGTGGACAAGCTAGATGCCAATCGCGGCCAAGCTCCGCCGCTGCAGGCCAACGAGGAGGCCGATGCGCATTTCGAGGAATGGATCAAGCAATACATCCGAACGCAAACGGTCATTTGATGATGTGCACGTGGCAGCAACGACAATGGGGGCACTACCTGGGGATGCTGATGAGCCTCTTTGGTGTGGGATGCGGGGGGAGCGCTCGAGACGCGCGGGTACTCGAGTGGGAGCATGCGCAGAGCCTCGCGCCCCAATCCACGCAAGAGATTTCCCTCCCGGGCGATCTTGCCGAGGCGGTGGTGCCCTAGTTAGGGCATCCTTGGCCCTCGCGTCTCCGTGGTCGTGTGGGCGCGCCTTCCGGTCGCGTCCACGCGGGTTGTGCAACCGGAATCTTGGGTGACACTTCAGACCGGGAGTTCGGGTGACACTTCCTCGCTGCTGGCGACGTCGACCCATCCCGCTTCCGCTTCCGCCCCCGCTTCCGCCACCTGCGCACTCGAATGACCAGCCCCCCCGCGGCAACTCATGTCCCCCGTGGAGGTATCGCATGGTGCACGGACGAACGCTGCGAGGGTTCTGGTGTGGTGCGTCAGAGGAAACGTGGAGCCGGGGCGCGCTCGCCGCCCTCGGCTTCTTTGCCGCGGCGCTGCTCCCCGCGTGCAGCGGTTGCCAGGAGATCGAGATCGAGCGCAGCACCGAGACGCAGGCGGACGGCTTCTATCGCGGGCTCCTCGTCGCAGGAACGGAGCCCGACGGCGCGTTCGTCCTGGCGCAGCACGAGCGCGCGCCGGGGGATGAAGAGCTCCTCCTGATCTCGCTTGCCGAGGATGAAAAGCGCACCTGCTCGCTGGGCAAGGCATTCTATTACCACACGGACCAGCAGCGCTCCCCCAGATTCGGGCCGTCCGTCGAACCTCGCCCGGCACGTATCCTGACGCTCGAGGGAGAGCTCGGGGCCGAGAGCGGGGACCTGCGCATCTTCGACGCGTCCTGCGTGGAGCGCATGCGCGTCCCCTCGGTCGAGGCGTGGCCGTCGCTGATCTACGGCTCGGGTAGGGTCGAGACCTACGCCGCGCGGACGACGTTGGGTGAGGTCGTGATGATCGATCCCTGGGCCGGCTCGGTGCACACGATCTCCGAGAACGCGACCTTCTGGAGATACGCGGACGACAGATTCTGGCTGATCGAGGACGGGCGCCTGGTCGTGCGCGATCACGAGGGGAACAGCTTGCACACCATGGGCGAGGGCGTCACCGAGATCGCGCACCGGTTCGAAGACGAGGTGGCCTATGTGGATGCGAAGGGACTTTGGGTGATGAAGCTCGGGGATCCCGAGCCCACGGCCATCCCCACGGCGGCCGCGCCGTGCAAACCCCAGTACGCCTACACGAACTCGAGGAAGCTCGTCTACCGGGACGACTGCGCGGCTTCCGTGCTCGCGGTCCGGGACCTGACGACGGGGGACACACGCGTCCTCTCCGATGCGGTCACGTCCACGCGTTTCGTCTACGACCCTTCGATGGCGTGGATCTTCTTCGAGCGTGAGGAGCCTGGGAAGAAGCGTGAGTACTGGGCCGTCCCGGGGGATGGCGAGCCCGTGCTCGTCGGGGCGAATCCGAAGCCCAACTGGTTTCAGATGCAGTCCAAGAGCGGCTTTCTGGTCGAGCTCGATCACGACGGCGCGAGCTGCACGCTGGGACATTGGACGCTGGAGGGCGGTTTTTCTCCGCTCCTCGAGAACTCCTCCGGGTACGTGCAAGGGAACAGCGCCTATCTCGCCACGCTCGTGGACGCGCAGGAGGATGTCGGGACGCTCGTCGTGTTCAACATGGAGACGATGGCCGAAGATCTCCGGGTCCCGCGCGTCCGCCGCGCGACCGCCGACTTTTCCGGCCAGGTGCCTGCTCTCGGCTACGTTCACGACTGGGACGACGCGCTCGGGGCAGGCACCCTCGGGGTCTGGATCCCCTACAACGGGCAGCAGATCGACGTCGATACGGGCGTCAACGAATTCAGCGAGATCTACTGGCCCGAGCCCGGCATCGTCTACGCCGTGCGCGCGGCCGAACGCGCCGGCCTCTGGACAGCCTATCCGGACCTCTAGGCGTCGGCCCCCGCGCGCCATGACGGGGCCACGACCACGTGGCCCCCGAAAGCACATCCCCGCCTCCTGCGCACTCGAATGACCATCCCCCCCGCGGCAACTCATGGCCCCCGTGGAGGTTTCGCATGGTGCACGGACGAACGCTGCGAGGGTTCTGGTGTGGTGCGTCGGGGGAAACGTGGAGACGGGGCGCGCTCGCCGCCCTCGGCTTCTTTGCCGCGGCGCTGCTCCCCGCGTGCAGCGCTGACGTCGAGATCGAGCGCAGCCCCGCGATGCACGCGGAGGGCCTCTATCACGGGCTCTTCGTCGGAGGATCGGAGCCCGACGGGACCTTCGTCCTGGCGCAGCAGGAGCGCGCGCCGGGGGACGAGGAGCTCAACCTGGTCTCGCTCGCAGACGGCGAAAAGCGCACCTGCTCGCTGGGCAAGGCATTCTTTTACCACACGGCCCAGCCGGAACCCCCTCCCGGGTTCGGCGTGAACGAGCCGCGCGTCGACCCTCGCCCGACACGTATCCTGACGCTCGAAGGAGAGCTCGGGGCCGAGAGCGGGGACCTGCGCGTCTTCGACGCGTCCTGCGTGGAGCGCATGCGCGTGCCCTCGGTCGAAGCGCCGGTGGAGCTCATCGGCTGGTCCACGCCCAAGGTCTACGCCGCGCGGACGACGTCCGGGGAGGTCGTGAAGATCGATCCCTGGGCCGACTCGGTGCACACGATCGCCGAGAGCGCGAGCTTCTGGAAATACGCGGGGGACAAGTTCTGGTTGATCGAGGGCGGGCACCTGGTCGTGCGTGATCTCGAGGGGAACATCTTGCAAACCGCGGGCGAGGGCGTCACCGAGGTCGCGGTCGCGTTTGCCGGAGACGAGGCGGCTTATGTGGATGCGACGGGGCTCTGGGTGCTGAAACCGGGGGACCCCGGGCCCATCGCCATCCCCACGACGGCCGCGCCGTGCAAACCCCAATACGGCTTGGGGGGGCCCCCGCTGAAGCTCACCTACCGGGACGACTGCGCGGCCGGCGTGCTCGCGGTTTTGGACCGGGAGACGGGGGACAAACGCGTCTTCTCCAGCGGGGTCACGTCCGTGCTTGCCGCCAACCGCATTTCGATGTCGTGGGTCTTCTTCGAGCGCGAGGAGCCTGGGAAGAAGCGCGAGCTCTGGGCCGTCCCGGGGGACGGCGAGCCCGTGCTCGTCGGGACGAATCCGAGCCCCACCTGGTTTGCTTGGCCGCGCAAGGAGGACTTTCTGGTCGAGCTCGATCACGACGGCGCGACCGCCACGCTTGGAAAATGGACGCCGGAGGGGGGTTTTGCTCCGCTCCTCGAGAACTTCTGGGAGGGATGGGCAGGGATGAAGGGCTATTTCCCCACGCTCACGGACCCCGAGGAGGAGCTCGGGACGCTCGTCGTGCTCGACACGGCGACGCTGACCGAAGCGCTCCGGATCCCGGGCGTCCACCGCATGACCCCGGACTTTGTCCCCCAGGGGCGCACCCTCCGCTACATTCACGACTGGGACGACGCGCTCGGTGCAGGCACCCTCGGGGCCTGGGGCCTCGCCACCGGACAGCAGCTCGACATCGATACCGGCGCCGCCGAATCCGGCGAGCTCTTCTGGCCCGAGCCCGGCGTCGTCTACGCCGTGCGCACGCCCGAACGCGCGGGCATCTGGACAGCCTATCCGGACCTCTAGGCATCGACGTCGGGGCCACGTGGACCACGTGGCCCCCCGGCGCCCCCTTCCATGATGCGCGGGCCTATAGCATCGTCCCGCCCCCGCCCCCCATGAGCGCGCTCTCCGCCTTCGCCTTCTACCCCGTCTGGGCCCTCGCCCTCCTCGTCGGGTTCGTCTCGCTGCGCCTCGGGCGCTCGCGTGGCTACGCGCTCCCGCTCCTCTGCTTCGCGCAAGGCGTCTGGGTAACCGGCCTCGTGCTGTTCACGACCCCAGGCACGAGCCACATCGCCGAGCGCGTGCTCCCCTCGGGCATCGTCCAGGGGGCAGGCTTCATCCACGCCGCCGAGGCCCTCGCGGGAAAACCCCGGCGCAAGCTCGTCGCGGGCACCTGGATGGCCACCGGCGCGTTCGCGGCGCTCGGCGCCGTGGCCCCGCGCCTGCTTTACGGCCCCGGCGCCCGCGGCATCGGGCCGGCCTTCGTTCCGTTCGCCGTCCTCGGCGTCGCGGCGGCCGTGGCGATGCTCGCCTACCTCGCGGCCCGCGCGCAGAACGCCGCCGGTGACGAGCGAGGCGCCCTCTTCACGCTGCTCGGCGCGGCGGTCCTCGGCTGCCTCGGCGGCGGCGGGACCATCAGCGCCTTCATCCTCGGCATCGGCCCCCTCTGGATCGCCGCCCCGCTCATGCTCGGCTCGACCTTGCTCGCCGCGCACGCGACGCTCGGCCGCGAGCAAGGCAAAGCAAGGGCCCTCGTGCGGAGCGGCATCGTCTACGCCGTCCTCACGGCGAGCGTCTCGGCGGTGTTCGCGACGGGATACGCGCTCGCGCTGCCGTACCTCGTGCCGGCGCAGGGCTCGACGGCCGCGTTCGTCGCCGGCGCGCTCGTCGTCACCTTCTTCGCGGCGCTGCCGTTCGATCCGCTGCGGCAGATCGTCGTCGACGGGATCGGCCGGCGCGTCGCGCGTGATCCCATCGGCGTGCGTGACCTCGCCGAGGCCGTCGACCGCAGCGAGGCGCGCGCGGATCAGGCCGAGCGGCTGGCCGAGATGGGTCGTATCGTCAGCGCGGTCGCCCACGAGATCCGAAATCCGCTCGGCGTCATGCTCGCGCAGGCCAAGATCCTCGAGCGCCGCGGCGCCGACCCCGAGACGCTCGCCGGGCTGCGGCAAGAAATCGCGAACGCCCGGCGCTTCCTCGACGATCTGCTGCGCTACGGCAAGCCGCGCCCGCTCGATCTCGCGGTCGCCCCGGTCCTCGCCGAGGTCACACGCGCCGCCGAGGCCGCGCGCGCCGCGTTCGGCGATCTCGCCCCGCCCGTCGACGTCACCGGCGACGCGGCGCTCTCGGCCGAGCTCGACCGCGCGGCGCTCGGCGATGTGGTGAAGGTGCTGGTCCACAACGCGCTCGTCGCCCTGTCGACCGCGGGCGGCGGCGGTCGCGTCAGGATCGAGGTCACGAGCGAGGGCGACGAGACCGTCGTGCGCGTGACCGACGACGGGCCCGGCGTCCCGGTCGAGATCGAGCCGCGCCTCTTCGAGCCGTTCGTCACGGGGCGCGGCCGCGACGCCTCGCACCCCGGGACGGGTCTCGGCCTCGCGATCGCGGCGCGCTGGACCGAGCGGCACGGGGGCTCACTCCGCCACGAGCGTCCGCCCGAAGGCGGCGCGCGCTTCATCGCCCGGTTTCCGACGACGGCGCGCGTGGTCAACGCCGCCCCCATGGTCCAGACTCGCGCCCGATGAACGGAGCCTCCGCCTCGATTCTCGTGGTCGACGACGACGCCGGCTTCCGGCGCGCCTGGCGCACCCTCCTCGAAGCGGAGGGCCTCGTGGTGCTGGAGGCCGGTTCCGCCGAGCCGGCCCGCGCGACGTTCCTCGCGAAGCGCCCGCGCCTCGTGCTGCTCGACCTGATGCTGCCGCCCTCGGGCCTGCCGAAGGAGGGCGCCGCGCTGCTCGACGTGTTCCTCGCGGCCGAGCCACGCGTGAAGGTGGTGGTGGTGTCGGGGACGGGCGAGACGCAGCTCGCGCTGGATCTCGTGCGGCGAGGAGCCTACGATTTCATCGAGAAGCCGGTCGACCCCGACGTGCTGCTCGCCGTGCTCGCGCGGGCCCGGGCGCGGCTCGATCTCGAAGACCGCGTGACCGAGCTCGAAGGTCAGCTCGCGGCGACGGGCGAAGCTGGCCTGCTCGGCGGCTCGCCGGCCTTCATGGAGGCGCTTTCCATCGCCGAGCGCGCCGCGCCGGCCGAGGTGCCCGTGCTCGTCACGGGCGCGTCGGGCACCGGGAAGGAGCTGTTCGCCCGGCGGGTGCACGCGCGGAGCCGTCGACGCGAGAAGCCGTTCGTGGCGATCAACTGCGGGGCGCTCGCGCCGTCGCTGCTCGAATCGACGCTGTTCGGTCACAAGAAAGGCGCGTTCACGGGCGCCATCGCGGACGGGCGTGGTCTCTTCGTGGAGGCGGACGGCGGGACGTTGTTCCTCGACGAGATCGGCGATCTCGAGCTCGCGCTGCAGGTAAAACTGCTCCGCGCGCTCGAATCGGGCGAGGTGTTGCCCGTGGGCGCCGCAAAGCCGGTGCGCGTCGACGTGCGCATCGTGTCGGCGACGCATCGGCCGCTGGAACAGATGGTCCGCACGGGCACCTTTCGCGAGGACCTGTACTGGCGCATCCGGGGAATCGAAATCACGCTGCCGAGCCTCGTCGATCGAACCGGAGATCTCGCAGTCCTGGCGCAGCATTTCCTCAACGAGGCGCGGGCACTCGTGCCAGGCGCCGGGCCGACGACGCTGTCGAAAGAGGCCCTCCGGCGGCTCGAAGACCACGATTGGCCGGGCAACCTGCGCGAGCTGCGGCACGAGATGCAACGCGCCCTCGTGATGGCAGCCGGCCGCGCGGAGATCCTCGAAGCAGATCTCTCCCCTGCCCTCCGTCGCTCCCGATCGGCGGCGGCCGTCGAGGCGCCTGGGGAGGACACGTCACTCACGCTGGAGCAAAAGATCGAGCGCCTGGAGCGCGCAGAGATCACGCGCGCCCTCGCCGAATGCCAGGGCAACCGGAGCCAGGCCGCGCAGCGGCTCGGGCTGTCACGCCAGGGCCTGCTGAACAAGCTGGATCGGTACGGGTTGCGCTGACAGGGAGGGTCGCTTCTGGGGGCGCCGCGCCGGGGCGCTGCCCCGGGCCCCGCGGGGGCTATCCGCCCCTCGACCCGGACCAGGGCAAGCCCTGGACTCGGGGTGGAAGAACTGCGCTCCGCGCAGTTCTTCCAACGGGCCCGTTGGAAGACCAGGGGCAGCGTTGCCGGTCGAAATGTCGGCGCGGCTGTCTTGCTTGGCAGGGCTCGTTCCTCGGCCTGTTCGATGAACTGCGCATCGCGCAGTTCATCGACCCCGGGTCCAGCGCTTGCGCTGGTCCAGGTCCAGGGGTGGACAACCCCTGGTGGGGCCTGGGGCAACGCCCCAGCGCAACGGCTACCCGCATGCATCCGTCCGCGCGCCTGGGCGGGTCCAGCGTTCGAGGATCACGGCTCCGACGATCGAGAAGGGCCCGAGGAGTGGGACGAATACGACGCCGATCAGGAGCCCGAACCAGGCTGCTGTCAGGGGCTCTGTGGATGGGATTGCGAACGTCGCGGCGATCACCACGAAAGATCCGAGGAGGGCGGCGCCGGCGAGCTTGAGGGTGCGTGCTTTGCGGAGGTTTCGGCCGAGTGCGCCGATCAGCCCACCTACGAGCGCCGCGGGCAGGAGGCCGGCCAGGAGGATGCGGCCGAGGAATGCGAGCACTTTCAGGTGCTCGTCGAGATCCGGATCGATGTGGCCTCCGAACATGTAGCCGAGCACGGCATACACGACGAAAAACGCCACGAACATCGCCACGCCGAGCGTGGCTCCCTTCCAGACCTCCGATGTGAAGCGCATGCGTCCCATGGTTCCTCCAAGGTACTTTTCTGCTCGGCGGTGCATCGCAAATGCAGTGCCATGACGTTTTCCCGAGGATTCACGGGCGAGCGCGGGCCGAGATGTCCAGCGGGTGGAGGGAGGTGTCCACGGGCTGGACAGTCGAGCTCGACGTCGAGCTGCGAACCGCGCGACGCGGGCCTCGGAGCGTGATGGCATCACGCTTGCCTGGGCGGAGCGGCATGCTTTCCACGAGCTCGGACGACCTTTTCGGTCTCGCGTGTGCCGTTTTCCTCGGCGGCGCGCTCTCCGCGTGCAGCGCGGATTCGAAACCGGCGAGCTCCGCTCCGCAAACGGAAGCGCGCGTCGCCACGGTCGACGCGTGCGCGGAGCGCGTGATCGCCGCCTTCGAAGCGCGGTCGGGCGACGCCCTCGCCGCCGCCGCCCATCCGGTTCGCGGAATCCGCTTCACGCCCTTCGGTTTCGTGCGTCCGGAAGAAGACGTGGTGCTCGACGCGAACGCGCTCCGCGGGGCATTCGACGACGACGCCGTGCGCGACTGGGGCAACCTGGCCGAAAGCGACGAACGCATTCGGATGAAGCCGGCGGCATACTTCGAACGATTCGTGCTCCATCCGGCATCGGGATGGGAGCCAGCCGCGGGGAGCGACGCCGCGAGCTACGAGGCCGCAGCCTTCGACGTCGACACGCTCGAGTCCGACCTCGCCAAGGCATACCCCCACGGCCACGTGATCCAGCGCCGTCGCCCACCGAGCACCCCGAATGACGCAGAGCACGACGGGGCCGTGCTCCGCGTGGTGTGCGAAGCGTACGAGGGCGCTTGGTACACGGTCGGCATCGTACACAGCGAGTGGACACCGTGATCACAATGCAGCCGCCGCGCCGGGGCGCTGCCCCGGACCCCGCGGGGGCTGTCCGCCCCTCGACCCGGACCAGGCACGGCCTGGACCGAGGGTGGAAGAACTGCGCGATGCGCAGTTCTTCCAACGAGCCGGTGGGACCGCGTTGCCCGTCGAAAAGGCAGCGCGGCTGTCTTGTTTGGCAGGGTCGTCGCCGGTCTTGACCTGGCCTGTTCGATGAACTGCGCATCGCGCAGTTCATCGACCCCGGGTCCAGCGCTTGCGCTGGTCCGGGTCCAGGGGCGGATAGCCCCTGGTGGGGCCTGGGGCAACGCCCCAGCGCAGCGGCCCCCGGATGACACTACCCGCGCGCATCCCTCGGCACGCCGGGGCGGGTGCAGCGTTCGAGGATCACTGCGGCCAACACCAGAAACGGTGCTGCGAGCGGGGCGAGAAATACGCTCGTGAGAACACCGAAGTGTATGGCCGTGGTGTCACCGGACGTGAGCATTGCGGCGGGGAACACCACGAAGTAGCTGATGAGGGCTGCCCCGACGAGCTTGATACGGCGTGCTTTGCGGACGCCTCGAGCGACCGCGCCGAGCAGCCCCCCGACCAGCGCTGCGGGCACGAGGGTGCGCAGCAGGATGGCCCCCAGAAATGTGACCGTTTGCGCGTGCTCGGCTGGGTCTGCGCCGTGCGCTCTTCCGAGCGCGAAGCTGAGCAGGGCATAAGCCACGAGGAAAACGACGAGCGTCGCTGCCCCGATGACGGCTCCCTTCCAGACCTCCGGCGTGACGCGAATTCGCCTCATGGTTCCTCCAAGGGTTTTCTGCTCGTCCGTGCATCGCAATTGCGGTGCCATGACGTTTCCCCGAGGATTCGCGGGCGCGCGTCGGCCACGATGTCCAGCGGGTGGAGGGAGGTGTCCACGGGCTGGACGGTCGAGCTCGACGGCGGGCTTCGAGGGAGGCGACGGATCGCGGCGCGCGGGCCTGGAAACGCGATGGCATCATGCTTGCGAAGGCGACGGGGCATGACTTCCACGATGCCCCACGACTCTCTCCACCTCGGGACTCTCCTCGGCCGCGCCGTCACGGCCCTCTTTGCCGTGGCGACGATCTTCTTCGTGCTTGCGCTGTTCGATTTCCGCGTCCCGTACAAGCCCGGCTTCGGCCTGATCATCCTGGCCACGCTGCTCGGCCTCGGGGCCTCGGTGTGGTGGCTCGGCGGGCTCGCGGGGCGCGCCATCGAGCGACGCGGGGGCGCGGCCGTGGCGTGGGGACCGCTTTTCGGCCTCGGGACCCTCGCGATCTCCGCGTTTTTGCTCTCGCTGGCGAGCGCTGCTCAGATCGAGCACGACCACGCGTTCGGTCTGGCGCAGGCCGCGTGGGATTATTTCGGCAAGCCGCTCGTGGCCACCATGGTTTATGGAGCCGTTCCGGCCGCGTTGATCGGGCTTCTTTGCGCCGCCACGATTCATGGCGCCATCGCCCTGATGCGCAGGGCGCCCATGGCGGACGCGCGCTGAGGCGCGTCGCGGGTTTCTTGCAGGTCGGGCCAACACCTGCGCACACTCGCGATCATGCAGGTCTCGTTCAGCGCACCCTGTACCGAACGCGAGGCGCAGATCATCCGCGCCGTGCTCATTGTTTATGACACCGCGCTACGGGCGTCGGTCATTGGCCGCGCGGGCCACGTCGACGACGAGGCGGCGAAGTCGATTGAAGAGCAGGTGATGAAGCTCGCGCGGGAATGTTTTCCCGATATCCGGATCACACCGCTCGCGCCTGCGTCTCCAGACGGCGACGCGCAGTCCTGAGCTCGGACGATCAGAGACCGCTGGGAACGGCCACGCACTGGCCAGGGACCAGCAGGTTCGGCACCGTGCCGGCCGGGCAGTTGCCCATCGGCGGGAGCCCGCTCGGCGGAGGGATCGCGCCGGGCGAAGGAACCGCGCCGCCGCCTGGGAGAGGCAGGCATACCCCGAGCACGGCCGTTTGCCCCTGCGGGCAGCTCGCCGCGGGCACGTTTGGCGCCTGCGGCACCGAGGGCGGCACGTACGGCGCGCCCGCCGCGTCGCTCACGCGAACGCGGTACGCGTGGAGCAGGTGCGTTCGCATCATCGACTCGGGGATCCACAGATACCCGCCGAGCCCCCAGTTCGGCCCCCAGCTATTCTGGAACAGGAACTCCCGCCCCGTCGGCCCGGTGCGATAGCCCTGGAGCACGACCGCGTGGCCGATGCCGTCCTGGCGCGGATAATACGGCAGGTATCCCGAGCGCACGCTGTTCCAGTCCCACGCTTGCCGATCGAACGCGAGCGCGACCCACACGGCCTCTCCCTCCGCGAGCAGGAGCGCCATCTGGTCGATGTCCTTGGCCTCCATGTATTCGAGCGCGTCGATGCGGTAGGCGCCCATCGAATCGGCGCGCGCTCGCTCCGACAGCAGCATCGGGTCGTTCGCGCCGGAGCCCGGGAAGACGCCCGCGTCGGACTGGCAATATCCGCCATGCGCCGGCGACGAGATGCGGCACGCCTTCACCTTGTCGAAAGGCCACACCGGATCGACCGCGAGCGGTCGGCCCTTGAGGACGCCGAGATCGTTCGGCTGCGTGTAGGTCGCGAAGACATGGAGGGGCGACACCACGTCGTAGCGACCCCGCCGCCGGATCGCGTTGTCCATCACGGACGACATCGCGAACCCCGAGCACGCGCCCACCGGGTTCTGATCCTTCACCGGGCCCGTCAGCCCCTGCGCGCGATGGTCCACCTGGGCCGGCAGCGAGCCCGCCGCGATCGCCCTGGGAACGTAGGCGACGGCGTTGGTCGCGGTCCGGATCGCCGCACAATCGATGAGCCGCGCCACCTCGGGCGGCAGCCCCGGCAGGGGGCACGGGATCGTCTTCTGCGCCGCGGCGATCATGTCCAGCATCGCCGAGCCCAGCGCCGGCTGCGCTGGCTGCGCCTGCGGATACGGCTGCGCCGGATACGGCTGCGGGTACGGCTGCGCCGTGTAGGGCTGCGGCGGCGGCGCGGGCGGCGGGCTCTTCGAGCAGGCCGCGAGCAGCGAGACCGTGAGCACGAGCGCTGGCGGCGCGAAGCGGCGGAGGCGGTCGGAGCGAGGCGAACGCGGCATACGTACGGATGAACGAAGCGGGCTGGCGGATGTTACACGACTGTACGAACTTCCCGAGCGGGATCCTGCTCTTCCCGTCTCGCGTGCTCCGTTTTCCCTTCCCGCTCCCCTCCCCCCACCGTCGCTCGTCACGCTCGGGCGCAAAGCGCTCGAGGTCGCCGCCTCGCCCGTCCGGCGCGCGGTCGGGCCAGGGACGCGGATCGATCGGGCCCGCGCTCGCCCCGGTCCGCCTGGATTTCGTCCCGCCCGCCATGGTGCTCCGCAGGCGCGCCGCGCCCCCTGGGCATCGCTCGGGACCTCGCCCCTGGCCTCCCGCAACGACGGCTCCCCCGCCGCTGCGTGACCTGCCAGACGATCGCTCACGCGCGTTCGTGTAGCGTGGTCGACGAGCACCGATCT
Source organism: Polyangium sp. 15x6 (assembly GCF_029960785.1). Lineage (GTDB taxonomy): Bacteria > Myxococcota_A > Polyangia > Polyangiales > Polyangiaceae > Polyangium. The sequence continues at coordinate 22,961 of NZ_JASBQE010000072.1, forward strand.
GCGAGAGAGCTGCTCCTCCCTGCCATTCCGGTTTTCTCCGCGTCCACTTTGTCGATTGTGATGGACGACTCCTCGCGCGTCGTCGGATGGCCGGATCCCGCTCGTCGATCCGCCGGACCCAGATTGCTTGCGCTCGGCATATCCAGCGGGGGCGGAGCTACATGACGCTGTGCCGCCGGGTTACGGATGCCCACGGCATATCGATTGCAATTGGCGGTCGAGTTTCTCCGGTGCTGCGTGGACACGCTGTGCTTCCATCGAAAAGGACGGCAAGTGCTTCTTCGCAGATATACACAAGGAGCAGAGGATGAACAAGCGGGGCGGGACGTATCGCGCTTTTCCCAGAGCGCCCGGGCTTTTGCTTCTGGCTGCGGTCGCCTGCGCGAATGGCTGCGACGAGGCCGCCGGGGACCAGGATCGCGGCGAAGACCGCCGCGTCTATGCGTGCACCCTCGCGCAGGGACTGGTGCTCGGGTCGCTGGAGGTCTTCAGCGCCCCCAGCGCGACCCCGACCTGCAGGATAGCCGCCACGGAGCTACCCGACTCGTCGAGGAGCTTCTGCTTCCCCGCGCCTGGGAACACGTCTCCGGGCACCTGCCCCGACTGTCTGGCTCTCAAGGACGGGCTCCAATGCACGATGATGCAGTGAGCGGCCGGGCTCGATACGGAACGAGGGAGGCTCCTCCTCGTCCCTCTCGCCGAAGGAGTGATTGTTTTCGACGCGGCGGCGAGGGGGCATCCGCATTGCAATCATGCGTTCGGTGGTCGTCGGCGCTGCGCCGGCACGCCGGCTCTCGATGAAAGAATGGAGGCAAGCATGCGCAATCATCTTTCAATGGCGCTCCTGGCTGCGCTCGCCCTCGTGTACGGCTTCGCGCCGGTGGACGACGCCCTCGCAGGCGGGGGGGAAGAATCCGTCGAGTCACCCAGCGAGGAGGCCGCGGATGAGCTGCAAACCAGGGAGCCCGTGAGCTACCAATGTACCGTCAGCGGGGGGTTGGTATCCGCGTCGATGGTGGCCTACCCCGGCCCGTGGGGGAACTCGCTCTGCTCCATCGTCACGCCGGCGCTCGCGGATTCCTCGAAGCTTTACTGCACCGGGACGGGCGTCTTCACGACCTGTCCGGATTGCCAGGCCCTCCGGATCGATCTTTCGTGCCCCTACGGTGCGCAGAGCCGATGAGCTCGAAAAGGAAGGCCATCCCGAGCAATCTTCATCGAGCATGCCCGTGCATTCACTGGCCGAAGATCGCCCACGGGCTTTCGGGCAGCATGGTCGAGTAGCGCGGATCTGCAGAAGACTGCTCCTACCCGCCATTCCAGTCCCCTCCACGCCCACGTCGTCGCTCGTGGTGGACGGCGCCTACGCGTGGTCGCTCGTCGTCGATGGATCGCGCGCGGAATGCTCTCGCCCAGCACATGGCCCGCGGGCACGCCGGGCGGCGCTGCATCACGCTGTGCCACCTGATCACGGATGCCCACGGCATCTCGATTGCAACCTGGGCGTTCGAGGTTCCCCGGCGCTGCCCTGGCGTGCTGGGCCTCGATCGAAAGGAAGGCAAGTATGAGTACTCGACATCAGATGGGTCGCGCTCTCCGTATCGGTTTCGGCCTCTCGCTTTTGGCAGCGGTCGCTCTCGTGAATGGCTGCGCGTCGGAGGACGTCGCCGACGAGTCGGAGCAATCCGCTGATCTGGCGCCCGGAGAGGCAACCGAAAACCTGGCGGCCGCACCCCCGGTGGGCCAGTGGGCGTGCACGACCGGAGGGGGATTGTTCCAGGCGTCGCTGGTGACCTACGCCGGCGGCCAATGTCGCATCTACGTCGGGTACACCCCCGCTGCGTCTCTGCTGTACTGCCCGGGCAGCATCCTCATCACCTGCCCGGATTGCGACTCACTCGCAAGGGGATGGGGATGCCAGATGATCAATTAGCGCTGTCCAACGAACCTCGACCATGCCGGCGGGTCGGCTCGTGAGAAATGAGGCTCGCCCCCGTCCCGCCTCGATCGACAAAGGAGCAAACCATGAACGAGCGACGCGACAGGTGTCGCGCAGATCCGACCAGACTCGGGCTTTTGCTTCTGGCCGTGGTCGCCTTCGCGAATGGCTGTGCGGTGGGGGATGTCGCGGGGCAACCCGGTGACCCATCGAGCGACGAGGTCACCGAGGACCTGCAGAGCCGCGAAGTCCGCCACGTCTATACATGCACCCTCGCGCAGGGGCTGGTGATCGGGTCGCTGGAGGTCGTTAGCGAACCCGGCGCGATCCCGACCTGCAGGATGGCCGCCTCGGAGCCGCGCGATTCGTCGAGGATCTTCTGCTTCCCCGCGCCTCCATTACTCGGCACGTGCCCTGACTGTGTGGATCTCAAGGACACGCTCGGATGCGTCATGGCGCCGTGAGCGGCCCGGCTTGATGCGGGACGAGGAGGCGGCGGCACCTCCTCGTCCCTCGCGTCGAAGCGACGTGGTGCTCGAAGCTGCCCGCGAAGCCCTTCTTTTCCCGCTCGAAGCAGTACCCGTCGCAGCTCAGCACGTCGGCGCCATCCATCCACGAGCCGCGCGGAGTGATCGTTTTCGACGCGGCGGCGAGGGGGCATCCGCATTGCAACCAGGCGTTCGAGGTTCGTCGGCGCTGCACGGGCACGCCGGCTCTCGATGAAAACATGGAGGCAAGCATGCAAAATTCTCGTCCCGTGGGTCACGCTCTCCAGAGCGGGTTCGGTAGGGCGCTCATGGCTGCGCTCGCCCTCGTGCACGGCTGTGCGCCAGCGGACGCCGACGAAGGCGAGGGGGAACCATCCGTCGAACCATCCAGCGCGGAGGCCGAGGATGAGCTGCAGACCCGGGCTCCGCCGGGCATGTTCCTATGCACCCTCGACGGGGGGTTGCACAGCGGGACGATGGTGGCCTACCCCGGCCCGTACGGGAACTCGAGCTGCACGATCTTCGGCCCAGCGCTCCAGGGTTCTTCGAGGCGCTTCTGCAGCGTCGCTGGCAGCTTCATGACTTGCCCGGATTGCCAGACACTGCGGGTCCGCCTGGCATGCCCCTACCGTGATCCGCTCTGACGAATTCGAAAAGGGAGGCCATCATGAAAACGCTTCATCGAGCCGGTCGCGCCATCATGACGGGATTCGGGCTTGCGCTGTTCGCAGCGCTCGCCTTCGTGAACGGCTGCGGGTCGGAGGACGCATCCAGCGTGTCGGGGCCATGGGACGAGCCGTCGAACGCGGCGGCGGCGGTGGACGCCGCGCGTAGCTCGGCGCCCGTGGGCATCTGGAAATGCCACCGGGATTATGAGCTGCGGGCGCTGGTGGTCATGCCTGGCCCGTTCGGGAACAATACCTGCTCGATCACCGCCGGGGAGGCGCCCGGCGCGTCCGATTTGTACTGCGACCCGGAGGATGGCTGTCTGCCGTGTGCGTACCTCCAGAGGCTCTGGAACTGCCCCACGACGTAGCCCGCGCGGATGCGCGGCTCGCGGATCCTACTGCGCGAGCTGCGCATCCCCACCCACCACCGCGACGCCGCGCGCCTCGAGCCGTCGCGCCTGCTCCGGGTCGTCCACGCCGTTTGCGGTGACGTCCACCCATTGCAGGTCCGGCAGGTGCTCGAGTGGCGCGAGGGACCGTAGCCAGTTGCCGCGGAGCGAGACGCGACGCAGCCCCGCGAGTCCGGCGAGCGGCGAGAGGTCCGTCAGCGCGAGGTCATCGAGCGAGAGCGCCTCCGTCGCGGCGAGGCGCTCCCCGAGGCGCTGGCAATCGGGCGCGTCCGCCGCGGAGGCCGGCTCCCCCAGCGCGGCGGCGATGGCCCGCAGCGTGCGCCGCGGACCGGGGCCCATGTTCTTCGCAGCCTCGCATCGCGCTGGAAACGATTCGCCCTCTGGCTCGTCCTGCGAGGCGCGCGACGGGGGCGCGCAATCCAGGTCCCCGAGCGCGAGATCGACGCCCGATTCCTCCTGGATCCAGCACGCCGTCTCGCGCAAAATGCTCCATTTCCCCGGCCTCGCGTCGTCGGCGCAGGGATCAGGCCCGCGCGACGCGAGGCCCACGAGCCGGAAAGAGCCGCCTTCCAGGCGCACGAGGGCCGGGCCGCCGCTGTCGCCGGCGCAAGCATCGGCCGCCGCGCCCCCGGCCCTGAGCTCGGCGCGGCCGACGGCGGCGACGCGGGTCCACGCGGCGTATTTGAGTCCATATCGGGCGACGTCCTCCTCGCGGTCCCGGAAACCATACCCGATGAGGAGGAGCTCCCGGCCCGGCACGAGGGCTTCCCGGGTCTCGGCGACGTCCGTCAAGAGCGGCACCGTGGCGATCGCCGGAAGTGGCTCGGTGAGGATCGCGAGGCCCACGTCGTATCGCCCGAAGAGGGCTTCGGGGCTGGCTTTCTTGTACAGCGGGTGCATGACCGCCCGCGCGATGGCCACCGTGGGCCGCGCGGCGCCCCCTTCCGCGCCCGGCCCGACATGCACGCCGGCCTCCTGCAAGGCTTCCGGATCGTCGAGGCCGCGCACGCAATGCGCAGCCGTCACCACGAGGCGCGGGTGCACGAGCGTGCCCGAACAGGTGATCAGCCCATGGCGGGTGACGGCGACGGCGGTCTCCCATTGCCCGGCCGGGACGGGCGTACCGCCGACGAGCGCGAGCGCCGCGGCCAGCGGCTCCTCGGCGGGCGCCCCGCAGGCGGCGACCGAAAGGGAGGCCAGGACCGCCATCACGAGGGACCGGGAACGCGCGCACATTTCGCGGGAGCTCAGTCGTGGCAGGGCCCGCGGAGGAGATCGTACCCAGTCACCCTCGGGTCGATCGTGAGATCGCAATGACGACGCGTTTCGGTCACGATCTCCAAGTAAATGGCGTTCTCGCAGCGAGCCATGATCTCCGTCCGAGCCGCGCTGCTCGGCGCGGTGGAAAGGATGCCGCTATTGCCGAAGGGGCCGATGGTCGCCCGCAACGACCCGTTGACCCAGATCTCGCAGGTGCGGTCGATTTTGCTGATGACCCTCAGGGTATCGAGGCCGCGCTCCACGTCGGCAGAGTCCTCGCGCGCGGCGTCGTCCGCCGCGAGGGCCGTGAAGCTGGCGGATGCGAGGCCGAGGGCCAGCATAGAGGTAATGGCGAATCGAATCATGGCGAAACTCCTTCCAATCCTCGTACGAGGTCCATGGCAAAACCCACGTTCCCGCACGAAGCATGGGGGATTCGCACGCACGTCGTAAGCGGGCGTCGTCTGGGAGGCGCCGCGCTGGGGCGTTGCCCCAGGCCCCACCAGGGGCTATCCGCCCCTGGACCCGGACCAGCGCAAGCGCTGGACCCGGGGTCGATGAACTGCGCGATGCGCAGTTCATCGAACAGGTCGAGGCAAGACCGGCGACGACCCTGCCAAACAAGACAGCCGCGCTGCCTTTTCGACGGGCAACGCGGTCCGACGGGCCCGTTGGAAGAACTGCGCGAAGCGCAGTTCTTCCACCCTCGGTCCAGGCCGTGCCTGGTCCGGGTCGAGGGGCGGATAGCCCCCGCGGGGCCCGGGGCAGCGCCCCGGCGCGGCGGCCCCAGCCGAAGCCCCTCGCCTCCCTCAGCCTTGCGCCGGCATGGCAGGCGCCCCGGATTCGTCGGCCTCCTCGACGGGGACATCCTCGCTCTTCGTGGTCGCGGCCGAAAGGACCGGGAAGATCACGTCCTGGAGCTCGCGATCTCGCGGGAAGGCCGCTCGCACCACGCCCATCGCCCGGTCCACGGCGTCGTGATGCGCGTCGCGCAGCGCGAGCTCCGCCTTGAATGCGACGTCGTGGGCGGCGAGCGCCTCGTCGCGCGCGTCGAGGGCGGCCAGAAGGTCCGCGAGCGCGGCGCCGAGCTTGGGCGACCATGCATTGCGGTATGCCTCGATCCCCGCCACCTTGGCGTGATCGAGCCGGTCGACGAGGTCTTGCATCGACTTCACCTGCGCCCTGCCGGCGGGCGTGAGGATCGGCGTCGAGCCCTTCGGGAACACGGCGGCGCAGATCCTCCCGCGGCGCCCGCCGTCCTCGATCTCGGCGGCCCGGAGTGCGGAGCGGATGATGCGTTCGGCGCGGTATTCGGCGAAGCGGGCGGCGGCGCGCGTCTCGACCACGGGGACGCGGAGGGCGCGGCGCTCCTGGTGCTGGCTGTCGAGCGCGTCGTTCACGGCCCGGATGTCGAGCGCGGCGGAGGCGGTCTCGGGGAACTGCGCGAGGCCGGCCGCGAGCTCGACGCCATACTCGAAGCGGACCGAGGACGAGGCATTGCTGCGATACTTGCGCATGAGGGGCTCCCTGGGCCGATGGCCCGGTGGTGTTCGTTGGTCGGCCACGACGCGGCGATGCAACGTCGGGGTGGTCGTTGAACGCGCGCCGGAAAAATGCATTCAGGACAAGCAGGTTTCGGGCGCGCGAGGGTCGCTGAACGTTCGGAGCGAGTCGGGGGAGCGTGACGCGTGGGTGATCGAAGGTTCGATCGGGCGCGCGTCACGGTGACGCGAGAGCGCTCGAACGTCTGGCGACGCATCGGCGACGGTGGCGCGAGGGGCGATCGAACGGCTGGAGACGCAGAGGAGCCGACGACGCGGCGGTGATCGAACGTCTGGAGACGCAGAGGATACGGTGACGCGAGGCGGATCGAACGCTCGATCGGGCGCGGGTAACGGTCACCCGAGGCGGATCGAACGTCTGGAGACGCGAGGGTAGCTACGGGCGCGTGGTCGTTCCGCAAAGGCCTCCTCGAACGAGAGGAGCGCGCCCTCGTGATTCCGGAGCGGGCGCGCCGGGAGCAAGCGCGCACGGCACTCGCTCTTGCGTTGCGTGATCGCGCAACGTCCTGCCCTCGGCGCAAGTCGACGCTGGGGCGCGCGTGACGCGGAGCGCGCCGAACCCTGCGTGGCATGCGCATTGCGATGGCGGTGCGCATCGCGCCTCTCGAGCTGGTCGTCCGAGCGACGTGTCGCGTCCTCCATTGCGCGACAGAGCGACGAACCACCGCGCGAGACGTCCGCTCCCACGTGAGCCCGGCGCCGAGCCGCCGCCATGGCGAGGCGCGCGCGCGAGACCTCTGCACGACAATCCTGGAGGAAAAGATGGACGTCGACGTTCGCGGGACGATGAGCGTGCTGCCCGGCATTTGCCAGCCCTTCCTGACCTGGTTGACGGGCAAGGCGCTGCCGGGGCAGAAGGCGAGCAACCATTCTCCTCACGGCCACCTGCTCGTGCCCGGAGCCTTCGTGATCGTGGGCGTCGCGGCGAGCGCGGCGCTCGTGAGCCGTGGCCTCGGCATGCAGCTTGGCCTGCTCCCGCTGACCTGGCTCGTGACGGTGTCCGGCGCGCGCAAGCTGCAGTTGATGATCGTACACCAGTGCGCCCACGGGACCTTTTCGGGGAGCCGCCGGGTGAACGAGCTCGTCGGCGCGGCCCTGTCGCTGCTGCTCACGATCGAGCCGTTCAAGCGCTACCGCGCGAAACACATCGAGCTGCACCACGCGCAACACCACATGACCCGCCGCGATCCGACGGTGGTGTTCCTCTTCGACAAGGTCGGCCTCCGCCCGGGCATGAGCAAACCCGAGCTGTGGCGGCGCCTGCTCCTCACGCTCGTGTCACCACGTTATCACCTGGGGATGACGGCGGAGCGGATCGCGTCCGTCGCGCGCGGCTCGCCATCCGAGCTCGCGGCCTATGTGATTTTCTGGGGCGCCGTGCTCGCCATCGTCGTGATCCTCGGGGCCGAGCTGGTCTTCGCCGTCGCGTGGCTCGTGCCGATCGTGCTCCTTTACAACGTGAGCTCCTGCTTGCGTCTTTCGTCCGAGCACCTATGGCCCGCCCCCGTGGCCGAGAGGCAGCCGCCCGGCCGCGCCCTGGTCGCCAGCTATTCGACGGGCATTTTTCTCGGGGAAGCCACGCCCTCGCCCGAGCTCGGTGGCATCTCGGCCGCCGTCGCCTGGGCGCGGTGGGCGCTTCGTATGCTGTTCGTCCACCTGCCGGCGCGCCTGTTCGTGCTCGTCGGCGACACGCCATGCCACGATTACCATCACCGCCACCCGCGATCGCGGGAGTGGATGAACTACGCCTACGCGCGCCAGAAGGATATCGATGCAGGCGCGCCCGGATGGCCGCCCTATACGGAGGTATGGGGGTTCGTGCCGGCCCTCGACGCAGCGCTCTCCGCGTTGTCTCGAACCTGCGAGACCGTCTACGTGGCAACACCGGCGCCGGTCCGCGCCGTGAATGGAGCGAGCCATGCGTGAATTCGAGCCCCTCGTTCTCCTCGCCGTCCCGGAATCGGACTGCCACGTCGTGGCCTGCAAGCTCCTCGAGCTCTATTTGAAGAAGCATGGCTATCGGGTGATGAACCTCGGCGTCACGACGCCGAGCTCCGAGATCGCCGACGCGGTCGCCCGCCTTCGCCCGATCGCGGTCTTCATCAGCGGACAAAATGGTCACGCGCTGAGCGACCTGTCCGGACTGAAAGACGAGCTCGCGATCCGAGCGTGCTCCGTCCCCTTGTTCATCGGCGGCAAGGTCACCCTCGGGCCCGTGAGCGATGCGGACGAAGTCCAGGCGAGGTTCGCGGAGATTGGCTTCACGGTCCTCCAATCGTTCAACGACGCCCGCGAAGCGCTGCGAAAGCTCGTCCCGCCGGCGCATGGCGCCCGGCTGCCGGAGGCGGTGTGATGAAGCTCGAGCTCGAGGACCTGCTCACCCTTCGCGGCGAGCTCTTCCGGAATGCGCCGATCCCAGCGTTCCCGCTCGAGGAGACGCTCGCGGCGCTCGCGGCGCGGACGTGCCCGAGCGTCACGGAGGTCCTCGGCAGCGGGGGGGGCGCGCTCAAGATCCAGCCGCGCTGCGGCGTCGGTGGCCAAGCGGAGATGGAGGAGCTCCTGCGGTTCCTCAAGATCCATGGCGAGCCGGATATCCTGACATTGACGATCGACGCCTACACACGCCTCAACCTTTATGAAAAGGCGGCCACGACGACGGAGCTGAACGGCTATCCTCTGATCCATCACGGCGCGGCCCGCGCCGCCACGCTGGAGGCAGCCGTGGGCGTGCCGCTGCAAGTACGGCACGGCTCACCGGACGGGCGGCTGCTGGCCGAGGTGGCCTATCGCGCAGGCCTCACGTCATTCGAAGGAGGCGGAATCTCGTACAATCTCCCTTATAGCAAGGCCGTGCCGCTCCGGCGATCGCTGCGCGCCTGGCAATACGTCGATCGGCTGACCGGCCTCGCCTCCGAGGTGCAAACGATCGACCGGGAGACGTTCGGCCCGCTCACCGCGGTGCTGACGCCGCCGTCCATCAGCATCGCGATCAGCATCCTCGAGATGGCCCTGGCCGTCGAGCAGGGCGTGCGTGCCGTGACGATCGGCTATCCGGAGGCCGGTTGTTTCTATCAAGACATGGCCGCGCTCACCGCGATCCCGCGCCTCTGCGCCGAGCACCTGCGACGCCTGGGGCTGCCGGACGTCGAGATCTTCACGTCCTTTCACCAGTGGATGGGCGTGTTCCCGAAGGACATGACCGCCGCGCTCGCGCTGATCGCGTCCGGGGTCGTGTCGGCGGCGGCTGGAAAGGCCACGAAGCTCATCAACAAGACGCACCTCGAGGCCCACGGCGTCCCGACCAAGGAAGCCAATGCCTTTTGCATTCGCCTCTGCAAGAGCCTCGCGAGCACGAGCGTGGCCGAGCAGGCAGGCGAAGCGAGCTCCGAGAGAGTCGCGGAGGAGCGCTCCTTCATCACGCGGGAAGTCGACGAGATCCTGGCGGCGGTCTACGACCTCGGCACGGACGATCTGGTCGAGTCCGTGGCCTCGGCATTCGAGCGCGGCCTGCTCGATATCCCGTTCTCGCCGAGCCGCTCCGCGCGCGGCGACGTCCTGCCGGCGCGAGGGCCCGACCGTTCGATCCGCTATCTCGATCCCGGGAGGCTCCCCTTCAGCGCCGAGACCCTCGCCCATAACCGGCGGAGGCTCGGCGCCCGCAAGGCGGACGATCATCAACGCATCATCAAGGACATCAACCTGCTGGCCGGCAGTCGGCTGCCCGGCCTGACTTCGAGGGGAACAACATGAGTGATTTGATCGTGATCGGGCCGCTCCGGACCAGCGATTCGCAGGGCTCCGATTTCGTGCGCGAGGCGAAGGCCCAGGGCCACCGGGTCATCGTGGTGACGTCGGCGTCGGAGCGGGCGCCCGAGGACGTGCACGCGCTCGCCGACCACCTCGTGCGTGTCGAGGCGGATATGGAATCGGACGAGGCGGCGGACGAGGCGGTCGCCAAGATCCGCGCGCTCGCCGTCGCGCCCGCGGCGATCTTCCCCGGCACGGAGCAGGGCGTCCTGCTCGCGGCGGTGGCGGGCGAGAGGCTCGGGCTGCACTCGAACGGCAGCGTCGTCGGGCGGGTGCTCCGGAACAAGTACCAGCAGCGCCGCATCCTCGAGCGACACGGGTTCCCGACGCCGTTTTTCCACCGATTCTCGACCGAACGAGAGCTTGCCGCGCTCTTGCCGAGGCTCACGTTCCCGGTCGTGCTGAAGCCCGTCAACGGTCTGAGCAAGGTGGGCGTGATGAAGGCCTTCGATGCCGACGGGCTCATGAAGGCCTTCCGCAACGGCCGCGAGCCTGCGCGAACCCGGTATCGATACCTCGAGATCGGTGCCGAGTGGCTGGTCGAGGAGTTCATCGAAGGCGACAAGCTGACCCTCGAGCTCATCGTCGCGGGCGAGGGCCAGATCACCCCGCTCGTGCTGGCCGAGACCACCGTCGTCGGCGACAACTTCATCGAGATAGGGCACGCGCTGCCCTCGGCCCTTTCGCCGGAGACGCAGGCCGAGGTCCATGCCTATGGCGTCGCGGTCCTCGAGGCCGTCGGCGTGCGCCACGGCGTCGTGCATCTCGAGCTTTTGCGCCGGCGCGACGATGGGCGGCTCTTCGTGATCGAGCTGAACGGCCGCATCCCCGGCGGACGGGTGGCGAAGCTCATCGAGGCGGCCTCCGGCAACAACTACTATCGCATCGTCCTCGCCACGCTCCTCAGCCGGCGCGTCCCTGCGCTGAAGCCGTTCCGTCGAGCCGTCGCCGTGCACTGGTTCTGCCGCACGACGGGCGAGGTCGCCGCGGTCGAAGGTTTCGACGAGCTCGATGGGTCTCCGGGTTTCCTGGAGAAATTCATCTCCGTGGGCGTCGGTGACCGGCTGGTCGCGTTCGGCGATGGCACCGACCGCGTCGGCTACTCCATGAACGCCGCCGCGGACCTGGCGAGCGCGAAGGCCCGCGCGCGAGCCGCCGCGAGCTGCGTCCGTATCGTCTACAGATGACGCCCTCGGAGCGGCAAGCGACCACCATGGCAGTCCACACGAACCTCCTGAGCCGGCTCCTCGGTACCCAGCACGACCGTGCCTTCCCGGCGAGGCACCGCTGGCTCTTCGGCAGCTTCGGGGTGAACACGGCCGCGCAGTTCATGTTCACGAGCGTCCTCGCCGTGCAGCTCCACCGCCAGGGTATCGCGCCGCTCGGCATCGGCGTGGTCATGCTCCTGTTTCTCGTGAGCATGCGCTGCATGGGGCCCGTGTGCGGCGCGCTCGTCGACGCATACGGCCCCCGTGCCTGCCTGACGCTCAGCACGGCCCTCTCGGTCGTCGGTTATGGGGCGACCGGCCTCGCGCACGAGGTCTGGCACCACGGCGCGAGCCTCACCCTCCTCGGGTTTGGCCGCGGGCTCGACGCCGTCTGCCGCTCGACGCTGCTCGTGCAGGTGAGCGCGACGAAAGAGGAAGGCAGCCGGGCGCTCGCGTTCAATTATGTCGTCTTCAATCTGGCCGCTTCCTGCGGGCCGCTGCTGTCGTCGGCGGCGATCGCCTGCGGCGTGCCGCTCCAGGCGCTGCATGGCCTGGCGGCGTTGACATGCCTCACCACGGGCGCATCGCTCGTGCTCCGTTTCCCCTTTCCGGCGCGCGTCCTCGGGCCGTCGGACGGGCGCCCGTCCTTCCGGGGCCTCGCGGGCGCGTGGGCGGACCGGCGGTTCCGGTCGCTGGTGCTGGTGCTGCCCATGATCTGGTTCCTCTTCAGCCTCATGCACGTCATCGTCCCGGTGCTGCTGATGGAGGGCGCCGGCACGAGCGCGAGCGCGGTCTCGGCCATGTTCTCGCTGAACGCGGCCATGGTGGTGCTCCTCGGCTACCGGATCAACCGCTGGATGGTGCGCTTTCACGAGGAACGCGGCCGGTCGAAGCTCGACGGCGTCGCGATCGGCGCGGCTTGCATGGGCCTGGCGCTGTTCTCCCTGGGCGCGGCGGCGTGGCTGCCGAACGCCACACCCTTGCTGTTCATGGCCCTGTTCACGCTCGGCGAGCTCTGCTTCGTGCCCATCGTCCAGGTCCTCGTGAACGAGTCGATCCAGGCGCGGGGCGCGACGCCGGGTCCGTATTTCGGGCTGGCGATGCTGGCCTGGGGCGTCGGCGGGGGCGCGAGCAACGTGCTCGGCGGCCTCGTCATAGAGCTCTGCCGCACGTATGGGTTTGTGCTCTTTCCGGCCGTCTTCGGCGTGACGTCGCTGATCGTCGCGGCCGTCTTCTGGCGCCTCTCGAACAGCTGGACCCGCGCCGCGGGCAAGGTCGACGCCGAAGAGGTCCGCCGAGGGACGGCTGGGCTCGATGGCATTTCGGTATCGACGCTTTTTCCCTGCGACGATAAAAGGAGCTCGTGAAGCCCGTCTCGCCGCTCCGTGTGACCGTGCTCTTCGCCCTCGCGATCGGGAGCCTCGCGGCGGCATGCGGCGGGGGCCCCCGACCTCCCGCCGCGAGAGCAACCGCCGAAGAGAAGAGCATTCCCTTTCGCCCGCGTCCCGGCGTCGAGACCGTGGATTGCCCGATCACGAGCGACGATTGTGCGAGCACGGACCCCAAAGCGTGCGAGGCAGGCTGCGGCGACGGGGACATGGCGGCCTGCGTGGCGCTCGCGGCGTGGCACACGAAGCACCCGAAGGAGGGCGGCGGGCCGGCGCGGGGCATGGAGCTCCTGCGCATGACGTGCGAGAAGGGATTTGCCTGGGGTTGCCTCACGCTCGCCTGGCAAAAGGAGGCGACGTCTGGCGATCGAGCGAGGATCGAGACCAGGCTCCGAGCGGCCTGCGAGCGAGACTCGATGTGCGGGTGCTGGATGTATGGATCGGGGCTATCGTCCGACCCGCGCACGGCGGTGCGGGGGGTCGAGATGATCGGCGAGGCGTGCGCGCGGGGGGTGCTGACCGCGTGCGACGAGCTCGACATCCTCGTGGATATTTGTGATCGTGATCAGGCGCGCGGGGGGTTCTGCGAGCGGCTGCGGGAAAGCCAGCGCCTCCGGCCGCCCGATCCGCCGCCTCCAGAATGGTCGAGGACGCCGCTCCCGGCGGCGCTCGCGGGCTGCTTCCGGGTGAAAGCGCCGGGAGGGCCACGCGAGCCGAAGGGTTTTGGGTTGGGCACGCTGTATTGCTTCACGGATGGCCGCTCTTTCATGAAGCCGGTCGGCGAGCCCTGGGACGCATGGCCAGCGCAGTGGTCGTCGACGTCCGAGAGGAGCGTATTCAAGAACGAGGCGGTGGGCGAGCTGATGGAGCTACGCCAGGAGAAGTCCGAGATCGTTCTCCAGCGCGGAGGGTTCTCGGCGTGGCTGGAGCGGCTCGCGGGGCCGGAGGCGGAGGCGGCGCTCGCAGAGACGGCGGCATTGCCAGCGCTGGAGGAGGCGTGCGCGCGGGCCCGCCGGTGCGTGAGCGCGTTGCCGTACGGCTATGATGGGGTGATGCCCGAGAGCCTGCGCGAGTGCCTGGCGACGGAGAAGGGGGCGCGCGAGATGATCGAGGGGGAGCGCGGGAAGGAGGCGGCGGAGAAGGCTTGCCGGTGAGGATCCGGCGCTCCTGCCCCTACCGTCGGGACTTCTTCTTCCGTCGGCGAGGCACCTTCGTGTAAAAGCAATATCGCATCGCTTCGGCCGTCGGATACCAGGGATGCTCTCCCGGGCTCCCCGAGAGCTCGCGCGCGAAGGCCCAAGCGAGCGGCTTGGGGTCGACGACGGCGAAACGGAAGCCGTTCGCCAGGAACTGCTCGGACCATTCCCACAGGGTCGATAACGTGCTGACGCCGGAGAAGAGGTCGTGCGCGTCGATCACCTGCTGGGTCATGTCGCTGGCGATCGAACCGAAGAAGACGCCCCTCTTGCAGACCCGGGCCATCTCGCGGATCGCGCGGCCGACCTTCTTCTGCGGGACGTAACAGAGCGCGGTGTCGTAGAGGAAGTCGAATTCATCGTCGGGAAAGGGCATCGCACAAACGTCGCCGAGGGCGTTGCGCGCTTTCCACTTCTTCGCAGTCTTGCCGTGGATGTATGCGCTCTTCTCGATTCCCCAGGCATCGACGTCGAGCTTGGCGAACTCCTCGAGCGTGATGCCGTTCGCGGCGCCGCAATCGAGGAGCTTGTACGGAGGCTTCGCGCCCCAGATGATCTCGATGAGGTCCACGACGTACCGCGCGTCGAAGTACTCGTTGAACGAAGCCTCGTAGGAGCTCTCGCCGTCGTAGAAGTCGTGGTAGGCCGGGTCGAGGTCCTCGGACGGGGCGCCGTCGACGATGGTGATTGCGGGCCGTTCGTCCTCATGGGGTCGCTTCGTGGCCTGCGGTTCGTCGTCTTGCGCCTTCTCGGCTTCGGGGAGGTAGGTGCCGCGGAACACTTCGCTGGTCAGGCAATCCGTGGCGAAGTCGGCCGAGTCGAGCACCCCATTCAGCGTGGAGTCGAAGAGGTAGTCGCCGACCAGGAAGAGGCCGGGGTGCCGCTTCGGCTCCGGGACATGGCGCTCGCGCATGTCGGGCGTCGGGAACCCTCCGGGGAGGCCATTGACGCTCGAAAGCCACCGGTGAACACGGCCCTCGAGCGCGAGCTCACGGCCATGCCGGAGGGGCGGAGGGAGGGCGTCGAGCACTTCGCGGATGAGCGTCGCGTCATCGCTGTTCGCCAGGGTCTGCGCGGCGCTGCCCGCGAGCAGCCAGCCGAGGACGGCTTTGCCCGGGGCGTCGCCATAACGAGAGCCTTCGTCGTAGAGGCACGTGCCGCCGAAGGTGTCGATCATGAAGTACGAGCCCGGCACGGCGTCCCGCCAGAACGGGCGCGAGAACAGGACGGAGACGCGGAGGTAGTGGGCCGGGCGGTCGTAGTGCGCAACGTGCGTCTGCATGGCCCGCGCGAGGCGAGGATCCTTCCATTCGAGCATCGATAGCCGATCGTGCGGGAGGGCGATCACGACGAAATCGTACTCCGCCTCCTCCAGGTCGAGCCCATGCCGCGCGACGACCCGATACCCCCGTTCGCCGCGCTCGACCGAGACGACCCGCCGCCCGAGCCGAATGTCGGCCTTCACGAGGCCACTCAGGCGGTCGACGAGGCGTTCGATGCCCCCCTCGATGGTGTAGAGCCGCATGTAGCCGGGCACGTCCATCAGGAAGTTCTTGAGGCCATTCAGGCCATTGGTGAGGTGCGGCTCGGTGGCGATGTCGCTGTGGGCCGCGACCTCGAAGTAGCGGCGCGCGTCTTCGTCCTTCAAGCGATCCAGGATCTCCCGGCAGGTCTTTCTGGCCCACGCATGCGCGTTGTCGTGGGTCCAATGCGAGTCGTAATAGTCCTCGCGACTGAGCTGCCGCATCGCCTCGGCGCGGAACGCCTCGACGGAGCTGGCCGTGTTATCGCCGCAGAGCTGCCGGATATCGGCGATGTTGCGAAGGACCCGGTCGCCGAGGAGGACCGTGCCTCCAGACATCGGGAGGACGCCGAGCCCGAGGTGCTCGACGAGGGTGCGGAGCGGGTCGTACCCGATCATCGAATAGTCGTAAATCTCGGCAACGCCGGCCTCGTAGACCGGCCCTCCCGGCCCGAGCTTCGCGGTCGAGATCTTCCCGCCCAGGCGAGAGCTCGCTTCGTAGAGGGTGATCGCGCAGCGGTCCCAGAGCTTGTCATTGAGCATGTACGCGGTGAAGAGGCCCCCAGGCCCACCGCCTACGATCGCAACGCGTGCCGTCATGAACGCTCTCCATGATCTCAATTACCCATGGCGCGCGAACGAGGACGCGCGGCGCATCTGACAATAAACAAAGCGTTCTTCGACCGACTTTCCATGGCGCGAGAATGCACGATTGACGCCACCCCCCCTGTATCGAAGCGAGCCACCGAGGCCGAGCCATGCCGTCCAGGGCGACCGCGCCCGCAGATCCGTCCCGCTCCCCCGCTCGCTACGTCTCATCTGGGAGGGGCCTCGCTGGGGCGTTGCCCCAGGCCCCACCAGGGGCTATCCGCCCCTGGACCCGGACCAGCGCAAGCGCTGGACCCGGGGTCGATGAACTGCGCGATGCGCAGTTCATCGAACAGGCCCGAGGCAAGACCAGCGACGACCCTGCCAACCGAGACAGCCGCGCTGCCATTTCAACTGGCAACGCTGCCCCTGGTCTTCCAACGGGCCCGTTGGAAGAACCGCGCATCGCGCGGTTCTTCCATCCCGAGTCCAGGGCTTGCCCTGGTCCGGGTCGAGGGGCGGATAGCCCCCGCGGGGTCCGGGGCAGCGCCCCGGCGAAGCGCCTCCCTCCGGCACGCTGACTGTGTGGTCGTTCACCTCGGCTGCCAGCGTGCGCGGCGGAGGATCTTCGCAAGGTTGTCGCGGAGCGGCCGAGGAACTGGGTATGATGTCGAGCGCTTGTCTCGGTCGACTGTGAAAGGTGCTCGTACGGTGAAGATCTTGTTCGTCGGTGCCAATGGGATCGACACGTCCCGTCTCCGCATCGGCGCGGAGTTCCGGGACGTCCAGGCAGAGATCGAGCGCGCGCGGGCGAGCGGTGAGATCGAGATCCTGGCCGCGGTCGCCGTCACGCCGGTGGATCTGAACCGGCTTTTGCTCGAGTACGAGCCGGATGTCGTGCACTTCAGCGGCCATGGCACGCTTGCCCGCACCGAGCCCCCCCCGCGAACGGCGCGGGAGTTCGGCCTGCCCGACTCGGGGTCGCCGCCGAGCTCGCGGCAAGGGAGGCTTCTCCTCGAGACGCCCGAAGGCGAGGCCGCGCCCGTGTCGGCCGGGAGCTTGGCGCGGCTCTTCGCGATCCTGAAGACCCAGCGATGTGTCGTGCTCAACGCGTGTTTCAGCGCCGCCGAGGCCGCCTCGATCGCGGCGCACGTCGACTGCGTCATCGGAATGAAGGGCCCCATCGACGACAGATCGGCGAGCGTGTTCGCGGTCGGGTTTTACCAGGCCATCGCGCGCGGCAAGACGGTCAAGGCCGCCTTCGAGCTCGGGTGCAATCTGATCGAGACGTGCGGCCTGCCGGACGCGGACATGCCGGAGCTCCGTGGACGCGTGGATCCGGCGACCGTGCGGCTCGTCGGCACGGGCAGGCCCCCCGCGATGGGCTGGAGGGACATCGATTCGACGCCGCCCCTCGGCCTCTTCGTGACACCGCTGAGCACGCATGGCAGCCCTGACCTCTACCCGGCCATCCCCGAGGCGGCGCCCTGGCAGGCGGAGACGCCTCGCCGCGCGCCGAGGACCGACCGACCGACGTGGCGTTCGATTGCGCTCGACAGCGGCGCTCGGAGCCATACCACGCGCGCGGACGCCGAGCGCGACGATGACGTGACCGGCCCCCCGAGCGTCTCTTCGAGGCTCCCCGCATCGGGCGAAAATCGCGTATGCACGGTGATGTTCGTCGACCTGGCCGGCGCCACGCGCGGGGCCGCGAAATGGAGCCCCGAGCGCCTCAAGGAGATATGCGACCGCCATTATCGCGTCCTCGAAGAGCAGGTGGAGGGCCTGGGAGGCATTGTCCAGCGGCTCGTCGGGGATCGGGCGCTCGCGCTTTTTGGCGTTCCGCGCGCGGCCGAGAACGACGTGGAGCGCGGGGTCGTCAGCGCGATGCGC
Organism: Polyangium sp. 15x6; assembly: GCF_029960785.1. Taxonomy (GTDB): domain Bacteria; phylum Myxococcota_A; class Polyangia; order Polyangiales; family Polyangiaceae; genus Polyangium. Next base: position 40,890 of record NZ_JASBQE010000072.1, read on the forward strand.
ACGCGCGAGGCGATGCGGCGCCTACCTCCGCTGCGGGAGCTCAAGGGAGCGCGCCCTTCGGTGCGAATCGGCGTGGCGACCGGGCGCGTGTTCGTGCAGATCGAGGGGACTTCCTCGGCCGAGATTTCGGTCGTGGGCGAAGCGACGGAGCTCGCGGCGCGGCTCCAGCAAATGGCTCCCGAAGGGGCGATCGTCATCGGCCGCGAGGCGTACCGGCAGGTCATGGGCCTCGTCGACGTCGAGCCCCTGCCGCCGAGCCCGCTCGAAGGAGGCGACGGCGTCATCGCCGCTTTCCGTGTCCTCGCTCCCACGAGCGTGCGCCCCGCTTTTGCGACTGCGGATTTTTACGGGTTCGAAACGAAGTTCGTCGGGCGCTCCGCGGAGCGGCGCTGGATCGCGGACGCGTACGAGACCGCCGTGTCGGAGGTCCGTCCTCAGCTCGTGACGCTCGTCGGCGCGCCGGGCCTCGGACGAAGCCGGCTCCTGTCCGAGATCCTCACGGGGTTCCTTTCGCGCCCGGAGCCCCCCTTGATCCTGCTCGGTCAGGGCTCACCGCTCTTTCGAGATACCACGTACGGATTTCTCGCCTCGATGCTGCGACGTCGGTTCGGCGCCGAAGAAGGGGATTCTCCCACGCGGGTCCGACGGAGGTTACGGAGCGGCCTGCGATGGTTCCGGATGCGCACGGCCGCGGCAGAGCGCGCGGGGGATTGGACCACCGCGCTCGGAATACCGAGCGACGAGGCGGATGAGCTGGAGGATGGTCTGCGCCAGCTCGAGGTCATTCTCGGGATTCATGAGGCCGGCGCGACGCGCGATCGTTTTCCCGATGAGTCGTCGAACCTCGTCAAGCCCCGCATCCGGGCTGCCGTCTCGCGGCTGCTCCGGTTCGCCGCCCGAAGGACGCCCGTCGTGTTCGTGTGCAATCACCTCCAATGGGTGGATGATGCGAGCCTGGACCTCTTCGACGACGTGCTCCGGGATGGCGCGGACTTGCCCATTTTCGCCCTGTGCGGCACGAGGCCCGACCTGTTCGAGCGTCGGCCGCAATGGGGAGCGGATCGCGAAGGCCACCAGCGCATCGATCTCACTCCCCTGCCCCGCCGGTTCATCGAGGAGATGATCCGCGATCGGCTGCGCGCCGTGCCGAGCCTTCCGCCGGACCTCATGAAGATCGTCGCCGATCGGGCCGAGGGATCTCCGAGGCTCGCCGAGGAGACCCTCCATCTCCTCCTGGATACGGGCGTGATCGAAGCGCGAGCCGACAAACCTTGGACCGTGCACGAGGATCGAATGGGTGAGCTCACCTTGCCCACCACGATCCAGGGCATCGTGCAGGAGCGCATCGATCGGCTCGGCGCCGATACTCGCATCGTGCTCATGCGGGCCGCCGTCGTCGGCCGTTCGTTCTGGCAGGGCGCGCTCGAGCACCTCAGCCGGGACATCGTCGGGCCCGAGGGATCCCTCGAGCGGCACCTCGATGTCCTGCGCGAACGGCTGCTCATCCGCCGCCGCCGGCCGTCGTCGATCGCGGGCGAAGAGGAGTATGTGTTCGTCGATTCGGCCACGTACGAGGTCGCCTACCAAATGCCGAGCCGCAAGGTGCTGGGGCCTCTGCACTTGCTCGTCGCGGAATGGCTCGAGGGCAAGATGGCCGATCAGAGCCCGGCGGTCGTCGCGGTGCATTACGATCGAGGCGGAGATCTGGCCCGCGCGGCCGCGGCCTACGAGCGGGCGGCGCACCACGCGGCGTCGCTCGGTGAAAATGTGGAGGCGCTTCGGCACCTCGAGCGGGCGCGAGACATTCATGACGAGCTCGGCGCGGAGCAGGAGCTCGGTGAGCACGTGGAATGGGTGGTGGCCACGCCGATCGTCGTATCGGCGGCGGATCGCGTGCGCGTTCGGATCGAGCTCGGAGACGTGCTGCGTCGGATCGGGCGCCTCGACGAAGCCGAAGTGGCTTACGAGCAGGCGCGCGAACGGATCCCGCGGGACGAGCCGAGCGCGAAAAGCGAGATCGATTTCGCGCGGGCCCTGCGGTTCGATGCGCGGATCGACTATCGCCTCGCGTTGCTCCAGCGGGTGCGAGGTTCGCTCGAAGCGGCCCGCGCGCTGGTCGAGCGTGCCATCACGCGGGCGACCGAGGCGGGGGCGCACGAGGAGACGCCGCCGATGCTGGCCGTGCTGGTCTTCCTCCACCGGCGCCTGAAGCAGCCGGATCGCGCGCTCGAGGCGGCGAGGAGGGGGCTCCGCATTTGCCGGTCCATTCCCAACCGCGACGAGCCGTGGAGAATGAACGTGGTGGAGACCCTGCTCGGCCTGGCCGTGGCGCTCCTGGGGAAGAAGAAGCTCGGCGCCGCGGAGCGGACGTTTCGTCAGGTCTCGCGCATGCTCTCCGAATCGGCACATCCGCATCAGGTCAGCCTGGCCTTGAACGGTATCGCGGGATTGAGGCTCGCCAAGGGCGATCTTCGAGGGGCTCGCGAGTATCTGCTGCGTTCGCTCCGGCTCAAGGAGCGCGCGGGGGATCTTCACCAGCTCGCGATCGCGTACAGCAACCTCGCCGAGGTCGAGCTGCGTTTGTCGGAGACCAAAGCCGCCGTCGAACATGCGAAGAGGAGCGTCTGGCTCGGCGAGCAGGCTCGGGCGGGGTATGACCTGGCGGACATGTACAAGAACCTCGCGCAGGCTTCCCTCGCCTCGGGCGACCTCGATGGTGCCCTCGACGCAGGCTCGAGAGCGCTGGCCATCGCCGGCGAAACGGGGAAGTTCTACCTCAAGGACGTCGCTTCGGCCGTCGCCCAGAGCTGCGCGCAGGTGGCCAAGAAAGCGACACCGGGCTCCGATCTCCATACGAAGGCGCAAGGCGTGGCGCGAAGCTTGCTACGGATCCTGAACCGTTCTGCGGACGACCCGGACCTCGGGCAACGATCCATGGAATGGCGTTCGCTCGTCGCACCGCTCCTCGAGCAAGCGGACGAAACCCCCGTATCTTGATCCCCCAAGGGACGAGGTCCACGATGTCGATTCGACGCTGCCTATCCTTCGCGCTGACGATCCTTGGTTCCCTGTTGGCGACGGGTTGCACGGAAGAAACCGAGCCCGTCACCTGCGCAACGGAAGATCAACAGGGCGGCGTATGCCGAGGTGTCCCCGCAACGGGGGCTTGCAATGCTGACGCGTCAACCACGGACATCACGTGTTCAAAGACGGTCGAGGTGGACGACGATGGGGAGCTCGGCTCCGCGATCGACGCAGCCACGGCCGGCACGTGCATCGTGCTCGGCGCGGGGAGTTATGGCGCCGTCGTGTTGCCGGGAGGCGTCAGCCTCGTGGGGCCATGCGCCGACGAGGTGAAGGTCAAGGCGGTGACGGTCGCGGCTGGCGAGGGCTCGGTCCTTCGGGGCCTGGAGATCGGATCCGGCGGGCTTTCGCTCGACGGCGCGCAGGGCGTGCGTGTGGAGTCCGTTCGCGTGAACGGCGCGACGGCGGCGGCGATCAAGGTCCAGGCGGGAGCCGAGGTCACGATGGTCGGCTCGACGGTGCAAAACGGCGCCCTGTACGGGATCTTCGCGGACGACGGCGCCTCCGTGACGATCGAGGGAAGCGTCATCCTGGGCCAGCAGGGCTCGGGCATCGCGACGACGTGCAGCGGAGGATGCGGCGCGTGCGCCGCGCGACCCAGTCTATCGGTCACCGACAGCATCATCCGCAATAACCACGTCGGTGGCGTCGACCTGTTCACGACGGATGTCGTGATGAACAACGTGGATATCCGAGGGACGCTTCAAGGCGAGTCGTTCATGACGTTCAAGGGCGGCGGCGGCGCTTCGATCGCGGCGTGCTCCACGGTGATCGAGGCGAGGAACCTGCGCATCGAGGACAACTTCGCGTACGGGATCTTGATCGACGCTTCGACGGCGAGGCTCGGGGATCAGGACGATGCGGAGGACAGCGTCGTCATCCGAGGGAACAGCATCGGGATATGGGTTCAAAATGGCGCGGACGGCGGGGTCTCGGAGCTGCATAACGGCAGGGTCGAGAACAACAAGGGCGTCGGCCTGGGGATCAAGGGGGAGACGCAGGGGTTCATTTTCTGCCGTTCGAAGGTCGTGAACACGCTGGAGGACAACCTTCCCACGGACGGCGCGAGCAGCGAGCCGGTGGGTCATGGCATTGTGTGGCGGAACCAGGCGAGCGTGAAGCTCGAGGATGCGACCATCAGCGGGAGCAGTCGGGTCAGCGTGCTGATCGACGGGCCCATGGGCACGATGGGGAGCATGCCGAGCATTTTGAAGAACGTGACGCTCGGTGGAGGGGACGAACTGAAGGGGATCTGGCAGCAGAATTTGCCGGCAGGAGGGATGCAGCCGATGGTGGAGAATGCGCCGGCGATTCAGACGGATGTGGGGGAGAGGTTTTCGGTGCCGAGTGCGCCGAACCTGACGATGATCAGCCCGTAGGGGGAGCGGATCACGGGGGGGGAAGTGGCCCGGTCGGGTCGACCAAGGGAGTCGGCGGCGCGAGTCCCGCGCTCTTGGCGCCGCATTTCCCGGTGGGTTCGGGACACCCGCATGAATTGTCGCGGCTACCGTCGAAGGACCAGGTATACCCGGCCTGGTCTTCCCCGTTCAAGTCGAACTTGTGACAGGTGAGGACGCTGGAGACGAGCTGGATGGATCCGCCGAAACTGGCGATGCCGGCGCGCGCGTTGCTATCCAATCGGGTTCGAGTTATTCCGACCGATGGTGGCAAGGCCGCCCACTTCGAAACGTTATCGACATCGGAGATCGCGACGATGCCGTCTCCATATTCACCGTAGTCGTTGGGCATGGTCCCGCGTACGAGCGTCGATTCGATTTTTGCCTCCGAGTTGACCACGAAGACGCCGGCTTCGTAATTCTTCTCGATGAGCGAACCAATCACCCCGGCGTTTGCGCGCTGCCCGATGCTCGGGTGCATCTGCACCTGGATGCCTCTTCCGAAGGTGCCATCCGGATCGGGCCGCGTCTCACGCACCACCGTCGCCTCGATCTGGACATCCGATTCCGACACGAAGATGCCGAGGCCCTGGTTTCTTTCAATGAGTGACGCGCGCACGGTGATGCCGGTCCGTGCGACTGCGCCGGCGGATTGGACGGTGATACCTCCCCCTTCCTCCAACCCGTTTTCGCGTACCACGGTGGCCTCGATCAGGGCTTTCGCACCGGCCACGAAGATGCCCAGCCCATGGTTCTTCTCCACCACCGATGCCCGTACGGTGACTTCCGTAGGAAGCTCGACCTTGGCGACGCCCTGCACGTTGAGCCCTCGGCCCGGCTCCGTGTCTCCTCGGGGCAAGGTCTCGCGCACCACGGACGATTCGATCAACGCCTCCGATCCGTCGACGGCGATGCCGGTGTCGAGGTTCTTCTCGATGAGCGCTCCGCGCACGTGTAAACTCGCGCGCTGCCCTGCGTCGCTCTGCGCGTGAATCCCCAATCCCTCGTTGGTCGCATCGGGCTTCGTCTCGCGCATCACCGTCGACTCGATCTGCACATCGGACGCCCGCACGAGGGCACCGACTTCGAAGTTCCTCTCGATGAGGGATGCTCGCACCGTGACGTTCGACCGATGCCCGGTTTCACGTCGGTTCACGGCCTCGATGCCATGCCCCAGGTTATCCCGCACGACCACCGCGTCGATGAGTCCATCTGCGCCCTCCACGATGATCCCTGTCTTGCTGTTTTCATCGATGACCGATCCCCGCATCGTGATGCTCGCGCGCTTCTCTGTATCGATGTCGTCCGTTGCCTGGACTCCGATCCCGAATTTGCCTTGTCCGTTGGGCAGGGTTTTACGCACCAAGGATGCTTCGATCAGAGCCTGCGAGCCGCCAACCAGGATACTCGCTTCATGGTTCCGATCGATGAGTGAGCGCACGATGGCCACGTTTGCGAACTCCCCGGTGTCGGACTCGGGAAGCGCCACGACGCCGAGTCCCGACAGCCCACTGGTGAGCGGCTGGGTCTCCCGCGCCACCGTCGCCTCGATGACGGCATCGGAGCCTCCGACATAGATGGCAACATCATGGTTTCTTTCGATGAGCGATCGAGTCACGGCGATCTTTGCCCGCGGCTCCGCTCCAAAAGCTTCCGCGAAGACACCAATCCCCATCACCCCATTCCCGTTGGGCTGCGTCTCCTCCACCACGGTCGCATCGATCAGCGCGTCCGAACCCCCCACGAGGATGCCCATCTCGTGATTGCGTTCGATGCGTGAGCCGCTCACCGTGACATTGGCCCGTGTCATTCCTTCAGATTCAGCATCGATGCCTCTCCCGAACCTCCCACTGGTATTGCATGCCGTCTCTCGCACGACGGACCGGTCGACCGTGATCGTCGCCCCCTTCGCGTACACGCCCGCCACGGTTGCACGCTCGATGAGCGAATGTGCCAGCGTGACTCCCGCCAGGCTCGAGGGCGCATTCCGTGCGTCGATCGCACTGTGGCCCGTGTCGTGAATGCGAATTCGCTCCAGGATCACGCTGCTCGAGCCATTCACGGTGATGCCAGTATTCGGTCCCGTGATCGAGGCCCCTCGCAGCTCGCTCGCGTCCGCAGCGCTTCCTGAGATCGTAATGACCGCGGCCTTGCTGACCCCCTTGATCTCCACCGTCTCCGGGCACCTGCCCCAGACCTTCACCGCCTTGCCCTGGATGGTCACATCTTCCGTATACGTACCCGCAGCCACCGCCACGATCGCCCCCGTCGCCGCCGCCGTCACCCCCGCGTTGATCGTCTTCCAAGGCTTTTCCTGCGACCCATCGCTGTCATTCAGCGGATACGCCGCATTCACGAACTCCGTCGCCCCATCGACCGGAATGTCCCCCCAATCCCCATCCCCGCACGGCGCTACCTCACGACAAACCGTATCTCCCGGCACCGCCATCATCCCATCGGGACAAGGATCCGCCGGCAGAATCGCCTCACACCCTCGATTGCCATCCGCCACGAACCCCGGCGCGCACATCTCGGGCGGAATCCCCGCCGGCTCGCACCCTCCCCCTTCCTTCTCCATCTCCCCCGGCGGGCACGCCATGTCCGGCGGCAACCCTGCCGGCGCGCATCCGCCCCCCGCCATTTCCCATTCCCCCGGCGGGCACGTCATGTCGAGCGGCAGCCCCGCGGGCTGGCACCGTCCATCCTCGAGCAACATCTCTCCCGCCGGACAGGTCTTCGGCGGCGCAGGCGCCGCAGGCGCACCCGGTTCGTCCGAGCAGCCCCCGAACGCGAACAGCACGAACAGCAGCGTGAACAGCAAATCCCTCGAAATTGGACGCCTCATCCACGGCATGGCTTTCTCCATGGCCACAGGGAAAAATAGGCCATGCGCGATCGTACCATGGGGTCCACCTGAACCGCGAAGCTCACAATCGAAGACGCTCATGTCGTCGATGAAGTGCGAGCCGGCCCTCCTTTCCCGCCAGCGCCTCCGCTCCCGCGCCCGCTTCCGCTCCCCGCTTCACCTCGGGACACGTTCGGCGCTAAGGTCCGCCCAAAGGAACGACCCCGTATGACCACCAAGCTCGACAAGTCGCACGCCGAAGCCTTCTCCGAGCGCGTCTGGGAGCAGGAGATCCTCCCCGCCCTCACCGACTACATCCGCATCCCCAACAAGTCCCCCTCGTTCGATCGCAACTGGCGCGAAAACGGCCACATGGAGCGCGCCGTCGCCCTCATCGAGCAGTGGTGCCGTGCCCAGCCCGTCCCCGGTCTCACGGTCGAGGTCGTGCGCCTCGAAGGCCGGACGCCGGTCATCCTCATGGAAGTCCCCGGCAAAAGCGACGACACCGTCCTGCTCTACGGCCACCTCGACAAGCAGCCCGAGATGACCGGCTGGGCCGAGGGCAAGGGCCCCTGGGAGCCCGTGCGCGAGGGCGACAAACTCTACGGTCGTGGCGGCGCGGACGATGGGTACTCCGCCTTCGCCTCCGTCGCGGCCCTCCGCTTGCTCGCCGAGCAGGGCATCCCGCACGCGCGTTGCGTCGTGCTGATCGAGGCGGCCGAGGAGAGCGGCAGCTTCGACCTGCCTGCGTACATCGACGCGCTCGCCCCTCGCATCGGCAAGCCGAGCCTCGTCGTTTGCCTCGACTCCGGCTGCGGCAACTACGACCAGCTCTGGACCACCACCTCGCTCCGCGGCCTCGTGCAAGGCACGCTCGAGGTCCGCATCCTGCGCGAGGGCGTGCACTCCGGATCGGCGAGCGGCGTCGCGGCGTCGAGCTTCCGCATCCTCCGCCAGCTCCTCTCGCGCATCGAGGACGAGCGCACCGGGCGTATCCTCGTCGACGAGCTCTTCGCGGTGATCCCCGAGCAGCGGATCGCCCAGGCCGAGGCCGCGGCGACGGTGCTCGGAGACGCGGTCTACGCGGAGATGCCGTGGGCCGCGGGGGCGAAGCCCATGGCGCAGGACAACAAGGAGCTCCTCTTGAACCGCACCTGGCGCCCCGCGCTCAGCGTGACGGGCGCGGACGGGATCCCGCCGATCGCGAACGCGGGCAACGTCCTCCGGCCCTTCACGAAGGTCAAACTCTCGATGCGGATCCCGCCCCGCGTGAACCCGCGGCGCGCGGCCGATGCGCTCAAGCGCGCCCTGGAGGCGGATCCGCCGTACGGGGCCGACGTGACGTTCTCGCTCTCCGAACCCTCGGAAGGCTGGGACGCACCGCCGCTCGCGCCCTGGCTCGACGAGGCGATGCAGCGCGCGAGCCAGGCGTTCTTCGGCCGGCCCGCGATGGCGTTCGGCGAGGGCGGGACCATCCCGTTCATGGCGATGCTCGGCGAGAAGTTCCCCGAGGCTCAATACCTCATCACGGGTGTCCTCGGCCCGCAGTCGAACGCCCACGGACCGAACGAGTTCTTGCACATCCGTTGCGGCAAGAAGCTGACGGCGTGTGTCGCGAGCGTCATCGCCGATCATTTCACCCGCAGCGCGTAAGAGATCGGGGCACGGCGCGCGCGGGTCGTAGTATCCTCGTGTCATGCCCCCGTCCTCTGGCTCGAACCAGTTTGCCCCCGGCATCCACCACGTCGACTGGCCCGTCGTCGCGGACGAGGAGCGGCTCCCGCGCGATCCGATGGAGGCGCTCGACAAGCTCACGCAGTTGAACGGTTCGAGCCCCTCGGCGAGCGCACACGCGTGCGGCGCGGTCTCGCTCGTGGGCGCCATGCTCGCGACCTCGGGCTACAGGGGGCTCGTCGATCTCGCCGAGCGGATCGCGGACGAGCTCGACGACGAGAAGCGCGCCGAGCTCACGCGGCTCGCGCAGGCCATCACGAGCGGCGGCCCCGACGCGACGTACGGCGCGCTCGCCGATTACGCGCTCCTGCTCTACCGGCGTTACCGCGGCATGGACGGCGGAATGGAGTACCGCAAGCTGCTCCACCTGATGCAACGCGCGGGTTTTTCGCCGCCGCGCCGCCCGAACGACGACGACCTCGCGCGGACGCTCGATCGCAGTTGCGAATGCTGGCCCGCCAAGATCTCGATATTCGGCGACGAGGGCGACCACTGGATCCTCGTCGGCCGCGACACGCGCGGGCTCTTCGTGTTCGATCCCTATCCGCGGGACGACGGAAGCCAGATCATCCGCCCCGGCGAAGCCGACTGGAAGCGTTACGTGGACGCCATCGGAAAGGACGAAGCAGGCCGGAACACCATTGGCTTCTTGCCGGCCGAATGACGGGCGCCGATGGCGCTTGACAAGCGAGCGTCGCGCCGGGGCGCTGCCCCGGACCCCGCGGGGGCTGTTCGCCCCTCGACCCGAACCAGCGCAAACGCTGGACCATTTGGGGAAGAACTGCGCGATGCGCAGTTCTTCCCACAGGCCGGTGGCAAGACCGCGAAGGTTCGCTTCACGCCGTCGGCGTCATGCTTGGCCGGCAGGATCGTCGCCGGTCTTGCCTCGGCCCGTTCGATGAACTGCGCGTTGCGCAGTTCATCGACCCCGGGTCCAGCGCTTGCGCTGGTCCGGGTCCAGGGGTGGACAACCCCTGGTCGGGTCCGGGGTGAAACCCCGGCGCTACGCCGTGGACTGCACACGCGCGGGGCGGGGCGGCTCTTTCGCCAGCCAAAACAGCAACACCCCCGCTGCGACGAGCGCCACGTCGCGCAGCACCGTCAACATCGTCACGGGCCCTGATCCCTCACCGAAGCAGCCGCACGTGATGTTCACGCCGCGCGCGACCACCGATGCCACGGCCACCGTGAAGACCCCGAGCACCAGCGTGGAGGCGAACGCGCTGGCGCGCATCCATGGCCGCGGGGCTGCGAGCAGCGCGAGGCCGAGGACGATCTCCACGGTCGGCAGCGTCGCCGCGAGCAGCGGGGCGAGATCCGGCAGGAGCTGGTAGTTGTGGATCTCCAGCGCGAACGAGGTCGGGTCGTAAAACTTGAGCGCGCCGGCTGCGACGAACATGCCGCCGAGGCCGAGGCGCAAGAGCCAAAGAAGCGCGGTCTTCACGGGCTCGGCTCCTGCTTGTGGGTGATGGCGCAGCCGGGGCACGGGCCCGAGGCGCACGCGAGGCCTTCCTGTTCCCAGGCCGAAAAGCCGCCGCGCAGGACGCGCACGTCCATCTTCAGCCCGCGCCGGCGCAACGTCTCGGCCACCTCGTAGGCCTCCTCCGTCGACTCGCCGTACACCACGATCGTCTTCGCGTGACCGAGCTCCTTCATCGCCACCTCGGCGCCGCTCGCGGTCGCGTCGCATGGCAGGTGGATCGCGTCGGCCACGTGCCCGGCTGCGAAGCCTTCGGCCGTGCGCGTGTCGGCGAAGAGCGTGCCTGGCTGCCCGCACAGGGTCGAGGCCTCGCGCGGCGTCATCTCGATCACGGGCGTCTCGTCGGCGGCGGCCACGGTGCAGGCCGTGGGCGGCTCGAAGCCGACGAGGGCGACGCCTGCGGGCCGCGCTGCGTTGATCCCGAGGCCGAGCACGGCGCCTCCCAGGAGCAGCGCTGCCGATCGGAACAGGAGGGGTCGATCGAGCCCGGACGACATCCTCCCGCGAAGCTAGCGCGGAAGCGGCGAGGAGGCGAGGTATGCTGCGGCGCGTGGGTGCGGGTTGTCTTCATTTCGCGCTTCCCATCTCCTCGCATCCCGGGTGATCATGGCCGCGCTCGATCGACCCCGAGGCCCCGGATGAGCGATCCCATCGCAGCGCGCAAAGGCGATCATCACCTCTGTTTGCAGCATGTCGGCAAGGACATCTTGCCTGCTTGCGCGACCACCATCCTCGTCGGCGGCGAGCCTGCGGCCCGCGTGACCGACCAGCTCGAGTGCACGGGCTCGCCGCCCGACGTCATCGGCATCGGCGAGCCCACGGTGCTCCTCGAAGGCAAGATGGCGGCGCGCTTCGGCGACGGCACGCTCCACGGCGGGCTCATCGACGAGGGTTGTCCCACCGTCATCATCGGCAAGATGACCGCGGCGGACAAACGCATGCGCCTCATGGAGCGCTTGCGCCTCATCGACCAGGCTCGGCAGCGCGCGGCTTCGATGCCGAACGGCCCCGAGAAGGATCGCCTCTCGAACGCGGCCGAGCGGCTCGCGCGGAACAACCGCTCGGTCGAGGACGCGCGCCTCGTGAACGACGTCTACAGGACGAGCGGCGCGCCCGAGGGCTGGACGCGCCTCGGCCCGAACGATCTCCCGCCGGAGCTGCGCAACGCCGTCTTCCACGACGACAGCACCGGGTTTTACTCCGACCTCTACCGCTCCGACATCGACGGCAGCTACCGGCTGATCATGCGCGGCACGGAGTTCGAGACCTGGAAGCAGTGGGACGGCAACGACTGGCTCTGGGGCAACCTCTCGCAGGGCACGGGCTTCGAAGGCGCGCAGTACACGCAGGCCGTCGAGCTCTCGCGGCAGGTCGCCGCGGTCTACGGCAACAACGCGAGCATCGCCGGGCACTCCCTCGGCGGCGGCCTCGCCTCGGCCGGCTCCCTCGCCTCGGGCCTGCCGGCGAACACGTTCAACGCCTCGGGCATCCACAACAACACGTACGACCGCTACGGGCTCGATGCTTCGCAGGCGAACGACCTCATCGACGCGTACCAGGTCGACGGCGACATCTTGACCTGGGCGCAGGAGCACTCGCCCATCTCCGGGCTGATGCCGGACGCGATCGGCAACCGGTACGGCCTGAACGCGGTGAACCAGAATCCGGACGGCAGCTTCACGGCCCGGCAGTGGCCACCGGAGCCGACGTTCGATCACCCGGACAGCGGCTGGGGGTATCTGAACCCGTTCGGCATGGCCCGGCGCACGAAGGACTGGGCGGCGGCGGAGATCGACCAGGAGAAGAAGCGGTTCGGCGAGATGATCGAGCGTCACAGCACGCACGAAGCCGGCATCGAGCAGCAAAAGAGCCAGGACATCGCAACCATTCAGGGGATGACGTGAAGGACGTCGAGCGATTTGCCGCAGGTCTCGAGGGGATTCTGGGCCCGAGGCCGCCCGTTCCCCCCGCAAGCGAGGTGTTTCCGAGCGAGCGACTGCGCGAGGCCGCGGCCGCCGCCGAGCGCGGCGACGTGGCGACGCTGCGCGCGCTCGTCGCGCGAGGCGCGGATCTCGACGAGATCGCGCCTTCGGACGTGAACCTGCTCATGTACGAGCTCGTCGCGAGGAACGAGGTCGCCGTGCGGGCCTTGCTCGCGGCGGGCGCGAATCCGAACGTGCTCACGAAGATCGGCACGTCGCCGATGCTCGTGGCCGCGACGAGCCCCGATCCTCGCTTCCTCGTCCTCTTGCTCGACAACGGCGGCGATCGGAACCTCGAAAACCAGAAGGGCGTTCCCCTCGCCCACCAGGCCCTGAACTTCGGGCAATGGCAAAACCTGGGGATCTTGTTCGATCGCGGCGTCCCCGTGGACGTGAAGAACAAGATGGAGCAGACGCCCGCGCTGCGGCTCGCGTATCTCAATCGATACGACGAGGTGGACAAGCTCCTCGATCGCGGCGCCGATCCGGACGCGAAAGATCAGGTCGGTTTGTCCGTCCGCAAGCTCGCGGAGAAGCCGATCCCGGCGGCGGATTCGCCGCTCGAGGGGTGGCGGCGCAAGGTCGCCGAGCGGCTCGGGATCCCGGTCGATCAGCCGAGGTAGAGCTCGACGAGGGCGCGCGCTTCGCTGTCGAGGTGGGCGGCGAGCGCGCGGGTCTCCGCCGGCGAGAGCGCGCGCAGGGCGCCTTCGTGGCGCGCGCGCATCTCGGCTTCGAGGTCCTCGCGGACGAGCGCGAGCACCTCGCCGAGCCGCGCCGTGTCCCCGGGCCGCGTCGGTCCGACCTTGGAGACGGCGGCGTTCAGGCGATTCTCGTTCACCAGGGACGAGGCCTCGTGCATGAGCCAATCGACGGGCGAGGCGGAAGGCGCGCGCGAGCCGGTCCATTTCTCCGCCTCGTGAAAACGCTCGTCCTCGGAGAACTCGGGGATCTTGCGTTTCACGACGGGCCGCACCACGCCCGCGCGCCTTGGCACGACGAGCGCCCGGGCGGGCTTCAGGACGACGCCTTCGGCCTTGTTGGAGGGCCCGAGCGAAGGTAGGCCGAGGCGCGCGGGAATCGTGGTCTCGAAGCCCAGCGGAAGAACGAGCGCGTCCTCGTAGCGGCCACGAAAGAGCGGCCGCGCGAACGGAATGCCAAAGTCCTCGCACGCCTCGCGGGCCTCGTCTTGATCGAGGTAGACGCGCTCGGAGGCATCTTCCCGGACGAACCCGACGTCGAACGCGCAGAACTCGATCCCCGGCGCATACCAGCAGCCGGTCTGCACTGGCTGCACGCCGGGGACGGGCGTGACGTCGGGGTGCGGATATCCGCCGCCGAAGAGCTCGCCATACACGAGGACGCGCGTGGCCTTCGGCTCGCGCGTCTTCACCCGCGCGAGCACGTCACGCACGCCGCCGGCGAATCGGCCCAGCACCGCGCGATGACCAAAAAAGTCCTCGTCTTCCGCGAGCCATCCCTTTCGCTTGGCGCACCGCACCTCCTCGCCATCCGTGACGAAGCAGAAGTTCGCGCCGTGGATCTTCTCGGTGACGATCCACTCGGCCCGGCTCGCCGCGCGGTGGGCCGCCTCGTCGTCGCCGAGGGCGGCCGCGAGGCTGTCGGCGATCTTCTCGTACGGGGAAAACGTCATAACTTCGGGTTCCCCGAACAGAGCCATTCACAGCCGCAGACCTCGAGCTTGTGCCCCTTCTCGGCGCAGGCGTCCTGGAAGGCAGCGCTCGCCGGCTCCGGCGTGCAATCGTCCTTCGCGGGTGCGCAGGCCTTGCCGTGGCCCTCGGCGTCGTAGTGTTGCTTCGCTTCGCCGCTGCCGGGATTGCCGCCGCAGAGCATCTCGCAGCCGCACTGGATCATGCGGAAGCCGCCGAGCGAGCAACGATCGGCGAGGTCGCGGTCGGGCGAGACGGCGGGGCAATCGGCAGGCGGAGGCTCGCAAGCCTTGGACTGCCCGCGGGCATCGTACCCCTTGGCAGGCGCGATCGTGGCAGGAGGCGCCTCGGGCGGATTCGGCGGCGGCGTCTGGCCCGCGCAAGCAAAGAGGGACGCAGCGAGGACGAGGAAGAGCGGGCGCGAAGAACTGGGCATGGCGGGCCCGAGAGGAGACCACTCGCGGGCCGAGGCGTCAACGGGCGGGGCGGGCCGAGGGGCGCAGCGCCCAGGGGCGATCAGCGCCCAGCATTGATCTCATCTGGGAGCCGTTTCGCTGGGGCGTTGCCCCAGGCCCCACCGGGGCTATCCGCCCCTGGACCCGGACCAGCGCAAGCGCTGGACCCGGGGTCGATGAACTGCGCGATGCGCAGTTCATCGAACAGACCCCTGCCAACCGAGACAGCCGCGCCGCCCTTTCGGCTGGCAAGGCTCTCTCACGGGCCCGCTGGAAGAACTGCGCGGAGCGCAGTTCTTCCACCCTCGGTCCAGGCCGTGCCTGGTCCGGGTCGAGGGGCGGACAGCCCCCGCGGGGTCCGGGGCGGCGCCCCGGCGCGACGGCCCAGAGGGGGGAACCCCTTCTCAGGGGATGTCGATGCCGAGCTTCTCCTCGAGGAAGGCGGAGAGCGCGGCCTGATCGGGCTCCGAGAGCGACGAGAACGTCGCGAGGTGGTTGCCGTTCGTGACGTTGAACCGGAGGTTGCCGCTCCCTGCCGCTGGGGTGACGGCGCCGGCGGACCACGGGTCCTGGTCGGAGTAGATGAAGGCGACGCCGTCACCGACGCGGGCGAACTCTGCGAGCGAGCTGTTCTCGGCGGCGTCGAACATCGGCGCGGTCACGCCCTCGGGCACGAGCCCGCGCTCCATGTCGACGAGGTCTTCGGGGATGAGGCCCTCCGCGACGAGCTCGGCGCGCGGCAGGGCGGGCCAGCCGCTGCTCTTCTGCACCTCGTAGAAGTAGGCGCCGAAGAACGACAGGTACCCGTCGGACATCGGGTAGGTGCCGAAGATGCTGGTGACGTCGAAGAACGCCGTCGTCAGATCCTCCGCCGTCGCCGTCGCCGGATCGGGCAGACCGGCGCAGTCGTCGGGGGTGCCGAAGTACTGCCAGAACAGCCACGGGTACGAGAGCGCGGCGGCCTCGAAGGCGCGCGCGGGCTCGACGCGGGTAAAGGCGTCGCCGAGCTCGTCGGTGGCCAGCGCCTGCACCGCGGGCTCGACGCCCATGCGCTGGGCGCCGAGCACGGCGCGCTGGATGGCCTCGAGGCGGTCCTGACAGGCGGCGTCGACGGTGTCGAAGAACGAAAGAAAACGCGCGTCATCGGGCACCATGAACGGGGCGCCGAACGCGACGGTGGCGTCGACGTCATCGGGGTAGTGCTGGCGGAAGCTCACCATGTCGACGCCGCCGTTGCTGAAGCCCGAGCCGAGCCACGCGCTCGTGTACAGGTCGTGCAGGCGCACCACGACGTCGTGCGCATCGTCGGCGACCTGCTTGCGCGTGAAGTGGGAGAAGTCGTCGCCATTGCCGTTGTGGAAGCGCTTGTCCAGAACAAGCTGATTTCCCTTGAGAAGAGTCGTCAACTCATCCTGTTCGAACCCGAGATAATTGCTGTATCCCGTGGAGATCAAGTTCATGGGCAGGTCGAAGCCGCGGTGGATGAGCGTGAGGTACTGCTCGTGGGTGCCCGACGTCGCGTCCTGGTGATCGTTCAGCTGCAGGAGCGTGAGATCGTAGAGCTCGGCACCGTCGTCGCTTTTGCCGGCCGGGCTGACGATGAAGCCGGCCGCCTCGAGCGCCGCGGTCACGCTGATGCACGACTGCGCTTTGCCGTCGACGTCGAAGCAGGCGTTGCAGGCGGCGTTGTCGACGCCGGTGCCCGGGTCGGCCGAGCCGGCGCCGTCGCAGTCCGGATCGGGCGCGCCGCAGCCGCAGTCGCAGCCGTCGGAGCCGTTGAAGCGCGCGGCGTCGCAGGTCCACTCCGGCGGCGGCGACACGGGAGCGTCGTCGGGGCAGCCGGCGGCGAAGGGGAGAAGAAGCAGCGGTACCAGCCGTAGAATCGATTTCATGTGGATGTGCCCTTCGTTAAGGATTCAGGAAGCGAGGATCTCCACCCCGCGCGCACGCGGCGGGACGAGAGACGCAAGGGGGGTCAGCGACGGCAGGCAGCACCGATCTCGAGGAGCCCTCGGAAAACGGTGGCGCGAGGACGTCTCATTCTGTTTCTGCCTGCCTGTCGTCCGCACCCATGACGAAACGTTTTCGTCATGGGAATGGCGCGCGCGAGTAGCGTTTCCGCCACTGAGACTCGCAAATCTGCGAATGTCGACGAGGGCCGAGACGCCGGAGGTCTCGCCCAGCGTCGGCGCCTTCAGCTAGCCCTGGATTGCGCGGTGATGGGTCGGGCTCCTGCCCTGCCAGCGCTTGAAGGCCTTGCTGAAGGACGGGACGCTCTCGTAGCCGACGCGCTCGGCGATCTGGGCGATGGTGTCGTCGGTCTCGCGCAGGAGCTCGGCGGCGCGGGACATCCGCCAGCGGGCGAGGTACTGCAGGGGCGGCTCGCCGACGGCCTGGGTGAAGCGCTGGGCGAAGCCGGAGCGGGAGAGGCCGACGAGCGCGGCGAGCTTGGCGACGGTCCAGGGCTCGTTCACGCGGGTGTGCATGAGGTTCAAGGCGCGGTGCACGGGCGGGTCGGAGAGGGCCTCGGCCAGGCCGCAGCCCTTGTGGGTGGGGAGGTAGCGGAGCACCTGGACGAACAGGACGTCGGCGAGGCGCTGGAGGACGAGGGTGCTGGCGGGGCCGGGAGAGGCGATCTCGGCGAGCATGAGGTCGACGGTGGCTGCGCTCCACGGCGGCGGAGCGCCGCCGGAGGCGGACACGACCACGGCCTGAGGCACGCGCGCGAGCAGGATGGGCCTCACGCCGCCTGTGTAGGCGAAGAAGCCCGCGAGCAGGGTGGTGAGGGCTCCGTCGCCGCCGATGCGGGCGGGGCCGGTGGCGGCGCAGCTCGGGCCGTCGTGGACCAGGAACAACTGGCGCGCCGCTTCGTCGCGGAGGGTGTGCGCCGTGCCGTGAGGGATGAAGACGACGTCGCCGGTGGAAAGGGAGCGCGGAGGCTCGCCGTCGACCTCCAGGAGGGCGTGGCCGCGGGCGATCAGGTAGAAGACGGCGCGGTCGCGGGTCGGGACGCGCAGGCCCCAGGGGGACCGGGCTTCGATGCACTTGAAGAGGGCGTTCGGGAGCAAGGACACGCTCAGCACGTCGGCGAGGACGTCGCCGCGGGGGTCCTGAAGGTCCAGCCGTTCTGGCGTCTTGGATACGAGGTTTGGACGGCGCGGCATTGATCGTCCATACCGCGGGGCGTATGACTTTGCCATGACGAATGCGACGACGACCGATTCGATTCTCGCAATGGGTGTGAAGGCGTCCGATCCGATCCTCGTAACGGGCGCGACGGGCCGGCAGGGGGGCGCGGTCGCGCGGGCGCTGCTCGCGCGCGGGGCGCCGGTGCACGCGCTGGTGCGCGACGTGGAGGCGTCAGGGGCGCGGGCGCTCGGCGAGCTCGGCGCGACGCTGGTGCGCGGCGACTTCGACGATCCCGCGTCGCTGCGGGCTGCCTGCGCCGGGGCCCGCGGGGTGTTCTCGGTGCAGATGCCGAACCTGAAGAACCTCGAAGGCGACGACGAGCGGCGGCAGGGGGAAAACCTCGTGGAGGCGGCGCGGGCGGCGGGCGTGCCGCAGTTCGTGCATACGTCGGTCTCGGGCTCGGGGGAGTACCAGCGCCGGCAGCCGGGGTGGGGCTCGCCAGCGTCGGGCGTCCACTACTGGGAGAGCAAGGAGTACACCGAGAATCTCGTGCGCAGCGCGGGGTTCCGCTCGTTCACCTTGCTGAAGCCGCCGTTTTTCATGGAGAACTTCGTGCGGCCGTCGTTTCTGTTCGCGAACTGGGTGGAGGACCGGCTCTTGACGGTGCTCGCGCCGGATACGGTGCTCTCGCTGGTGGCGATGCAGGACATCGGGGCGGCGGCGGCGGCGGCCTTCACGGACCCGGCGACCTGGAATGGGGTCGAGCTGGAGATCGCGGGCGACAGGCTGTCGATGCGTGAGATCGCGGCGGTCCTCTCGGAGGTGCTCGGCACGCCCATCGAGGCGCCCTCGCTCACCGCGGAGGAGGCGCTCGCCCAGGGGCTCTTGCCGATCTTCGTCGTCTCGCAGCAGCGGATGAACGTCGTCGACAGCCCCGCCCGACCGGAGCACGCGCGCGCGCACGGGCTCGCGACCACGGACTTCAGGACCTGGGCGAAGGCGCATCTGGGGCGCACCGAGGCCGCGAAACCAGCAGGCGCGAGCGCGTGAGCGTGCGGGGGCGAGCGGTCCCTGCTATGGCCGGATCATGCTCCGGCAGCGGACGATCGGGCTCTCCCTCCTCGCGCTCGCCCTCGGGTGGACCGGGGGCGCGAGCGGCGCTCCAGGGCCCCTCGAGCCGGCTCCGGCCAAGCCAAAGGCGGCGCCTCCTCCGACGGCGGCCCCAACCTCGGAGCCCAAGGTTTCCGCCTCGCCCGCGGCTCCTCCTCTACCGCTCCGGCAGGTGAGCACGGATCAGAAATCGTGACCGGCGGCGTGGTCATGTTCCCTGGGCTGATCGCCAAAAACGATCCGGTGGTCGTATACGAATAAAATTACAGTGATTGGCCGACGGAGTATTTGCTGCTATCTTCGGCGCCCCAACCTGCTTACCACGAGGTGTATCCAATGCGCTGTCTCGCTCTGCCCTTTCTTGCCCTGAGCTTGGTCGTTGTTGGTTGTGGCGGTGTCGATTCCCAGGAGCCATCGGAGCTGCTCGGGACACAAAGAGCGTCGCTCACCGAGACCGACGTCGACGTGGCGCCGGAATGCCAGGGGATCATCGACTTCGTCAACGCGGCATCGTTCCAGACGCTGGACGCTTATCTGCCGAGCGACGTCGCATCGAACCTCGTGGGGTATCGCGCGGTTTCGCCCTTCGGGACGCTGGCGGACGTCTCCTCCGTTCCGCTCGTCGGGCCCGCTCGCCTCGAGCAAATTGAAGGCGGGGCGCGGAGCGAGGGGTACATCGGCTCGAGCTGCGTCGGAATCATCAACGATCTGGCTGTCTCCGCCGACGACGCGGCCAGGATGGTCTCGCTGGTGAATAGCGTCAGCTCCACGGAGCTGCACGACATCCTCCCCTACGCGTGGAATGGCGCGACGAATCTCCTCAACCTGCGACCCTTCGCCACCGTCGAGAGCATCGCCGCCACGTCGGGGATCGGCTCGGTGAGCCTGCGGAACATCCGGAACGCCGCGACGTTGAGCGATCCCCTCGAGAACCTGATCGCGGCGGTGAACGCGCTGCCGCAGCCTGATTTCGGCGCGATCATGGCCCGCCACTTCGACAGGTACGAAATCACGACGGGGTCGCAACACTATCATCTCGGTGGGTTGGAGTGCTTCGGGATCGAGCCTGGCTCCCTCCCCTATGGCGCGAGCATCCGACAGAACCTCGCCGACGCCGCAGAGGTGCGCGCGGAGGTCGAGAGCACCGTCGATTATGCGAATCGATACGATCAGATCCCTGCGAGCGTCGTCGCGCAAGGGCTCGCGAACCTCGACGAGCGGATCGCAGGGCGCTCCTTCAAGGGCTGCTATTTCAGCTACGCGGATGATCCCTGGAGCGGGAACAACGTCGCGTTCTTCGTCGATACCGTTTCCGGCTTCAGCGTGCTGACGGAGTCGTACTGGAGCGAATGAGCCGGCACGGCCGCCACCCATGCAGGAGACGACATTGCGAGACGTTTTTGCGACCTTGATCGAAGAGCTCCGCGCCTGCCCCGAGGTCGTCCTGCTGGGAGCCGAGTTCGGGCCGCCGGCTTCGGCCGAAGCGCTCGCGCGCCTCGCGTCCTGGTTCGGCGGCCGTGTGCCCGACGACGTGCGCGCGTTCTACGCGGAGGTGGGCGCCGTGCAGATCCGATGGATGGCGGCGAAGAGCCCGCGCTACGTCGGTCGCGAGGACGAATACCTGCGTGGCGCGGTCCCGTGGACGTATGCCCTGTTCGACACGTTCGAGAACAAGAAGGAGGACGGCGTGCTCATCCTGCCGCCTCTGGACGTGGTCCTCGAGCGTTCGTGGGAAGACCTCATGGACGGCGTCGACATCTGGATCGACGGCGAGACCGACGAAGGACCGCAGGTCGAGCCGGGCGATTTCGACCGCTCGGTGCGCATCTTCGACTTCTCGTCGTTCTTCGACTGGCCGGGCTTCTTCCGAGCGACCGGCCGCGTCGGTGTGGGCACCGACCACGGCATCGACTGGGCCGGAGAGCGCCGCACGTTTCGCGCGCACCTCGACGATTCCCTCGACGAGATGCGAGGGCGCATCGAAGCCGCGCGCCGCGGAGACGTCAGCTTCTGACGGCGCTCAGGGCTACGAGCGCACGCGATTCCGGCCGTCGCACTTGGCCTGGTAGAGCCTCTCGTCTGCCGTCCTGATGAGATCGCTAGCGACGCAGGTATCTGCGTCCGCTAGCGCGACGCCCGCCGAGATGGTCAGCGAGATCGTGTGCTCCTCGCAGGTCACCACGTGGGCCGCGACGGCTGCGCGGATCGTTTCGGCCAGCGCCGCGGCTCCCTGAAGGTCGGTCCCGGGCAGCATCAACGCGAACTCTTCCCCGCTGTATCGTGCAAAGACATCGCCCGGGCGCACGTGCTGCTGCGTGAGCGACGCGACCTCTCGTAGCACCTGGTCACCCGCCATGTGCCCGAACGAGTCATTGATCCTCTTGAAATGGTCGAGGTCGAACATCACGAGCGCGAGCGGATGCTCGTGGAGCTCCGTGCGCCGCAACGCGGCGTCGAGCTGCTCGATGAGATGACGGCGGTTGTACGCCTTCGTCAGGCCGTCGATCGGCGACGTCGAGTATCGTGTTTCGTCGATCAGCCGCCCGCACTCGGCGCAGCAGGACTTGAAGATCGTGTTCCCGAGGTTCACGCGATCGCCGCAGCGCAGCAGCGCCCCTGGCACCCGCTCGTCGTTGACGAAGGTGCCGTTGGTGCTGTCGTTGTCGACCACCCACCAGCCCTCGGCGCGCTTCTCGAAGCGCGCATGGCACCGCGAGACCGCGTCGCCGTCGATCTTGATGGTGTTTTCCGCGTGGCGTCCGACCGTGACCACCGCGGCGGCGGGGTCCAGCTTGTATCGATGGCCGAGGAGCTTGCGATCGCGCGTGTAGATGACGACGAGGGTGTCGGGGCCTGCCTGGTCTTGCGAGCAGCAGATGATCATGGAGGTCGGCTGCGTGGGGTTGGCGCCATAGAGTAGCGTGATCTGCCTGTCGTGTCCGAGCGGATCCCGATCGTGTCCGAGCCCATGGCTGCCGTGTCCGAGCCCATGGCTGCCGTGTCCGAGCCCATGGCTGCCGTGTCCGAGCTCATGGTTACCGTGTCCGAGCCCATGGCTACCGTGTCCGAGCCCACGGCTGCCGTGTCCGAGCCCATGGCTGCCGTGTCCGAGCCCATGGCTGCCGTGTCCGAGCCCATGGCTGCCGTGTCCGAGCCCATGGCTGCCGTGTCCGAGCCCATGGCTGCCGTGTCCGAGCCCATG
>NZ_JASBQE010000073.1 GCF_029960785.1 Polyangium sp. 15x6
GCCGGCTCGGTCGTGGGCGCGGGAGGCGGCGCGACCGGCGGCGGCGCGGGTTCGGCCGTCGGCGCGGCGGTCTGCGCCGCGGTCGCCTGCACGGCGGGCGCCGGGTTCTGCGTGCTCTTGCCGTCCAGCATGAAGAAGAGCCCGACCGCGGCCGCGACGCCGAGCACGAGGAAGCCGCCCGCGACGATGGCGCCGAGCTTCGGCTTCGCGACCGGCGTCGCGGGGGCCTGCGTCGAGTAGAGCGGCGCGCCCGTGGTCCCCGGCGGGATCGTCACGCGTGGGATGGGCGCGCCCGACTGCGACATGCCCATCGCCGCGAGCTGCGCGGCCGTGGCGCCCGCGTGCGAGATTGCCGCGGGATTCACGCCGGGCGGCAGCGGCATGCCCGCCTGCGAGAGACCGGCGGCGGGGATGCTCGTGCCTGGGATGGGCATGCCCGGCGGGATCGAGCCGCCCGCCACGCTCATGCCGTACATCGGCACGCCTTGCAGCGCTTGACGCACCTGCGCCGAGGCGGAGAGGTCCGCCGGGTTCGGCATGTCGAGGTTCGTCGGCTGCGCCGCGTAGTTCACCTGCAGCGCCTGGGCGAGCGCCTGGATCTGCTCGGTCGCGTTCGTGTACCGCTGCTCGGCTTCACGCGCGCAGGCCCGGGAAAACCACGCGTCGAAGCGCGGCCCGAGGTGCGGCGACATCGTGCTCGGCGGGACCATCGGCTCGTAGAGGATCTGCCCGATGAGCCCGGCCATGCCCTCGGCCGACCAGTAGTTTTTCCCGGTGAGCAGGCGATACGCGATGAGCCCGAGCGCCCAGAGATCCGCGGCGGGGCCGACCTTCGAGGCGTGCCCGCGGGCCTGCTCGGGCGACATGTACCAGGGCGTGCCGAAGATCGCGCCGTCCTGGGTGAGCTCCTTCGCGTCGCTCTGATCGACGAGCTTGGCGATGCCGAAGTCGAGGATCTTCACGAGCGGCGTGCCGTCCTCGCGTTGCGTGACGATGAGGTTCGCCGGCTTGAGATCGCGGTGCACGATGCCGAGCGCGTGCGCCTTGTCGAGGACACGCCCGACCTGCTTCAGGTACACGACGACCTCGCCCGCGGGCAGCGCGCCGCGTTGCTTGAGCTCCGAGCCGAGATCGCGGCCCTTGAGGAGCTCCATCACGATGAAGGGGACGCCGCCGATCTCGGGCGCGACGTCGGCGTCGATGACGCGCACGACGTGCTCGCTGCCGATGCTGACGGGCGCGCGCGCCTCGGTGCGGAAGCGCTCGACGGCGCCGGGGTTGTTCGCGACCGACGGGTGAAGGAGCTTGAGCGCGCAGATCTCGCCCGTGTTGACGTGACGAACCGCGTACACCGCGCCCATGCCGCCGCGGCCGATGAGCTTCTCGATGCGGTAGCGGCTCTGGATCACGAGGCCGGGCTGGAGATCACCTTGTTGCGGGTTCACGGCCTCGAACGTGCCTTCGGGCACGGCCGGCGCGCCTGCGGCCGGGCGCGGTGCGGGCGCGCCTGCAGCGGGACGCGGTTGCGCAGGCGCGGGCGCGTCGACGGGGCTCGGGAACGGCACCGTGGCGACGGCGGAGGGCATGGGCGCGTCCGCGAACACGGGCGGCGGCGGCGCGGGGTTCGCGGCCGGGCCGGGGTGTACGGGCATCGGCACCGTTCCGGCGGACGGCCTGGGAGGCGGCGCGGAAGGGCGCGCGATCGCGCCGGGCGCAGGGGGAGCCGCGCGAGGCGGCGCAGGCGGTTTCGGCGGCGCAGGCGGAGCAGGCACGAGGACTCCCGGACGATCGAAGCAGCCGACAATCGTCGTTCGGGAGAGGCTATCGACTTTCGCCGCAAGGGGCAAGCGAGGCGGAAAATTCCCGGGGGTCAGCCCGCGGCTTCTTCGAACCCGAGCGCGTCCTCTCCGAGTGAAATCCCGTTCGCGAGGAGGATCTCGGCGGCGTGGTCGATCGTGAGGATCATCGCGCGTGCCTGGAGCGCGCGTTGCTCGTCCTCGGACAGATCGCCGGGCCGGCCGGAGGTCGCGTGCTGGAGGAGGATCGCGCCGGTGACGCTCACGTTGAGGCTCTCGACGAAGCCGCGCATGGGGACGCGGACGCTGCGCTTGCAGGCGGCGACGAGCTCCTCGTGGATGCCGTCGCGCTCGTTGCCGAGGACGAGGCAGACCTTGGGGATCGATCGGAGATCCTCGGGCGCGAGCTCGCCTTGCGGGTGCGTCGCGACGAGCTCGTGGCCGGAGGCGGCGAGGACGTCGAGGGCCGCTCGGCTCGTGGGGTAGGTGCGGACGTGGACCCACTGCTCGGAGCCGCGCGCGACCTGGCGAGCCGCGAGGAACGAGATGCCGCCGCGCTCGACGACGTGGAGACGCTGGACGCCGAACGCGTCACAGGACCGGAGGACGGCGGCGCCGTTGTGCGGATCGTACGGCGCGTCCATGAGGACGGTGACGGAGCCGAGGCGAGAGGAGAACACCGCGTCGAAGCGGGCCTGACGCTCGGGCGTGAGGAAGGGGCCGAGCACGCGCACGATCGCGGCGTGGTCGAGGCCGGCGAGCCGAGCGAGGAGCCGCTTCTGCGCGAGCTCGACCTGGATGGCATGAGGGGTCCTGCGACGCATCGCGGGGCGGGGATAGCACGGGGGAGCAGGAGGCGAAAACCGGCGATCAGCGCCTTCGGGCCATGGCGAACGCGATCCCGCTCTGGACCGTGCTGCGCGTGACCACGCCGCCCAGGTTGGCCTGGATGTCCACGAGCGCCTGCGCCACGTCGCGGCGAATGCCGGTGAACACCACGTCCGCGCCCACGAGCTGCACCGCGCGCGCCACCTGCACGAGCGCGTCCGCCACCTGCGCGTCCACCACCGCGATGCCCGTGATGTCGAGGATGACCGTCCGCGCGCCTCGCTCCGTCACGCCGGAAAGCAGCGCGTCCATCACCTGCTGCATGCGCTGCGCGTCGAGGATGCCGATGAGCGGAAGCACCATGATCTCGTCGGTGATCGGGATGAGCGGCGTCGACAGCGCGGCGAGGGCCGCCGCCTGCGCCTCGATCACCGCTTGCTTTCGGATCGCCTCGGCGACCGCCTCTTCGGCCCGCTTCCGATCCGAGACATCCCGCGCGACGAACATCACTTCACCGTCCGACATGGGCGAGATGTGGGCGCTGAAGAACACGTCTCGGCCCTCGAGCTGCATGCTGTACTCCGTCGTCACGAGCTTCTTTTCGGCGAGCGACGTACGAATGCCGGCCATGAATTCACTCGCCAGGGCCATCGGCAGCACGTCCACCAGGCGTTTGCCGAGGAGCTCGTCGCTCGGCCTGTAGAGGAGATCGGGCCTCGTGGGCACGATCTTCCGGTAACGCCCCTCGGCGTCGAGCACGAGCACCACGTCCATCATGGCCGTGAACATGTCCCGGAGCTCCGCCTCCGAAGCGCGCGCGGACGCGAGCTCGGCCTCGACCTCCGCGAGCCGAGCGCGCAAAGCCTCGACTTCCCTCTCGAGTGCCCCTTCGTCCTGCTCGCCCCACGCCATGACGCCCCGCCCCGTCCGGCCATTTCATGTCCGACCGAAAAAGGCGGACCGTCCAGGCTTTCGAAGAGGTGGAGATATCAGAAAAAAGCGCACGCCAGCAATGCCGAATTCGTGCACGATGCGAGCGTTTTTTTGCCGGGGCGGCGAATGCCCATGGGTTGGAATGAAAAATTACCCAATCGACCGCAGCGCCGCGACGACCCCTCCCAGCGACGCCCGGTCATCCCGGTCGAGCGCGCTCGTCCCGCGCGACAGCGCCTCCACCAGCACCCGCAGATCCCCGTCGCGCACCGGCGGATCGATCGACGATACCCGCTCGGCCCGCGCGACATCGTCCAGCAAGAGGCCGAACTCCCGCTCGTCGAGGCCGAATGCCCGCGCCTGCTTCGACACCGCGCCCGCCGCGCTCGCCACCGCGGCGAGGCCCTTCTGCGCGTCGAGCCCGAGGCGCGTCAGCTCCGCGCGCTCCCGCAGCGATCGATACGCCGACTCGATCACGTCGAGATCCGCCCGCGCGTGGGCCAGCGGATCCTTCGGGCGCCCGTCGTCGTCCTCGTCCTCCTTGTCCGCGTCCGGGGCCGCCGGCGGGACCGTGGGCCGCCGCGCCGCGACCTCTTCGAGCTCGGCGCGCGCTTCGGCGATCGTCACGAGGTAGCCGTCGATCGCCGCCGTCGCCGCCGCGAGCCGCGCCCCCGGATCCCCCGGCGCGGCCGGATCGAGCCCCGCGATCTCCGCGGGCCGCTTCCGCACGAGCTTCTTGATCGGCATCGCGCATGCCAGCCGGAACGCCGCGGCCTCCGCCGCCGCGAGCACACGTTCCCCGAGCTCGATCCGCAACGTGAGCTCGTCCCGGAGACGCGCGACCTCCGGCGCGAGCCGCCTCTCGCCCGTGCCGTTCACCGTCTGGAGCTTCTGCCCGAGCGCCGCGCGTGTATCCACGAGCGTCCCGAGCGCCTCGCGCAGCCTCGTGAGCGCGTCGTCCGCGGCCGAAAGCTCCGCGCGCAGATCCTCCCCTGCGAGCCGCTTCTTCGCCGTCGCTTCGAGCTTCGCCGTCTCCCGGGCCCGCGCCGCCGCGAGCGCCTTCGCTTGCGTGACGCGCGCGCCTTCGCGCTTCGCGGCCGTCCGCATCGCGAGCATCGACAGCGCGAGCGTCCCGCCTCGCGAGAGCGCGCCGAGCGCCGCGGCGAACGTGATCGTCCCGAGCGTGCCTCCGACGATCGACGTCGCGATCACGAACGCGAACGTGATCACGCCGAGGATCGAGGCGATCGCGCGCAGAATACGCGCGCGGCCCGCCACGACCTCGGGCAGCACCCCGCGCGGCGCGGCGAGCCCTTCGAGCCCCTGCGCGGCCGCCGCGAGCACGTACGCGCCCGCCGCGAGCACGAAGAGCAGCGAGACGAACGCCGCCACGCCTGCGAGCGTCGCGACGAGCTGCCCGAGAAAGGTGATCTCGATCATGCGCCTCTCCTCAGAGCGTGACCTCCGTGTCCTTCGCGCCGAGCTTCGCCTTCCGGATCGTCACACGAAATGCCTTCCCGTCCCAGGCGATCGCGTGCAGCGTGACGGGCACCTCGCGCCCCGGATTCGCCTTGCGGAAGCGCGCCAGGAACACGAGGCGCGCCTCGTCGCCGAGCGGCAGCTCCACCGCCGAGACCCCGATCGACGCCGCGTCCGAGACCTCGGTCAACGTCGCCTCGACCTGTCCGTCTTTCCCGACGAGACCGAGCTCCGTATCGAGATCCTCCCACGTGAGGATCGCGAGCGCGCTCGGGCCGCTGAAGAGCGACAGCTCCTTGAGCTTCCGCGACAAACCCTCTGCGAGACCCGGCTCCACGGGTTTGCCCTCGCCTTCGAGCAGCCGCGCGAGGTGCGCCGCGGCCCAGAGCCGCGCCCAGAGCCGCGGATCCCGCGGCCCCGGCGTCCCCTCGGCCGACGCGACCTGCCGCTCCAGACGCAGCGCCTCGTCCACGCGCCCGCTGCCCGAGGCGGCCAGCGCCAGGCGCAAGAAGCTCGGCGCGTCCGCGGCCGGCAGATCCGTGAGCGTCTTGTATTGCCGATACGCCGCGCCGTACCACCCGTGCCGCAGAAACACATCGCCGAGCAGCCGCCGCGACTCGGCGCTCTGCGAGTCGAACTCCACGATCTCCGAGTACGTCCGGAGCGCCTCGTCCTGAAAACCCTGCGCCGCGAGCACGTCGCCGAGCGAAAGCGCGAGATCGGGGCTCATGAAGCCGCGGTCGCGCAGCCGCCTTCCTTGCGCGAGCGCGTCGTCCTTCTTGCCCGCCTCCGCGAGCAGCCGCACGACCCGCAAATCGCCCTCGGGATCCCCCGGCGCGACCAGCATCCGCTCGCGCAGCTTCGCGAGCTTCGCCTCCACGCCGTCGATCGCGGCGAGCTCCGCGTCCACCTGCTCCCAGGCGATCCTCTCGCCGAACAACGTGCGCCGCACGGACGCGGCGATCCGCGGATCGACCGAACGACGCAGGATCGCCTGCGCCACGTACGCGCGCGTGTCGGGCGCCGACTCGAAGTGCGCGAGCAGCGTGGTCACGGCATCCTCGGTGCGGGCCTTGCGCTGGAGCAGGTCGAGCAGCGCTTGCTCGGCGCGCCAGTCCGGGATCTCGCACGCGCCGCGCGCGGCCTGGTACCGCGACACGAGCGTCTTGCCGTCGAGCTCGCCGCGCAGCCGCTTCGACCACATCACGACGCGATCCGCGAGCGGCCTCCGCGCGACGTCGCTGCACGGCGTCGGCGGCAGGATGTGACTCGCGCGCGGGCTCGGCGTCGCCGGCAGTTTTTTCGCCGCGTCGAACGTGGACGTCGCCGTGGACGTCGGGGGCGGCGGTGGCGCCTCGGGCGCGTGAACCTTCTCCTTGAGCGCCGGCAGATCCCCCTTCGCCGGTCCGATGACCGCCGACCGCGAGACCGTTTTCTCCTGCTGCCCGTCGATCCCCTCCCGGTCCGCGGCCCCGCGGAACGCCCCGCCCCCTCCGCCCGGCGCAGGCTTCGCAGGCGAGAGCGCGTTGCCGGCGACCGCGGGCTCGGGCTCCGCGGGCTCCGCGGTCGCCATCGCCGTCGCCAGGGACGTCTCGTTCTGCTGGTCCGCCGGTTTGTCTTCGACCACCAGCGGCGCGGGCACGGCCGCCACGCTCTCCGTCGCCGGCGCCTCCTCCTTGCTGCGAAGGCTGCACCCCATCGCGACCGCGGGCGCCGGATTCAGCGCCGCATCCATCAGCGCCCGCTCCGTGCGCGCATCGAGCGACGTCAGCCGCACGCCTCGCAGCGGCGAATACCTCCGCCGGATCCCTTGCCGCGCATACGCCGCCTCGCTCTCCAGCGCGAGGATGCTCGTGAACGGCGTCATCAGCCCGTATTCGAGCCCGATCTCCACGATCTTGCCGCGCTGCTCCTCCGGATCCGTCACCTCGCCGAGCAGCCGCCGCACCTTCTCCGCCGCCCACAGCCGCGGCACGAGCGACGTGCTCGTCCCCTGCGCGAGCGTGATCGGATACCGCTTCGCGAAATCCTTCCCGCCCACACGGCCCTTCACCGTCGCCTCGGCCGGCAGCGCGTGGTGCGTCCGCGCGAACAGGAGCACCTCCTCCCCGCGCGACACCTTCCCGCTCGCCGTCAGCATCGCCTCGTCGAGCCCCGCGCCGAGATCGATCGCGAGCTCCGTGATCGTCGGCGTCTTGATCGCGCTCGCGAGCCTGAGTACCTCGCTCGTCGCCGTCTCCATCCGATCGATGCGGAAGCTCTGCCCGCCGCCCTGCCGCGCGAGCTCGCGCAGGAGCCCCACGTTGCTTTGTGTACCAACGGCCACCGTGAACAGCCGCGCCCGCGACGTCGACAAACTGCGCCGCAGCCGCTCCGACAGCCGATCGCCGCTCACCTCGCCCGACGTGGGCAAACCATCGCCGATGTACACCACCGCCGGCTGCTCGGTCCCGTGCAGCCGCCCGAGCGCTGCGTCGAACAGCGCGCCGAGATCCGTCGCGCCGCCCGACGCGTGCTCCGCGAGCCGCGCCAGGGCCGCAGCGATCTCCTTGTCCGTCGCCTCGGCGAGACCCTCCTTCGGCCAGAGCACCGTCGGCGTCGAGTCGATCGCGATGAGCACGAACCGATCCTTCTGCGACAGCGCACGCAGGATCGCCTCCGCCGCGGCCGCCTTCTGCTGCCGCACCGCCTCGTCCCCGGACGCCGACGTGTCGACCACGACCGCCACGTCCCCCGGCGGCTCGGGCACCGCGGCCCAGTCGATGTCCGGCACGTAGCGCGCCATCACGTAATCGGCCCGATCCGCGCCCGCGGCGAACCGCCCGACCGTCAGCGCGGCCCGGATCGAAGGCTCGATCGGCATCGCTTCGAGCTGAAAGTCCGCGCGCGGAAGATAGCCGCTCCGGCGCATCGTCACGCGCCGCCCGCCGTCCTCGACCACCGCGTCCGCGAGGCTCGCGATCCGCATCTTCGACCCCGCCACGCCGAGATCCACCTCGAGGGAAAACTCCCCGATCCGCGCCGGATCCTCGCCGCGCATCGGATAGAGGTACTCGAGCTTCCCGCCCTGCGAAGGCAGCACCTCGAGGTACCTGAGCACCACGCGACGCGAGCCCGACGCGGGGATCGGGTAGATCCGCGAGCGATACGTCCGCCCGTCGACCCATTCGAGCAGCGCGGGCGAGTTCCCCGTCGCCACGGCCGTCGCGTACTTCGCGGCGGCCTCCTTGCGCTCGGTCACCTCGCCCTCGACGAGCGCGCCGTTCGTCTCGACCGCGAACGACGTCACGATCGCCCGCTCCGGCACGCTGAACCAGTACCAGCCTTCGAGCACGCCGCCGCCCGGATTGCCGAACGTCTGATCGACCTCCGTCTCGGCGAGCCCCTCGCGGATCACCGCCCGCACCGACTGGCGGCTCACCTCGAGCACCTTCGCCTTCTCTCCAGGGAGACCCGGGCTCACGCCGTAAACCCGGCCCGCGCCGCTGCCCGCGCCTGCGAGCGGCCGACCGTCGCCCATGCCGCCGGTCCAGTCGTCCCAGAAGAGCACCGGGCTCACCTTGGGTTTGTCGCTGCCGGACGCCTGCGCCTGCTCCCCGGCGTTCACCTCCACGCGCCCGCCCGGCGCCGTCAGCACCGCGAGCCCACGCGTCACCACGACCACGACCTCGGCGCCCGCGCGCCGGATCGAGAGCCCCGCGTCCGCCGCGGCGATCGTCGCGTCCCCGGCCTTGTGCTTGAGGCCGCCGCGCTCCGACGGCGGCGCGTCGAGCCACACCTCGCCGGCCACGATCTCGGCTCCGTCCGACTGGAGGCGCACCGTCGAGTCGCCTCGCAAAAACAAGGACGATCCGTCCGACAGCCGCACGAGCGCCCGCGCCCCGGTCCCGGTCGCGAGCTCCGCGCCCGCGGGCAGCGGCGCGCCCGAGATCACCGTGCTCCCCTTGCCGGCCTCCACGAGCCGCACCTCGCCCGCCGCGAGCTCGAGCCGCGCGTCGACGACGCCCGCGCGCACCGGCGGCACGCGCTGCGACTTGATGAACACGACGAGGCTCGCGACGAGCACGAGCAGGCCGATCGCCGCGCGCAGCGGCAGGGGGTGATTCTTCGCGAGCGCCCTGATTCGATCCAGCGAGCGGGTCATGGTCCTCCGGAGCCGACGAAGGCCGAACGGCCCGGGGGCTCGGAGCTGACACCCCGCTCGATGATCCCCCTGCCGCGTGGTCCATGTTCGCGCCGTCCGTGCGGCGGGGGGAAGATTTCTCGCGCGGCGCCGATTGCGACGGCGCCTTGGCGATCACGCCCCCGGCTTTTTCTCGGGCGGCGGCACGGTGGAGCGGCGCCCCGTCGGCGTTCGTGTGACGTCCGGCACCATCGACGACCGCCCCGGCGAGGACGGCGGGATCGTGGCGCGCCCGATCCGGGCAAACACCCGCTCCGGTGTCTCCCCGTCGGACGATTCCATACCCATCGTCTCGCGAACGAGGATCCCGATTTGGTAACAAATCGTCCCAGCGTCCCGCACGCCGCGCTTCACGAGCAAGGGGGGCAGCGTCTTTTCGAGCGCCACGATCATCGAGCGAGGCGTCACGTTTTTGGGCAAAAATCCCGCCTCTCGGAGCCCGATCCGCAACGTCCCTCGCGCCTCCAGCCGGCTCAGCTTCGTGAGCCGCTCGAGCTCCTCCGCGACCCGCTCGAAGACCCGCGACCCCTCGCTCATGACGCAGCCCCCGCGCCGAGGCGGCGCTCGACGTATCGCACGTACGCGACCGGCGGGAAAAAGCTCAATCCGAACGCCAGCATGGCCGGTACCCCGAATGCCGCGCCGCCCACGAGGAAAACGTCGGCGAAGCGTGATTGTTGCACGTGCAGCGCGCCGCCCGCGGTCAGGCCGTCGAGCATCAGCGCCGCGCAAAGATACCCGAAGCCCCAGAGGACGAACCGATCGGCCACGATCGGCTCCGCGAGCCCGAAACGCACACGTTTTCGCATGAGCACCGCATACCGGAGCGCCTCCACGGCGGCCCAGCCATAACAAAGCGTCCGCAGGACCGCGCGTGGCCAGAGCGCCGAAGGCAATCCATTGGACCAGGGCACGACGTGGTTCACGACGGGCATCGCGAGCCCCACGGCCCCGAGCAGGAGCGCGAACCCCTGGGCCCAGGCTTCTTCCCGGCGGAAGACGAGCCACACGAAGCCCGCGACGACCAAAAATCCCGTATCGACCACGAGCCCGCCGATCTCCACGGCCATCGGCGCGGGCGCGCCGCCTCGGGTCACCGCGCTCGTCACCTGGATCGAATACCCCACGAGTGGAAGCAACATCGACAGACCGAGCAAAAGCTCGGGAGCCTTGCGCGTGCGCGCCGCGAGCCCGAGCAGCCTCGCCGCGACCGCCGCCGCGACGAGCCCGAACACCACCAGAACCATGAGGGTGAACGGTTTCAAACCAGCCAGGAGACGCTACCACGACGCGCGGCTCGACGTCGAGCCCCGCGCGCCCGGGCGGGAAACGCCGTGGGCCGCGGCCTTCGAGATTCGAAAGCCGCGGCCCCGCGTTTTTCCTATCGACACATTTCTAGTTGTTCTGCACGATGATCGCCCCGTACGCGGGCAGCTCGAACGACGTGCCCGTCGCGCCGGAGATGAGCTCCGTCGCGGCGGCGCCCCAGGTGATCGTCTGCGGCGTCGACTTGCGGCCGAGGACGACCGAGATCGTCTCCGCGCCGCTCTCGAGCCTGTATTCGTAGACGTCGGCCGTGTTCTTCACGAGCGTGATCGTCGCGGCGAGATCCGTGAACGCCGCGTGCGCCTTCCGGATCGCGACGAGCTTGCGGTAGTGGTGCAAGAGGCTCGACGTATCGGCCTCTTGCGCGCCCCACGACGCCGGCTCCTGCTCCGACATGAACTTCACGAACGGATAATCCGGGTTCGGCGCGACCGTGATGCCCACGCCCGTGAACGGCAGCACGTCCTTGTTCGCCTCGTTCGTGGCCGCGGCGTCGATGTTCCAGCCCGTCATCTTGTCGCCGACGAACACGTTCTTCTCGAACCAGCTCATCGGCTCGCGGATGAGCTCGTCGCGGTCCCAGGACTCGTTGCCGACGTACTTGTCGCGCTTGCCCTTCTTGCCGAACTCCTCGCCGTAATAAATGACCGGCATGCCAGGCACCGTGAGCACGATCGTCGCGGCCTGCTTCAGCTTCGCCTCGAGCGCCGCGCCCGCGCCCTCGAACTGCGTCGCCGGCCGCTCGAGGTCGTGGTTCGACAGGAACCGCTCGAGGTAATGGTGCGGGCTGCCGCCATTGCCGCCGGCCGCGAGATCCGCCTGCACCTTGTTCACGTACCCCACGAAATCGACCGCGTCGCCCGTCTGCCCGTTCACGAAATTGCCAACGATGCTGCGGAACGGGAAGTCGAACTGCGAATCCATGTCGCTGCCGTACGGCAGCATCTCGCCGTACTGCGCCGGATCGTCCCAGCGATTCTCGCCCGTCAGGAGCACCGTGGCCGAACCCGCGGGCCGCACGACGTCCTTCTTGACGAAATAGTTGAACTCCTTCCACCACACGTGCGTGCCGTGCTTGTCGAGCGAGATCTTCGCGTTGTCGTCGAACTGGTCGATGTGCTTCGACGCGTCGAGCCGATATCCGTCCGCCCCGAGGTGGATCCAGTGCTCCGAGATCTTCTTCATCTCGGCGCGCACCTCCGGGTTGCGGTAATTGAGCTCCGGCATCGGGCCGCCGAAGATCTGGTGGTAGCACTGGTAATTCTTGCACGCCCACATCACGGCCGAGGCGTCCCACGGGTGCCCGTCGGCCAGCATATTCGAATACTGATCGGACCAGACGAACCAGTCGTGGTACTTGTCGTACTCGGCGTGCTTCGGATCCGAGCCCGCGATGAACCAGGGGTTCACGTCGGCCACGTGATTCTGCACGAGATCGAGGATGATCTTGATCCCCGCGGCGTGCGCCGCCTCCGTGAGGTCGGTGAAATCCTTCATCGTGCCGACCGACGGATCGATATCGTAGAAATCCGTCGTATCGTAGCCGTGGTAGCTCTTCGCCTTGAACACCGGCGTCATCCAGATCGCGTCCGCGCCGAGATCCTTCAGGTACGGCAGCGCCTTGCGCAGACCGACGAGATCCCCGATGCCGTCCGTCTTCGTCTCGTCGATGCCGCTCTCCGTCTTCGAATCACCGACCGCCTTCGTCGCGCCGCCGTCCGCGAACGTGCGCACGATGAGCTGGTACATGATCCCCTTGCCGCCCCACGACGCCCAGTCGGCCGCGTCCGTGATCGTCGAATACGAGATCGGCGTCAGGTCGAGCACGTCCGACGTGTCCTCGAGCTTCTGCCCATTCACGTCGAGCGCCGTCGTGATCTTGTAATGGACGGCCTGACCGGGCGTGAGCCCCGTGATCACGAGGCCATTTTTGTTGATGTCGTCCGCGGCCGTCCACGTCGCCTTCTTGTCGAGCGCATCCGGCGCCGCGCCATACTCGACCGTCCCTGTCGAGCCCTTCGCCACGCGGAACATCATCCGCACGCTGCCATTGCCGAGGTCGATGAAATCCTTCGGCCGCGAGATCTCGTACGCCGGCCCCCCCGCCGCCGGCGGCTTCGTGGAGACAGCCTGGCCCTGCGTGATCCAGCACTCGGCGATGTTCGGATCCTGCGCGTTCTTCGTGAGGTCGGTGAAACGAACCCCCGTCTCGACGTCCTTCTTGCAATTGCCGTTCGAGCATTGCACCGGGATGAGCCCGAGCCACGCGTCGTCCGCCTCGCCGGTCACGGTCACCCGCACGTCGGTGTACACGCCGAACTCGTCGGTCCCGTCGAACACCTGCGGCGATCCCCACGCCGGCGACGTCGAGCCCGCGCCCCAGAAATGCACGCCCCACGACTTCGGATCACCGCCGTCCTGCAGCCGATAGTGGATCCGCACGAAGCTCTCTTGCGTGCTCCCGCCCGCGCCGCCCATACCGCCGCCCGCGCCGCCCGTATTCGTGGTGAGCCCCGATCCGCCCGTCCCGCCGGTGTTGAGATCCTCGCCCTCGCACCCCGCAGCAATCGCGAGGAGGCAAGCGAACGAACCGAGGACCGAATAACCAAGAAATCGTCTCATCGTGATCTCCCGTCTCTGTCGAAGCCGTCCCGGACCCGCGAATACACCTTCGCACCGCATTCACGGACGGTCGCACATGATGCGATCCACGCACTGGATGTCAAGCGAGGAGTCGGACGCCCGTGTTATGGCGAATTCCTGCGCGAACCGCGCCGACTTCGGGTCACCGCCAATACCACGCCGATCGTGCCGCAGAGCCCCGCGCCCGCGCCGAGCCCGAAGCCGAGCAAGAATCGCTTTCCCCCGCCGGCCCCGTCCGGACGCGGCTTCGCGACGACCCCGGCAGCAGGCACGGAATCGCGCAACATCGCTGAAAGATAGACCTTCCCCCGCGGCACCTCGGACGACGGCGCGGCCGGCCGCACGCTCGAAAGGTCCGCGCTCGGCGGTCCGCCCCAGATGTCGAAATCGGGGCTCGGGCACGTCACCGGGCCCTGCCAGCGATGACGAAGGACGTAACGCCCCTGAAATGTGCTCACCTCCGCGGGCACCGCGGCCTGCCCCTCGCCGCCGCGCCCGCCCTGGATCGGCGGCGCGACCCGCAAAACGAGGTCCTCGCCAAGCGCTTCCTTGCGATAACGCGCGTGAAGCCGCGAATGCACGATCATCCCCGACGGCGCGCCCAGCAATCGCTTTTCCTCGGGCGAAAGCAAGGGCCCCGGGCACGGATCACACGACCCCGCGTCCCACGCGTATTCGGTCACGAACGCGCCGGGATTCTTGTCGAGCGTCGCGTCGAAGAGCGACGCGTAGAACTCGCCGAATCGCGCGCGGGCCGCCCCGTCGACCTCGACGTTCGTGGGGATCGTGAGGTTCGGGTAATTCGCGGCCTCGTACCTGTCCTCCGCGAGCACGTGCACCACGAGGTCCTGCGTGCCCGCCGAGCTCGAGAGCCCGAGACGCAAAGGCAGCCGGACCGCCTCTGCGTCGAATTCGAATTGAATGGGCGGTGGCATGGCGCGGCCGTTCCGCATATCGTCCTTCGAGAGTTGGATGTCCGCCACGAGGAATTTCCACCCGACCTCCTTGTACGAGCGCAGCACGGCCACGACGTTCTCCGGGATGCGATTGCGATACTCGAGCCAAGGCTCCAGGTCGGATGCCTCAACGACCGTGGCGGAGGCCCCGAATGGCGCGTCGATCTGGACGCGGGACGTTTCCTGGGCGCGGGGACGCGTAACGCCCTCGTCCGGCAGCGCGCTCGGGCCGCCCTCCTTGTCGCGGGCCGCGATCGAGGCGATGTCCGCGTAGGTGCAGGGATCCTGCTGCCAGGATTCGACGAGCCGCGGCGCGCTGATCACATCGAGCCGCTCGAAGATGTCGCTCGGGAGCCTCTTCACCGCGTCGCGGTCGAGCGTGGCCGGCACGGGCACGATCATCTCGACATCGAAGGTCCTAGGCCCCCCGTACATCTCGTCGACAGCGGAGGGCTCGGCCGAGTCGGTGTGGTCGATTTGCATCTGCATCGACATGACGGTGCGCGTCCCGCGCCGCGCGATCACCACGGTCGTCGCGCCGTTCGTGATCTTCGCGTCCCTCTTACCCAGGAAGTAGCCCGGGGATGCTTCGGCCGACGAAGCCGCCGCCGTCAACAAGGCCCACGCGAAGACGCCCGCCGCGCGCATGCCGTGCAGGGTATCGACGGCCGCGTCGCGTTGTCACGGTTTTTCCCTCGCGGCGCGGGGCCCTGTCCGGATACCCTGCGCGACGTGGCTGACAAGGACGCCTCGGGGAGCCCCGAAGAGCGAGCCCGCCGCGCGTCCCGACGCACGCGGCAAAACCTCGCCGTCGCGACGATTGCGCTCGTCGTGCCGATCGCCGTCGCGCTCGTCCTGCTCGCCGAATCCGAGGCGGGGCTCGTGCGGGTCGCCTTCTTCAACCTGCACCTCGCCGAGCCGCGCGGCGCGCTCGCCGTGGGCTTCGGCCTTGGATTCGCGCTCGCCGCGACCGTCGCCCTCAGCCGCTTCGTCGCGGATCGGCGCGCCTCCGCGTCGCTCTTCTGCCTCCCGCCCGCCTTCCTCGCGGCCACGACCCTCGCCACCGCGATCGCGTGGATGCCGGATCCGCTGGCCAAGATGCCCGATCTCGCGTTCGGCGACCGCGCGCGTGCCGCGGCCTCCGCGCTGATGCTCCGCGCCTCCCTCTTCGACGCGGGCCTTCTCGTCGCGTCGATCTCGCTCGGCATCGCCGCGCTCGCGCTCCGGCCCCAGCGCGCGACGGCGTCGATCAACAAGGACAAACGCCCCCTCGCCGCGCTCGTCGTCGCCACGCTCTCCCTCCTGGCGGCGGCGCTCTTTGCGCGCTTCCTCGGCAAGGATGACCTCGGCCGCGACGCGGTCGGCAGCTGGGTCGCGGCGCTGCCCGCGGGCATGGGCCTCGTCGCCGTGGTGCTCGGCGCCTCGCGGACGAACCGCGGCGACGGGTATGCCGCCACGCGCCTGCTCGCCGCCGCGTGCGCCGGCATCGGCGGCGTCCTCCTCGCAGCGCTCGCGCCTGCGATGGGCGAGGTCATCGCCATTTCGACGCCCGGCACCACCCTCTCCGAGCTCGACCGCGCCGCGCGTGGCCTCCGCCGCACGACCGTCGAGCTCGCGGCCGCGGGCGCGCTCTTCGCCGTCCCGATCGTCCTCACGACGCTCGTCGCGATGCCGCCGCGTGGCCTCTCGGGCGCCCTCTCCCGCGCGCGGCCCGCCTTGCTCGTCACATTCCTCCTCGCGCTCGCGCCGGCCCTCTTCGTGCTCCCCACGAATGCCGCGCTCCGCCACATCGAATCGCTCATCGTCGACCAGACCCGCCTCGCCGCGAACCCCGGCGTCACGATCGCGGACCCGTCCTTGCCCGCGGGCGCGCTCGTCGTGGATCTCGCGAGCCCCTTCCCGACCGAGCTCCCGCCCACGACCCCCGCGTATGTCGTGCTCGGCTGGCAGTTTGCCCCGGCGCGCTGGGAGGACGGCGTGCCCGTGCGCCTCGACGGCCTCGAAGAGAGCACGTACGACCTCCTCCTCGACGGCCCCTACCTCAGCGCGCCCCTGCGCGTCTCGCTGCCCGATCCGCGCATCGGCGCCCGGATCACCATGCCCGCCATCCCGCTCGCGCCGCCTCACCTCGGGCCGGCCGAGCCCACCCATGTCGATCCCGAGGCGGCCATCCTGCCTCCGACCGGGTACCTCGACGTCGACGCGACGGCGCCCGACACCTTCGTCCTCCAGTGGCGTATCGCCGACATCGCCAAGGTGCAGCGCCGCGTGCCTCGCGAGGACGCGGACGGCCAGCGGTATCCGACGCTCACCGCGGCGGTACACGAGATGTGGACGGCCCACGGCGCGCACCGCGACCCGCAGGACCGGAAGCGAGACCGCGTGATGATCCGTTTGTCGCCGCGCTCGTCGCTCGCAAAGGCGCACGCCGTCATCGCCGCGGTGCTCTCGCTCGAACGCACGATCAAGACGTCCCACGGCGAAGAGCGCTCGATCCCGCTCTTCGAAGTGACGGTCGCCGAGCCCCTCGCGCCGCGCCCGCAGATGCAGCTCCCGCCCCCTGCCGCCCCCGAGGATCCGGAGCGGGAGACGGAGACGGAGACGGAGACGTCGGAGCAGCCCGAGGTGCTCTCGTTCTTCGGCAAACTCGGGCGCGAGGACGCCGACGCGCGGCTCGCCGTCCTCCGCGCCTCGGTCGAAGACTGCTACCGGGACCATGTCGAGACCCACGGCCCGGAGAGGCTCGAACCGATCGTTCGGTTCCTCGTGGGGGCCGACGGATTCGTCGGCAACGTGAGCGTCAACGCGACCTCCGCGCTCGACAGCCCTCGCGTCGCGCCCTTCACCGGATGCGTGGGTCACGCCACGCGCCAGCTCACGTTCCCCGAGCCGGAAGACGGCTCCTACGCTGGAATCGTCATGAAGTTCCACCTGGGACCTCCACCGCAGGAGACCTCGGGCTTTCCCGCGGGCCCGCCCTGATCGGCCCAAGCCGGACCGCACGGCTGGGTTCCATCGCCACCGCCGGCGCACGAGAGCCCTCGCCGGCCCGAGGTGACGATGCACCGCCTGCTCGTCGTGTCGCCGCTCCTCGCGTTCGTCGCGGGGTGTGACGGCGTCACGTACTGGAATCCGCCCGAGGTCCCTCCCTCTGCGCCCCTCACCGTCGAGGAGTACGTCGTCCTCCGCGAGCACGAGGACACGATCGAGCGCGTCGTCAACATGACCGGCGATCTCGCGCTGCAGGAGCGCGTCGCCGCGCGTGGCCTGCGGCTCGTCGACGTGGCCTGGGAAGACACGGGCCGCGCCGTCGGCTCCTCGCTCGGCCCGAACATCTCGGACCTCACGCTGGAGATCCGCCGAAGACGCACGACCGGCGAATGGGCGGACGCGCTCATGCCCGTCGTTCGATATCCGAATTTCTCCGACCGCACGGCCGACGTCCCCTCCGATCGGTTTTTCCTACGTGTCGGCAACGAACGCGGCGCGCCGCTCCACACGATCTCCCTGCTCGATGCCCTGCACGACCTCCGCAAGATCGTCTCGAGCCCCGAGAGCCTCACCGGCGTCGACGACACGCGCACGCCGCTCGACCTCTCGGCCCCGCGCGACTCCCATTTCCTCGTCAGCGCGCAGGCCGTCTTCCTCCCGATCCCGCGCCTCGGCCAGGCCACGTTTCACCCCGTCGTCTTCAATTACCAATCGGCGCCCGGCTCCCCCGCCGTGCTCGTCCTCCTGGCGACACGCGAGGGCACGAGCGTGAAGGTCATCGAAAACCGCAGCGAAGACC
Organism: Polyangium sp. 15x6; assembly: GCF_029960785.1. Taxonomy (GTDB): domain Bacteria; phylum Myxococcota_A; class Polyangia; order Polyangiales; family Polyangiaceae; genus Polyangium. The sequence continues at coordinate 17,935 of NZ_JASBQE010000073.1, forward strand.
GCTCCGTGCAAGGGTACGGGCAGGAGCTCTACTTCAATGAAAATGGCAGCCGCGCCGCCTTCACGGCCGAGCGCCGGAGCGACGTCGCGGCGCGGATCGAGTCTCGGGGCGGACCGCGCACCGAATCCGAGCAGAGCGCCCTCGGCCGCGGCGCCGACCTCCTCGCCTTGATCCAGGTCCCGCTCGTGCACGAGCACCGGGGCGCCCTCGGGGGTTTGTCCTCCTCGGACGAAGGATATGGCTACGAATTCTCGGACGACCCCCTCGCGGCGGGCGGATTCGGCCCGAACGACGCGACGATCCGCGTCCGCCCGGGTCCCGTGCGCAGCGACCTCGAACGCGCGGTCCTCGGCCACGGCCCGCGGCTCGGCCCGTTCCTCGAAGGCCACGGCGGCCCCCTCGTCCGCGACGAACGCTTCCCGATCCGCATCACCGTGCAATTCTACAAGGCGACGAGCGACGGCGTGGTGACCGACGCGGACCTCGACGCGATCGCGCGCAACATCGGGAGCGCCTACGCGCACGCCGACTTCGTCGGCTCGCTGGTCCTCCCGCCGGGAGACCCGAACCGGCCGACGGCGTGGCAGACGATGCCGGGGGAATGGTTTCCTTGGTAAAACCTATCCCCCCGCCCCCTGATCCTCCACGTTCGGCGGCAGCGCGAATCGTTTCTCCTCGCAACCATACGCCGTCGGCGTCAACTGGATCACCGTGTGCAGCGGCACGCTGATCGACGGACACTCGCTCGGCGGCCGGTCCATCAGGTACGCGTAAATCGCCCGGAGCACCGCCTGGTGCGCGATCACCAGCGTCGGCGACCGCTGCCGTTCGAGCTGGATGATCACCGGATCGAGCCTCTGGATCACGTCCTCGTACGACTCGCCGCGCGGATATCGATATCGGAATTTGTCGGCGCTCCGCGCGGCCCACACGTCCGGCATCTCGAGCCGCACCTGGTCGTACGTCATCCCGTCGCACACGCCCGCGTCGATCTCGTCGAGCGCGCGCCAGGTCCGCGGCGATCGCGTGATCTTCGTTGCCGTCGAGATCGTCCGCCGCAGCGTGCTCGTCCACACGGCGACCTCCTGATCCCGCGGCGCGTTTTTCCGGACGAACTCCGCCAGGTGCTTCGCGTATTCCTCGCCCGCGGGGGACAGCTCGGGATCGCCGCCGATCCGGCCGTGCCGGTTGTAGTCGCTCTGCCCGTGCCGCGTGAGCCAGATCGGACGCGGCGAGACGTGCAGATCGATGAGCAGCGGCGCGAGGCGCGCGGGCAGGTAGCCGTGGATCCGGTTCAGGATCACCTGGCGGCCGACGTCGATGATCTTGATGTAGCTCTGGTTCGGATCATCGAGCGTCTCGTACATGCTCTCGTAGTGGGCGATGCGGCGCAGGAAATCCTGCGCCGCCGCGTCCGGGTCCATGTCGACGTAGTCCGGCGACTTGAGCTTCGTGTCGCGGACGTTCGCCTCGATCACACCCGGGTCGTTGCAGAACGACTCGATGAAGACGACGGGCAGGCCCTCCTTGCGGCACCGCTCCTCGACGAAACGCCTGCGCTCCTTCGTGCTGTTCGTCGCGTCGAAGATGCCGACCTCGCCGCCCTCGCGCAGCCACGCGAGCATGTCGTCGAGCGCCGTCATGGCGAGGTCGTGCAGCACCTGCCGGCCTTCTTTGTTCGTCGGCGCGAAGAAGTCGGCTGGCTGGCTCGCGCCGATCTGCCGGCGGCGGTAGCTGCCCACGTTGAACACGCGGGTCGGATGACCGAGCCAGCTCAGGTAACGCGCCACGCGGCGCCCGATGTACGTTTTTCCCCGCGCGGGGAGGCCGACCATGGATAGGACGGTCGTCGCCTTGTCTCGCTCGCCCGGCACCCTTTTGCTCCGTACCCCCGACACGGCACGCTCCATACCGCCCTACGGCGAAGGGGGGAAGCACGAACCGAAGGCGTAACGGACGCTCGTTTACGCCCCTCGTACGACGGCGCGCGCCTCGCTGGTCCCATGGAGCTCGGCGTAGCTGCGCCTGAGGCCGAAGCAGCGCGCCGAAAGCTCACACCGCCCGCACGCTTCTGCCCGGACGAACTCGCCGCCGTCGTGACCGATCGGGATCTCCGCGAGCTCGAAGAACACGCGTGGATCGATGGGCGCGAGGCACAGCGGAATCCCGCACATCGACTCGAAGCCGAGCACCGGGATCCCGGCCGCGCGCGCGATCGCGAGACCTTCTCGCATCGCGGGCAACAGATCCGTGTACCGCGGGATCAAGCTCTCCGTGCGAGGCACGAGATCGGTGAACGCCCCGACGACCGAGACGTTGATCTCCGCGGCTGGCCAGCGCGCCGCGACGAGGCGCACGAAGTCCGGGAAATCGGCCTGATTCGGCGCGCAGAAGACGAAATTCAAGCGAAGCCGGATCTTCGTCTGCGCGAGCGCGTCGAGGCCACGCGCCGTCTTCTCGAACGTGCCCGGCGCGCGCGTGATCGCGTCCGAGACCTCGGCGCATGATCCGTGCAGCGACACGAACGCCACGTCGAGCCCGGCCTCTTCGAGCTCGCGCGCGCGCCCCTGCTCGGCGAGGCGCACCGCGTTCGTCTGCAGCTCCACCGCGATCGCGCCCTCGTGCTTCGCGAGCGCGACGTACTCGCGGAGGCGACCGTTCAAGGTCGGCTCGCCGCCCGAGACTTGGAGCACACCGCCGGCATGCGCGATCTCGAGGATCGCGCGGCGCACGGCCTCGTCGTCGGGCGCGGGCAGGTGCGTCGAAACGAAGCAGAAATCGCAGGCCTGGTTGCACTGGAACTGGATGCGCACGATGTGCGAAGGCACGAGCCGGCCGTCGGGCGCGCGGTGGACGTCGCGGGTCACGAGCTCGCGATCGATCTGCTCGCGCACCGACGAGATCACCGTGAGCTTGCGGCGGATCCGGTCCTCCGTGAGGGGCCGGAACGAAGACGCGGCCGCGCGCGGCGAGAGCAGCGCGCGCGGCACGCCGGGACAACGATCCGCGACGACACACGCGCTGCATGCGGGCACGCGCTCGTGGCCCGGACGATTCGCGCCGCCGGGGTTCAGCGCGTAGAGGTGCGCGAGGCGCGCGGGACGCTCGAACGAGCACGGAGGGATGGCCGCGCCGGGGTCGAGCGAGAGCGGGATCCCGGCCTCTCGCGCGGCTTGATCGAGCCGTTCGAGCGCGCGCGCGGCGCCGTCGAGAGGCGCGAGGGACGCGGGATCGGGCGCGTCCACGGGGATCGACGCGACGAGGCGCAGGACCGGAAGCTCCGCGGCCCGCAAGCGACCCGGGATCGCCGCGACGAGATCGAGGTTTTTCCGGACGATCGGCGTCGCGATCTCGATCGGAATCCCCGCGGCGGCGAGGGCACGCGCGCCCGCGAGCGCGGCGGAAAAACCGCCCTCGTCACGCGTGATGCCATCCGCCTCGGCGCCGAACGCCGGCACGTGCACGCGCGCGACCGAGAGGCCTTCTGCGACGAGCGAGCGCGCGAGGCTCTCCGTGACGAGCGTCGCGTTCGTCTCCAGCACGACACGCTCGGCGCCGCGCGCGCGGGCGTGACGCACGAGCGCCACGAGATCCCTTCGCATCGTGGGCTCGCCGCCCGTCAGCACGACCTCGCGCGCGCCCTTCCCGAGCGCCTCGTCGATGCGGGCGAGCACGGCCGCGGGGCGCACGAACTCGGCCCGCTCCGCGGGCCTTCGCGCCGAGCAGAAGCCGCAACCCTGGTTGCAGGTCTCGTTGGTGAGCACCCGCGCGACGCGCATCGCGTTCATGGTACCCCAAGCCAGTGCCTCTTGCGCGCGCCGTCGCCCGCGGCGAACAATGCGCTTCTCCCATGAGCCCCCGCGCCGGCACGACCGACACGAGCCTCCTGCTCGCCGAGGGCTGCAACCTCGCCTGCCCCGTCTGCGATTGCCGCGCCAAGCCGGCGGACGAAGGGACGCGGCAGCGCGAGCTCCGTCGCGGCGGCGGCGTGCTCGAGCTGCGCGGTGAAGCTTCACGTCTGAAGGATCTCCGCGCGATCGTGCAGGACGCGCGCGACGCGGGCTGGGGCGCGGTGTACGCGCGGACGAACGGCGTGGCCTACGCCGCGGAGGGCCGCGCCGAGGAGCTCCGCGCGGCGGGCCTCGCGGGGGTCGTGTTTTTCCTCGCGAGCGACCGGGCGGCCGTACACGACGCGATCGCCCGCGTGCGAGGCGCGTTTTCCGCGGGGCTCGCGGGCCTCCGCGCGATCGCGGCGACGGGGCTCGACCTCGTCTTCGAGATCCCGGTGCTCGATCCTTCGATCCAGGACCTCCGCGGGGCGATCGCGCTCCTCGCGAGCATGGCGCCGAGCGCGCGTCGCGTCCGCCTTTACACGCCCTCCGCGCTCCGGCCCGCGGATGGGCGCGCGCCGCGCGAGCTTTCGCCGCCGCGGTGGGATCGGGCGCGGGACGGGCTCCTCGCGGCGATCGGGTTTGCCCGGGAAAAAGGGCTCGAAATCACCCTGACCGAGCGGGACGGGATCCCGCTCTGCGCCGTCGCCACGAAGACCACGGATGGCGGCGTCGACGTCCCCGAGCGCTTGCTCGCCGATCGCGGCGGCCGCCCGATCCCGCGCCACGCGACCTCCTCGCTCGCCCCTGGCTGCGACGCTTGCGGCGCCTCCCGCGCCTGCCCGGGCACGACCACGCTTTACCTCGGCACACACGGCGCCGCGGGTTTGTCCCCCTTGCCCCGCGCCCCCTTGCAACGCCCGCGCGAGCGCTGGGACGAGACCCGGAAGAATGCAGCACGCGCGGCGTTTTTCACGGTCCTCCGCCCGACGGTCCATTGCAATCAGGATTGCTGGTTCTGCAGCGCGAACGAGACCTCCCACAACGTCGAGGAGGATCCGGGCCGGATGATGCGCCGGATCGCGCGCCTCGGCCGCACGGGGGTCGAGCAGATCTCCTTCAGCGGCGGCGAACCCACGCTCTCGCGCCACCTCGTCGATTACGTCTCCGTGGCCAAGCGGACCGGCGTGCGCAGCATCGAGCTCGTCACGAATGCCGTTCTCCTCGACAAACCGGAGAAGGTCGACGCCCTCGTCCGGGCGGGCCTCACGAACGTCTTCGTCTCGCTGCACGCGCACGACGAGGCGCTCGCGCGGCTGCAAACCCGCAAAATGGGCGACCACGCGCGCACCGTGCGGGCCTTGCACCTCTTCGCGCGCCACGAGGCGCTCCGGCTCGACGTGAACCACGTCGTATCGGCGCAAAATTATCGACATCTCGTGCGGTTCGTCGAGTGGATGCACGCCGAGTTCGGCGCGCGCATCGGCATCTCGTTCGCGTACGTCACGCCGCAATACAAGGCCCTCGAACGGCTCGCCGACCACGTGCCGCGTTTCTCGGACGTCATGCCGTACCTGAAGCGCGCGATCGCGCGGGCGAACGAGCTCGGCGTCGAGGTCGTGGTGGGCTCGCGCCAGGGCGTGCCGCCGTGCCAGCTCGAAGAAATGATGCCGTGGAGCGACGTGCTCGTCTCGCTGAGCGGCGCGCTGACGGAGGACGCCCCGCAAAAGCAAAAAGGCCCGGCCTGCGCCGATTGCCGCTTCGACCTCGTCTGCACCGGCGTGTGGAAACCTTATGCGGCGGTCTTCGGCACGGCCGAGCTCCGGGCCATCCCGGGCGAAAAACTCACGCCCGAGCGTTGCCTCGCCGAGCCCCGCATCGCGCGTTTCCGCCCCGGGATCGACCGCCTCGACGAGCTCCGCTTCGGCGACGGCCGCATCCCACGCAGCGACGAGATCCCGCTCCCCGAAACGCCGCGCGAGCGCGTCCACCTGCCCGTGGCGCCCGCCTCCACGCCGCGCGCCCTCCGCGTCGCGATCGTCGGCACGGGCCGCCGGGGCCTCGCCTTCGCGGCGGCGCTCGAGCAAGCGGGCGGGTTCGTCCTTTCAGGCATCACGTCCCCGCACGCGCCGGACAAGGATCTGCCGGAGATCGCGGCCGACGTGCCCCGCACACGCACGCTCGCCGAGCTTTGTGAACGGACCTCGGTCGACGCGGTGATCGTCGCCACGAGCACGAGGCAACACGCGGAGATCACGCGCGACGCGATGGCGCGGGGGCTGCCGTGCCTCGTGGAAAAACCGCTCGGCGCGACGCTCGCCGAGGCCGAGGCGCTCGCTTCCGAGGCGGCAGAACGCATCACGGTGGCGCAGCAGCTCCGCACGGCCGGCGGGCTCGAAGAGATCCTCACGGCGCTCGGCGATCGAAAAGGGGCCGATCGTCCCGTCGAAATCGAGGTCGTGCACCGGGCCACGCCGACCTCGCCCGCGAGCTTGCACGCGTGGTCCCGCACGGCGCTCTACGAGCTCTTGATCCACCTCGGCGACGTCGCGCAGGCCGTCGCAGGCGAGGAGCTCCGCATCCGAAAGGCCACGGCCAAGGGCGGCGGAAGGCCCGAGCGCGTGACCTTGCGCGCGCGCGGCAGTGGTCCTTCGCAGCCCGACGTGACGATCGAGCTCTTGCTCGCCGAGGCCGCGGATGCCCTCGAAGTGCGGGCGCGCCTCGGCGATGGCAGGCGTTTGTCGTGGATACGCTCGGAGGGGCGTGACCTCGTGGAGGTGAGCGACGCCGGCGGCAAACGGACCCGCACGCCGCCGCGCGGGGGCGACCTCGCGCGCCTGCTCGTCGCGTTCCGCGAGAGCGTCGTCCGGGGCGATCGGCCAAAGATCACGGCGGAGGACGGCGTGCGGGCGATGCGGCTCGCGGCGGAGGCGATCACGGCGCTGGAAGCCGCGGGCGCGCCGTTCGACCGGGCCGCGGAACCGAAACGTGTGGCCTCGGTTCCGCTCCGGGATCGGGTGGGCTGACACTCGACCCCTCGGGCTTTCCCACCGGCCCCTGTCACCCCAGGGCGCCTGTGGTACGTCTCGGGAGATGAACGTCTCGGTCATCCTCGCCGCGTACAACGAGGCGGGCACCATCGAGCGCGTCGTGCGCGGCTGCATGGAGCACACGCCGGGCCTCTGCGAGGTGATCGTCATCGACGACGGATCCCACGACGGCACCGGCAAGCTCGCCGAGGCGGCCGGCGCGAAGGTCGAACGGTTCGCGAAAAACCGCGGCAAGGGCGCGGCCGTGCGACGCGGGATCGAGCTTTCGCGCGGCGACCTCCTGCTCTTCCTCGACGCCGACGGGCAGGACGATCCGCGCGAGATCCCCGCGCTGCTCGGCGCGTTCGAGCCCGGCGTCGACATGGTCGTCGGCTCGCGTTTCCTCGGCCGGTTCGGCGAGGGCGCGATCACGCCGCTGAACCGCGCGGGAAATCAGCTCCTCACGGGCATCGTGAACGCGCTCTTCCGCGCGCACCTGACCGACACGCAGGCCGGCTTTCGTGCGGTGCGCAGGACGGCGGCCGAGCGTGCGCGCCTCTCCGCGAACCGGTACGACATCGAGGTCGATCTCCTGCTCTCGGTGCTGCGCTCGGGGGCGCGTGTCGTGGAGGTGCCGGTCTCCCGGACGCGGCGTGATCACGGCGCGTCGAGCCTGCACTCGTTCCGCGACGGGACCCGGATCCTCCTCCGGATCCTTCGCAAGCGCCTCGAAGGCTGATGGCTCCGCGCGCAAAGGGCCGCGTCGTCGTGCACGTCGTCGGCGTGCGGCCGAACTACGTCAAGGCCAGCGCCGTCCTGCGCGCCGCGGAGGCGCTCCCCGGGGTGCGGAACCTGCTCGTCGACACCGGCCAGCACTACGACACCGCTCTGCGCGATGCGTTTTACCAGGACCTCGCGCTCCGTCTGCCCGATCGGTACCTCGGCGTGGGATCGGGCTCGCACGCGCGGCAAACGGCCGCGGTGATGGTCGCGTTCGAGGACGCCTTGCGGGCAGAGCGCCCCGACGCCGTCGTCGTGTACGGCGACGTCAACTCGACGATGGCCGCGGCGCTCGTCGCGGCCAAGCTCCTCGTGCCCGTCGTGCACGTCGAGGCGGGGCTCCGCTCGTTCGATCGGACGATGCCCGAGGAGATCAACCGCGTCGTCACCGACGGCATCGCCGAGCTCCTCTTGACCCCTTCGGCCGACGCCGAGGCGAACCTCCTGCGCGAGGGCGCGCCGCGCGAGAAGATCCGCTTCGTCGGCAACGTGATGATCGACGCGCTCCAAGCGGCGCTCCCGCGCGCCCTCGAGAGCGCCGTGCTCCGGCGCGTCGAGCTCGAGCCCGAGGCGTACACGCTCCTCACGGTCCACCGGCCCCACAACGTCGACGGTGGCCAGGGGATCACGCGGGTCGTCGACGTGATCGACGAGATGCAGCGGCGCACGCCGGTGCTCTTCCCCGTGCATCCGCGCACGCGCGCGAGCCTCGAACAGGCGGGGCTCGCCGCGCGTCTCGCGTCGATGCCCGGCGTGCGGATGACGGGCCCGCTCGGCTACCATGACTTTTTGTGCGCCCTCGCGAACGCGCGCGTCGTGCTCACGGACAGCGGCGGCGTGCAGGAGGAGACGAGCGTGCTCGGCGTCCCGTGCGTGACGCTCCGCGATCACACCGAGCGGCCGGTGACGATCACGCACGGCACGAACCAGCTCGCGGGCACCTCGCCCGACCGGATCCTCGCCGCGTTTCGCGAGGCCCTCGGGCGGCGCCGAAAGCCGGCCGTCATCGAGGGCTGGGACGGGCAAGCAGGGCCGCGCGTGGCGCGCGCGATCGAAGCATGGCTCAGCGCGCGATGAGCCGCCCGAGCACGAAAAAAGCCTCGGCCGCGCGCTCGCGCACCTGCGACCCGCGCAGCGTCGCGAGCGCGCGCACGACGCCTTCGTCGAGGTACGGCCGTCCGCCGAAGCGCTGCGACGTGTAGGCCGTGACCATGTGGACCTTCGCCTCCACGTCGCGCTCGTCGAGCGGGACGTAGACCTCGAGGCGCCCATCGCCGAGATCGTTGTTCGGGAACTCGCCTGCGAGCAGCGTCGCGTGCGCCTTGAACACCCGCGCGGCTTCGCGCGCGACCTGCTGGTGATCCTGGTTCGTGTCGTGGATCGGATGTGTGACGACGACCTCGTACCGATCCCGCAGCACTTCGAGCGCGGCGTAGATGCGGCCGCGCTCCGCCTCGAAGGCGCCTTCGCAGGCCGGGAGCAGGACGTCCGTGTGATCCGTGATCTCCGCGCCCGTCCGCGCCGCGAGCCAGCGCAGGTTCGCCTGCATCTCGGCGCGCGCCTGCGCCGCGGCTTCCACGGAGACCACGCCGCGATGATCACTGAAGACGAGCACGCCCACGCGCACGCCCGTGCGACAGGCGCGCGCGAGCAGCCCGCCCGCGAGGAGCTCGATGTCGTCGCAATGCGCGCCGACGAACAGCGCGGAGGCCGGGAGCTTCAAGCAGGTCCCCGCGAGAGATATCCGGCCTCGTGGAGCCAGGCCGCGGTCTTGCGGAGACCGACATCGATCGGGGTCTCGCAGGCTTTGGGGAAGAGCGAGCGCAGCGCGGTCACGTCGGCGACGCGGCGGACGACCGTGTCCCACGCGCGCGGCGGCAGGATCCGCAGGCGCTCCTCGCCCGCGCCGAAGAGCGCGAGGATCTGCCGCGCGAGGCCGCCGACCTGCGTCTCGCGCCCCGTGCCCACGTTGAGGATTCTCCCTTCCGCGCGATGCGCCTCGACCATCACGTCGACGACATCATCCACGTACGTAAAATCCCGCGTCGCGTCCTCGCCGAGCAGGTCGAGGGCGCCGCGCTCGTCGAGCGCGCGCATCATGTTGGGGATCGCGTTGCGGTAGAGGCCCGGCGGATCGCCGGGGCCGTAGACATTGAACAGGCGCAGGCTGACGAAAGGCAGCCCGCTCGCCTCCACGTACGACTCGCCGAGCCGCTTGGTCATCGCGTACGGCGTGTTCGGGAGCAGCGGCCCGTCCTCGCGCAGCGGCAGCGGCGCGGCCCCGTACGACGACGACGACGCGGCGTAGACGAAGAGCCCACAACCGACGCGCCGCGCGAACGCGAGCGTGCGCAGCGTGCCCTCGGCGTTCGTGCGCACGTCGAGCAAGGGCTCTGCGAGCGAGCGCGCGTTCGCGAAGGAGGCGGCGAGGTGGTAGACGCGGTCGTACGGTCCCTCGGGTAGCGCGTCGAGGTCCTCGGACATGCGGATGTCGCAGTGGAAAAACGCGAGCCGCGCGAGGGTGTCTCCGAGCAGCGCGGTCGAGTGGTGCATCGAGAGGTTGTCGGCGACGACGACCTCGTGGCCGGCAAAGGCGAGAGCGCGCGCGAGGTTCGACCCGATGAACCCAGCGCCGCCCGTGATGAGAACCCGCACCCGAACACTCCCTCGATCGGGGGTGCCGAGCGCACCCCCTCGCATCCTACGCTCCGGCTCGTCGCCCCTTCAAGGCGTGGTCATGCACCGATCGAGGAGCCGATATCCATTGACGTGTGTCGCCGTCGTGAGCGTGCGCGACACCGTATTCCCGCTCGACCCCCAGCCCCGTTGGTAGAGCACGTCGTACGTGCCCGAAGGCACCTTCCCGCCGTAGGTGTTCGGGCTCAGCACGTAGACCCCGGGCGACTGATACTGGTAGCTGTAGCCGCCGAGCGCATGCGCGGCCGCCGTGTCCTTCGCCACGAGGTAGATGTTCGCGCCGTCGTAATCGTTGTTCGTCCCCGGCAGCGCCGCGCCGCCGAGCGTGATCGTCCCGCCGACGAGCGACACCGGGATGTCGACGTTCAGCGTATTCGCGCCCGCCGAGAGCGTGACATTCGTTGCCAGGAGCCGATAGCCATTCACGTGCGTGGCCGCCGGCAGCGTACGCGACACCGTGTTCCCGCTCGACCCCCAACCTCGCCGGTAGAGCACGTCGTATACGCCCGCAGGCACCTTCCCGCCATACGTGTTCGCGCTGAGCACGTACACGCCCGGCGACTGATACTGATAGCTGTAGCCGCCGAGCGCATGCGCGGCCCCCGTGTCCTTCGCCACGAGGAAGATGTCCGCGCCGTCGTAATCGTTGTTCGTCCCCGGCAGCGCCGCGCCCGCCAGCGTGATCGTCCCGCTCACGCTCGCCACCGGAATATCCACGTTCAGCGTGTTCGCCCCCTCGGAGAGCGTGACGTTCGTCGCGAGCAGCCGATAGCCATTCACGTGCGTGGCCGCCGGCAGCGTGCGCGACACCGTGTTCCCGCTCGACCCCCAGCCTCGCCGGTAGAGCACGTCGTACACGCCCGCAGGCACCTTCCCGCCATACGTGTTCGCGCTGAGCACGTACACGCCCGGCGACTGATACTGGTAGCTGTAGCCGCCGAGCGCATGCGCGGCCTTCGTGTCCTTCGCCACGAGGAAGATGTCCGCGCCGTCGTAATCGTTGTTCGTCCCCGGCAGCGCCGCGCCTGCCAGCGTGATCGTCCCGCTCACGCTCGCCACCGGAATGTCCACGTTCAGCGTGTTCGCCCCTGCCGAGAGCGTGACATCCGTCGCGAGCAGCCGATAGCCATTCACGTGCGTGGCCGCCGGCAGCGTACGCGACACCGTATTCCCACTCGACCCCCAGCCCCGCCGGTAGAGCACGTCATACGTACCCGCAGGCACCTTGCCGCCATACGTGTTCGCGGAAAGCACGTACACGCCCGGCGACTGATACTGATAGCTGTAGCCGCCGATCGCATGCGCGGCCTTCGTGTCTTTCGCCACGAGGAAGATGTCCGCGCCGTCGTAATCGTTGTTCGTCCCCGGCAGCGCCGCGCCCCCGAGCGTGATCGTCCCGCTCACGCTCGCCACCGGGATGTCCACGTTCAGCGTGTTCGCCCCCGCCGAGAGCGTCACGTTCGTCGCCAGGAGCCGGTAGCCATTCACGTGCGTGGCCGCCGGAAGCGTACGCGACACCGTATTCCCGCTCGACCCCCAGCCTCGCCGGTAGAGCACGTCGTACACGCCCGCGACCACCTTCCCCCCATACGTATTCGCGCTGAGCACGTACACGCCCGCCGACTGGTACTGGTAGCTGTAGCCGCCGATCGCATGCGCGGCCCCCGTGTCCTTCGCCACGAGGAAGATGTCTGCGCCATCGTAATCGTTGTTCGTCGCCGGAAGCGCCGCGCCCCCGAGCGTGATCGTCCCGCTCACGTTCGCCACCGGGATGTTCACGTCGAGCTTGCTTTCCCCCGTGCCCACGACGACGCCCGTCGCGAGCATCCGGTAGCCGTTCACGTGCGTCGCCGCAGGCAGCGTGCGCGACACCGTATTCCCGCTCGACCCCCAGCCGCGCCGATAAAGCACGTCGTACACGCCCGCGACCACCTTGCCGCCGTACGTGTTCGGGCTGAGCACGTACACGCCCGGCGATTGATACTGATAGCTGTAGCCGCCGATCGCATGCGCGGCCTTCGTGTCTTTCGCCACGAGGAAGATGTCCGCGCCGTCGTAATCGTTGTTCGTCCCCGGAAGCGGCGCCCCGCCGAGCGTGATCTTTCCGCTCACCACGCCCACCGGAATGTCGATGTCACCCGTGCCCGGGTGCGTGGTCATGCAAGCGCCGCCGTCGCAGCCGGCCGAGGGCGTGCCCTTGCAGGCGCCCTGCGCGTCGCACACGTCGCCGCTCGTGCACGAGATACCGTCATTGCAGGAGGACCCCGGCGACGCGAGCACCATCGGGAACGACTGCGTCGCCTCGTCACAAGCGCCGTAGCTCACGCACGGGCTGATGCTCACGGGCTTTTGGGGCACGTTCACGTGCACGCACCCCTCCGCGTCCGCGCCCGCCTGAAGCGGCGCGCAGACCTCCGCGCCCGTGCACCACGCCCCGTCGTCGCAGGCCGCGTTGCTCGTCGTGTGCGACGCGAGGCCGCCCGCGCACGCGTCGACCGTGCACGCGATTCCGTCGTCCGGCACGTTCGTGTCGTCGTTCGTCGCGACGCACCCCACCGAGAGGTCACACGCGTCGTCCGTGCACACATTGCCGTCGTCGCACACCCGCGGGCTGCCGCCGGCGCAGACCCCCGCCTGACAGGCCTGGTCCACGATGCAGAGCGACGTCTGGCACGCCGTCCCGTTGGCGAGCGGCGTATGCTGGCAGCTCCCGCCGACGACCGTGTCGACCGTGCACGGATTCTGATCGTCGCACATGGGCGTGTAGCACTGCGGCATCCCACCCACGACCTCGCAGGCCTGGTTCATCACGAGGCAGAAGTTCGGCGTGCACGGGTCGTCGGTGCACCCACCGCTCCCGTCGTCGTGATACCCCGGATCACACGAGCACACGTACGAAGCGCCCTCGCCCGCGCAGACCGTCTTGTTCGGCATGACGCACGGATTCGGCAAACACGGGTCCATCGTGCAGCCGCCGTTTCCATCGTCGTGATAACCGCCCGCCGTATCACACGAGTCACACGAGGCCCCGGCAAACCCTGCGTCGCACGTGCAGACCACGTGACCGCCTTCGACCGCGCACGTGCCATGGCCCGAGCAAGTCGACGGCGTGCAAACCTCGTCGATCACGCAGGCGCCGTTCTCGTCGTGATACCCGGGATCACATCCGCAGACCGGCGATCCTGCTTCGACGGTGCACACGCTCGCGTGCGGGGCGACGCAGGGATTCGGCAAGCACGGGTCCGTCGTGCAGCCGCCGTTTCCGTCGCTGTGATAGCCCCCCGCGTCATCGCACGCGTCGCACGCGCTGCCGCTCCAGCCGACATCGCACGTGCACACGGCCTCGCCTCCCTCGTCGTCGCAGCTCCCGTGACCGCTGCACGTCGTCGGCAGGCACGTCTTATCCTCGACGCAAACGCCGCGCTCTTCGTGCGTGCCGGGCTTGCACACGCATTTCGCGGTGCCCGAGCTCCCGTCGCACACGCGATCGGGCGACATGCACGGGTCCGGCAAACACGGGTCCGTCGTGCAGCCGCCGGCCCCGTCGTCGTGGTAGCCGCCCGCGGCATCACACGACGCGCACGTCGCGCCCGCCCAGCCCTCCGCGCACGTGCAAACGGCCGATCCGCTCGAATCGTCACACGTCCCGTGCTCACCGCAGGGGTTGTTTTGACAGCTCCCCTCGAGCACGCATACGCCGCCATCGGGGTACGATCCCGGCGGACAGCCCGCGTCCGGCTCCGAAGCATCGGGCTCCGAGGCATCGGGCTCCGAGGCATCGGGCGTCTCGGTAACGTCTCGCCCGGCGTCGACGGGGCCCGGCGGAATGCTGCCGTCATCGCCGCAGCCGAGGGCCACGAGCGCGAGGAACACGAAGAGCGTGGGGAGCCAACCCGTCGGGGGGCGCGTTCGCATGGCGCGCATCCTATCGGCGTTCGTCCGGGCTCGGAAGGGCGAACGAGCGCCCGACGCGCGGCGACCAGCGGCCATGGAGCACGAGCGGACGGCGGCACGCCGTCAGAGCCCCCTCGCCCTTGATGCACCCGACGTGCTCGCCGCTGGGGTTTGCCAAAGCGACGAGCACGATCGATAGCGCATTGTCGCCCGGTCGCTCGTCATGCTGCCGTCGATTGTCGTCGGTTCGGACGAGGCGCGCAGCAGATGGGCGCCGCTGTGCACATCTCGAGTCCATGCGCAAGCGGATGTTACCGCGCGTGGGCCGCTCGACCTCAGCTCCTCCTTATATGGAGCGATGAGGCTATGGGGGGTCGAGGAGGCCCCACCTCGTTGCGTGACTGAATTCGCTATGCGTGCAATCGACTTCGCGGCCGGCAAAGTGTCACGAACGGAAACTCTCCTCGTCGTTCTCCAAATTCCGATGTATATTGATTGCGCCCAGACGTCGTTGATTGAAAGACGACATGGGGGCGACCCGTGAGGCCGTGGGCGCATCGACGCGCCCGCATGAATGGGCTCTCGTCCGCATGTATGCGAGACCTCTCGGGATCGGTCAAAAAGGATGAAATGGTACAAGAGCGGCGCGGAAGACCGTGACGGATAGCTTTTCGCTGCGCTTTGGCGGCGATCAGGAGGACCGATGCTTGTCGATTTCGAAAAATTTACGGGATCACTGCCCTATGCAAGCGGGCTCTTTGGGATTTATCAGCCTTTGCTCGGCTGGCGCGCCAAGAACATGACGCGACGCTTCGGAAACAGCGTGAACTTCAGCGAAGCGGTCATCGCATACACGGCGTCGAAGATCATTCCGCAATACACCATCTCGGGCGTCGGTGGGCGGGAGCTCGAGCTCCAGAACCTCTCGGTGGGTACCGTGACGACGCCCTACCGGATCAGGCTGCCAGCCCAGGTCGACAGCCACATCGCTCGTCGTGTGCTCGAGATGATCCGGTCGGAGGAGACGATCCTCACCCCGGAGACCATCAACTGGGCGGAATTCGTCGCCCCCGCGATCCTCGAGACCGAGCTCGCTACGATTCGACGGAAGCTCGCGCCAGCGCCCGGGGTCAACGCGAGCAGCCGCGAGGCATTCAGGCGCGCAGCCGAGCGCGAGTCAGTGATCGCCGGCGTTCTCGCCAAGCTCTATCAACAGAGCTCCTGGGACGTCCTGAGCGGGCTCTTCTTCCCGAAGACGACGGAGCTCGACTACGCCGACCTTTCAGGGGTTTTCACGATCCTGGCGGAGCCGGAGGAGGAGTTCGCTGTCGATGCGGAGATCAACCGTGCCGTGCTGTCTCCGGTCGGGATCATCCACCTGTTCCGCCAGTACTTCTTCGAGTTCGACTCTTTCCTCGGGCCCTCCATCCAGCACGTCTGGCTCTCGCCGGGCGCCGTCGTGGAGCTCGTCGAGAGCCACGCGCGGAGGGTCCAGACCGAGCGCTTTACGGAGATCTCTTCCGAGTCGAGCCAGAAGACCGAGGAATCGGTCACCGACACGGACGAGATCTCCGATGCCATCAAGGACGAGAACACCAACAACACGAAGCTCGGCGTCAGCGCGAACATCGACGCCGGCCTGGACATGGAGATCTTCTCCGCGCACGCCTCAGCGAACGTAGGCTACGGGTTCGACAACACCCAGAAAAAGGCGCGGGAGCAGCTCCACAAGCAAACCCGGGCGCAAAGCTCGAAGATCACGAACGAAATCAAGAGGAACCACAAGACCTCGCTGCGCACCGTGACCGAGACGACGGACGTGTCGAGCAAGCGCTACGTGCTCACGAACAATACGTCCGCGCTCGTGAACTACGAGTTGCGTCGGAAAATGCGGCAGGTCGGCGTGCAGCTCCAGGATTTCGGCACGCAGCTTTGCTGGCAGGCGTACGTCGACGATCCGGGGCTCACGCTCGGCGTCGCAGAGCTCGTCCATATCGCGGAGCCGAGCGACTTGGCGAACCTCCCCTTGCCGCAGGCGCCGGTGTACCTTGAGCCCAAGGTCGTCGAGACCACGGTCCCGTTCCACTACGAGAGAGCGGACGACAGCGAAGGTAACGAGATGGACGTCACCTTCTACGAGGGCAGCGACGAGGAGGGCGGCACCGACAACAACGACAAGATCGTATGGCAGAAGGAGTACGACGTGTCACCCCCGCAGCATGGATACTGGCTCGAGAGCGTCCAGGTCACGCCACTCCACAGCGCGGTGTGCGTGGCGGAGCCGGAGCTGATCCATTCGGGGGGCAAGTTCAAGATCAGCCTCAAGCAGGTCAATTTCAACAATCAACCCTCGATCAACCTGGCGGTGAAGCTCAACTGGAACCCGCCGGACCAAAAAGCGCTCGAGGAGCAGTTCAACGCGGAGCTGGCCGAGCACGAGCAAGAGAAATCGCGACTGGCCAAAGAGGCCTTCATCAAGGCCGCGCGGGAGCGCGTGCGGCTAGCGAGCAGCGTCGAGCCGCGTAACAGCGTCGAGCTCCGCGAGGAGGAGCGGGTCGTCGTGTACCGCAAGCTCATCGAAAAACTGCTCGACGTCGGTGTGGACCTGAAGAAGAACCCCACCACCCGGCACCTGATGTCCGAGCTCGTGAGCGCCCTGTTCGATGTCGACAAGATGCTTTATTTCGTGGCGCCGGAGTGGTGGAGTCCCCGTCCGCACCCCGTGAAGCAATCGCTCGGCGCCGTCGAGGGCCCTGATGGCACGAAGTACGAAAAGATCACGCCCGACAACGCGGTGAGCTGGGGCGGCTCCGCCGAGATCGGGCGGGATGCCAACTATTACATCACCGAGGACTCCCGGCCCGCGAAGCTCGGGAGCTCGCTCGGGTGGCTGCTGCAGCTCGACGGCGACACGATGCGCAATGCCTTCCTGAACGCACCGTGGGTGAAGGCGGTCATCCCCATCCGGCCCGGCAAGGAGCTCGATGCGCTGAAGTGGCTGAAGAACGCGGCCGTGGAGGGAGCGGATGGCCTCGACGCGCTGTACCAGGAAGAGGTAGCTGGGGAAAAGAATGCCATGGCCACCGTGCTGAAAGACTATACCTGGCCCGATCCCGCCGACGAGGCCCGATATGACGCGAGCTTCACTGGAGCGGACGTGACGATCGAAGATGCGCTGCGGTATCTGGCCATCGAGACTGCCAAGAAGCACGCGGATTCGAACGTCAAGACCGCCGGGATCATGCCGCTCGATAAGGTCTACGATAACGGCTTCGACCCGCTCACCGGCGGGTTCCAGGCGACGCCGGCGTCGGGCGAATACTTCAGGGTATTCGATCAATGGGTCGAGGTGCTGCCCACGGATCAGCTCGTGGCGGTGCAGGTCGAGTACGATCCGGTCACGGGGAGACTGGTCACGCCGCCCGAAGAGCCCTGACGGGCAGGCATGAGAGGGTCGCCCCGGCCGACGTGGATGTCTGCGTCGGCCGGGGTCACCCGGGTTCATTCGTGATGTGTGCTGGGTGCAGCTCCATGTGTCCGCTCGTGGCGGGACGGCACAGCAACATTCGATACCTGGCAGCAGAGCAGGGGACATCGGGAAACCAGAAAAGGGACGGTCAAAGCATGGCTACCACGCTGAAGGTCATGGTGTTCGATGTGGATAATAGGCCGGTAGAGAAGTGCAAGGTCGATGCCGGCGTTTGGCACAGCGAGCTAAGTTCGCTCGCCCTGAATTCCAGACCCAACGAATTTATAAAGACTGACATGCCCGAGCCTCTGCCCAATGAAACTTGGACGATCAAGGCTACCCATCCGGACTACTTCGAGGAGTCCACAGATTTCAATCCCTCGAACCCGGCCTTGTGGACGAACCCCACCTGCAACGTCACGCGCACCGGAAGTGAGCTTTGGGTAAAGTTCATTCTGGGCCGAATGAAGTTGGCGCAGCGCAGTCAGCTCAAAGCCATCACCCCTGCAGACCTTTCAAACCTTTCAAACCTCAAAACCTCCCCGGATGGCGTGCTCATGGACGGGCCGCGAGAAACTTTTAGATACAAGGACTTGTTTGATGGCGAAAGGACCGACTTCATAAGGCTGAACGATCCAATCCTTCGCGACCCAACGGAAGACGCCTGGAAACGGCTTAATGCTGGGCCATCCCCAGAGTATCCGCACCCGAACCCGTCGAAGGAGGGCCATTTTCGCTGGCTGGAGTTCGGCCCCGGAAAACGTAAGTACCTGGTTGCGATCTGGGTGCCGAAGGCATACTTTACACAGCCGACCACCAAATTTGATTTCATCGTCATGCAGAGCCCGACTACCAAGGGGAAGACGAGACCAGACGATGGTTATGCGCTAAAACCACACCACACATACCCATACGGCCTAAATGATCCCACGTTCACGAAGAGAAAGACGGCGCATCAGCCCTTCCTGTCAACTCTGGGGCAGGAATATCTATTTGAGCGTCTCAACCTCACGCCTCAGCTCATCGCCGCGAACAGGAAAGCTATCATCGTCTTGCCCATCAATAACTATGGCGACTGGGGGCCGTTCACGAACACGCCGGGTGTCCACCGCATGCTGCTTGAAATTGCACATCTGACGCACAAGCACTTCAACGGCAGCCTCGAAGGAATGTACCCAATCGCACGCAAACACAATTCCATTCCCGCGATCGGCCGAGTCGTTGTCGCAGGCTATAGCGAAGGAACGGAACCGTTGTTGGGTCTCTTCAGGCCGATACCGGAGAACCTCGACCCGCTTGTGTCCGTTCGCGACAAAAGCAAATTCGGTGAATTGTGGAAGGAACTCTGGGATCTGGATCTGAGCCTTGGCGGCCCGGATGGCTTCAAGCACTGGATAGGAAATAATTTCTTGCCATTTTTGCGTGGCGGCGAAGGCCGACGCCTCAGGATGTACCACTCCGAGTATACCGCAGGTAAGTGGCGACCCACGTTGGATCCAACTCTTTCGGAACTCATACCTGCAAAGGAAGCAGAGCGTCGTAAGTTTGGGAGAACGGTCTTCGACGCTGCTGGCGGTATCCTGGCGGAGGAATACCAGGGCAAGTACGCGAAGAGAGATGGACACTGGTCCGTGGTCTATTTATCTTATGACTACTTGAAGCCGAAGACCCATCCCGTAACAAGCCCCGAGTATCCGGATGGCGACAACGGAAAAGCGCACGCGTTCATAGCCAATACCGCGCTCGGGCATGCGGCCCTCGTCAGCAACCTCGACTTCCTGCGGCCTCCTGGGTCTTCCCCGTAAAACTGCGGGTGGCCCGGTCGCAGGGCGTCACTGTTCTCGGATGTCGTCTTTCGTCAGCCCTAGCTGTGCAACGAAGCCGGTCATCTGAAAATCCAGCTCCACCCCACACGGGAGCGGCACCTGCCGCACGTGCTCGTCGTCGATGACGTACAGGTGATTCCCGAGCTGGTAGGCGGCAAGCTGCCCGCCTTCGTGGCACTCGACCTCGGCGCCGTTGGGGTTATGCCAGCGAGTCGCATGGCAAAGACCGTTGCACTGTGCGAAAAGCAGACCCAGGTCCTGCGAGGGAGCAATCTCAGCCGGCAGTACGAGTCGGACTTGCGTGACGCCTCGGCAAAGGCGGTACGGGGGCGTACGCGTGCGCTCGAGTGTTCCTGACTCGTAGTACCGATGCCCCTTCGGGAGCACCTCGTGAACGAAGGTAGCCGGGACCTTGCGATGCGTCACCGTGCTCGCGCGGCAATGCTCCGAGGGGCGGTCGTCAAGATAGGCATTCGCGAGCGGCGTGAGGTCGCGCTTGGGAATTTTGGTCTCGAGCGTGGCGCACGCATCCGGTGGCATGGGCGTGACGTGCCAGCTATCCCTCCCGTCGCCGCGCCCCAACTCTTTGCCGTCTTCCTTGATCACGAGCACACGTCCCCCCTCGATTCGATACTCGATCCTACGCGGCTCGGCTCTGCGGCCAAGGCAGACGAAGCGCAGATACGAAGGTGACGCTTCCTCCGTGGAGCAGAGGTCCCTCGTCGAGAAAACAGCGGCAAAATAAGGTTCAGACAGGCCGAACGCGATGGCTGTGCGAGGAGCAGGGGCATCGGACAGACCACTCGGAAACGAATGGCGAGCGACGAGCGATGGCCGTTCGACAGCGAGCGGCGGATCTCCGACGTGCCACCTGTGTCTGAACGAACCATCAACATACGCCTCGACCACAACAGGGGTACACGCCGCCCTTCCCGCCTCCCCCTCAGATGCATCCTCTCCTGCATCACCCATGTTCTCTGGCGGTCCCCCCTCCCCTATCGCCCCCGCGCCGACGTCTCCGCCCCCCCGCACCGTCATCCCCCCACACCCCGCCTGCGCGCGCAGCACGCCGAACGCTGCGGCCGCCAGCATCCCGCCGAGCAACGCCGCCCCGACCAGCCGCGCGCCCCTCCGCGCCCCTCGCCCTGCCGGGTCCGCTGCATCCGGAGGATCCTCCGACCGATGAGGCAACCTGCTTGACATCTCCCCCAGGATACCCACTCCCCCGGGCCCCGCCCTAAAACTTTTCCTCCCGGAAGCCCCTCCCAAGTCCCTCCCGAGGAAACCTCTTCCCCGTCCCCCTCCCCTCCCCGAGCCCCACCTGGAAAACTTTTCCTACCGAAGCCCCCTCCCACACCCCGAACCACGCAACCTTTTCCTCGCCTCCTTCACTTTCTGAACCTTTTTGCATAACCGTTCCCTCCCGCCCCTCCCTCCCCGAAGCCCCCGTGCAAACCCTTTCCTCTTCTTGTACAGTCCCCCACCTTCCATCCCTCGATCACCCACGGAAAGGCCCCCTATGGCAGACCCCATCGACCCGAAGAATGCTTACGAGAAGCACCTCCCCGCGGCGCAAGCCCTCCAAGCCGACGCAATTCTGCCCTTCCGCCTCGACCTCGACCTCGCGCTCGCGAACCTCACGACCTGCATGAGGTTCGTCTCCGCGCACGAG
Source organism: Polyangium sp. 15x6 (assembly GCF_029960785.1). Lineage (GTDB taxonomy): Bacteria > Myxococcota_A > Polyangia > Polyangiales > Polyangiaceae > Polyangium. Next base: position 39,132 of record NZ_JASBQE010000073.1, read on the forward strand.
CACGACATCCCCGTTCACCTACCCAAAATCGACCTCACCGCGCTCCTCGCCCTCCCCGAGCTCGCGGTCGCCACCAAGTTCGCCGCGCTCCGCGCCGAGCAGGAGGCGCCCAGCGAATCGGTCCTCCTGGGAAAGCTCTCCGCTGCCGCGCGGCTACGCGCGCAGCTCCTCTCGTCCGCCAGGGCCCTCGCCGAGCAGGGCCTGATCCCCGAGGCCGAGGTCGACGTCATCGTCGCCGGCCGCGGCGCGCGCGATCGCGCCGAGGATTGTATCTCGCTCGCCGATCTCTTCCGAAAACACGCGCCCGCCATCGCCGGCAAACACCCCGTCAGCCCGGCCCAGATCGACGAGGCCGCGGAGATCGGCGCCTTCCTGGTCACCCACCTCCGCCCCACGAATGCGCCGAAGGCTGCCCCCGCCGCCCCCACCCCCGCCGTGGACATCCGCAATCGATTGGCCACCCTGCTCGTCCGCGAGCACGCCCTCCTCCAGGCCGTCGCCCATTACTTTCATCCCGACGACTGGGAAGAGCTCGCGCCCCCGCTCGGCGCGCGCTCCGTCAAGCGGCAGAAGCCCGCGGAGCCTTGATCACGAGGGCGCGCCGCTCCTCCCGGCGCTCCATCGCGACCGCAATCAAGAGCCCATACACCACCGTCTCCTTCACCTCGTCGAGCTCGCTCTCCCACGCGGACATGGCGAGCCCCAGGACCACCGTGCACACGCCCACGAGCCCCGCCGCGAGCGTCTGATCCCGCGTCGGTATCAGGTCACCGAACGCGGTTCGCCATGCGCCGAGCCACCCCGAAGACGACCGTTTCGGGGCAAAATGCGCGAAAAACCCCGCCCCGAACAGCGCCAGCAGCGGAAGCGCAAAGAGGTGGTACGACAGGCCCCGCCCGAAATTGTGCAGATTGGTCCGCCCGATCGCGCGCCGGAGCGGATCGGACACGGCCGTGATCCCGAGGACCTCCCCCCAGTTGAGCTCCTCGCCGAGCACGAACGTCAATAAACACGCAATCGCGACAGCCGAACCGCGCCCCTTCGCCGCGCGAAAGGCCGCGACGACCCAGGCGCCGATCCCCGCGACGAGCAGCATGTGCTGCACGTGCTCCAGCGGCCCCTCCTTGGCGGAGAAATCACGCGTGAAGGCCGGCGCGACGAACGTCATCACCATGAAAAACAGATAAGTGATGCCGACGATCCATGTCACGGGGCGCACGACCGTATGGGACCCGGCCGCTCGTGTCAACGATCCGCCACGTGAACGAGCCCCCCACCCGCGCTTCCACCCGTGGTACACATCGCCCCGCCGAACGGCCGCTCCGATGAACCCCGCCGCTCCGTCACGCCCGCCGCGCTCGCATCTCGCGGCCCTCGCCGCGATCGCCGCCCTCTTCCTCGCGCTCGCCTGGCCGGGCGCCGGATCACGCGGCGTGGTCGCCGAGGAAATCCAGCCTTACCTCGAACGATACCATTACGTCCTCGAGCTCGGCCCCGACCGTCGCCCGAGGCCCCTGCCGCCCTTCGAGCCCGGCGCGCCGTCCCGGCCTCGCTGGGTCTCGACATTTCAATGGCCCGTCGTCGCCTACGACGGCGAGAGCCGCGTCTGGCCCGTGTTCATCCGGGGACACCAGACCGCGCTCGGAAACTATTTCGGAATCCTGCTCGGTCCGCTGCTCGGCGGCGGAATCGCCGGCATGCAGAGGTCGAGCGTACTTCTGTCGCTGCCCCTCGTCCTCCTCGCGTACGTCATCGCGCGCCGATCGTCTTCGTTCCAGAAAGGCGCCTCGGCCGTCACGCTGCTCGCGCCCGCGCTCGTCGCGCTCTCGTTCGGGATCCTCTTTTTCGCGCGCACGGGATACGCCTTCGAGAGCGCGAGCCGGGTGGCGATGCTCGGCGCGATCACGCTCGCCGCGTCGCGCGCGCCGCTCTCCCGCGGCCGCGCCGTCGCGATCGGGCTCGTCGCCGCGCTCGCCGTGCTCTGCCGCGCCACCATTGCGGTCACGCTCGCGCCCGTCTTGCTCGCCCTCTTCGCGCGCCCCGAGCGCCGAGGCGCGTGGCGACGCGCCGCGCTCGTCCCCGCGCTCATGGCGGCCGTACCCCTCCTCGTCGTGGCGCTCCTGTCGCAACTCGCGCCTTTCCGGCCGGGGACGGAGCCGCTCGCGGATTTTCGCGTCGGGCGCATCCTCTCGCATCTCACCGAGATACCGGCGTGCCTGCTCGTACAAATCGCGTGGCTCGGGGACGCATTGTCGATCCTGGGCCCGCTCCGCACGGGCGCGCCCTTGCCGCTGTCGATCACGAAAGGCGTCTTGCTCGGCCTCGCCCCGCTCGTCATCGCCCTCGTGCGGCTGCGGCGCGGAACGGCGGGGGACGGGGAGCGCATGCTGCTCGCGGGGCTCCTGGGGAATGCCGTGCTCGGCGCATTGCTGTACGGCGATCCCATGCAATTTCAGCTCGCGATGGCGCTCGAGCCGCTGCTCGCCGTCGCCGTCGCCGAGCAGATCGCGTCCGTGTCTCTCCGGCGGATCGTCCCGCTCGTCGCCCTCGCGCTCGTGTGGCGCGCGCAGAGCATGGTGATTGGCCTCTGGCAAGACACGCGCGTCTCGAATCCGATGTTCAGCGGTCACGCCCAGCGCGCGGTGGTCACGAAGCTCGAATCGCTCGGCGCGAAGGGCCCCGATCTCGTGACGACCACATACAACCAGGCGGGCGTGATCGAGGCGTGGACGAACGGCGCGATCGCCCCCGTGCACGCGTGGCCGGTCTTGATGTTGAATCGCATCGTTCAGGACAGGACCACGGCCGAGCGGCTCGGCGACGTGCTCTCGCAATACAGGCCCCGATGGGTGCTGCTCACCGAGGGGAACAACCTGTACGAGGGGTCGTTCGCCGACAACGAGGAGATCGCCGCGGCGCTGCGGACGGCCGCCGAGAAGCAAGGCGCGCGGATCGATGCGCAATGGTCGTTCCCCACGGAGTCCGGCGCGCCCGGCTACCGGCTCGTGTCGCTAGCCTATCCGCGCGAATGAGCGCGGGGGCCGGGCGTCCTCGAAAAACGCTCGATCGCCGCGGCGATGGCGCGCGTGTCGAGGTGGAAGATGAGATCGGACTCCTGGTAGGGGCTGATCGCGCAGCCCGGACCACGCGTGGGGTGCGGCATTTCGAGGAACGCCCGGACGAACCCGATCTCGCGTCCGTTCGGGTAGACGGCCTCCTTCGAGACGAGGTGGCACGGCACGACGACGCCGTCGGGCAGGACGGTGCCGAAATAACGGCCCGCGTGACAATCTCCACAATCGCCAAAGGCGGGCCCGCGGCCGAGGCGCTCGAGGAACCCCGGCGAGGCCGCGACGGGCAAGCCTCGCGCCCGGGCCCGCCCGAGGTCGCGCGCGAGCGCGGCGAGCACGTCGGGCGAGAGCGCGGAATCGAGGCCCCGCGCATGCTCGAAGCAATCCGCGTACGCCGGCTGGAAATACGCCCAGAACCCGTGGTTCTCGGCGAGCGCGAGCACGTCGTCGACGACGGAGAGGTTTTGCCGCGAGAGCACGGTGATCGTGGCGACCGCGACGCCACGGCTCCGCGCGAGATCGATCGCGCCGAGGACCCGCTTGTAGGAGCCACGCTTCCTGCGGACGAGGTCGTGCCGATCCTCCGGCCCGTCGATGGAGACGACCATCATGTCGAGCGTGGACGCGAGGGCGTCGATGTGCCGGCCGACGAGCCAACCATTCGTGTTGAGCGACGTGAAGAGGCCACGCGATTTCGCGTGCCCGACGATCGCGAGCGCATCCGGCCGGAGGAGCACCTCGCCGCCGGAGAAGCTCGCCCGCGCCATGCCCGCCCCGGCGAGCTCGTCGATGGCGGCGCAAAACTCGTCCTTCGACATCTCGGCGCCGGCCGCCGCGGGGATGTCGCAATAATCGCACTGGAAGTTGCATCGGTGCGTCAGGATGAACGTCACCGAATAGGGGAGCCTCCTCCGCGTGGCGAGCGCGAACCCGAGCCGGGCCGACCGCTCGATCATCGGGAGGGCTCTTCGGACGGCGCGCGTGATCATGTCGTTTGTCCGAGCCAATAAAGGATCGCGCCGCCCACGGCGGCCACGCCCCGATGCCGTTTTCGTGCCGTCGCGGGATCACCGCGCCAAAGCGCCGCCGCCGCGCCCACCGCGAGCACGAGGCCGGCCACGCGGGCGAGGAGAGGCGTCGGCGCGACGGCGCGCACGGCCACGGCGAAGGGCACGGCCACGGCCGCGGCCGCGATGCGCGCGCGCTCGGGCCCGAGCCATCGAGCCGTCGTGACCGCGCCGCCCGCCGCGTCCTCCGCCGCATCGGCGATCTCGTGCAAGAGCTGGTTCTGGACGAGCAGCCCCACGAACGTCGCCGCGAGCAGCCCGTATGCGGGCGGCTCCTCGCCTTCGATGAGGCAAAGGCCGAGGAGCGGCGCGAAGATCGCCGTGTTGGCGACGAGCCCGAGCACGGGGAGGTCCTTGAGCCGCGGCGGCGCGCTGTAGAGCGTCCCCGCCGCGAGGGACACGAGCGTCCGCAGGCAAGCACGCGCGCCGAGCGGCGCGCTCGCGCCGAGCGCGAGCGCAAATGAAGCGCCGAGCGCGGCGATCATGAGAGGCGGCAAGGGCGCGTCGCCCGTGAGGGGGTTTTTCTCGGCCGAAGCGTCACTCGCGCGATCGTGGACCGCGTTGAGGCCGTAGGCATACGCGAGCGAAAAGGAGGCGGCCGCGAGGCCGAGCGCGCCGCGGGCGAGGCCGCGCTTCGAGCCGAGCGCCGCGCGTGGCAGGCCGGCGAGGGGCAACACCACGAAATGGGCCCACTGCGGGGCGCGGAGCGCGGAGAGCGCGCGGAGGAGCTCTCCGAGCCCGTCTGCCTTTGCGTGGGTTTCCATCGCGCGGCGCAGGAGTATACACGGAACGCGGCCCTGGCACATCACCTCCGCCCATCGTACCCTCCGGCCCCATGCGTACCCTCCCGGCTCTCGCCCTCGCGGGCCTCTGCTTGCTCCTCGCCCCGCGCGCGCTCGCGGACGGCGATCCCGCGCGCGGCAAGCAGCTCCTTTTCGAGCGCGGATGCGCGGCCTGCCATTCCTTCGACGGCTCCGCGCGCCCCGGGCCGACCTATCTCGGCCTCGTCGGCAAGACGCGCAAGGTCACGACGCAGGAAAAACCCCGCGAGATCGTGGCGGACGAGGCCTACATCCGCCGCAGCATCCTCGAGCCGAACCACGACGTCGTCGAGGGATACATGCCCGGCGCGATGCCCGGGCTCGCGATGCGCGAAGGGGACGTCGATCACCTCGTCGCCGCGATCGTCGAGATCGGCGGCGCCCCGAAGCCGGAGCCTGCGAAGGGCGGAAAGGACGGGAGCCTCCGCGTGCTCGCGGCCGCGACGTTGTCTTTCGTGCTCGGCCACATTGGCCTGTCGAGCCTGACCCTCCGCCGCCCGCTCATCCAGAGGCTCAGCGAGAAGGGTTTTCAGGGTCTCTATTCGATCCTCGTCCTCGCGGCGTTCGTCTGGATGATCTTCGCGTATCGCGCGGCGCCCTACGAGGAGCTCTGGCGTGCCCCGGCGTGGACCCGCTGGATCCCGGTCGTCGTCATGCCGATCGCGTTTTTCTTCATGGTCTGCGGGTATTCCACAAAAAACCCGACCCAGATGATGCAGGAAAAGGCGGTGGGCGCGGAGCCGCGGGGGATCGTGCGGATCACGCGCCACCCGGCGTTGTGGTCATTCGCGCTCTGGGGGCTCGGCCATATCCCGCCGAACGGGGACGTGGCGTCGGTCTGCCTCTTCGGCGGAATCGCGTCCCTGGCGATCGCGGGGATGCTGCACATCGACAGCCGCCGCAAGATCGCGCTCGGCAACGCGTGGGAGCCGTTCGCCGCGAAGACCTCGCTCGTGCCGTTCGCCCGCGGCGGCGTGGGCAAGGCGTTCGCCGAGATCGGTATCGTGCGGGTCGTCGTGGCGATTCTGCTTTACGTCGGCATGCTGCACGGGCACCGAATGGTGATCGGCGTCTCGGCGATGCCGTAATCAGCCGTCTCTTGCTCGATCGACGAGGGCGCAGAGCTCTTCTTCCACCGCCGCGATCTGCGCCATCGCCGCGGGCTCTTTCCCGACCTGCGCGAGCGGCCCCGCCTTCGCGGCCCATCGCTTCCCTGCCTCGCTCGCCATCCACAGCGCCGTCGGAAGCTGCTTTCCGAAGACCCGCACGTCGTCTTCGCGCTCGGCGTCGGGCCCCACGATCACCCGCACGCACGTCGTCGGGAACATGCCGCCCCGCGTGTTCTCCGCTCGCTTCAGGACCTCGCGGACCTTTTCGAGAGGCGAGGTGCCGGCGGCCCATGCCTCGGCCGTCTCCAAGATCGTGGCGTTGAATGGATCGATCTGCTTCGCGTGCGGGAGCTGTCGCCGCGCACAGGCGCACATGGCGCGGACCAGGAGCTTTTGATCGTCCTTGCCGAGGAGCGAAACGAGCTTTTCTTCGAGGCGCACGCGGCAAAGCTACACGATGCCGGCTTTGCCGCGCAACGTCGTCATGACGGACCAATACGCACGCAGAGGGCCGTGGCGTCGTCCTGCTCGTCGGCGGCGTCCGCCATCAGCAGCGCCGAAAGCCGCTGGAGAGTCAGGTTGCGGGCCCCGTCGAGGACGAGGTGCACGTTGTCCTCGTAAAGGCCGTGGAGCCCGTCGGTGCTGAGCAAATAGGTGTCTCCGGCTCGGAGCGGCGGAAGCTTCTCTTCGTGCACGTGGACCTCGGGATCCCCGCCGAGGACCTGGTGGATGAGCGGGACGAGCGGCACGTCGAAATCGTCTCCTCCGAACGGGCCGCCTCCGCCGAGGGTCCGGTCGTCCTTCGTCACGCGCTCGGTTTTCCCCTCGCGAGAACGATAACAACGGCATTGCCCGATCCAGGCGATGCGCGCCTCCTCTGCGTCGACGAGGAGCGCGACGAACTGCGCGCCGATTCCGCGAAGCGAGGGTTCCGTGATGGGAAGCTGCATGATCGCCGCATTGGCTTTCATCGCGGCTTTCGTGAGGACTCGGTCGAGCGTCCCCTCGCGACGCGCGGCTGCCACCGTCTCCTCGAAGAGGGAGAGCGCAATCGCGGCCGCGCGCGCGCTGCCCATGGCGTCGATCACGACGAAGAGCCCGAGCTCCGGCGAGGCGAAAAACGCGTCCTGAAGCTCGTTTCTGTCGCGCCCCTTGCGCGTGGAGCCGTGCGACGCGAGCCTCTTCTCCGCCGGCTCAGACAGGATCCGCCGCCGCTGCCAGGCCCTCTCGGCCTCGCTCGCCTGCCGTGAGGACGCGCCCGCTGAGGAGCGATCCCCCGACTTCCACGTGGCCCGGAGGGCCATCGCCTCGACCGCCTTCACGCATTCCCGCATCACGTCGCACGCCGCCGCGAAGGCGCTCGGATAATACGTCATGCTCTCGGCGTAATGCTCGTCCTCGGCGAGGGCGAGGCCGCTGCCCGGATACCAGGCCGTGCCCAGCACGGCGGCGCCGAGCGCGATCGGCTTGCCGTGATAACACTCCTGGACGCCCCAGATCTGGGCCCGTTCCAGATCGTCGTCGTCCGCCTCGCCCGCGAGCCAGCTCCGCTTGACCTCGATCGGCGTGGGATCCGGCATGGAGTATTTCGCTGCCACGGAGAGGGGATCACACACGGAAAGAGCGTGCTCCGCGCAGTCGCACATCCATTCATGGAGGAGGTAGTCCGGCGCAGCGGCCATCCGGGCCACGAGCTCGGTGTCACGATCCGGCCAAAGCGCGTCCTCCGGAGATGTCATGGTGATTCATGGACCGGACCACGATTTCCGCGCGGCGTCTAGGCCTCCGTGAGCGGAATCCCACAGAGATTCGCGATGAGCGAGACGAGCCGCCCGAGGTCCACCGGTTTCGGCACGTGCCGCTGGAACCCCGCGGCGAACGCGCGCTGGCTGTCCTCGGTGCGCGCATACGCCGTGAGCGCGATGGCCGGGGTTCGCCCGCCAAACTCCGGCGGCAACGTGCGAATGCTGCGGATCAGCGCATAACCATCCATCCCCGGCAATCCGATGTCGCTCACGAGCACGTCGGGCCGGGAACGCGAAAGATCGTCGAGGGCCTCGTCGCTCGACGCGGCGAGCGACACGGTCGCGCCCCTCTCCTCGAGCACGCGCCGCAAGAGAGCGCGCGCGTCCTCCTCGTCGTCCACCACGAGCACCTTGAGCCCCGACAAACGCACCTGCTGCTCGTTCCCGGCTGCGGTCTCGTCCTCCGATGCGCGCGTGGCCGGCGTGCTCCGGATGGGCAGCTCCACGGTGAACGTCGAACCTCTTCCGATTCCGTCGCTCACCGCGGTGATCGCCCCGCCGTGCGCCTGGACCATTTGCTTGACGAGCGCGAGTCCGAGCCCGAGCCCGCCGTGCCGCCGCGCCGTGGACCCGTCCGCCTGCCGGAAGGCCTCGAAGATGTATGGCATGAACGAGGCATCGATGCCCTGCCCGGTATCCGTCACCCGGAGCAGGAGGTTCGAGCCCGAGAGACATGCGCTGAGCGCGACCTGCCCGTCCTTCGGCGTGAATTTGATTGCATTCGAAAGCAGGTTCCAGACGACCTGCTGGAGCCGCTCGGGATCACCGAGCGTGAAGCCGAGCGGACTGAGCGCAATCGTGAGCTTCACGCCGCGCGCCTCCGCGACGGGCCGGAGGGATTCGACGGCGGCCTGCGTGACCTCCACGAGGTTCGTCGGCACCACGTCGAGCCGGAACTTGCCGCTCACGATCCGCGAGATGTCGAGCACGTCGTCGATGATGCGCGCTTGCGCCCGCGCATTGCGCTCGATGACCGAGAGGGCCCGCTCGATCTGCGGCGGCGCCTTCTGCCGCGCGAGGACGGCCCAGCCGAGGATCGCATTGAGCGGCGTCCGGAGCTCGTGCGAGACCGTGGCGAGAAACTGGTCCTTCGCCTGGCTCGCGAGCTCCGCCTCGGCGCGCGCGGCGCGCTCGCGTTCGAGCAGCGCGGCGCGCTCGGCCTCGTGCGCCGCGCGCTGGAGATGCCTGGCCACGGCCCAGGCCGCGCGCTCGGCCATCGCCGCAAAGAGCCGCTTCTCCGCATCCGAGAAGCTCGACGCGCGGCTCGATCCGATGAGCGCGACCCCGACGACCTCCCCGAAATGGAGGAGCGGCACGCCATAAAGGGCGCGCGTGCTCCCCGATTTGAGGCAACCGCAATCCGGGAAGGCCTGCGTGCCCTCCATCTCGACCGGCTGTTTGCTCGCGGCGATCGCCCCGCAGAGGCCTTCGCCGATCCGCACCGACATGCCCTCGTCCACCCCGTGCGGGCCCACCGCGGCGCGCACGCGGAGCTCCTCGCCCTCCCGAAGCAGCACGGTCGCCGCATCGGCGGCGTCGGCGGCGCCGAGGAAAATATCGAGCAGCTCGCGCAGGAGCACGCCGAGGTCGTCCGTGTCGAGCGCCGCCGTCGCGATGCGCTCGAAGGCCACGAGCCTGCGCACGGCCTCGTCGCGCTCCCGCGTCCGCAATTCGACCTGCGCTTTGCGGATCTCTTCTCTTTGCTGGAAGAGATCCACGAAGGCTTTCACGCGGGCGCGGAGCACCTCGACGTTGAACGGCTTCGTGATGTAGTCCGCCGCGCCGACCGCATAACCGCGCCGTGCGTAGGCCTCATCGCGATGGATGGCCGTCAAAAACAGGATGGGAACCTCGCGGCCGTGCTCGGTCGCGCGCATCCGGCGCGCGACCTCGAAGCCGTCCATGTCCGGCATCTGGACGTCGAGCAGCACGACGGCGAACGGCTCGCGACGCACGCATTCGAGTGCCTCGACCCCCGATCTCGCCTCCACGAGCCGCGCGCCGAGCGGCTTCAGCACCGCGGAGAGGGCGAGGAGGTTTGCCGGTGTATCGTCGACGAGCAGGACACTCGCCAGCGGCGTGCGTTGTTCCGCGTTCATGACTTCCTGGGGGGACATCGGTTTCAATCGAGTTGGCTCGGACCGACGTGCTTCTTGAAGCGCCAGTCGTGAATCACGGCGAGCAGCCGCTCCGGATCGACCGGCTTGGTCACGTAATCGGAGGCTCCGGCCGCAAGCGCCTTCTCCCGATCACCCTTCATCGCCTTCGCGGTGAGCGAGATGATGGGGAGCGATTGGAACTGGATGATGTCGCGGATGGCGCGGGTCGCGGTGAGCCCGTCCATCTCCGGCATCATCGTGTCCATGAGCACGAGGTCGACGTCGGGGTGCACCTGGAGCAATTCGAGCGCGATGCGCCCGTTCTCCGCGTGGAGCACCTCGATCTTCCGCGCCTCGAGCACCGTCCGCAGGGCGAACAGGTTGCGGTTGTCGTCGTCGACGAGCAGCACCTTCATCCCGCTGAAATCGGCATCCGGCGGGGGCCGGGGGACGTGTTTGTCCGCGGACGGCGGCGCGGCGCTCGATTCGTCGCGGTCCGGCGCCTCCGGTCCGACGTACGTCGCCGGCAGGTACAGCGTGAAGGTGCTGCCCCGGTTCGGCGCGCTGACGACGTCGATCGTGCCGCCGAGCAGACGGGCGATCTCACGGCTGATCGTGAGCCCGAGGCCCGTGCCGCCGTATTTGCGGCTCGTGGTCCCGTCCGCCTGCTGGAACGCCTCGAAGATGAGCTTTTGCTTCTCCGGCGGAATGCCGATCCCCGTGTCCTGCGCGGCGAAGCTGATCATCGTCTCGCCCCGATCCCCCGGCGCCACGGCGATCGTCATGGATACGCCGCCCTCGCTCGTGAACTTGAACGCGTTCGAGAGGAGGTTCTTCAAGATCTGCTGGAGCCGATTGACGTCGGTGTAAAGCGTCTCCGGCAGCCGGGCATCCATGCGTACCTCGAACGACAGCGACTTCTGATCGGCGACATGTCGGAACGTCTGCTCCAGGTAATCGCGGACGTCCGCGAGGTGGAACGTCCTCGGATCGATCGGCATCTTGCCCGCCTCGACCTTCGAGAGGTCGAGGATCTCGTTGATCAGCGCCAGGAGATCGTTGCCCGACGTGTACACTGTCTGCGCGAAGCGGACCTGTTCGGCCGTGAGATTGCCGTGCTGGTTGTCCGCCAACATCTTCGACAGGATCAGCAGGCTGTTCAGCGGCGTCCGGAGCTCGTGCGACATGTTCGCGAGGAACTCGGACTTGTACTTCGAGATGAGCTGGAGCTGCTCCGCCTTCTCCTCCAGGCTCAGGCTCGCGAGCTCCACCTCGTTGTTCTTGATTTCGAGGAGCTTCGCCTTTTCGTTGAGCTCCGCCGCCTGCGCTTCGAGCTCCGCGTTCGACTTCTTGAGCTGCTGCAAGAGCTCCTCCGTCCGCATGCTGGAGGAGATCATGTTGAGGATGACGCCGATGCTATCCATCAACTGGTCGAGGAACGCGAGGTGGTTCGCGATGAACGGCCTGAACGAGGCGAGCTCGATGACCGCCTTCGTCTCGCCCTCGAAGAGCACCGGCAAGACGACGACGCTCCGCGGCGGCGCCTCCCCCATGCCCGTCGCAATGTAAATGAACCCGTCGGGCACGTCGTGGAGCATGATGCGCTTCTTCTCGAACGCGCATTGCCCGATCAGGCTCTCCCCCAATCGATACGAATTCGACAGGTTCTTGCGGCCGCCGAAGCCATAGCTCGCGATGAGGTGCAGGACGGAATCGCCGCTCTGGTCGCTCTCCATCATGTAAAACGCGCCGTGCTGGGCGTCCACGAGCGGGGTGAGCTCGGACATGATGAGCCGGGCGACCGAGACGATGCTGCGCTGGCCCTGCATCATGCTGGAGAACTTGGCGAGGTTCGTCTTCAGCCAGTCCTGTTCCTGATTCTTGTGCGTCGTGTCCTTGAGGTTGCCGATCATCTGATTGATGTTGTCTTTCAGCGCGGCAACCTCGCCTTGCGCCTCGACCGTGATGTACCGGGTCAGATCGCCCTGCGCGACGGCGGTGGACACCTCGCCGATCGCGCGGACCTGCGCCGTCAGATTGCCGGCGAGCTGATTGACGTTATCGGTCAGATCGCGCCACGTGCCGGCCGCACCTGGCACCTTCGCCTGGCCGCCGAGCTTGCCTTCGATACCGACCTCGCGCGCCACCGTGGTCACCTGATCGGCGAAGATGCGCAGCGTGTCGGTCATGTTGTTGATCGTCTCGGCGAGCGCGGCGACCTCGCCCTTTGCTTCGAGGACGAACTTCTGGCTCAAATCGCCGTTCGCGACCGCGGTCACGACCTTCACGATTCCGCGCACCTGCTTCGTCAGGTTCGAGGCCATGATGTTGACGTTGTCGGTCAGGTCCTTCCAGACGCCGGAAACGCCGGGGACCTTGGCCTCCGCGCCGAGTTTGCCCTCGATGCCGACCTCGCGCGCCACCGTGGTCACCTGATCGGCGAACGTGCGCAGCGTGTCGGTCATGTTGTTGATCGTCTCGGCGAGCGCGGCGACCTCGCCTTTTGCTTCGAGCACGAACTTCTGGCTCAGATCGCCGTTCGCGACCGCGGTCACGACCTTCACGATTCCGCGCACCTGCTTCGTCAGATTCGCGGCCATGACGTTGACGTTGTCGGTCAGGTCCTTCCAGACGCCGGAGACGCCTTTCACGTCGGCCTGTCCGCCGAGCTTTCCTTCGGTGCCGACCTCCTTCGCGACGCGGGTCACCTCCGCGGCGAACGAATTGAGCTGGTCGACCATCTTGTTGATGACGTCCTTGATCTGGAGGATCTCGCCTTTGACGTCGACCGTGATCTTCTGCGTCAAATCGCCATTGGCGATGGCCGTCGCGACCTTGGACACGTCGCGGAGCTGGACCGTGAGGTTCGACGCCATGGCATTGACGTTGTCGGTCAGGTCCTTCCAGGTGCCATAAACACCTTTGACGTCGGCCTGTCCGCCGAGCTTTCCTTCGGTGCCGACCTCCTTCGCGACGCGAGTCACCTCCGCGGCGAACGAATTCAGCGTGTCGACCATCGTATTGATGGTGCTCTTGAGCTCCAGGATCTCGCCGCGCGCGTCGACCGTGATCTTCTGCGAGAGGTCGCCTTTCGCGACGGCCGTCGTGACCTTCGCGATGTTACGGACCTGCGTGGTGAGATTCGCCGCGAGGACGTTGACGTTGTCGGTGAGATCTTTCCACGTGCCGGAGACGCCTTTGACGTCGGCCTGGCCGCCGAGCTTTCCTTCGGTGCCGACCTCCTTCGCGACGCGCGTCACTTCCGCGGCAAACGAGCGGAGCTGACCGACCATGACGTTGATCGTGTTCTTCAGCTCCAGGATCTCGCCGCGCGCGTCGACCGTGATCTTCTGCGAGAGATCACCACGCGCGACGGCGGTCGTCACGTTCGCGATGTTGCGCACCTGCACGGTGAGGTTCGCCGCGAGGACGTTGACGTTGTCGGTGAGGTCTTTCCACGTGCCGGAAATGCCCTTCACTTCGGCCTGGCCGCCGAGTTTGCCCTCGGTGCCGACCTCCTTCGCGACGCGCGTCACTTCCGCGGCGAACGAATTGAGCTGATCGACCATGACGTTGATCGTGTTCTTCAGCTCCAGGATCTCGCCGCGCGCATCGACCGTGATCTTCTGCGAAAGATCGCCCTTGGCGACCGCGGTCGTGACATTCGCGATGTTGCGAACCTGCGTGGTGAGGTTCGCCGCGAGGACGTTGACGTTGTCGGTGAGGTCCTTCCACGTGCCCGACACGCCCTTCACATTGGCCTGACCGCCGAGTTTGCCCTCGGTGCCGACCTCCTTCGCGACGCGCGTCACCTCCGCGGCGAAGGAGTTCAGCTGATCGACCATCTTGTTGATGACGTCCTTGATCTGGAGGATCTCGCCCTTGACGTCGACGGTGATCTTCTGCGTCAAATCGCCATTGGCAATGGCCGTGGCGACCTTCGACACGTCACGGAGCTGCACCGTCAAATTGGCGGCGAGGCCATTGACGTTGTCCGTCAGGTCTTTCCACGTGCCGGAGACGCCGCGCACCTCGGCCTGGCCGCCGAGCTTGCCTTCGTTGCCGACCTCCTTCGCGACGCGCGTGACTTCCGCCGCGAACGACGAGAGCTGGTCGACCATGACGTTGATCGTGTTCTTCAGCTCGAGGATCTCGCCGCGCGCGTCAACCGTGATCTTCTGCGAGAGGTCACCCTTGGCGACCGCGGTCGTCACCTTCGCGATGTTACGCACCTGGGCCGTCAAATTGGCGGCGAGACCATTGACGTTGTCCGTCAGGTCTTTCCAGGTGCCGGAGACGCCTTGCACCTCGGCCTGGCCGCCGAGCTTGCCTTCGTTGCCGACCTCCTTCGCGACGCGCGTGACTTCCGCGGCAAACGAGCGGAGCGTGTCGACCATCGTGTTGATGGTGTTCTTGAGCTCGTAGATCTCGCCCCGCGCGTCGACCGTGATCTTCTGCGAAAGGTCGCCATTGGCGACCGCGGTCGTCACCTTCGCGATGCTGCGGACCTGGGCCGTCAAATTGGCGGCGAGGCCATTGACGTTGTCGGTCAGATCCTTCCACGTGCCGGAGACGCCTTTGACGTCCGCCTGCCCGCCGAGCTTTCCTTCGGTGCCGACTTCCTTCGCGACGCGCGTGACTTCCGCCGCGAACGACGAGAGCTGATCGACCATGACGTTGATCGTGTTCTTCAGCTCCAGGATCTCGCCGCGCGCGTCGACCGTGATCTTCTGCGAGAGGTCGCCCTTGGCGACGGCGGTCGTCACCTTCGCGATGTTACGGACCTGCGCGGTCAGGTTCGCCGCGAGGCCATTGACGTTGTCGGTCAGGTCCTTCCACGTGCCCGAGACGCCCTTGACGTCCGCCTGGCCGCCGAGCTTGCCTTCGTTGCCGACTTCCTTCGCGACGCGGGTGACCTCGGCGGCGAACGAGTTCAGCTGATCGACCATCGAGTTGACGGTGGTGCCGATACGAAGGAATTCGCCGCGCACCGGGCGACCGTCGATTTCGAGGACCATCTTCTGCGAGAGGTCGCCGCGGGCGACGGCGGTGATGACGCGCGCGACCTCGTTCGTCGGGGCCACGAGGTCGGAGATGAGCTGATTGACGGACGCCATGCAGCTCGCCCACGACCCCTTCGCGGGACCGACGGAGGCGCGCTCGTGCATCTTGCCTTCCTGACCGACGACCTTGCCCACGCGAACGAGCTCGCTCGTCATGTGCTCGTTCAGGCCGATGATGTCGTTCAGGAGCTCGCCCGTGCGGCTCAGAATCCCGTCCTTCTGGTATTCGAAGCGGACGGTGAAATCGCCTTGCTTGACGGCCTTCAGCACCTCCTGGAGGTGCTCGACCTCGGCGCGGTTGTCGTCCGAGAGGCGCTCCCACTCCGCAATGGCCGAGGCGGCTCCGCGGCTCCGGGCGCTCCTGCCGAGGTTCCTCGCGCCGTTCTTCGCCGTGCTCTTCCCATGGAGATGGCCATCGATTCCGTTCGGGGTCTTGTGCGTGCCATTCGCACGCACGGTCCGGCTCTGCTTGGAGACGACCACTTCTTTTGCGCTCATTCCTCGTTCCCCAGGGACGTCCGCGGTCCGCTGAACGGCCACTTCCTGGATGAGCGGTCCTCACCCAGCGTGGTCGAGGAGCAGACTTAGCTTTGTTCGGGGCGGCACGCTTGCATCATCCTGCATGAGGCCGGCACGTCCCTTGAAATTCGAGAATGCACGGCCCCGCCCGCCTCGCAATGCTGTCGTCGCCCGGTTGCGCCGTGTTCGCGCCGGTGGTACGCCGCACGGGGAGAGACATTGGCCGAGGAGCGCCGATTACCCGACGAGGTCGCGCGGTTCATCGCCGACCACATCACTTCCGTGGAGCAACTGGAGATCCTGTTTCTCCTGCGCGGCGCCCCGGACGATGAGTGGAGCCCCCGCGCGGTATGCGAAGCCCTGCGCACGAGCGAGCAATCGGCGAGCCGCCGCCTGGCCGATCTCGAGGCGAGCGGCCTCCTCACCTCGCGCCTCGCCTCCAAGCAACGCGTGTACCGGTATGCCCCGGCTTCGCCGTCGCTCGACGACGACGTCGCTCGTCTGGCCTCGGCTTACGCGGAGCTTCGGTACAAGGTGCTCGAGAGCATCTTTTCGAACCCGATCTCCAATCTGCAGGTATATGCCGAGGGATTTCGGTTCAGAAAGGATCGGGATGGCTGAGACCGTTTATTCGCTGTGCCTGCTGGCCAGCCTGGTCTGCGCGGCGCTTCTCCTCAAGAATTACAGGTACACGCGCCTGCGCCTCATCCTGTGGACGGGCCTCAGTTTTTCCGCGATGGCCCTGAACAACCTGCTGCTCCTCACGGACCTCTTGATCGGTCCGCTCGCCGATCTCTCCATTCCGCGCGTGGTGACCGCGGTCATTGCTGCAGGGCTCCTTCTTTACGGAATGATCACGGAGGTCACGTGATCCAGCTGCTCTCGGGCGTGTTCGTGGGAATGGCCCTGGCCATCTCCCTGTTTTTCTTTCGATTCTGGCGGAAGAGCCGCGAGCGGCTGTTCGCGCTGCTCGCGCTGGTCTTCGCCCTCCTCTCGGTCGAGCGCAGCGTCCTCGCGTTCGTCCCGGCCAGCTACGAGAGCCGTCACTGGATCTTTCTCGTCCGGCTGCTGGCGTTCGCGCTCCTCATCGCGGGCATCGTCGACAAGAATCGGCGCCAGCCGCACCGCGGCGCCGGTCGCGCGCGTTGACTCACTTCGTGCAGGAGAAAATTTCGGCGTGGGGGCGGCGGAGGTATTCGCTCCAGTAATCGGCCCCGAGCGCGGCGACGCCCTCCGGGGCGACCTCGGGCGGGTGCCAGACGATATTGCGGAAGCCGGCCTCGCGCAGGACGGCCTCGTAGGTGGCGCGTTTCCAGTGATAGGCCGAGAGCGTGAACGGAGCCTCCGGCACCAGGCTCTTCACCGTCGCGACGTCGCCCTCCTCGCCGCGCGACGCCGCTTCGAAGCCATATTTCCGATAATACGACGTGTCCCGCAGCTCGATGTCGGGGCTCATGCAGATGGACACGAGGCGGCCGCCCGGCGCGAGCGACGCGTGGAGGCTCGTGCACATGTCGCGCAAGACGTCCTGCGACGGCGCGTAATGCAGGAGGTAGGTCGCGGCGACGACGTCGAAGGTGCCGAGGCCGCGGGCGTTTTCCGCGCCCTGCACGTGGTATTCGATGCCGAGCGGCTGCGATCCTTCGAGGTGGCGGGCATAATCGACCATGCCCTCGGAGTTGTCGATGCCCACGACGCGGGCCGCGCCGCGCTGCTTGAACCGACGGCTGTAGAGCCCCGTGCCACAGGCGACGTCGAGCACCGAGCGGCCCGTGATGTCGCCGAGCGCCTGGAAAAACGTGTGCTCCTCGTAAAACTTCCGGAGCGGCATCTCGGCCGTCAGGTTCGTGACCGCCGCGAGCGTATCGTACTGGCTGCCCATCTGGTTCCTCCCTTTCAAAGTTCGATCAGCGCCTGCGCTGCGACCAGGGGAATCGACGGCCGCGCGCTCGCCATGCCGGAGAAGCGCACGGCCGCGGGGTGCGGCACCCGCGCGAGCGTGTCGAGCTCGGTGGGACGCACCGATTGATACAAGAGCTCCACCGTCACGCGCCGGACCGCGGCGCCGCCCTCGATTGCGTACGTGACGCGGTCGAAGCCGGGCTGGAAGGTGCCGTCGCCCGCGACGCCCACGGGCCCGATCCAGTCGATCCACGGATCCGCGCTCGACCAGCCCAGGGGCAGGAGTCGATTGTCCTTGACAAACCCCACGGAGGCGAGCGGCCGATGCGTGGGGGCTCCGGTCGCGTCCTTGGCGATGGCCTCGTAGACCTGCACGTCGGATTCCTTGGTGACGACGTCGTGGTGCGGCAGGACCGAATCCGAGCGATCGAGTCGCGCCCCTTTGCGATCCACGAGCGCGCCTGTGGCGTCGAACGCGCCCGATTCGAAGAGCACCTCGCCGCCCGCGCCCTCGGCGCGCAGATGAATCCACGCGCGCCGGCTCGGATATCCGGTGGGAAACTTGTGCCCCGCGTGGTTCTCCACCTGCACCTCGACGGCGAGCGCGCTGCCCTGCATCGACGCCGAGAGAATCTTGACGACCGCTCCCTCGGCGACGTGCGCCTCGGCCCGCGCCGCCGATTGCTCGAGCTCCTCCGGCGCCACGCCCGCGCCCGTCCATTCGACGTTGTCCGCCAGGATCCGCAGCATGTAGGCATTGCCTCCGCTGAACCGATGCTGGCCGTACGGCGTGCGCGCGCCGAGTCCCTCGGGGAATTTGGCAATGGGCGAGGAGATGTCGACCTTCGCCCCGTCCTGCGTGGGCAAATGGCAGGTCGCGCAAGGAACCCCCGCCGCGAACGTGGAGTTTTTCCACTCGAGGTAGGGTGCCTGCTCCAGGAAATCGCCCACGCGCTGGTCACCTTTCATGATGGGCACGAGCACGGTGTGGCACGTCGCGCAGACCTCGCTCTTCGTGATGTGCGCGGAGGCCGTGGGCGTGTAATTCACGATGAGCTGCATCGGGTCGACCTTGGGCACGAGGTGCGGGCCATAGATTTCCCGCTCGTATCCGATGACGAACCCGCCGCCGAAGCTCTGCGTTTTTCCGAGCCCGTCGTCGGCGATCTGGTGGCAGAGCGTGCAGGTCACGCCGTCGCGGGCGAGGTGCGCCTCTTTGCCGTCGCCCGCGACGAGGGCGTCGAACGTCAAATGCCCGCCCGCCTGCGCTTGCTCCTCGGACCCCGCCGGCGCATGGCAACGCGTGCACGTCTTCTCGACGAACGCCTCGCGGCCCGAATGCGCGACGAGCTCCTCGCCGAAGACCGCGAGATAATAGGGATCACGCGCCGCGAATCCCATCATCGAGCTCCGCCACAGATACACCGGCGAAATGTCGTTCCCGGCGGCATCGTGCATGACCGTGGTCTCCGGGCCGGCGAAATGGCATTGCCCGCACTGGCTGCTCGTCGCAAAGCGGTCGGTGGTCGTGAGGTGGACGGGCGGGAGCGGATCGAGCGGCGGGGGGAGCTCGACCTCGGGCTCGGGCTCGGGTCCGGGCGTGGTGCCGCCGGGCGGCGTCTCCCCGCAGGAAAACCCGAGGGGCAAAAGGAGCAGCAAGATGCCTGCGCGAAGCGCGTATCGGGTGTTCGTCGCGTTCATGGCAGATCCCTCCGATCGGTGGGCGCGGACGACATCAAACCAGAGCCCCGCGCGAGAGGCGATGACATTGTGCAGGCCGCGTGCGAGGATGATGACGCAACGCAACGGAAGCGATGAGGATGGGCGCGCGGGACGGGATGGCCGTGCTCTTGCGGCCGGGGATCACCGGGTTCGGCGGGGCGAACGGGCCGCGCCCCGACGCGGCGGCCTTCCGGGCGTCCTGCCACGCGGCGCTTCGCGGGCTGCGCGGCGGCGGTCGGATCCTCGCGTTCGACGCCCCGAGCGCCGGGCGAAACCACCACAGCGCGTTGCTCGAGCTCGGGCACGCGGGGCTCCCGGCGCATGTCCTCGTGCTGCTCAACGAAGCCTACCCGATCCTCGCATTCGCGCGCGCGAGCGAGGACGGGCCCGGAAATCTCCTGTACACGTTCCTCGACGCGCCCGCGCTCGCGGCCGGCTTTTACGGCGCATACGAGATCGCGTCCGCGGAGGACCTCGAAGCCCCGTTCGACGGCAAGACGTGCGAGCGGCGCGGCCTGCTCCTCTGGGACGAGCTCACGCAGGCGTCGTACTGGAATCCCGCGCGGGTCGGCCACGTGGTGTTCAACCACTGGGATTGAAGGGCCCTAGCATTCCGGGACGATGTCCACGCCGCCGAAGAACTCGTCCACGAGGATCTTCCAGGCGCGGCCATTCTCCTCGGGCCCGCATTTGAACGCCGGTTTGGTGAGTTTTTCGCCGCGGAGCACGGCGCGCGTCTCGCGGTAGTACCGGGCGGCGAGGTCGGCGCCGTACTCGTTCACGGCGTCGCCGTTGTTCGGCTGGAAGGCGTAATACGTGCCGCCGCGGACCATCGTGGGCATGGGCGCGTAGGGCGCGAGGCACGAGGCCTTCGTGCTGCATTTCTGGAGAATGGCGTCGTGGATCGATCCGAGCTTCTTGCGCGACCATTGCTCGGGACCGGAGAGCCGCGCGGCGTCGTTCAGGTGAAAAATCTCGTGAAACAGGGTCTCCCGCACGGCCTCCGCGGAGCCGTGCAGCGAGCCCGAGACGTTGTACCCGATGCTCCAGCCGCTCGCGTAGGCCGACGGGGTCGTGCGGCCGACGGAGCGGAAGAACTTCCAGGCAATGGGGCGATGTCGATAGTGGACGCCCGCCTTCGCGCGGGCGGCGACGGCGTCGAAGAAAGCGTCGAAATCGGCGCTCGCGTCGGCGACCCAGCCGAGATGTTTTTCGTGGCGGCCGACGGGCAGCTCCGGGACGATACGAATCGAGCCGCGGAAGCCGCCCTCCATCACGTAAGGCTCCTCGACGCCGACGACGCTTCCGGTCTTTTCGTGGAGCGAGAGCACGGTGGCCCGCGCGGAGGCGTGCCCTTCGTAGCGTTTTCCGAGCAGGCAACGGATTCGCGCCCGCGGGTCGGTGTCGGCGCAGGCGGCGGCGGCGGACGCCTCGCCCGGGAAGAGCAGCGTAACGGCTTCGTCCGCCGAAATGGCCGGGGGCGCAGGAACGCTCGCGAGGGCGGGCGCAGGCGCGGGGGCGGAGACGGGGGCGGAGACGGGGGCGGATGCGGGAACGGCAGCGGATGCGGAGGCGGATGCCGGCGCCTGCTCCGACGGCACGGCCGGCGTCGAACAAGCAGCAAGCAAAAGCGGCGCGACGAAACGAGGTTTGGCCAGGCGTATCATTGTTCCATCGCTGGAGGTGCAGGACCGAGGGGCGGTCAGATTCTTGCCAGGAGCATACTGCGAGTCCTTGCTTCTGGACAGGCGTGGTAGGGTGTGAGCCGGCGTCCGTGCCCCGGACGCAGCTTGGAGGAAGATATGCTTCGTTTTGGCTTGGTTCGTGCTGGTGGGATCGTGGTGGCGGCCGCGGCGCTCGCGCTCGCGGCGTGTGATGGATCGGTCAAGGGAGGCGGAGGCGGCGGGTCGGGCGGATCCGGCGCGCAAGGCGGCAGCGGCGGCGTCGGCGGGTCCGGCGGCGTCGGCGGGACGGGCGGCATCGGCGGGACGGGCGGCGTCGGCGGAGGCGAGGGCGGCACCGGTGGCACCGGCGGCGGCGGGCAAGGCGGCGCGGGCGGCGG
>NZ_JASBQE010000074.1:0-57500 GCF_029960785.1 Polyangium sp. 15x6
TGCGTACGCGAGGGCAACCGCGCCGCCGCCGCCGCCTGCGCACGCGGGGCCGTCCACGCCGCCGCCTGCTGCGGTCCCCACGCCGTCCGCGCCGCCGCCTGCGGTCGCTCCGCCGCCCGCGGCTCCGACGTGGCAGCCCCCGAACGACAACGAGCCGACGCCCATCGCGCCCGCGGCGGCCTTGGCTGCGCCTCCGCCGATGGTCGTGGCGCCTCCGGCATACGTCCAGGCCGAGCCGGCTCCCCAGCCTGCGTACGTGGATCCGCAAGCGCAGCAGCAGCAGGCGTACGCGCAGCAGCAGCCCGCGCAGACGCCGGAAGAGGCGTACGCGCAGCAGCAGGCGTACGCAGCGTACTACGCGCAGCAGCAGGCCTATGCGCAACAGCAAGCCGCGCAAACGCCGGAGGCGTACGCGCAGCAGCAGGCGTACGCGGCGTACTACGCGCAGCAGCAGGCGTACGCGCAGCAGCAGCAGGCGTACGCGCAGCAGCAAGCCGCGCAGCAGCCGGCCCAGGGCGAAGAGCTCGAAGAGGCCGAGCTCCTCGACGACGAATCCTGATGAGCTCGAGGGGGCGGTCCCGCCGCCCCCGCCTCACCAGAACACCGACCTCCGCTCCTTCAGCCCGCGGTTCAACATCGACTGGATGGTCGCCTTCACGCGGAGGACCTTCTCTTCGATGATCGCGTCGTCGTCGTCGGGATCGCCGTCGAAGCGCATGGGCTCGCCGAACGTGATCCTGTAGCGCGTGGGCAAGGGGAGGATCCCGCCCGGCAAGAGGAGCTGCGGCAGGATCGGAAAGCTCGGCAAGTGCAGCGTCTTCGCCACGCGACGGAGATTGCCGAGCGAGACGTACTGCTCCTCCGCGCCGATCACGGCCACGGGCACGATCGGCGTGTTCGTCTCGAGCGCAAGGCGCATGAAGCCGAGCCCGAAGTCCGTGAGCTTGTAGCGCTCGGCGAACGTCTTCGTCACGCCCCGCACGCCCTCGGGGAACACGAGGATCGCCTCGCCGAGCTCGAGCAGCCGGCGCGCGTTCTCGGGCACGCCCACGACCTGCCCCACACGCGAGAAGAACGTCGAGACGAACGGGAGCGTCTGCGACCACTTCTCCACCATGCTCCGCACGATGCGCGGCGGCTCCGCGTCGAGGAACATCGAGGCCGCGATGATCACGCCGTCCATCGGGATCTGCCCCGAATGGTTCGCCACGAGCAGGACACGCGACGCGGGCACGCGCTCGATCCCGCTGACGATCGTGCGGAAGTAGAACCGGTGGAAGAACGCCGTGACACCGATCGCGTACTTCGCCCACTCCGGATCGAGCCCGAAGGGATCGACGCCGCCGCCTCCCAAGGGGATCGGGACACGACGCAGGCGCTCCTCGAAGTCGCGGCCGAGCAGCTTGATCCCGAGCTCGCCGATTCCGTCTTGGGCGACGCCGAGGGCCGAGCGCGCGATCGGGAAGGCCTCGTGCGTCGCGAAGGTCGAGAGCCTGCCGAGGGTGCGCGCTGCTGCATCCAGCATGCATGCGAACGTAGCAAACCGAGGGCAACGCAGCACAGCGTGAAGTGCTTGACGTGACGTGCTCCCGAGCTTCACGGTGAGCATCGGGGATCGGGGGGATGAGCGTGACGAACGGGGGAGGCGAAGCGACGCGCATCGCGCCGCGGCTCACGATGCGGCCGCCGCGCAGGGCGAGCGTGAGCGTGGATGGGGACTCTTTACGCGAGCCGAGCGTGGAGAGTGATCGTTCGCATTTGCCGGTGCTCATCACGGGCATCTGCGGGCGGCTCGGGCGCAGGCTCGCCCGGCACCTGCACCGCGAGCGGCCGGTGATCGGCATCGATCGTCGATCGTTTGAGGGCAAACCGAAGGACATCGTCCATCACCAGCTCGACATCCGCCGCAAGAAGACGCAGGACGTCTTCCGCCACGAGCGACTCGCCGCCGTCGTGCACCTCGGCGTCATGCACGATCCGCGCGAGAGCCAGGTCGAGCACCACAGCTGGAACGTCGTCGGCCTGCAGCGCCTCCTCGAGTACGTCGCGCACTACGACATTCCGAAGCTCGTCGTTCTTTCGAGCGCCAACGTGTACGGCCCTCGCCCGGACAACCCGCAGTTCCTCACGGAGGACGCGCCTCTCCTCGGCGGGGCCTCGTTCAGCGAGATCCGCGATCTCATCGAGGTCGACATGCTCGCGCAGTCGTTCTTCTGGAAGAGGCCGCGCACCGAGACCGTGATCCTCCGACCCGTCCACATCCTCGGCGCCGTGCGCAACGCGCCTTCGAACTACCTGCGCTTGCCCGTCATCCCCACGCTGCTCGGCTTCGATCCGATGGTGCAAGTCATCCACCAGGACGACGTCGTCAGCGCCATCGCCCGCGCGCTCATGCCGGGCGCGCGCGGCATCTACAACATCGCGGGGCCGCCGCCGCTGCCCTTGTCGCGCCTCGTCGGCATGACCGGACGCTCGCGTGTCGCCATCCCGCATGGGATCGCGCAGGGCGTCGTCCGCAAGCTCTGGCAGTACCGGGCCACCTCGTTCCCCGCGCCGGAGATCGATCACATCCGCTACGTGTGCATGGTCGACGACACGCGCGCGCGAAACGATCTCGGCTACGCGCCCACGCACGATCTCGCGCAGACCGTGGCCGCGATCGACGACGTCTGCTGAGGCGCCGCGGCTCTCCGCGCGCATCCGCCGTCCGTCCGGGCGTCACGCGGTGATACGTTCGGCGTCCATCTCCCGCCATGTCTCTCCTGCCCGCGCTTTTCGCGGTGACCACCCAGGTGGCCACGCCGCACCTCACCGCGACGCGCGTCTCCACGCCACCGGTCCTCGACGGCCGCCTCGACGAGCTCACCTGGAAACGCGCCAAGGGCAGCGACGCCTTCACGCAGAAGCTCCCCACGCCCGGCGACAAACCGCGTTACCGCACGCTCGTGCGCGTCGTGTACGATGACGAGGCCGTCTACGTCGGCATCGACTGCGAGCAGACGGACGACGAGATCATCGCGCGCCTCACGCGGCGCGATCGCCAGGTCGAGGCCGACGCCGTGACGGTCACGCTCGACACGCGCGGTGATGGCCGGAGCGCGCTCGAGTTCGAAGTCAACGCGGCCGGCGTCCTCTCCGACGCGCTGCGCTTCAACGACACCGAGATCTCGCGCGAGTGGGACGAAATCTGGGACGCGCGCACCGCGCGCACCAAACACGGCTGGTCGGCCGAGTTCAAGATCCCGCTCCGGATCCTGCGCTTTCGCGATCTACCCACGCAGAGCTTCGGCCTGCAGGTCCGTCGCCGCGTCTCCATGCTGCAGGAGGTCGACGAGTGGACGTTCATCCCGCGCGACGCCGGCGGCGAAGTGTCGCGCTACGGCAAGCTCGACGGCCTCTCCGGCCTCCGGCCCAAGGCCGCGCTCGAGCTCAGGCCCTTCCTCGTCGGCGCTCTCCGCTACAGCGAGAGCGAGGCCGAGAGCCGCGGCGCCGGCGTGTTCCCCGCGGGCTCGGCGGGGCTCGATCTGAAGTGGCATCCCTCGCAGAGCCTCACCCTCGACGCCACGATCTTCCCGGACTTCGGTCAGGTCGAGGCCGACCAGGTCGTCCTCAACCTCAGCAACTTCGAACGGTTTTTCCCGGAACGCAGGCCGTTTTTCCTGGAGGGCTCGGACAACCTCGCGACGCCCTTCAAGCTCGTCTACACGCGCAGGATCGGCCGCGCGCCGGGCACGCCGGCCGTGCGCGACGACGAGGAAGCCGTGGGATCTTCGACGCCGGCCACGGTGTACGCCGCGGCGAAGCTCTCGGGCGAACTCGCGGAGGGCGTGTCGGCATTCGAGCTGCTCGGCGTCACCGCGCCCGTCCTCGTCGACGTGAAGCGCGGTGACGGCAGCTTCGTCTCGCGCGTCGCCGAGCCGCTCGCCGCGTTCAAGGTCCTTCGCCTCCGCAAGGACTTCGGCCCTCGCGCCTCGCTCGGCTTCATGGCCACGGCGAAGAGCCGCTTCGAGACGCCGTCCGCGTACCCCACCGTCGGGGCCGCTTCTGGCAGCGGCCAAACGCGCGTGCTTTGTCCCAAGGAACAACTCGTCGCGCAGGGCGCGCGTTGCTTCCACGACGCCTACGTGGCGGGCGTCGACGGCCGCTGGCGTTCGCCCGGCGGCGAGTACGTGATCAGCGGACAAGCCATCGCCTCGCTCGTGCATGACGGCCCGCCGCGCACCCTGCCCGACGGCACCGTCATCTCTTCCGGCGACATCGGCCCTGCGGTGCAGGCGCGTGTCGCGAAGGAGGGCGGCAAGCACTGGACCTTCAACGCCGAGTACGCCGGGCATGGCCGCAAGGTCGACTACAACGACGTCGGCTACATGCAGCGGCAGAACCTCCACGCGTTCACCGCGTCCGTCCGCTACCGGACGCTCGATCCGTGGTGGGTGACGCTCGAGACCGAGACGTTCGTCGACGCGGTCGAGCGCGACACGCTCGACTGGCTCACGCAGGAGCGCATGCTCGTGCTCGGCAACTACACGCGCTGGGCGAACTTCTGGGAGAGCTTCACCGCCATCCACGCCAAGCCCTCGCGCTTCGACGATCGCGAGGTCGGCGATGGCACGGCGCTCGAGCGCGCGCCCCTCTTCGGCGGCGAGCTCTGGGTCGCGACCGATGGCCGGCGCCTCGTGAACGGCGAGGCGTGGGTGATGGTCCAGGGCATCGAGACCGGCATCAACGTGGAAGCCGACGGCCGTTTGTCCGTGCGTATCCTGCCGCAGCTCGACCTCGATCTGATCCCGACCTTCCTCTACACGCGCGGCGAGCCGCGGTACGTCACGACGATCGGCGCGGGCCACGTCTTCGGCCGACTGCGGGCGCAGAGCCTCGGGCTCACGATGCGCGCGACGTACACGTTCACGCCGCGGCTATCGCTCCAGGCCTACGCGCAGGCCTTCCTCGAAGCGCAGAGCTTCGACGGCTTCACCCTTTCGAAGGCGCGTGGACCGGGCAAGGTCGCGCGCCTCGCGGAGCTCCTGCCGTTCGGATCGCCGCTCGACGACGATCCCGACTGGGAGGGCGGATCGATCAACGCGAACATCGTCCTGCGCTGGGAGTACCGGCTCGGCTCGACGTTGTTCCTCGTGTACACGCACGCGCAAGGCGACGGACGCGCGCCTCTCGGCCGGCGCGCAGCGGGCTTCGACTTCGGATGGCTCGGCCCCCGCGCCTCCGAAGAAACGTTGCTGGCCAAACTATCTTACTGGTGGGGCTGAAATCTCTTGCATCGACCGCATCGCGGTCGATGCACCCGAGGTCCAGGGCTGGCCCTGGTCCGGGTCGAGGGGCGGACAGCCCCTCGTCGGGTCCGGGGTGAAACCCCGGCGCTACGCCGTCAGAGCCCGGTACACGCCGCCGGCGTCGGATTCGCCTTGCAGTACGCGGCGTCCTTCGGCGCGCCCACGATGAGCATCGCGTCTTGCGACACGAGCCTCGGGCGTGAGTTCGTCACGGCCTTGCATGTCTTGCCGTCGGACGTCTGCGGCTCGGCGAGCGCACACACGCCGGCCTCGTTCGGCACGCTCCAGGCTTGCCCCGTCGGATAGACGAGGTTCATCGAGTACTGCCCTTCCGGCAGGCAGCCGTAGACGATGTCGAACGGGCGCCCGAAGCGCGCCGCGAGGCTCTGCTTCAAGGCCTCTTCATCGGCGATGATCGCCGTCCCGTCTGCGGCCGTCTTGCGGCTCAGCACGAACACGCCCTTCTTCGATGCATCGACCGGATCGATGCAGATCGCTGCTGGCCGCACCGCGACCGTCACCTCGGGCTCGGCCGACTGGAACGGCGGGTTCATCGGATCCGGCATCGCGGGCGGCAGCTTCGTCGCCGTGAGCAGCAGGTTCTTCAGGAGCGTCAGCCCCTGCATGATCACGCGCGGCCGCGCTTGCGTCTCGATGCGCTTGTCGTTTGCGAGCCGCGGCGCGTTGATCTTCGAGAACACGGACGTCGGGTAGAGCTGCGGCACGTTCGCCGACTCGACCACGTGATCCTCGTTGTTGAGCAGGCCGTCGCCGTTCACGTCCTCGACCGCCATGTAGAGCGTCGCGGCGGGATCCTTCACGGGCATGAAAAACGGCGTGATGGCGGCTGCGTCGATCTCGGTCGGATCGACGCCCGCCGAGAACGTGATGCGGATGAACGACGCGTCGTTCGGGGGGAACGTGGCGAACTCGAAGTCCGACGGCACCACGACCTTGCGCGGATCGGTGTTGCCCGCGACGCTGTCGTCCACGGCCGACGGGTAAAACACGGGGCGTTCGAGCGGGAGCACTTGCCCGAGCGTCACGCCGACGCCGGGCACGTGCACGCCGACCGGCGGGATCACGAGGTTTCCCTTGCCGTCGGGCTCGCCGACGTTGACCTCCGTGTACTCTGGCGCCGCGCCCATGAGCACCTCGGCTGCGTTGTCGATCGCGCCGCCGCCCACGTCGCCGGCCGTCGGCAGGTTCGAGATGGAGAAGGCCGGGTTGAAGTCGCCATCGCGATCGTAAAACCCGCGGAACTGGTACGTCCCGCCGCTCAGCGGCGCGATCGTCCACGTTCCGCTCGCGGTGACGTTCGGCGCCGAAGGATCGGGGCAGCGGAGCTTGCCGTCCTTGTCGAAGACGAGTTTGTCGCGGATGCTCGCGAAGAGCACGTCCCCCGGGATCGCGTCGAGGCTCGCGGCGCCCGTGCCGAGGCCCGAGGGCGGCGGCAGGAGGCGCTTGTCGAACGCGAGCACGACGGCCGCGCCGACGACCCGGCCGTTCTCCGTGCACGGCGGCGGACCCGCGTAGGTCAGCGTTCCTTCGACGACGCCCGCCGGACCGCTGAACCCGGGGATATCTGGGACGAAGGTGTCGAGATCGCCGCACCCGGCGAGCGCGAGGAGCAGCAAGGCAGGGAAGGGAAGCGCGAGGGAGCGGCGCATCCAGGATAGGGGACCTCATCGACGCACGGCCGTCAAGCCGCGGCCGGTTTGTCGCTCGCGGCGGTCAGCCGGCCGCGCGCTTCGACATGGCGTCGAGCACCTCCTGGATCTCCGGGAACCGCCCTGCCGACTGCTTCGAGAAGATCAGCTCGCCGTCGACGATCACGTCGAACTGACTGGGCTTTCCGATCTCGAGCTTGCTGTCGACGTCGAACGCATCCTTGATGGCGGCCGCGAAACTCACGGCCCGGGGCTTGTAGTTTCAGACGTGGCAGTACTTGATCACGACGTTCATGGAGGCCTCCTCGGAAATCCATGGATGCAGCCGCGGGCGAGCGCAAGGGGCAAGCCGCTTCACGCCGAAGGACGTTCGTCTCTCGCGAGCCAGAGAGCGAGGGCGACCGTGAACACGAGCGCCGTGGCCGCGACGAGGACGCCGCGCGTACGCTTGCCGCGTGAACGTGCGCGCGGCTTCTCGCGCGCTTTTTCCGCCGTGGGACGAACCTCGGGCGGCTTCTGCGTGGGCGCCGAGAGCGTGCCGGGCTCGCCGTCCGCGGGCAGATCCTCGCGGTCGAAGATCGCGTCCTCGGCGAGCGCGCGTCGCACGTCCCGGTCGAGCCAGTGCGAGATCCACATGCGTTTGCCTTCGGGGAGCCCGAGCGCGCGGAGCCGTTCGGGTGTCATGGCGCGCGCGACATCCTCCGCTTTTGCCTCGAAATCGTGCAGCAGACGCGCCGATGCGGGCGGATCCTTCCACACGTACCGCGAGGGCCCGACGAGCACGACGTGCGTGCGGCGCGCGGGCGTGCGCGGCGGCTTGAACGCGAGATCCGCGGAGAACTTCCAGCCCTCGTCCGTCCGCGGGAACTGCCGCGCGCGGAGGGTCGTCACGACACACCTCGAGAGCTCGCGCGTCGTCTCATCGCCGTCACGCTCGCCCGGGGATCGCAACGATGCCGTGTCGCCTTTCGGCCGGATCGAAGCCTCGATCGTCACCTTCGTGGCCTCGGGGCGATGTTCGAGGAACCGCTCGTAACAATCGAGGATCGGCCCGCTCCGCGCGCGGAGGACACGCGCGATCGCCTCGCTGCTCGGCGCCACGGCTTTCGGTTCGGCCCGCACCGACTCCACCACGAGCGGGAGCACCGCGCCTTCCTGCGCTTCGTCCGGAGGTGGCTCCGCGCGCGGCGGTTCGCGACGCGCGACGATCACGCGAGGCGTGTCGAACGAGACGTGCGCGGCCGGCGTCATGATCTCCAGCGAGCCTCCCGGCGGCGTGACCACGTCGAGCACGGCGAACGAAAAATTCCGATCCACGTAGCTCTTCGTCCACGCCGCGTCGAACGGCTGCTCGCCCGCGGAGGGGCCGACGACGAAGCCCGAGAGCGTCGATCGCTCCATCACCCACGCGGCCGGAGGCGCCGGCGCGCGTCCGCGGGTGCGTCGCTCGTACGGTTCGACGAGCGCATGCACGAGCGCGGCGAGATCGAGCTTCGGGAGCGGCTCGATCGTCGGCGTACTCGGCGTCGGCAAGCCGAGGAGCACGCGCGGCGCGGCGGGCGCGAGGCGCGCGGCGTAGAGCACGTGCTCACGCCCGCTCGCCTCGTCGTGACTCACGATCACGTAGTCCTCGTGCACCACCGGCGACGGCGTCGCGCCGCCCACGGCCACCGCGCTCGCCGGGGAGGCGAGGGCCACGATCGAGAGCGCGACGAGCGGCGCGAGCGTCTTCATGAGGCCGGGAACAAGCCGTGGCGCCCTTGCAGCTTCAGATCGTTCATCGTCCGCTGCATCGCGCTTCGTACGCGTTCGAAAAGATCCTCCACCGCGTCGGGATCCTCGGCCGCGGAGGGCGGCAGATCGGTGCGGATCGGCGCGAGGATCCGCGTGTGGATTTTCACGGGCGGCGGCAGGTGCGGCAGCGGAATGCCCGCGATGATCCCCCACGGCAGCGCCACGCCGAGCGGCGCCACGTTCGATCGCGCGAGCATCGGCAGCTTGAGCGCCTCCGCGATGCGCCGCCCATCGGTCCAGATGTAGAGCGAGTGATGCGCGCCCACGCTCACCACGGGCACGATCGGCACCTGGTGCCTGAGCGCCGTGCGCACGAAGCCGCGGCGCTTGCCGAACTCGATCTCGTAGCGTCGCGAGAACGGCTTGCACGCGTCGATGTCGCCGCCCGGGAACACGAGCACCGCCGCACCTCGATCGAGCGCGCGCGCCGCGTTGTCGGGGCTCGCCGCGATCGCGCCCGCGGCGTTCAGCCACGCGCCCGCGCCGGGGAAGCGGAACGGCACGTCGTGCATCAGCCCGTACGAGACACGCGCGGGCGAGTAAAGCCTCCAGAACGCGAGCATGTGACAGAACATGTCCGGCGTTCCGGTCATCGCGTTGTGGTTGCCGACCACGAGCGCGGGCCCGGGATCGAACGGCTCTTCGAGCTCGGTCTCGGCGCGGAAGTAGTGGTCGTAGAGCATCCCGAGCAGCGGCATCGCGCGCTCGATGAAGCGCGGATCGCGAGCCTCGAGATCATTCGGGCGCACCTTCGCGCGCGCCTTCTCCGCGAGCGCGGCGAGCCCGTCTTTCAGCGCGTCGACGGGAGGGACTGGCTCATGTGGAACGACGAAAGCAACCACGCATTCCTCGTATACCGAAACCAACAAAAGCGTGCCAAGACCCGCGCCTTGCGTTGGCTTCGAAAGCCGTCGCGCGCCTCGCCCCTTCGTCCTTTTTTCCTCGAATTCGTGCGACGATGGCTCGTCGATACCCCGGCGCCGCGCCCCATCGCGCGGCAGGAGGATTCATGATGTCCGCGCGTTCGATCTTCGCCGTCGCTTGCTCTTTTCTCGCGCTCAACGTGTTCGCTTGCGCCAAAGGTTCGACCGGCGGCGTGGGCGGCGGAGGCGGCGAGGGAGGCGACGACTGGGGTGGTCCTGGACCCGGCTCGAGTTCGAGCAGCAGCGGCTCGGGTGGCAGCGGCGGGAGCGGCGGCGGCGTCCCCATGACCACCTGCGACATGACCACGTCCGACTGCTCCACGTGCTCCGTGTGTTCGCGCGAGAGCGCCGACGGCCTCTGCTTGTCCGAGTACGGAGCCTGCGCCGACAGCCTCGATTGTAGTGACTTCGTCACGTGCATCGACGGGTGCGCGGATGGCGACACGGCCTGCTTCACGAGCTGCGAGTCGGCTTACCCGACCGGGGCGAACCTCTTCAACCAGTACGCCTCGTGCGTGATCTGCAACGACTGCTTCGTGCGCTGTGACGGCGCGAGCGCCTGCAGCGCGCCCTAGATCCCTTCGAGCCGCACCTTCTGGCCGGCGCGCACTCCATGCCGCCGGCAGTACCCCGCGTTCACCTCGACCACGTAACGCGACGGACACGGCACCGAGAACGTCGAGTCGTTCATCGTCGGCGTGTTCTCCTCGATCCCCACGATCGTGCCGTCCGCGTCCACGAACAGCATGTCGAGCGGGATGCACGTGTTGTGCATCCAGAACTGGTGCACCTCGTTCCGCTCGAAGACGAAGATCATCCCGCGCTCCTCGTCCATGTGCTTGCGGTACATGAGCCCGCGGGCGCGCTCGTGATCCCGCTGCGCGATCTCCACGGTGACCGTCTGGTCCTTCACGTCGGCGAACACCACCTTGCCCTCGCGCAGCACGGGCGGCTTGGCGAGATCGTCGGGCGGACACGCCGGATCGGGGCCCGGTTGCGCGAGCGTGCGCTTGGGTTTGTCCTCGGTCGGGTGGATGCACCGCGCCTTCGAGGGGCGATTTTCCGAGGCCTGGGCTTCTTGCCCGATCGGCTCGGGGCGCGCGTCGCGCGTGGGCGGTACCGGCTCCTCCACGCGCGGCTCGCAGGCGACGACCAGAAACCCGAGCGACAGGGCGATGCAGAGCTTCGTGACGGCCATGGCTCGGGCCCCTTCGTAGCACGATGCGAGCCCGCGCTTGACCTTCGCCTCGCCTCGCCGCAAGGGAAAGATCTCCTATGAAACTTCCCTCGATCCAAAGCCCTGCTTTCGCCGCCTTCGCCGCGGCTTCTGCCCTGGTCGTCACCGCCCTCGCGAGCGGCTGTGAGTCGAGCCCTCCCGAGCCCACGGCGGCCCCCGAACGCAAGACCGATGGGCTGATCCAGAACAAGGAAGCGCCCGGCCAGCCCGAGAAGAGCGCCCGGCCGCGCATCCAGCTGCCGAAGCCCACGAAGAAGAAGGTCTCGGCCAAGCCCGTTGCCGAGGTCAAGCCGAGCGAGGACGATCCGGTCAAGGGCAAGTGGACCCTCGCCGACGCCACGAAAGGCCTGCCCGCGGGCAAGAGCCTCGTGGCCACCATCGAGACGGACCAGGGCAACCTCGAGTGCACGCTCTTCGAGGACAAGGCGCCCATCACCGTCGCGAACTTCGTCGGCCTCGCGCGCGGCGTTCGCCCGTGGAAGACGCCCGAGGGCAAGTGGGAGAAGAAGCCCGCCTACGACGGCACGATCTTCCACCGCATCATCAAGGGCTTCATGATCCAGGGCGGCGACGCCAAGAAGAACGGCTCGGGCGAGGCCGGGTACGTGATCCCCGACGAGGTCTGGGAGGACGCGAACCACGATCGTCCCGGCCTTTTGTGCATGGCGAACCGCGGGCCGAACACGAACAGCGCGCAGTTCTTCATCACGGACGAGGCGGCGTTCCACCTCGACGGCGGCTACACGATCTTCGGCGAGTGCGCGCCGGTGGACGTCGTGCACAAGATCGCCTCCGTTCCCGTGGTCCGCGAGAAGCCGGAGAACCCGCCCGTCATCAAGAAGGTCACCGTCACCCGCAAGTGATCTTTTCTGCGCCGATCCCGCCTCGTCCTCGCGGCGCGCGCGAAAAAATTCGGTTACGCTTCGGGCATGCAGAAGCGGCTTATCTTGGTAGCCGCCGCGCTTGGCCTCATCGTCCCGGCCGCGGGTCTCGGCGGGTGCGGCAGCTCGATCGTGCGGGAGACGGAGGGCCAGGGCGGCGGCGGCGGCGAGGGCGGGGACTCCTCGAGCAGCACCGCGACGGGCCCCATCTGGGACGCGGGCAAGGACGCGTTCGACGAATACATCGATCCCGGTTGCCCCTCCACGCCGCCGCCGATCGAGGACTTCCAGTGTGATCCCTTCGATCAGCTGAACAGCGGCTGTTTCCCCGGCGATGGGTGCTTCATCTTCGTCTCGTACCCGAGCGAACCCTGCGGCCAGGAGGTCTACGGCGCGTTCTGCGCGCCCGCGGGCTCCGGCGTGCAGGGGGATCCGTGCGGCAGCAACACGGGCCTCTGGTGCGCGGCGGGGTTTGCCTGCGTCGTGACCGGCTCGGGCACGCAGTGTGTTCAGCTCTGTCCGCTCGATGGAAACGACGGCTGCCCGTCCGGCCTCGTGTGCGAGCCGATCGACGTCGAAGGGTTCGGCGGATGCCTGTGAAGCGTTTGCGGAAGGCGCGCGGCGGACGAAGCCTGATCGGACTCTCACTCGCCGCGCTCTCGGGCACGTTGGTGGCCGCGGGGATCGTGGCGGGCGGCTGCGGCGCGCGCACGCCGCTCGACGTCGGCCCGCCCCAGCCTCCTTGCTTCGTCGACTCGGATTGTCCCGGCCACAAGAACCTCTGCGAGCCCGTCTACTGCGACCTCGCAGCGGGCGCGGAGGCGGGCGCCCCGCGGAACGGCGGCCTCTGCGTCGATCTGCCGCCCATCGTTTGCGACGACAACGATCCCTGCACGGACGACGCGTGCGTCCCGAAGACGGGGCAGTGCACGTACGAGATCGCCACGCGGGACAACGACGGCGACGGCTTCCGCGGCCCGCGCCCCGGCACGCAGCCGGGTGATCCGAACGCGTGCGGCGACGACTGCGACGACAAGAGCGAGCTCGCGTATCCAGGCGGCACGGAGGTCTGCGACGGCGTCGACAACGACTGCAACGGCGTCGTCGACGACGGCGCGACGTACATCCCGCTCCTCAACGAGCCCATCCGCCTCTCGGGCGACATCGCGCCCGCAGGCACCGGCGGCCTCGCGTGGAGCGGGACCTCGTACGCGGCGGCGTACACGGGCACGGTCTCCGGCTTCTCGATGCGCCTCAACATGCTCGCGCCGACCGGTGTCCCGCTCGGCCCCGAGGCGCCGATCGTCTTCCAGAACGGCGACAACGCGGGCGGCCCGATCGTGTGGGTCGGCGATCGATACGGCATCGCGTGGCAGGATCGTCGCAGCGGCGACTACGAGGTGTACTTCACGCTGCTCGACGAGAGCGGCGCGAAGGTCCTGCCCGACACGCGTCTCTCCTTCGCCGAGGGTTTTTCGATCAACGTGTCGCTCGGCTGGACCGGCGGCGAGTTCATCGTCGCGTGGCAAGACGAGCGTGAGGGCCTCTTCGATCTCTACGCGCAGCGCCTCTCCATCGACGGCGCTCCGATCGGCGGGAACGTGAAGCTCACGCAGGCCTTCAACGTGGGCAACGAAGCGCCGCAGATGGCGGCCGGCCTCTCGTCGATCGGCGTCGCCTGGGCGCCCGGCGACGCGCTCCAGCACTTCATCCAGTTCCAGGTCTTCAACCAGGATCTCACGCCGCGATCGCAGGCCGTCTCGCTCACGCAGGGGAGCAGCGACTCGGTCTACCCCACGGTCGTCTGGAACCAAGATCGGTACGTCGTGGCGTGGTTCGACAAGACGGCAAACCCCAAGGCCATCTACGGCGCCGTCGTGGACGAGGACGGCAACATCCTCGTCGAGCCCAAGGCGCTCACGAACCCAGGCTCCTTCCGCTCGCGTTACCCGAGCCTCAAGGCCCTCGGCGATCGCGTGCTGCTCGTCTACGCCGACGATCGCGATCAAAACGACGGCTACGAGCTCTACGCGCTCATGCTCGACCAGAGCCTGAACCCCTCCGGCCCCGAGCAACGCGTCACGTTCGCCAAGCGCGACAGCATCTACCCGATCGCCACATTCGGCCCCGACGGCAACGTCGGCATCCTCTTCCGCGACGACCGCGAAGGCGATCAACACGTGTTCTTCACGCGGCTCGGCTGCATCGTGCCTTAGGCCGCCGCGCCGGGGCGCCGCCCCGGACCCCGCGGGGGGCTGTTCGCCCCTCGACCCGAACCAGGGCAAGCCCTGGACTCGGGTTGGAAGAACCGCGCGATGCGCGGTTCTTCCACAGGCCGGTGGCAAGACCACAGACAGCGTTGCCGATCGAAATGTCAGCGCGGCTGTCTTGATGGGCGGCGTTGTTGCTGATCTTGCCTCGGCCTGTTCGATGAACTGCGCATCGCGCAGTTCATCGACCCCGGGTCCAGCGCTTGCGCTGGTCCGGGTCCAGGGGCGGATAGCCCCTGGTGGGGCCTGGGGCAACGCCCCAGCGCAGCGGCGGCCCGAGGTCAGCTCGGCCGACGCCGGAATGCGCCGGCTTTGTGCACCTTGCCTGGCAGCGGGCGACCGAGCACTCGCTCGGCGACGTTGCCTGCTTCGATGAGTTTGTCGAGGTCGATCCCCGTCTCGATCCCCATCCCGTGCAGCATGTACACGAGATCCTCCGTCGCCACGTTTCCTGCGGCGCCCGGCGCGTAGGGACAACCTCCGAGACCTCCCACCGACGCGTCGAAGTCACGCACGCCGAGCTCGAGCCCGACCAAGATGTTCGCGAGCGCCGTCCCGCGTGTGTCGTGCAGGTGCAGCGCGAATTGATCCACCCGCATCGCGTCGAGACAACGCAGCACGATGTCGCGCGTCTGCTTTGGCGTCCCCACGCCGATCGTGTCGCCCAGTGACACCTGGTAGCAGCCGAGCTCCAGGAGCTTCTTCGTGATCTCGACGCTGCGCTCCGCGGACACCGGGCCCTCGTATGGACATCCCCACACCGTCGACACGTACCCGCGCACGCGCAGGCCTGCTTCGATCGCTGGCGGCACGATCTCCGAGAACACCCCCAGCGTC
Source organism: Polyangium sp. 15x6 (assembly GCF_029960785.1). Lineage (GTDB taxonomy): Bacteria > Myxococcota_A > Polyangia > Polyangiales > Polyangiaceae > Polyangium. The sequence goes on from NZ_JASBQE010000074.1 coordinate 14,901, forward strand.
CGATCGATCGACTTGTTGATGTTCTTCTGGTTGTGGGTCTCGCTCGCGCTCATGAAGACCGCGATCTCGCCGAGCCCCGTGGCCAGTGCGCGCTCGAGACCCTTTGCGTTCGGGCAGAGCGCGCTGAACGTCACGCCCTCGGGCGGCCGCATCTCGCGCGCCAGATCCTCCGCGTCGGCGAGCTGTGGCACCCACTTCGGCGACACGAAGCTCGTGATCTCGAGCCGCTTCACGCCAGCTGCGACGAGTGCGGCGACGAGCTGCTTCTTCGCGTCGAGCGGGACGACCACGGCCTCGTTCTGCAGGCCGTCACGCGGGCTCACCTCGTAGATCGACACCCGATCGGGCGTGTGGGCGAACAGATCGTGCGGGGCGACGCTCGAGCTCGAGGGGCGATCCGTCATGGGGTGACCATTGTTCGGCATGCACGGGCGCCGTCAACGCGTTGTGCGCGCTAGCCGTGTACGAGCCGGAGGTGCCTCGATTTCGGGTTCGGGTTGAACGGCACAGGGTAGGTACCCGAGAAGCAGGCGGCGCAGTATCCGTTCTCGGCCGCCTCCCCGCTGCTCGTCGCCGGCGGCCCGTCCGGTGAGGCCCCACGCTCGATGTTGCTCACCGACGTCACCAGCCCTTCGAGCGACAGGTATCCGAGCGAGTCTGCGGTCACGTACTTGCAGATTTCGTCGAGGGTGTGCGTGGCCGCGATGAGCTCCGCGCGCGTCGGCGTGTCGATCCCGTAGAAGCAGGGCCAGCGCGTCGGCGGGCTCGAGATCCGCAGGTGCACCTCGCGTGCCCCGGCGTCGCGCACCATCTTCACGATCTTCCGGCTCGTCGTGCCCCGGACGATCGAGTCGTCCACGACCACGACGCGCTTGTTCGCGAGCGCTGCGCGGTTCGGCGAGAGCTTCAGCCGCACCCCGAAGTGCCGGATCGACTGCTGCGGCTCGATGAACGTCCGGCCCACGTAATGACTGCGGATCAGGCCCATCTCGAAGGGCGCGCTCGCGCGCTCCGCGAAACCCACGGCTGCGGGCACCCCCGAGTCGGGCACGGGCACCACGACGACGTCCTCTGCGGCATTCCCGCCTGGAACGGGCGACTCCTCGGCGAGCTTGCGGCCGAGCGCCTTGCGCACCTCGTACACGCTCGCGCCTTCGATGAGCGAGTCGGGACGCGCGAAATACACGTGCTCGAAGATGCAGAGCTTCCGCGTCCGCGGGGCGAAGGGCCGGAGCGATCTCGTCCCGTTCGCGTCCACGATCACCATCTCGCCTGGCTCGATGTCTCGCACGTACGTCGCGCCGATCAGATCGAACGCCGTCGGCTCGCTGGCGATCACCACTGCATCTACTCCGCCGTGCGACAGACGCCCCATGCAGAGCGGGCGGAAGCCCATCGGATCCCGCACGGCGATGAGCTCACGCTCCGTGAGAAACAGGATCGAGTACGCGCCTTCGACCTGCCCGAGCGCCTCGGCCACGCGGCTCTCCACCGTCGCCTGCGTGCTCGCGGCGATGAGGTGCACGATCACCTCCGTGTCGCTCGCGCTCTGGAAGATGCTCCCGCGCGCCTCCAGCCGATCACGCAGCGCCTCGTAGTTCGTCAGGTTCCCGTTGTGCCCGACCGCGACCGACCCGCGCGCGTAATCCACCGCGAATGGCTGCGCGTTGCGGATGTGCGAACCGCCGGCGGTCGAGTACCGCACGTGGCCGATCGCACGGTCACCGCGCAGCGCTGCGAGATCCGTCGGGGAGAATCCTGCTTGCACGAGGCCCATCGACCTGTGCGGCGTGAGCCGCTCCCCGTCGCTCGTGACGATCCCCGCCGCCTCCTGACCTCGGTGCTGCAGCGCGTGCAGCCCGAGGTAGGTGATGTTGGCGGCCTCGGGGTGGCCATAGATGCCGAACACACCGCACATGCGGCGTCTCTTTAGTACGAAAGCGAGAGCCGGCCACGCGAGGTGGCCCTTGCGGGGCGGGGAGGGGTGGAGAGGGCGGAAAGGCCGGGAGAAAACAGCGCTCGCGGGCGAGCGCTACTTCTTCGCGATGCCCCAGACCTTCGTGATGATGTCGCCCTCGAAGGGATCACCGTGGCACGTGCCGCACTCCATGTCCTTCTTGTCGGCGCGCGTGAGCTTGTCCTCGTACTGCTCGTCCATGAACTTCTCGAGCGCCTTCTTGTCGGAGTGATCGAGGTTGTGCTCGTTGCCGTCGTGGCATGTGTCGCAGAAGACCGCGCCGCCCTTCTCGTCGCGCAGCGCGACGACGAAGTTCTTCCACATGCCGCGCGTGATCTTGATCTTGCGCGTCTCGGCCTTGTAGTCGCCCTCGACGTGGCAGCCGTTGCAGTCCTTGTAGCCGAGCGCCTTCTGGAAGAGCGGCATCAGCTTCTTCTTCTGCGCGAGGCCGATCTTCGGCAGGTCCTGGAGCTTGTCCGGGGCGAGGCCGATCTTCTTGATGTCCTCGAGCATCTGGCTCTGGCGGATGTTCGTCGACGGCTTGCCGGAAGGAGCCGGAGGCGTCGCGGCGGTCCCGCCCGTACCCGTCTCCGCGGGCTTCGCGTCGCCGGCGGGCTTCGCGTCGCCTTCGGGCTTCGCGTCGGTCGCGCCGCCCGTCTCGGCGGGCTTGTCGGTCGCGGTCCCGTCCGTCTTTTGATCGTTGGCGGTGTCGGGCGGAGGCGTCGAACCGCCGCCGCAAGCCGCGGCGACGCCCGACAGGGCGAGAGCAAAAACGAGGGCGAGGTGCTTCGTGGCTACCATGGTGTCTCGGGCAGACACTACACGACCCGCCTCGCAGGACGGAAGTCCAAGGCGCGAAACTCGCGCCCGTGCCTTCAGAATTTGCCCGTGACCGTGAGGAACGTGAGCTTGTCGTTCGTCTCGCGGAGCCGTTGCGTCAGCATCCGGACGAAGCTCCAGAGCACTTCGTAGGCGAGATCCTTGTGCAGGAAGAGGAGGTCCTCGAAGGCGTCCTTGGGCACCGTGAGCAAGCGGCAGCGCTCGTGGACACGCGCGTCGGCCGAGCGCGGCGCCTCGTCGAGCAGGCTCATCTCGCCGAACACCGAGCCGGGCCCGAGCACCGCGAGCGCTTCCTCGCCCATGCCGGGCACCTCGCGGCTGATGCGCACCTTGCCTTCGATGATGATGTAGAGCTTGTCGCCCGGATCTCCGTGCTGGAAGATCTTCGTCCCGAGCGCGTGGGACTCTTCGTTTGCGACGCGCGAGATCAGCTCGAGCGCCTGGGTGGTGAGCCCCTCGAACAGGGGCACCTTGCTGAGCTTCTCGATGCGTTCGGCGACGTCCACGTGTCCGCGGAGGATAATGAGGCGCCGTGCGGAAAGGAAGCGCGGTGACTCGGCCGCGCCCGATCGTGGTCAGCGCGTGAAGCGCACGCGGATCGGCGGCGTCGGCGCCGTTATCGGGGTCCCGGTCCGGTCGAGCGCCGGCGTGTACCGCCTCGACAGGGCGCAGAGGCGCGCGGCACGGCCGAAGCCGTAGCCCGGATCGCTCACGACCTTCACGGCCTGCGGCGACCCGTCCGCTCGCACCGTGATGATGATCGACACCACGGCTTGATCGATCTGCTCGGCATCGGCCTCGGGCGGGAAGGGGCAATCCCACGCGGAGCTACCGACGAGGTTCGCGGCCTTCGACAGATCCGGCCCCGTGGGCGCGGGCGGCGGCCCGCCTTTGCCCGTACCCGTGCCGCCCTCTTTCCCATCGAGCGACGCGGCCTTGTTGTACGTCGGGGTCTTTCCGGTCCCCGCCGCGCTCACCATCCCGTAGCTCGGTCCGGTCCCTTCGCCGCTCACGAAGCCTTGCCCCGTCATGTCCACGGGCTCTTCTTCGTCCGGCTCCTGCGTGAGCACCTTCGCGGCCTGCGAGGGCGGCGGCGGCGGCTCCGGATCCTTGTCGGGGACCTCTTCTTCCGGCGCCTTCTCGGCCTTCGGCGCTTGCACCGGCGGCGGCACCTCCGGCTCCGGCTCGGGCTCCGGGGGTTTTTCCTCGGGCTTGGGTTTGTCCTCGTTCTTCGGCGTCAGATCGATGTCGTACTCGGTCCAGAAGAACTCGTGCAGACCCTGACGCATCTCCACGACCGCGCGCCGCATGTCGAAGAGGGCGGTCATCGCGCGTGCGGAGGCGTAGCCGTGCGAGAGCAGCGCGAGCACGAGCCCGATCGCCGTGCCCGTCTTCGCCGCGCGATCACCGAGCGCGACGACGGGCGCGAGCGGATCACGGTCGCGCTCGGCGGTGTGGTGGAACTGGCCTCCCCCCATCACGACTCTGTTCGCCGCCGAGCTCATGATCGATCCTATCTCCAAGGTTCAAGCATGGAGCTCCGCGTGGCCTTCCGGAGCCCCTCGAGTTCGAGCGAAGCTATCACGGCGTCACGGGCGTAGGCGGCGGGGCCGGGGCCGCCTTGCCGTCGTCGGCGGGCACGGGCGTCACGCCGAAGGCGATCTTCGTGATTCCGGCGCGCTTCAGGATATCGAGCGCGTGAAGCACGCGGCCGTGCTGGACCGTCTGCTCCGCGCGGATGACGGCGCGCAGATCGGGCGTCTTCGCCTGCGCCTCCTTCGCCTTCGGGAGCGCGGCGTCGTCGTTCGGCAGCTTCTGGCCGTCGATGACCATGTCACCGTTCGCGCGGAGCTCGACGCTGAAGACCATCTGCACTTCTTGCCCCGACGCGGCCTTCGGCAGGTCGAGCGGCAGAGCCTGCGACACGATGATCTTCGCCGTCACCATGAAGATGATGAGGAGCACGAGGGTGATGTCGACGAGGGGGGTGACGTTGATCCCCTCGACCATGTTGTCCTCGTTGTTCGAGCTCGACGCGGCCATCAGCCCTTCTCCTCGCTGGACTCTTCCTCGTCCTCGCCCTTCTTCGCCGCCTTCTTGTTCTGCGCGCCGTTCGTCTTCGCCGGCTTCGCCGCCTCGGACTTCCTCGCGCTCACGGCGAGCGCGATGTCCTCGACTGCCTCCTCGAGCGCGCTCTCCTTCTCGCCGTGCAGGTGCGCGAGAAGCACGCGCGTCAGCGCGTCGGTGTTCGCGATCGTCGAGCGGATGAGCCGCTGGAAGTAGTTGTTCGCGGCGACGGCCGGGATGGCGACCGCGAGGCCGACGGCCGTGGCGACGAGCGCCTCGGCGATGCTCGACATGACCTGCTGCGGGGCCATCGCCGCCGAGGCGGCCTGCGCCATCGGCTTCTCGGCGGCCTTGCCGAGCGCGTCGAACGCGCCGACGACGCCGATGACGGTGCCGAAGAGGCCGATGAACGGAGCGTTGTTGCCGAGGGTGCCGAGGTAGGCGAGGCGCCGCTCGAGCTTCATGCGCTGGAGGGCGAGCGCGCCGGCCATCGCCTCTTCGGCGGCCTTCGGCCCGCGATCGGCCTCGACGAGGCCTGCCTTCACGACGGCCGCCTCGGCCGAGGGCGAGGCCTCCATGCGCTTCTGCGCGGCCTCGATCGAGTCCTTCAGCGCATTACGCAGGTCCCGCGCCAGCACGACCACGTCGTCCCGCAGCGACCAGAAGAACCACGCGCGCTCGAGGATGATCGCGACGCTCACCACGGAGAGCCCGATCATGAGCCACATGACCCAGGCAGCGCCGAAGCCGACCATGATGCGCTGCAGCCACTCGATGAGATTCATCTTCCGGTTGTGCCTTTCCGTCGTCGTGGGCCGTTGCAGCCCGGGCTTTTGATCTGGTTCACACGCCCTCTCCACGAGCGTCGAGGCGGGCGCGAAGTGGCGCTAAGCGGGATCGGAAGGCTCGGAGGAGGACTCGTCGCCTTCTTCGCCACCGTCCGCGTCGCTGGCGCGGTGGGTCGCATCAACGATCTGACAGGCGGTGGCGAGGACCGTTGTGGCGTAGCCACCCTTCGGTAGCACAAAAGAAACGGTGAGCCCGCCGGATGCGTCAATCGGACGCACCAGCATGTCGGCGACCATGAGCCGCAGCGGCCGCCGGGTGCCCTCGCCGAGGGCGCGGAAGGCCTCGAGCCGGCTCGCGTCGGGCAGCACCGTGGCGAGCACCTCGCGCTCGATGTCCCGCGGCGCGCCCTCGGGCCAGCGCATCTTCGCGCCGAACATCGGCCCCGTGGGCGAGATGGCCCCGGCCTCGGCCCGCGCCCTCGCGTCGTCGAGGTCCCGCCCCTCTGCGGGGACGGCGAAGATCCCGCCGGAGTCGTGCTTTTTCGCCAGATCCCCCGGCAGCACCGCGGCCCAGGTCCCGGCCTCGACCCGCCGGGCGAGCACCTCGTTGAACAGCATCGACTGCAGGGCCGAGAACAAGAGCCGCTGCTCGCGCCGATCCCGCGGCCCCCGCTCCTCGCCGCGCAGCCAGGCGAGCGTCCGCGCGGGGTTCTGGCCGTCACGCCCGAACCGTTGCGGTCCAAACGAGTTCGGCACCCCCACGCGGCCTGCTTCCGCGAGCTTCTCCCCCACGCGGGCGGCGTCGCCCTGCGCGAGATCTCGCAGCGTGATCGTGAACCGGTTCCCCACGAGGTGCCCCGGCTTGAGCTTGTTTCCGTGCCGGGCCGCGCCGAGGATCTCCACGCCCGGCAGCGACGCCTGCGCGAGCTTCGCCTCTGCGTCCTCCGCGATCGGCACCTGGATCGAGATCGTCTGCGTGGTGATCGCGTGCCGATCCTTCATCCCGGCCCAGCCCGTGCCGCGTGGATCGGCGCCGAGGCAGCGCGCGAGATCACGCGCCACGTCGGGCGTGTTTTTTCCGGTCTTGCGCAGGGTGACGTAGAGGTGCTCGCCCTTGCCGCTCGGCGCGTACGCGGGGATCTCCTCGACGACGAAGTCCTCGGGGCTCGTACGGATCCTGGCGATCGGAAGGGGCGCCTGCATGGGCGGCAGAGGTTGACCGAAAACCGAGGCCCGTCCAAGCGGCCACGGCGGATTTGCCCTCGCCGGAAGCTTTCGGTATGAGTCGACGAGGCGGCTCGCTCGTCCTTCGTGGCGCCATGAAGCCCATCGTCTTTTTCCGCTCTCCTCAGGCTCTCGGCCTCGCGGCCGTCGCGCTCCTCGCGGCGACCTTACCGACGCCGTCGGAGGCGGAGGCGAAGGGGAAGAAGTGTGCCGAGGGCATGGTGCGCGTGGCCGACAAGTACTGCATCGACACGTACGAGGCGCACGTCGTCGAGATCGTCGGCAAGAACAAGACGAAGGCGCACTCGCCGTACCAGTCGGTCTCGGGCCTGCGCGTGAAGGCCGTGAGCAAGAAGGGCAAGGTCCCGCAGGCGTACATCAGCCGCGATCAGGCCGAGGAGGCCTGCAAGAACGCGGGCAAACGCCTCTGCGCCGACGACGAGTGGATCGGCGCCTGCAAAGGCAAGAAGCCCACGACGTTCCCGTACGGGAGCGATCACGTCTCCGGCGTCTGCAACGACGGCGGTTTTTCCTCGTTCAACGCGCTTTACGGCGTCGCCGGCGGCCCGCCGCCGCAGGAGGCGTACACGTTCGCGAACATGAACGACGAGCGCCTCAATCAGATGAAGGGCACGCTCGCGAAGAGCGGCGCGTACAAGAAGTGCAAGTCGAGCTACGGCGTCTTCGACATGGTCGGCAACCTGCACGAGTGGACCGCCTCGAAGTCGGGCACGTTCCGCGGCGGCTACTACCTCGACACGCACCAGAACGGCGACGGCTGCGACTACAAGACGACCGCGCACAACGCGCGGTACCACGATTACTCGACCGGCTTCCGCTGCTGTCAGTGACGCGTGATCACAGCTCGTGCGGCATCAGATCGCGCGGGCTCCGCCAGTACTGAAGCGGCGAGTACGCCAGCATGTTCGACACGCGCGACGTGTAGATGCAGGCGAACTCCTCGACCTGATCGCCGAAGCTACTCGGCTCGATCGACTCCTTCAGCAGCGAGCCCCAGTAGGGGTGGAAGCGCTGATCGATCTCGCGTTCGAGCTTCGTCGCCTCCGCGTCCACCGCGCGCAGCATGCCCCGGATCCGCTCCACGGCGCGCTTCGCCCGGCCTCGCTCGGCCTCGTACGAGATCCCGCTCCCGTTCGTGCTCCCGTGCCCGTTCTTCACGGCCTGCGCCGCGTCCTCGATCTTGCGCGTCAGGTCCTTGTACCGCTGCTGGTAGTACCGGAGCTGATCTTCGAGCTCGTCCCTTCGCTGCTCGAGCTCCGCGCTCTTCTGGTGCTCCTCGCGGCACATCTCGTGCGCGATCACCTCGGCCTCCATCTCCTGGATGATCATCGCCGTCCGCCAGGCCGACTCTTTCTTGGACCTCAAAATATCGCCGTAGATGTGATCGCCGACGTAGAGGATCCGGTCGCCGCCGATGCCGAGCGCGGCTTCGAGATCGTGGAGGTTGCCGCCCTCGTAGATCACGCCTCGTTCGAGCGGGTACGTCGCGGGCCGCAGGTTGTCACCGTCCCGCTCCAAGAGCGGCCTGCGCTCCTGGAAGAACGCCGGCTTCTGCGCCGCCACGATGATCAGGTCGAAGTAGTGACGGAAGCTCGGGTACTCCGGCATCGCGTCGCCGAGCAGGTACGTCATCATCCGCTCGGTGTACGGCCAGCGCGAGTTCGTCAGCAAAAACAGCCGTTTGCCCGCCGAACGTAGCTTGTGCAGCGTCGGCGCGAGCAAGGGGTCGCGCTCGATGAACCGCGGCAGATCCCCGAGCACCACGTCCAGGATGGATCCGTCGCGGTGCGCCTCGTCGATGCACTCGCGGATGTCCGTGAACAGGGTCGCGTAGTCGAGCTCGATCCGTCGCGCCTCGAACGCCTCCACGATGCCCGTGTAGAGCGCGACCTCGCTCAGCGCGTAGAGCGTGTCGATGAAGTGGTAGCGGCCGGTGTTCGGCTTGACGCGCTTCTGGTGGTAGAGCGACCGGAGCTCCTCTTTCGTGAGCTCACGCAGGCCGTGGTAGCCTTTGTGGACCACCTTGAAGCGGTCCATCTTGAGGACGTTCCCGGCTTTTTTGTCGATCAAGAGCCCGCGGAGCGGGAAGTCGATGGGCCAGGTGATCCCGCGGAGGATGTCCTCGTCGTAGCCGCGCTTGGCGAGCTTCGGGATCACGGCCTCGATGGACAGCTTGTCCATCTCGACCTGGTTGTAGATCGCCAGGGTGTAGTCCATGTCGAACCCCACCCAGTCGATCCCCGCCATCTTCAGGTTGCGGTTCACGAACACCCGCCGCGTGCGCGGGATTCGCGCGGGCGCGGTAGGGGTGAGATGCCCCTCGAACGGTAGAGAGAGCTGTTCGAACGCCACGGGACCCACAGCCATCCTACCTCATCCGCAGCACATAGGCGCGCCGTCCACGTTGCACGCGTGCGTTCTTGTTCCAGCCCGCTCTTCTTCGCTCGCTCGTTCGGCTTCTCCGTGGGCCCGTGCCCGCTCGGCCTCCGTGCGCTATCGTCCGCCGGCACCCTCCGTCCCAGGCAGCGATGACGAAGAACAGGGAGAGCGGTCCGCTCCGGCGCCCCACCTCGTGGTGGCTCGGCATGCTGAAGAGGCGGGCCGAGCGGATGTACGAAGAGAAGCTCGATCTCCGTGAGCCCATCGTGTGGGCGTCCGAGGTGGAGCGGCAGGCGGCCATCGCCTTCTTCAACGCGGCCTTCCGCGCCGAGGAGTCGGGCCTGCGCCAGGCGCACGAGCTCGCCGACGAGATCGCGACCTGGGATCCCGACCTCGCCGAGTGCCTGCGCCTCTACGGCAACGAGGAAGGCTGGCACCGCGAGCTCCTGACCGAGTTCCTCGCCTACCTCGGCGGCGAAGTCCGCCCCATGGGCCGCGTCACCGGCACGTTTTACCGCCTCTACGGCCGGGCCAAGCGGATCGAGACCATCGTCCTCACGAACCTCATGTTCGAGACGATCGGCTCGACGACCTACCGCCTCGCCTTGCGCCGCGCGCGCCACCCGGCCGTGCGCCACGTGCTCACGATCCTCACGCGCGACGAGTCCTTCCACGTCCCGCTGAACGTGCACTTCCTCCGCGAGACGCTCGCGCGAAACCCCGGCGCCTCGCGCCTGCGCCTGCAGGTGATCCACGACGTGCTCTACGTCGCGCTGCTCCTCTCGTCCTACGCGAGCCGCCGCCGCGCCGAGGCCTTCGATCACATCCCGTTCCGCGTCCTCTGCCGCGCCTATGCCGAGCACCTCGCGCGCCTCTTCGTGAAGGAGGACGACCTCCGCCTGCGGCCGCCGCAGCTCCTGCTCTGGCTCTTCGGCCTCACGGACGAGGCGCTGCGTGAAGGCGAGGACACGTCGGCCGTGAGCGTGCGCGCCGCCGAGGCCGCCGTGGATCGCGAGCGCGTCGCGGTCACGGCGCTGTGAGCGTCCCGGCCATCCGCACCCGCGGCCTCTCCCGCGTGCACGACGGCGGCCGCGACGCGCGCCGGGCCCTCGTGGACGTGGAGATCGCCATCGAGGAGGGCGAGTTCGTCTGTGTCCTCGGCCCGAGCGGATCGGGCAAGAGCACCCTGCTCGCCGTGATCGGCGGGCTCGATCGGGGCTACCAGGGACAGGTCGAGCTCTTCGGGGAAGACATCGGCCGCGTGAGCGACGCGGCCCTCGCGCGCCTGCGCGGCGAGCGCATCGGCTTCGTCTTCCAGCACTTTCACCTCCTGCATCACCTCACCGTGATCGAGAACGTCACGACGCCAGCGCTCTTCGATCCGCGCGGCGACGAGGAAGCTTGCCTCGCGCGCGCAAAGCACCTCCTCGATCGAGTTGGCCTCGCCGATCGTGCCGGCGACACGCCCGCGGAGCTCTCGGGCGGGCAGCGACAACGCGTGGCGATCGCGCGCGCGCTTTTGCGCAAACCGAAGCTTTTGCTCTGCGACGAGCCCACCGGCAACCTCGATGCCGACACCGGCGCGCGCATCATCGAGCTCTTCGAAGAGCTCCACCGCGAAGAGCGGCTCACGATCGTGGCCGTCACCCACGAAGAGCGCCTCGCGCGCGCCGCGACCCGCATCCTTCGCTTGCACGACGGCCGCGTGGACGCCTCGAAAGAAGAGCCCGCATGAAGCTCGCCGCCCTGGTCCGCCTCGTGCGCCGCGACCTCGCCCGCGCGCGCCGCGCCCTCGCCGGCAGCGCCTTCGGCATCGCCGCGGGCACGGCCACGCTCGTGTTTTTCCTCGCCCTCGGCCTCGGCGTGCGCGCCGTCCTCCTCGGCGAAGTGTTTCCGATCGACCGGATCGAGCTCGAACCCCCGAAGGCCAAGGATCCGGGCCTGCTCGGCTTGCTCCTCGGCGGCGGCGGCGAGCCCACGGGCATCCGCCCCGACGACGTCGACGCGCTCGGCCGCGTCCCCGGCGTCAAGCGCGTCCTGCCCAAGCTCTCCTTGGCCTTCCCCGCGAGCGCGCGCGGCGGCCGGGAGATCCTCGGCCATGACGTCGGCGCGAGCGAGCTGCCCGGCGACGGCATCGATCCCTCGCTCGCCGCGGGCGACGTCAAGCCCGGCCTCTTCGTCGATCCGATGGACACGCCCGGACCCGCCTGCGCCGACGACGCCGCCTGCACCGGCGGCGCGTACTGCGAGCGCGCGGAAGGCGCCGCCGAGGGCCGCTGCTCCGCGCCCGTGCCCGCGATCGTCAGCCGTTACCTCGTCGAGATCTTCGACAAGAGCATCGCGCCGGCGCACGGCTTCCCCGCCGTCGGCGAGACCCTTCTCAGCCGCGCGCAGGGCATCACCTTCACGGTTCGCCTCGGCGAGAGCCTGCTCGGCCGCGCCAAGCAGGGCAGCCCTCGCACCATCAGGGCCCGCATCGTGGGCATCTCGGGCAGCGCCACCGACCTCGGGCTCACGTTCCCGCTCGGCGTCGTGCGCCGGTGGAACCGCGAGTTCGGCGGCGAACGCGCGGCCGAGCGGTATTCGAGCGCCGTCGTGGAGGCGCGCTCCGGCGCCGAGGTCGCGGACGTCATCGACGCGGGCGCGCGCATGGGCTTGTCCCCGAAGGACACGCGCGCCCGTGACGTCAGCGTCCTCGTCTCGGGCGTGATGGCGCTGCTCTCGCTCGTCGCGGGCGTCGTCCTCGTCGTCAGCGCGTCGAGCATCACGCAGACCTTCCGCGCGCTCGTCCTCGAACGTCGCAGCGAGATCGCCCTCTATCGCGCGGTCGGCGCCACGGCGGGCGAGATCGGCGCGTGGACGGTCTCGCTCGCAGCCGTCGTCGGCTTCTTCGCGGGCGCCCTCGGCCTCCTCGTCGCGCGCATTCTCGCGTTCTTCGCCGACTGGGCCGCAGCGGAAAAGCTCCCGGACTTCCCCTTCAAGCCCGACACGTTCTTCGCATTCCCCTGGTGGCTCTGGCTCCTCGGCATGGGCTTTTCCGTCCTGTTTTCGGTCCTCGGCGCCATCGGACCTGCGCGGGCCGCCGCGAAGGTCGATCCGGCGCGGGCCCTCGCCGGCAGCTAGCAGGCTGCTTCGAACCACGCGGCGACGGGGTCCGGACCGGGGGGTCGTGTCACGAAACCATTCGGAAGGGGGGTTTGGACCGGGGGGTCGGTGGTTTCGTCAGGACGCCTCGGGGGTCGTATCCACCTCGCCGGTGGTTTCCTTGGCGGCATGGGTGCTCCGCGCCGACGCGACCCCGTCACACTTCGCCGAGCTCCGCCGATAGAGGGACAGCGCCATGCTTCGATCCCTCCGCCTCCTCCTCGTCCTCGCCGCGATCCTCTTTGCCGCGACCTCGGCCCAGGCGGCCGAGCCGCTCGTCGTCCAGGTCATCGTCCCTCTTTGCTCGAATGACCAGATCGATTGCGGCAGCAACGCCGCCGGGGACCCCGACCGCCTCGACACGAACCTCTACTGGGGCGCCGCCTTCGGCCATCGCCGCTACTTCGACCGCAAAAAGAGCGGTTTTTCCCGCGTCGACGTCATGGGCGCCGAGGGCGCGCGCCTCGAACGTGTGGTCTATCGCCGCAACGTCTCGGCCGAGCCGTTTGGCGGTAAATCCGGTGAAACCCTCGAACAGATCGTCGTCCTCGACGCCTACCACGGCGATTCCATCGACCGCGCCGTCGAGGCCTTCTGGCGCCTCGCGACCCGCGGCGGACGTATTCGATTCCACGACGGCGGCAAAGAGCGTGACGTGCGCATCTCCGTCGCCGGCTACGCGGGCCACAACCGCCTCATGGATGGCGTCCGCCTCTCACCGCCGCCCGGCCCCGAGGAGCGCGGCCGCGCCGTTCCCTCGTTCGTCCTGGCCTGCGACTCCGAGCCCTATTTCGGCCCCGCGTTGCGCGCCGCCGGCTCGGAGACGTGGCTCATGACGCGCTCGCTCATGGCTCCCGAGGGATACGTCCTCGACGCCGTCGTCACCGCGATCGGCGAGCACGCGCCTCCTACCATCATTCGTGACCGCGCCGTCGCCGCCTACGCGAAATGGCAAAAGCTCTCCCGCCGCGCCGCGGGCACCATCTTCGCAAAACCCCGCTGACTACCGCCCGCCCCGCGGATTCTCCATCGCCACGCGCGCGGCGTTCGTCCGAACGTACACCGTCCGCTCCAGGAACGCCTCGAAGGCCTGCATCATCCGCGCCTCGACCTCCGGCCCCTCCAGGATCCCGAGCGCCTGCGCAATCGCCTCCATCGTCGACATCGTCCCCTCGCGCTCGCTGCGCCGCAGCGCCCCGAACCGCGTGGTTTGTCCTTCCGGCAGCTTCACCGGCAGAGCCTTCTGCGCGTCCGGATCCCGCCGCGAAATGCGCCGCGCCTGCCCCCACGTCCCATCGGGCACCATCAGCACGGCGCGCCCTCCCTCCACGAGGTCTGCCGAGAGCACGCGCGCCTCCGCATCCGGGAACAACAAGAGCACGCGCCCCTCGGGCAAGGGCGCCGCGGGCTCTCGGCTCGGATCGCCGTGCACGCGCACGATCGTCTCGGGAATCATCCGCGCCACGAGCCGCCCCGTATTCGAGCTCTTGAAGCGCTCCAGGTGGTGCACCAGCAGGACGAGCTGCGTCCGCACGCTCGTGGGCGCGAGTTTGTCGCAAATGCAGAGCGACGGCGGCAGCCAGCACGCCTCGCACCGCAAAATACGCCGCGTCCGTATTGGCTCTTGCCCCGGGGGCGCCTCGGGCGGCGGGACGAACGCGCCCATCGTTACCTTTTTTTGACCTCGAACAGATGCGCGCCGTACGCCGGCAGCTCCACGTAGAGCCCGCGCCGATCGTCGAGCAGCTCGTCCCCGCTGCGCCGATATTCCTCGCCGCCGATGTGGTCGACGAGAGCCACGTTTCTCCCGGCGATCCCCGCGAGATCCAGCGTCAATTTGCATTGCCCGCGCGACGGACCGAAGTTCACCACGACGATCACGGCGCTCATCCGCGAATCCCAGCGATACGCGACGAACGATTCGAAGCTCGTGCTCCCGGGCCCCACGGCGCGCGGCGGCAGCATCGCGAAACGCCCGCGCCGGAGGACGTCGAGCTTCATCGCCTCGAGCAGCGATTGGTGGAACACGACGCTCGCCTCGTCCACGCGCTCGTCCGCGCGCCGCGCGAGCTGCACCGGCGCCCGGGTCTTTCGCCCTTCGAGCTGCCCGTCGTGGAAAAACCGCATCCCCGGCGCGGTCCCGAGCAGCACCGTGGCCGCCTTGCGCCGATCCGGCGGCAGCATCGCCGCGACCCGCGGCTCGTCGTGGTTCTCCAGGAATCGCGCCGAGCGCGCCTGATAATCGAACGACCCGCCGAGATGCCCGCGCACCGCGTGCGCCGATCCGTGCAAGAGCCGGTCGTACATGCTCTTGTCGTACGTGTAATCGAACCCGAGCGTCTGCAGCCGCCATTCGAGATCCCAGTACGCCTCGGCGAGCAGCACGAAATGCGGAAATCGCTCCCGCACCGCGTCGATCGCCTCGGCCCAGAACTCGCCCTCGGCCTCTTGTGTCCCCTCGGCCCGCCGCGCGTGCGCCCACGTCCGCCGAAAGACGTCCGAGAGCACGAGCATCGCCATGTCGCACCGCACGCCGTCACAACGCGAAGCGACGTCGAGGAGCGCCTCGATCGACGCCCGCCGCGTCTCCTTGGCGCGGAAATCGAGCTGCGCGGTGTCGGTCCACGGCGGGAAATACGGATCCTTGCCGCAAGCGATCTGCCCGTTCGCCTCCCGAACGAAGAGCTCCGGCCGCTCCGTGATCCAGTGGTGATCCCGCGCCAGGTGATTCGGCACGAAATCGAGCAAGAGCCCGATGCCCCGCGCCCTGAGCCTCTCGCGCAGCACGGCGAGCGCCTCGTCCCCGCCGAGCGAGGGATCCACCGCGTACCGCGCCACCGCGAACGGCGATCCGATCACGTCCGAAGGCCCGAGATCGGGCAGCGCCCGCTCGTATTCGGCGCGGAGCCCCGGCATCTCCCGCGAGATCTTCGGCCCCACCGCGCCGAGCGTCCACACGCCCATCAGGTACACGTAATCGAAGCCGAGCCGCGAAAGCCGATCGAGCTCCTCGTCGGGCACGTCCGCGAGCGTGACGCGCGCGCCCTTCACGCGCCCGAGATCGTGGAGCCACATGCGCGCGAAGATCTCGTACAGGGCCGGGCTGTGGACGCTCGTATCACCAAGGATCATCGGTTCTTCCCCCTGAGCAGGGACGCCATCTCCCGCGCGACCTCCGCCGGGACGAACCCGCGTTCGTCGAGGCCGCGCCGCGCATGATACGCCTTGATCGACCGGGCGAACCCCTCACGATCGATCCCCGCGCCCTTCGCGGCGCCGCCGGGCAATTTCTCCTCGAAGAACCGCGCGGGCAGCGTGTCCTCCGCGGGCGTCCACCCCTCGCGCTCGTTGAACAGCCGCCGCACGAGCGTGATCCGCCCCGCCGCGCGCGCGAGTTCCTCCGCCTCGAACGGCAGGCCCGTCACCGCCTGCAGCATCTCCGCCGATTCCCCGAAAAAATCCTCCATCGCCCGGCGCAGGAATTTGCACAGAATCAGCGCATCCATCACCGCCGCCCGATCCTCCGCCGCCACGGCGTGCGCCGCCGATTCCTCGCTCGCCTCGAACCGATTCACCTTCCCCGAAAAATCCGCCTCGTACGCCCCGCTCCGGTTGTGGTCGGCGCCGCGCGTCCCCACGGCGAACCCGAGCGCCATCGTTTGCAGCGCGCGCGGCTCGTAGCCCGGGATCTCCAAACCCTTCACGTGCGGCGCGAACGACGGCGCCTCGCCGCCCACGATCTCCGCCGCGCGCCGGCTCCCCTCCGCGAGCAGATCCCCGAGCGCCGTACGTCGCCGCGCGATGTCCTCGAGCAAAACGAGCATTCGCTCTCCCGCGCCGAACCCGAGATCCCGCGCCTCCTCGGCGAGCATACCCTTGGGGAAGAGGCCTCGCTCGGCGCACTCCATGGCGAACGCGATCGTCCCGCCCGCCGAGATCGTGTCGATCCCGAGCTCGTCACAGGCCGACGACGCCCGCAAGACCACCTCGGGATCCCCGATCCCACAAAGCGGCCCGAGCGCGAACAGGTTCTCGTATTCCATTTTGACGGGCCGCTCGCCCGGACGAACCTCGAAGAAATGCTCGCAGCCGATCGTGCAACTCTTGCACGAGCCCCGGCCTCGCTCGCGCGTCTCGTGCAGCACCTCGCCCTCGATCTTCCGCGCCTCCTCGAACGTGCTCGCCTGGAAATTGCGCGTCGGCAGCGCCGCGAGCCGGTTGAACGTCGAGAGGTTCGCCACCGTCCCGAGCGAGCGATATTTTTCCGTTGCAGGTCCAAGCGATCGACGCGCGAGATCCTTCGCGATGCGCAGCGTCGCCTCCGCATCCGCGAGCGGCACGGGCCGGCTTCCGCGCACGCCGATCGCCTTCACGCGTTTCGCGCCGAGCACCGCCCCGAGCCCGCCGCGCCCCGCATGACGCCCCTCGTTCGCGATGCCCGCGTACCGCACGAGCCGCTCGCCAGCGACCCCGATCACCGCGAATCGATGCGATGGATACGCCTTCCGGAGGCGCTCGCTCGCCTCTGAAATGGTAAAATCACGCCCCCACAGCTCGGGACAAGGCACGACCTCCGCGCCCTCCTCGTCGACGAGCACGATCGACGGCTCCGCGGCCTCCCCGACGATCACGATCGCATCGAGCCCCGCGCGTTTGCCCGCGATGGCGAACGACGACGACGACAGCCCGTCCGAGATGCGCCCCGTGAGCGGCGATTTCGCCACGAACGCGAGCTTCGCCGAGGTCGTGAGCGGCGTGCCCACGAGCGGCCCGAACGCGAGCACCAGCGCGGCCTCGGGCCCGAGCGGATCAAAACATGGCGGCGTCTCGCGCGTGAGGAGCAACGCGCCGAGCCCGACCCCACCGACGACGGCGCGCCGCGTCGCTTCGTCGAGCGGCACGTGCTCGGCGCTCGGGCGGCCGAGGTCGACGCGCAGGTATCGCTCGAAATAACCGCCGCGCCCCATGCTCGGTTTCTAACCGCCTGCGTCCGCGGACACCAGCACCACGACGTCCTCGTCGCCGAGCGGCGTCTCCAGATTGGCCGTGATCTGCGCGCCGTTGAGGGCCACGAGCCAGCCCGGCGCGAGGCGTCCGCCCGCGACGATGAGCGGCTCGAGCGCCGGGCACGCGGTGCCGAGGGCGGAAAGCGCCTCGCCGAGCGAGCGCGCGGCGACCTCGATCGCCTCGCGACCGGCGCGCAGCCGGGCCACGCCGTAGAGCTCGATGGTCACCACACGGCAAACCTACCAGCACACCGCACGAGCGCCCTCGAATCTCGCGAGGTTTTTCCTCGCCTGGACCTTTGACGCATCCCGTCACGAACATTCGTGGAAATTCGTCGCTTGACGTTGCGTGGCTTCTCATGGTTTCACGTCAAACGAAGGCCGTGGGTCATTCCGGCAGCCCGCGCACGCGTTTTGCGGGCCGGGGCGGTCATGAAAGCCACCACCCCCATCGGCGGAGGTCAGCGCGATGCAACTTCGTAGGCGACAGCTTCCCCTCTTCTTCTCGATCCTCGCGGCTCTCTTCCTGTTCGGCACGGGCGCCTTCGCCGAGGACTGGAAACTCACGGGCACCGGGACCCGCGTCAAGACCGTGGTCCTCGTCGACGTGAACGTCTACCAGATCTCGCACTTCATCAAGGGCGCGGTCGAGAAGTCGAAGAAGGCCGTGATCGACGCCGACATCGACAAGAAGTTCGAGTGGACGATGAAGCGCGACGTGGATCACGAGAAGGTCGTGCAGACGCTGCGCGACGCGTTCGCGATGAACGGCTACGCGGACAAGGGCAAGATCGACAAGTTCCTCGCCGCCTTCTCGCGCGAGCTCAAGGAGAACTCCAAGATCTCGATCGTATACGACTCCGCGAAGAAGGCCACGACGGTCTCGGTCGGCGGCGGCGGCAGCGCGACGGTCGACGGCGTCGACTTCATGAAGGGCGTCTGGGCCATCTGGTTCGGCAAGATCGATCAGCCGAAGCTCGGCGACGCGCTCATCAGCAAGCTGTGAACGAAACGCGGCGCGCTCTGCACCGCGAATAGGCCGGCCGCTCGTCAACCTTGGAGACAAGGAGACGAGGCCGGCCTTCGTTTTTCCCGGCGTCCTTGCTCGTCGCGTCCCTCGGCGACAAGCTCCGCGCCTCGCATGGCCCGCGCACCTTTTACCCGGCGAACCGACTGGGATCGCACCGAAAATCCGCTGACCACCCTGCTCGTCGACGCAAGACGCGCGGGCCGCGAGCTCGTCGATCTCACGGAGTCGAACCCCACGCGCGCCGGGATCGTCGACACCGAGCCGCTCGTCGCCTTGCTCGGTCATCCCCGCGGCACGACGTACGCGCCGCTTCCGCTCGGCCACCCGAAAGCACGCGCGGCCGTCGCTGCTTCGTTCCACGAGCGCGGCTTGCCCGCCCGCGAGGACCGCGTGGTCCTCAGCGCGAGCACGAGCGAGGCGTACACGTGGCTCTTCAAGCTGCTCTGCGAGCGCGGCGATCAGGTCCTCGTCCCGGCGCCTTCGTATCCGCTCTTCGAGTTCCTCGCCCGGCTCGAAGACGTCGAGCTCGTCACGTACCCGCTCGTGCGCGAGGAGAGATTCCGTATCGATCTCGGCGCGCTCGATCGCGCCGCCGAAGAGGCTCGAGGGCACGCGCGCGCGATCGTCCTCGTGCACCCGAACAACCCCACGGGCACCTACGTGCGTCGCGACGAAGCGGCCGAGGTTTCACGCATCGCCGCGCGTCACGGCATGGCGCTCATCGTGGACGAGGTCTTCGCCGAGTATCCGCACGGCGTCTTGCCCGCGGATCGGCTCCCGAGCTTCGCGGGCGAGCGCGAGGCGCTCACGTTCGTGCTCGGCGGCCTCTCGAAGAGCCTGCTCCTGCCGCAATGCAAGCTCGGCTGGACGCTCGTCTGCGGCCCCGACGCGCTTTGCGACGAGGCGATCGCGCGGCTCGAGCTCATCGCGGACACCTACCTCTCGGCCTCGACCCCGGTGCAGCTCGCGCTCCCGGAGCTGCTCGCCGCGCGCGCCTCGGTGCAAGGGCCGGTCCGCGCGCGCACGGCGGAAAACCTCGCGACGCTCGATCGCGCGCTCGCGGCGGCAGGCGAGGACGCCGCGGTTCGGCGCTTGCCCACGGACGGCGGCTGGTGCGCGATCCTCGAAGTTCCGCGGACACGCGACGAGGACACCTGGGTTGAAACGCTCGTGCGCGAGCACGGAATCGTCGTTCATCCGGGCTATTTCTTCGACATGGAGCGCGAGGGATTTCTCGTGGTCAGCCTGCTGCCGCGCCCGGAGATCTTCGCGCGGGCGATCGAGATCGTCGTCGCGTCCGTCGCGAAAGGTTGAGTGCCGCGACGGATCGCCTAGGATGCGCCGCATGCGCGAAGAGACGGAGGTCATCGTCGTGGGCGCCGGTCCGTCGGGGCTCTCCGTCGGGGCGTGCTTGCGGTCCCGCGGCATCTCGTTCGAGATCCTCGAGCGATCGGGCGAGGTGGGGTCGTCCTGGCGGAACCATTACGAGCGGCTCCACCTGCACACCGTGCAGCGCTTTTCCGCATTGCCAGGCATGCCCTGGCCCGCCGGGACGCCGACCTACCCGTCGCGGGCGCAGATGGTCAGCTACCTCGACGCGTACGCCGGCGCCTTCGATTTGAATCCGCGGTTCGGCGAGGACGTCCGCTCGGCGCGGCGCGTCGACGGCGGGTTCGTCCTTCGCACCGAAGCGAATGAGTACCACACGCGTGGGCTCGTCGTCGCCACGGGGTACAACCGCGTCCCCAACGTCCCGACCTGGCCGGGCGAGGCCTCGTTCGGCGGCCCGATCCTGCACAGCTCCCGCTACAAGAACGGCGATCCTTGGCGGGGCAAGCGGGTCCTCGTCGTCGGCGCGGGCAACTCCGGCGCCGAGATCGCGCTCGACCTCTGGGAGCACGGCGCGAAGCCCGCCCTCTCGGTCCGCGGCCCCGTGCACGTCGTGCCGCGTGATTTGACGGGCGTCCCCTCGCAGATCAGCTCGCTCTTCCTGTTCTCGCGCCTGCCGCCCAAGGTCGCCGACGCGATCTCGCTCTTCGCCCTCGATCGAATGCTCGGGGACCTCACGCCGTACGGTTTTACGCGGCCGAAGCTCGGACCGATCTCGCAGGTGATCGTCGAGAAGCGCATTCCGCTCATCGACGTGGGGACGCTGGAGCTCGTCAAGCAAGGGCAGATCGATGTGGTGAAGGACGTGCGCTCCTTCGACCCCGGCGAGGTGCATTTCGTCGATGGGACGACGCGCCCCTTCGACGCGGTCGTGCTCGCGACGGGGTATCGGACCGGGATCTCCGAGTATTTCGAGGACGCGGAGGGTTGGCTCGACGAACGTGGGTATCCGCGTTATTTCGGCGAGCCGGTCCCGGGGGCGCCGGGGCTCTTTTTCATCGGCTTCCGGAACCCGCTCACGGGCGCGCTCCACGACATCGCGATCGAGGCCCAGCGCGTCGCGGATCATCTCGCGGGGGAGAAACGTTGAAATGGCCGAGCTCGATCACTGGCACCCAGTGCTCTTCGCGGACGAGCTCGGCCGGAAGCCCGCGCACGTCCGCGTCTGTGATCGCGAGCTCGTCCTGTTCCGCGCCTCGGATGGAACGGCGACGCTCGGCGCGCTCGCCGACGTGTGCCCGCACCGGGGCATGCGCCTCAGCGAGGGGCGTGTGGAGGGCGGGCGGCTGGTTTGTCCTTACCATGGCTGGTCGTTCGCGCCGGACGGCGAGGGCAAAAGCCCCGCCACGCCCGCGGCGCGCCCTTGCGCGGACGCCTTCGACGTGGTCGAGCGATACGGCCTCGTCTGGATCAAGCGCCGCGGCGCAGAAGCCGCGTTCCCCGCGCTCGACGTGAGCGGATATCACCTCATCGGCAAGACGCGGCAGCGGGCGGAGGCGCCGCTCGAGGTCACGCTCGACAATTTCATCGAGGTCGAGCACACGCCCGAGGTCCACGCGCTGCTCGGGTATCCACGCGAGCGCATGGCGGAGGTCACGTGCGAGGTGACGAGCACGGAGACGAGCGTACGCGTCTACAACGAGGGCCCGCAAAGAGCGCTCCCGCGGCCGCTCTATACGCTGCTCCAGATCGAGCCCGGTGATGCGTTCGTCGACGACTGGACCACGTGGTTCTCGCCGGTCTACACCGTCTACGATCAATACTGGCTCGATCCGGCGACGGGGCAGCGGCGGCCGAACGCTCTGCGGATCGCGATCTTCTTCGTGCCCGTCACGACGGGACAGACGGACATCTTCGCGCTCTCGTACGCGCTCGCAGCGCCGTGGGACCGTTATGGCCTCAATGCCTTCGCGTATCTGCTGACGCGCGCCTTCGTGGTGATGGAGCTCCGGCGCGACGTCGCGCTCCTCGGCAAACTCGCGGACAAAAGCCCCGAGCTTCGCGGCAGATCGTTGAGCCGCTTCGACAAACCGCTCGGACTCGCGCGAAAACGCATCGAGACGATCTATCGCGGCGGCTAGATCGCCCGATGCGCGCGCTTCACCTCGTCGGCCGCTTCGAGCGCCGCTTCCATTTCCTGCACGAGCTCGTCGGCGGCTTCCTGCTCCTTCGCGGCCTGCGCCTCCCGCATCGAGGCGTCGAGCCGCGCCGATGTTTTTCGAAGCGCCTCGGCGACCCGCTTTCCTTCCGCCGACGCCGGATCCACGCGCCGCTCGCGTAACGACCGGATCGCCGCGTCCACCGCGGGCGCGAGCGGCGCTGCCAGCACCGGATCGGCGCGCCGGAGCTGCTCCTTCACGCCGCGCGCGAGCGCGAGCATCTGCCCCGCGGGCGAGCCGTCCCGCTTCTTTTTCCACGTCCACGCGGCGAACCCGACCACCGCGGCGATCGCAACGCCCGCGCCTGCCTGCAAATACGGCATCACGCCCGGCGCGACCTCCACCACGGGCGGCGGCGGCAGCACCGCCTCGACGCCCTGGCCGACGAGCGAGCCCTTGAACTCCTCCCAGCCCATGAGCCGCTTTTGCAGGGCGATTCGCTTGTTCACCACGAGGCACGGCGCCTCGACGCCCGCCGCCGCGCACGCCTCCGCGCCCGAGCCCGTCGCGACGAGCTCCATTTCGTGCGTGTCGACACTTCGTTTCGTCAGGTGAAACCCGCCCGATTCCACCTCGACGAGCCCGACCGGATCGATCGACGCGCCCCCGGGCGCCTCCTTCGGCCAGGTCGTCGTGGCTGCATCGAGGATCGAGCCGTCGTGCTTCGACGTGTAGAACCCGCGCAGGGTGATGGTTTGTCCCGCCGTGACATCCACGTGCACGGCGGGTTGGTCGAGCGGGATCCTGAGGACGATCGGATCGGACATGCTCGTCTCAGCCTAACGCAGGTGCGAGCGGCTCGCGGTCTCGAGCAGCATGGCGAAGAGGAGCGGATCACCCATGCCCGTGCTCTGCGCCGCGTGCTCGCGCATGCGGGCGAGGCGATCGGCGTCCTTCAGGAAGAGCGGCTCTTCGAGGGTCTTCGCCGCTTCGCGCAGGATCGTCTCGCGCTCGGTGAGCAGGCTGATCGCGTAATTCTTGTCGCCCCCGGCGACGTTCTGGGCCGCGCGCGCCAGCGTCTCGCCCGCCGCGAAACCCTGGATCGTGCGGGCCACGGAGCCGTCGATCGTCGCTCCGCTCGCCGCGTCGGAGTCGGCCCACTCGACGTCGATCGGGAACTCCTCGGTCACGTTTTTCTTGGAAATGCGGTCCTTGTACTTGAGCTCGACCAGCGCGAGCTGCGACTTGCCCACGCCGGCGCCCGCGCGGAGCTGGAAGAGCAGCGCGTGGCTATCGCCAGCGGCGAAGGCGGGAATGAAGAATCGCATGCCGCCCTCGGTGTCCTCCTTGCGGTCCTGCTTGATGTTGTCGCGCTTCGCCGCCTGCTCGTCCGCCGCGACCTCCTGCGCCCGCACGCGCTGCGCCTCGGCCTCGGAGAGCCGGCGCGAGCCGTAGACCTTCAGCAGATCGAAGCCCTTTTTCAGGCGCACGCGGACCTCGACGGCCGTCGCCGCGGGGTCGAGGCGCTTGTCGAGCTCGGTGCCGAGCGCCGGGGCGATCTGCGCCGCGTCGCGCAGGTAGTAATAACCGCCCGCGCCGTCCTCGGCGATCGCGCTCATGAGCGCGCCGTCGTAGTCGGCGCCGAGGCCGAACGTGCTCGTTTGAATGCCCTTCTGGAAGGCGTCGAGCGCGAGCTTCGAGATGCCGCTCGCCGACTTGATGCCGCTGTTCGCGCGGCCGTCGGAGAGCAAGAGGACGACCTTCACCGCGTCCTCGGGGATGGTCTTCGTCTCGGCCTGCGCATACCCGAGCTCGAGGCCGCTCGAAATGTTGGTGCCG
Source organism: Polyangium sp. 15x6 (assembly GCF_029960785.1). GTDB lineage: Bacteria > Myxococcota_A > Polyangia > Polyangiales > Polyangiaceae > Polyangium. The sequence continues at coordinate 38,684 of NZ_JASBQE010000074.1, forward strand.
CCGCCCTCCTTGATCTCGGAGATCACCTTCTTGATGGCCTCGCGGCGCGCGCCGACGGGGCCGTCGGGGATCTTCACCTCGGCGTCGCTCGAGAACGTCACGAGGGAAAAATCGTCGGTCGGGGCGAGCTTGTCGACGAGCGCGCTCGCGGCCTCGCGGGCCTGCTTGATCGACTCGCCTTGCATCGAGCCGCTCACGTCGAGGACGAGGTGCACGGAGAGGTGCGGGCGCTCGGCGGGTTTGTCGGGGCTCGATTTCAGCGTGAGGCGGAGGTGGAACGGGCTGCCCGAGGGCGGGAGCTTTCCGCGTTCGAGGCCGGCCTGGATGCCGAGGGCCTTGCCCTTCGGGACCTCGAAGCCAGTGACGTAACGGGCGCCGACGTCCGAGACGAGCTCGCGCTCGCCCGGCGGGATGATGCCCCGCGCGACGGCGGATTCGAACGCGGCGAGGTGGCCGCCGCCGGGGCGGTATGTCGTGGCAAACCGGCCGTTCGGGTCGATCGTGGGCGCGTCGCTCGCGGCGGGCGGGATGAGCGCCTGGGTCGGGGCTTCCGGCGGGGCGGCGCCGCCGACCTTCTTGCCGGCCGCGGCGGCCTCGCCCGGCCCGCGCGTCCCGTCGCCGCCGCGGATGTCGTACTTGCGCGCCTCCGCCTCCTTGGGATCGGCGGCCAGGAAGCCTTGCTCGCCCTTGGCTCGGGTGTTCGGCTCCGCGGGCGCCTGCGCGGGCGCTTCCTCGTTGCTCGGGGCCGCCTTCGTGCACCCGCCTCCGCCGAGGACGCTCGCCAGGCAAAGGCTTCCGAGGATCATCGAGGTACCGCTCTTCGACATGCGCGACATGGTCATATCCCTCAGGCTCGAGATGTCGTGTTCGGTGCGGTTCGACGGAGCAGGGCCGCGGACGATCTATGGCGGCGTGGCTGATCTTCGCCGATTTTCGAGCGCATGGGGAGCGGGAACTCTCGGCGAAGGTCGTTGTCGAAGCGTCGCCGGGCGAGTGGAGCATCGACTGCTTCGATGCTCGGAAGATCGCGAAGCGATCTTCCCTCGGGGGGTGAATCGGCCGGGCTTTGCCCGGACGAGAGGGGGACGCGAGGCGTCCCCCTCGGGACAAGAGAGCTAGAACATCGAGCGATTGCAAACCGCTCGATGTTCTAGCGGGCGCCGAGGCCCATGGCCGTGTCGAAGGCGAAGAGGAAGCTGCCTTGCAGGGCGACGCCCGCGCCGGCGCCGCGGACCCAGTCGTTCTTGCCAAACCCGATCATCAAGGCCCCGGCCGTCACGTAAAGGACGTCGAGCCCTGCATTCATGAGGAAGATCGTGCGCGCCCTGCGATCCTCGGCCTGCCAGTAGGAAATAGGTTTGTCGAGGCCACGCTGCTTCGCGAGGCCGCGGTAGCCGAACCCGGCGATGACGCCGTCGACCGCGCCCCAGGCGACGTTCTGGATGCCGATCGAGCGTGTGTAGTCGTCGCCGCCCGTGGCCCAGAGCGCGGCGCCCGTGGCGATGCTGGCGACGGCCCAGCTCGTGAGCACGGTCATCGCGCGCGTCTGCGTTTCGAGGTGCGCCTCGCGCGCGGCGATGGCCGCGGGATCCGGCCCTTTCGGCGCAGGCAGGGGCACGGGCGCGAGCGCGGGGGCGGGCGGCTCCGCGTGCGCGATCGCGGGCGCGAGGAGCAAGGTGAGGGCGTGGATCCCGAGGGCGCGCCGTGGCATCGTGGTTTGGAATGTACCAAGACCAAGCGCTCCCCCGAAGACCCTTCCTCGGCCTCGAGTTACGCGCGCGCCCCGCGGAGGGCGCCTCGGAGGGCCTCGAGGTCGTGCGGGTAGCCGAAGGCGGGGCCGCCGCGCTCGCGGGCGTGCGTGCGGGCGATCGCCTGGTGGCGCTGGGAGATGTGACGGTGTCCGAGCCGCGCGCGCTCGTCGCGCTCGTCCGAGGCCTCGTGCCCGGCGCCCCGCTCCATTTCGAGATCGTGCGGGACGGCGCGCGCGTGACGCTCCCCGGCAAGGCCACGCCGCTGCCGGTCGAGCGTATCGCGGGCGCGGAGGTTCGTCTGGGACACGTGACCGTGCGGGAATCGTGGCGGCAAAGGACGCTCGTTGCGATTCCCACGGCGGGCCGTCCTCCTTTCACGACCGTGGTTTTTCTTTCGGGCCTTGGCACGGCCTCGTGCGAGCTCCCGCAGGACCCGGATGATCCCATGCGCGCTTTGCTCTCGGGCCTCGCGGACGCGGGCATCGCCACGATGCGCGTCGAGCGGAGCGGCGTGGGCGACAGCGAGGGTCCGCCCTGCCAAACCACGGGGTTCTTCGACGAGGTGGAGGCCTACCGGGCCGCGCTCGAATCGCTCGCGCAGGACCCGCTCGTGGGGCGGATCGTGATCTTCGGCCATAGCCTCGGGGGCATGATCGCGCCGATCCTCGCAGGCGAGGGAACGCAGGCGCGCGGCGTCGTCGTGTTCGGCACGTCCCAGCTCAAATGGGTCGACTGTATGGTGCGGGCGACGCGGCGGCAGCGCATCCTCGCCGGGATGGAAGGCGAGGAGCTCGAGAGGTACGTCGCCGCGTGGAGCGAGATGCATGCGAGCGTTTGTCGGGAAGGTATGTTCCCGCGGGACGTCTTCGCGAAGCGCCCCGAGCTCGCCTGGCTCGAAGGGCCCTCGTGCCACGGCGAGACGATGTTCGGCCGTCACGTCTCGTTGTTCCAGGAGATCGAGCGCCTCGATCTGCCCGGGCTCTTTCGGACGACGAACGTGCCCGTGCTCGTGCTGCACGGGAGTTACGATTATGCCGCGGCGCCGGACGAGGGGCGGATGATCGCGGACGAGATCGCGGCCGCGTCGCCGGGGCGGTCGCACTTCGTGCTCCTCGACAAGGTGGGGCACGACATGCGCCGGCACGAGAGTTACGCGCAGAGCTACAAGAACCCCCGTGCCGGCGTGTGGGACGACGGGCTCCTCCGCGCGATGCTCGAATGGCTCTCGCACGAGGGGCTCGGGCCCGCCGCCTGATCAGCGAAGATCCTCGTCGACGAGCGCCCACGAGGCGCGATCGAACGGAAGCCCCTCGGCCGGCGCGACCCGCATGACCCGCTCGCGTTTGCCGAGGCGCTGCATTTCGAGGGCGCGGTGATGGCAATACGGGTTGTTCCCCGGTTTGCCGAAGAGGGCCGTCGCCATCCAGGTGCATCCGCCGCGACAAACCTCGCCGTAATAACACGTGCGGCAATACCCCCAGCGCTCCTCCTCCGTGCGATCCCGCATGTGGCGGAGCGCGGACGAGCGCTCCCAGATGTCGCGCAGGGAAGCCTGCCGCACGTTGCCGCCGACCCAGGACTCCGTGGGCAGCGAGGGGCAGCCCTTGACGTCGCCGTTCGACTCGATGCCCAGCGTGGAGCGGCCGGCGCTGCACGAATCGGCATGTTTTTCCGTGGTGTAGCTGCGCAGGAGGTGCTCGAAGGGCCCGTAATAACCGACGTTGTTGCCGGCGAGCATCTTGACGCGCGCGGCGTCGGCGCGCGCCTTGAGCGAGGCGAGCAGCGGGAAGAGCTCCAGGAGATCGTACGGCTGCAAAAGGACGTCCGGCTCGTCGGCGGCGCGGCCGACCGGGACCGTGAGCTGCACTTGCCAGCCGTGCGCGGAGACGTCGAGGATCAGATCGAAGACATGCGGGAGCTCGCAGAGGTTCAGGCGGTTCACCTGCGTATTGACCGCGACCGGGATCCCGGCCTCGCGGCCATTGCGGAGCGCCTGCACGGCCGCCGCGTACGAGCCCGAGAGCCCGCGCAGCCGATCGTGGGTGGGCTCGGTGCCGTCGATGGAGACGGCGATGCTCTGCACGCCGGCCTCCTTGGCCAAACGCGCGCGCTCCGGGGTCATGCCGCGGCCGCCCGTGACGAGCGTGCTTTGCATGCCCGCACGGCGTATTTCCCGGACAACCTCGGTCCATCCTTCGTGCAGGTATACTTCGCCGCCGATGAGCGCGACCTCGCGCACGCCGAGCGCCGCCATCTGCCGGACGAGATCCGTGGCCTCCGCGGTCGTGAGTTCGTCTGGGCGCGACGCGCCCGCGCGCGAGCCGCAATGGCGGCAGGCGAGGTCACAGGCGAGCGTCAGCTCCCAGACCGCGTAAATGGGGCGGCATTCGAGATCGATATCGCGGACCTCGCGCGCGAGCGGGAGATGCTTGCCCCGCGCCTCGCTCGCCATCTGCCCGGCGCGCGGCAAGAGCGGCAGGCCTCGGGGCCGCGTCGCTTGCATGACGGCGCGGCGCTTCTCGGGATCGAGCGGATCGTTCGGCCGATCTTCCACGGTCAAACGCGCAGGATGTCGCAGGCCTCGTCCGGGAAGACGCATCCATAAGGCGGACAGACGTTGTCCACGCACGGGCCGCCGCCGGGGTGGCGCTCCCGGCTTTCGTCGATCGCTTTCTGGCGCTCCCTTGCGAGCTCCTCTTCGGTCTGGACGTCGTTCGGGCCACGGGCCGGCTGGTTGTTACATCCCGCGACGGCCACGGTCGCGGCGATCGCGGCGCCGACGAGGTAACGCTGGGCGCGCGAGAGCTCCGGCGTGAGGGCGTGCGGAGGCGCGCCCGGCTCGGCGGAAATGGCGAGGCCGCAGAAGGGGCACGAGGTCTCGCGGGGGAAGACGTGCCGCTTGCAAGACGGGCAGAGGACCATGGAAGGCATGGCGAGGCTCCTCGGGAGAGGACAACGCAGCGAGCCGCCCTTGTCAATCGGAAGCGATCGGCAGCCTGCGCCGCGGCGCGTCGCCGGTCAGCGGGCTCGCCGTTTCCGCCCCGAGCGGCTCCTCGACGAGCTCGAAGAGGCCGAAGTCGTAGGGCCGTTGCGGCGCGTTTTCCCGCTTCTCGATGCGCTCGCGCACGCCGCGTTTCTCGAGCTCCTTCACCCGGTGATAACAGAAGGGATTGTTCCCGCGTCGCCCCAGCGTGCAATGGGTTGTCCACGAGCAGCCTGCGCGGCAATACGGGGCGAAATAACAGGTCCGGCAGAATCCCCAGAGCTCGTCCTCCGTCCGCTCGCGGGCAAACCGGAGCGCCTCTCCGTGCTCCCAGATGGCGTCGAGCGAGAGCGCGCGCACGTTGCCGCCCGCGTAAGGCGCCGTGGGCAGCGAGGGACAGCCCTTCACGGTCCCGTCGGATTCGATGCCGATGCCGGAAATGCCAGCGCGACAGCCGCTCCAGTAGGCCTCCTGGCCGCCCGGTCGCGAGCGGAGCAGGGCCTCGTGCGGGCCGTAATAACCGAGGTTGTTGCCCGCCACGACGTCGAAGATCCATCCCTTGCCCTGGGCCTCGCTCGCCGCCTCGCGCTGGATGGCCGCGAGCGTGTCGATGATCGGCACCACGTGCCACGGCTCGACGATCCATTCGGGCCGATCCGCCGCGCGTCCCATCGGCACCGTGAGCTGCACCTGCCACGCGAGCGCACCCCGAGCGCGGATGTCGGCCGCGATCTCGCGCAGGACGCCCATGTTCAGGCGATTGATCTGTGTATTCGCGGTGAGAAGGAGGCCCGCGGCGGCGCCCGCGTCGAGCGCGCGCATCGCGGCGGCGTGGCTGCCTCGGTTGCCGCGGAGCTCGTCGTGAATCGGGGCCGTCCCGTCGACGGAGACGCCGAGCACCGTGAGGCCGGCGTCGCGGAGCTTTCGCGCCCGTTCTACCGTCATGGCGCGGCCGCCCGTCTGCATGACGACGCGCAGCCCATGCCCGGCGAGGCGCCCGATGACCGTGTGGATGTCCTCGCGGAGATACGCCTCGCCGCCGATGAGCACGACCTCGCGGCAGCCAAGGCGGGCGAGGCTGTCGGCGACGTCGAGGACCTCGGTCGTGGAGAGCTCGGCGCTGCGGGCGTGGCCGGCGCGGGACCCGCAATGCTGGCAGGGCTGATCGCATTTCATCGTCAGCTCCCAGACGGCGAAGAGCGGGATGGGCGCGTCGCCGTCCTCGGGCCTGCGCGCGCGGGGGGCGGGGGTCGTCTCGGGGCTCGCAGGCTCGGCCATGGGCGCCGAGCTTAACCGTTTCGTGCTTTCGTGTCGCGGGGCGCGAGGGCGCTTGACGAGGCTGCCGGGTCGTTGCGATCATCACGACATGCCTCCCAGCCTCGTCCTCTGCTCGGCCTGTGGGTGTCATGCGCGATCGACCGAGAGCGAGTGCCCTCATTGCGGCGCTCGCCTGCGCGGCGAGGGCGGCACACCGCTCCGCAGCGCGGCGGCGCTCCTGCTCGGGCTGACCCTCGCGGCGGCGGCGGCCGAGGGCTGCGTGATGACCGCGGCCTATGGCGGTCCGCCGATCGACGGATCGGGCGGAGGAGGGAAGGGCGGCGCGGGAGGCGCGGGCGGCGCGGGCGGCGCCGAGGATGCCGGGACGGATTGAAGCAAGGGGGCTCCGACCATGTCCACTTCGACCCGACCGTGTACGATGTGCCGTGCCTTGAATTCGCTCAAGGACCCTCATTGCCGGGTGTGCAATTGGTTTCTGGGATACTCCGCGGAGGACCGCCCGCCCCCTCCTGAATCTTGGCCGGAGCCGCCTCCGGTCCCTCCTCCGTGGGATCCATCGAGCGGCGCACCGCCGCCGGTCCCGGGGTATGGCGCGCCGCCGCTGCCGGCCAACGCGTCGATTGTACGGGAAGAAGGATTCGGCCCGCCGCCCATGCCGCCGAATCCTCCCACCTTGGGCCCCTCGCCGCCGGATTGGGTTCCGCCGGGGTTCATGCCCCCGCCGAATCCCCCGGACGACGAGGGCGAAGAGAAGTAAGCTCAATCGCCTGCGCACACGCCCGCGCTGCACACCTGGCCGCTCGGGCAATCGCAATCCACCTGGCAGGGGATCTGCGGCGCGGGAGGCGCCTCGCAATAGCCGCCGACGCAGCTCTGGCCCGTCGGGCATTCGCACGACGCCGCGCAGGCGACCTTGCACGCGCCGTCGATGCACGACGAGCCGCTCGGACAATCACAATCGGCCACGCAGTCGACCGGCTCATAGCCCCCTTCGCCGCCGGCGCCATTGCCGCCGGTGCTGTACCCGCCGGCGCCGACGCCGACGCTGCCGTAGCCGCCGGCCCCGTCGTTGCCGGAAGGGTTCGGCAGCGGCGCGCCCGGACAATCGTAGGCGCCGAGATCCACGCACCCCGCCTCGATCACGCAGATGCAGCCCGTCTCCACCAGATAGGGCGTCGACGCGTGCTTCGCATTGCAGCCATCGATGCACGCGACGTGCGCGCTCCCGTCGATGGCCCCGCAGCCGGCGAGGTGATCACACATGTCGAAGCAGATCCCGGCCGGCCCGTACTCGCCCTCGCCGGACCCGTCATCGTCCCACGAGCCGTTCCCGTGCTCGATGTAGCACCCGCCCGTGACCGTCACCATGGACAGAAACAACCCGAGAGCCCAAGCGTGGGCCGCGCGACGCGTCATCATTCGTCACCTCGAACGGTGGTAGGTTTTTCCCGACGAAGGCTCGCCACCCGCGCGCCTCCCGTCGATTCGTCCGTGGGTGCCCCGTACCCCGCCGTTCGTTCAAACCTTTTCTGTTTGTGCGAGATGGCACATCATGAGGAGCCCCCGGAACGTCCTGCCGGACCGGTTCACCCCGGAGGGCACGAAATCGACGTTGGGCGTTGAACGAAGGGCATCTTTCCGGGCACGAAGGGGGGCGATGAGGGCCCTCGATCTGCTTGCGCCTCTCTTCTTCTCGCGCCCCACGGCCAGCGCCGCCCGGGCCGAGGAAGAGCTCGTGGAGCGGCTGCGTCGCGGCGAGAGCTCCGCGATCGCCGAGGTGTACGACGAGCACTACGCCACCGTGCGCGCCTTCGCCCGCCGCCTGACCGGCGATGACGCGGCGGCCGAGGATCTCGTCCACGACGTGTTCGTCAGCTTGCCCAGCGCGGCGCAACGCTTCCGCGGTGAGTCGTCGCTCAAGACGTTCCTCGTCTCGATCGCCGTGAACCACGCCCGCCATCACCTGCGCTCGGCCGCGCGACGTCGCGCGGCCCTCGAGAGGCTCGGCCGCGAGCCTTTGCCGGACGCGCCGAACCCGGAGCGAGACGTGAGCCGCGCCGCGCTGGCCCGCGCGCTCGACCGCGCCCTCGATCAACTCCCCGTACCGCAACGTGTGGCGTTCGTGCTCTGCGAGGTCGAGGATCGCAGCGCGCGCGAGGCCGCCGAGATCATGGGCGTGCCCGAGGCCACGGCGCGCACGCGCCTGTTCCACGCGAAGCAGAAGCTCAGGGCCCTGCTCGAAGAGGAGGAGAGCCAATGAACGACGACGTGCTCCGCGCTGCGACCCGCGCGCTCCGCGAAGAGGCCGACGCATCGATGGGCCGGCAAGACGAGACGCGCGCCCGCGTACTCGCCACGCTGAAGGCGCGTCGCGCGCGCAAACTCACGGCGATCCGCGTGATGGTCCCGCTCGCCGCCGTGCTCGTGGGTTCGGTCGCGTGGGCCGAGGCGACGCACCGATTGCCGGACGTCTGGTACGAGCTCAAGCACGATCTCGGGTTCGGTCGAGACGCAGAAGAGGCGCCCGCGGAGGTGATGCCGAATCCGCCGGCCGCGGTGCCCGTCGCGAAAAACGTGAAGGGGGCGGCCCCGGCGGACGTGCCCGCGGAGAAGGCGGAAGCACCCGCGGAGAAGGCGGCCGAGCCCGAGGTTCCGCCGCCGAGCGAGCCCCAGGTCGCGTCCGTCGATACCGTTGGTACTCCAATGGTTGCGGCTCCAAGGATTGCGGCAGCGGAGCCCCCGAAGCCGAGCGAGAAGGCTGCCGAAGCAGCCGAAGCCCCCGCCGCCGCGCCTGCGCCTCGGGTCGACACGGACGACGCGCTGTACCGCGCGGCCCATCAGGCCCATTTCGTCACGCGTGATCCCGCCGCCGCGCTCGCGGGATGGGACGCCTATTTGCGGGCAGCGCCGCGTGGTCGTTTCGCGCCCGAGGCGCATTACAACCGCGCGCTTTGCCTCGTGCGGCTCGGGCGAACGGCCGAGGCCGAGCGGACGCTCGAGCTCTTCGCCTCGGGCTCGTTCGGCGGTTATCGCAAGGCCGAGGCGAAAGCGCTGCTCGACGCGATGCGCGGCCCCACGCCGTGATACCCTTCGAATCGTACGCGCCGAAAGAACGAATGGGTCGCCTCCGGGCACGAAGTCCGCGATGAACCGAAACGACGCCGCCACGAGGGCCTCGCGCGCCATTCTCCTCGCGCTCCGCGTCTCCTTGCTCGCCGCGGGCCCGCTCGCCATTTCCACGTATGCCGGCGCGGCGCTCGCCGAGGAGCCCGCGAGCAGCGCCGTCGTCCTCGTCGTCGAGGGTTTGCCCTGGGACGTGGATCCGGAAGCCGTGCGCGCGGCGATTGGTCGCGAGATTGGCAAGACCGTCGTCCTTTCGGGCGCGGCGCCCGCGGGCAAAGCGTCCTTCGTTCTGCGCGGCGAGGGCGGGCGGCGCGTGACGCTGACGTATCGCGCAGGCGGCGAGGGAGCGAGCGTCGGTCGTACGATCGATCTTCCGGACGACTCCGATCGCGCGGCGGAGACGTTGGCCTTGCTCGCCGGAAACCTGGCGCGCGACGAGGCCGCCGAGCTCGCGGCATTGCTCGGCAAACGGCCCGAGGACGAACCAGCGGTCGAGCCGAGCGAGCCGCCGAGTGATGCGCCGAGCGACGCGCCCGTCGAGCCTCCCCCCGTCGCAGAAAACAGCGAGCCTCCGGCGCAGGAGCCACCCGCGAAGGTGACTCCGCCAAAAAACACCCCCGCGCCTCGCAAGGCTGCGCCTGCGCCGGCTCCCGTGCCTGCGGTCGGGCCCCCCGCCACGCCCACGCGGACGCCCTCGCTCGAAGAACTCGCGCCTTGCTGGCGTCACGATGCCACGCAATTTTTTGCAGGCGCCAACGTGCTTCCGCGAGTCGGGACGTCGACGAGCCGGGGGTCGAACGTCGTGCACAACGTCTCGGCGAACTTCCTCGCCGGTTATGCCACGGGCCTCGATGGCCTCGAAGTCGGCGTCGGATTGAACATCGAGCGCGAATTCGCCTGCGGCGTGCAGCTCACCGCCGTCGCGAACATCGTGGCCGGCCCCGTGCGCGGCGTGCAAGCGGCGAGCGGATTCAATTTCGCATCCTCGCTCCGCGGCGTGCAGATGGGCGCCATCGATATCGCCGCGGGTCCGGTCTACGGCGTGCAGATGGGCGCCCTCGACATCGCCGGCGACGTGGTCGGCGCTCAAATAGGCGCGTTGAACATCGCGGGGGGGGCCGTGTCGGGGGTGCAGATCGGCGCCGTCAATGTGGCCACGGGCCCCGTGAAGGGCGTGCAGCTCGGGCTCGTCAACTATGCGGACCGCTCCAGTTTGTCGTTTGGCCTGATCAACATCATCCGCCGCGGCCGCCTGCACATCGATCTCTGGGGGCAGGAGACGGGCATCGTGATGGCCGGCATCGAGCACGGCGGCGATTACATGCACAACATCTACGGCATCGGCACGCGCCTCGTGGGGAGCGAGCGGCGACTCGCACTCAGCTTGGGCCTCGGCGGGCACGTGCAGATCTCGAAGCGGTTCTCCCTCGACCTCGATCTGCTCGGTTATTCGCTCCACGAGATGCCGAGCCTCGCGCCCACCGCGTTCCTCGTGCAGGTGCGCGCGGTCGCTGCTCTGGAAATCGGCGCGCGCCTCGGCGTCTTCGCGGGCCCGAGTTACACGGTCGTGAATGCACGTTCGGTGGAAGACGCCCTGCTCGCGCCTTACGACAGCTCCGGGCTGGATCCGACCAATGCGAACCCCATTCTCGGCTGGCCCGGCCTCACGATTGGCATGCGGATGTTTTAAGCGCGCGCCGCGACCGACGACAAGACACGCTCGAGCTCGGTCGGATCGATCGGCTTCGTCATGTGCAGATCGAAGCCCGCTTCCCGCGCGCGGCGGCGATCCTCCGCGTGCCCGTACCCGGTCTGCGCGATGAGGTACGCCCTCGCCGTCGTCGGATCGGCCCGCAGCGCCCGCGCGAGCGCATAGCCGTCCATTCCCGGCAAACCGAGGTCGCAGAGCACGACGTCCGGCGCGAGCCTGCGCCCCACGTCGAGCCCCGAAGGCCCGGTATATGCGACCTCGGCGCGATACCCGAGGAGGACGAGCAATTTCTGGAGGATGTCCGCGGTGTCGCGGTTGTCCTCGACCACGAGCACCCGCAAAGTCTCGTCCCGCGAAGGAGAGACGGGCCGGGCGGGCGCCGGTTGTCCGATGGAACGCGCTGGCGCGGACGAGAGAGGCAGCCGCACGCAGAAGGTCGAGCCGCATCCCGGCCCCTCGCTGTGGGCCTCGACGGATCCGCCGTGCAGCGTGATCAGGCTCCGTACGAGCGAGAGCCCGAGCCCGAGGCCGCCGCGCTTTCGATCGAGGCTGCTGTCGGCCTGGCTGAAGGTCTCGAAGACACGCGGGATCATGGACGGCTCCATGCCGATCCCCGAATCCTGCACCACGATCGTCGCGCTGTTCGTCGCCGGATCCGTCACGAGGCAAGCGAGCACCTGTCCGCCCGCGTCCGTGAATTTGAGCGCATTGTGCAGGAGGTTGCCGATGACCTGCGCCAGGCGCGTGTGATCCCCGAGGGTCCAGACGGGCTCGTCCGGCAGCGAGACCAGAAGCTCGATGCCATTGCCCCGGAACGCAGGCCCGTAATCGTCGGCCACCTGGCGGACGATCCGCGCGAGGTTGCACGGCTCGCTGCGCAGCTCGATCTTGCCGCGGGCGACGCGCGATACGTCGAGCAGGTCGTCGATCATCCGGGCCATGTGCGTGACCTGCCGCTGGATCATCTCGCGCGTGCGGACCACGTCCGGCGCGGTGCCGCCCGTGATGTCGAGGACCTGAATGGCCGTACGAATGGGGGCGAGGGGATTGCGCAATTCGTGGGCGAGCATCACGAGGAACTCGTCCTTGCGGCGATCGGCCTCGCGGAGCGCCTGCTCGCTCTCGCGCAGAGCCTGCTCGGCGCGCTTTCTCTCCGTGACCTCTTGCACGACCACGTTGATGCCGAGGAGCGTGGACGCCTCGCCATGCACGGGGTGGACGCTGACCAGCCAATGCCGATCCCCCTCGGGGCGCTCATGACGGAGCTCGCAATTCGTGACCGCCTGCCCCGTGTCGAGGACCTGCTGGCACAAATCCTTGAACGGCGTGGCCTCGGGGATGAACTCGCCGAGCGTGCGGCCGAGATGCTCGGATACGGGCCGGCCGGTGATACGCGCGAGCGTCTCGTTGACGTGCACGTACCGGAGCTCTCGGTCGAGAAAGCAGAGGCCCACCGGCGCGGTGGAATAGACGTTCTGGAGGAGGGTGAGGTGGCGCTGCGCCGTCTGTTCGCTCGCCCGCAGGTTCCGGACCAGGCGATTGCGTTCGAGCACCGCCGCGACTTGATCGCTGAGGAGTTGCATGATCTGGAGCTCGTCGGCGTGGAGGCGCGAGCGCTTGGTACTGGCGAACGCCAGGGTGCCAAGCAGGCGGCCGTGCGACATCAGCGGATATCCCGCATAGGCCAGCACGCCCGACTTTTTCAGCTCCGCACCCTGACAAAGGTTCGAATGCTGGAGATCGAGGGCGATGAGAGGTCTTCGGGTCGCGGCGATGGTCCCGGACATGTACTGGCCGAACGAGATCTGCCGGTATCGTAGCTTGTCCTCGGCCGAGATTCCCCCGGCCGATTCGAGGACGAGGGTGTCCGGCGCTTCGCCGACCATGTAATTGAAGTAAAGCTCGACGCCGAGGTCGGTCGCCAGCTCCTCGAAGAGCGACCCGAACAGCTCCGACGGCTCGTCGCAGAGGACCAGCCGACTCGCCGCTTTCGCCAGGATACGCAGATGCGTGGGCTCGGCACGCGTGTGCTCGGGCGTCTCGGTGGCGAGGGCGAATTTCCGGTGAGGCAATTGAACCGATCAGGCGACGCCGAGGATTCCACCTCGGTACGGTCCCGTTCCCTGTGCCGTCGAGTGTACTGCGAGGCAGGCACTGCGCCACGTCGACGCTCGTGGAGGCCGAGGCGGATCGGAGCGTATTGCCGTCAGGCAGGAGACTCTCGATGTTGCCGATTTTCGGCTTTCAGATGTCCTTGCAGCAGCGGAAACCGAGGTGGTAATTCGCGTGGCTGTTCTCGCTCGCGAGGCGCGTCTCGTGCCAGCTCGGCGCGCGCCAGCGGCAATCGTCCTCGTGGGCCTCGATCGTCGCGAAGACGAACCAGCTCCCCTTCATTTCCGTGAATCCGAGCCCCCCGCTCACGGCGAGCTCCTCGGGCAACGTGGGCAGGTTCATGTGCTCGGCGGCATTGCCGTGCATGTCGAAGACGCCGAGCGGGCTCCGGCAAGCCGGGAAGGCGCCGGCGGGATAGGTGTTCGAGCCGCACTGGTCGTAGCCGCCGCCCGGACAACCGGGGGTGCGGCTGCTCGACGTGCCGCAGAGGGCGTGGTTCTTCGCGGCGCCGTAGGCCCAGACCTTTTCGCGTTTGTAGTTGTGGTACCAGGTCGCCTCGGCGCGCGGGCGCCCCCATTCGTACTCGGCTTCCGGCGTGTGGACCGCGCCCGCGCAGGCGCCCTCCCATTCGTGCGTGTCGCAGATACGCTTGCCGATCGCGCGGCAGAGCGCCGCCGCCTCGCTCGCGCGCACGTGCACGACCGGGTATTCGCAGGGCAGGTTCGGGAATTCGAGCTGGTCGATGCAGACCCGCGCGTCGGCCTCGGTTTGGCCGGACGAAGGATCGTGGAGCGGCACCATGGAAGGAGCCCCGCAGGCGGGCACGTTCGCCTCCGTGACCCCAGCCTCGAGGCGGATGCGCCGGCACTCCGAGCGCGACATCGGGTGGCGCGAGATCACGGGGTTGCCCTGGCCGAGCACGGGCGAGGCGTCGAAGATGGCGCGTACCGCGTCAATATGCGTCTCCGACAAACCAAGGCCGACGCGCATGCGATCGAGCAGGCGCGCGCGCTGCGCGTCGAGCGTCTCGGGCTCCTGGTCGAGATCGTCCGGGGCGAGCGCGCGGGGCGGCGGAGGCTCGGGGACGAGCGACGCGAGCCTGCGCCCTTCGAGGCGCCGCTGCGGAGGAAGGGTGACCGAGAGGACGAGCGTCGCGGCGGTCCCGACCGCGAGGAGCACGAGCGTCGCTTCGGCCAGGGCGCGCCGTCCGGGGCGCGTCGCCTTCGGCGCCTCGACGAGCGTCGAGGCGAGGGGCGGCACGGAGTCGGGGCGGGGAGGATCGAGGGACGTCACGATCGCGCCGCTCATTGTGTCCACGCCTGCCCGGCGTGGCCAAGAGAGCGGCGGCCTAGCCGCGCGCGCGGACCGGGTTGCGCAAGGTCCCCACGCCCTCGACCTCGACCTCCACGACGTCGCCGGCCGCGATGGGACCCACGCCGTGCGGCGTTCCAGTCGCGATCAGGTCCCCGGGTTCGAGCGTCATGACGCCGCTGATGTACGCGATGAGCCGCGCGATCGAGAAGATCATGTCGCGCGTATTCCCGTCCTGCCGGATCTCCCCGTTCACGCGGCAACGCACGGCGAGCGCGCTCGGATCGATCCCGGTGACGAGGAGCGGGCCCGTGGGGCAGAAGGTGTCGAACCCCTTCGCGCGCGTCCACTGGCCGTCCTTCTTCTGCAGATCGCGCGCCGTGACGTCGTCGACGCACGTGTAGCCGAAGACGAAGTCGAGCGCGCGCTCCTCCGAGACTCGTCGGCAACGCGCGCCGATCACCACGCCGAGCTCGGCCTCGTGATCGATGCGGCTGCTCTCCTCGGGCAGCTCGATCCCATCGCCCACGGCGACGATCGACGAGGGCGGCTTGAAGAAGAGGAGCGGCTCGGCCGGGACGTCGTTGCCGAGCTCGGCGGCGTGCGCGCGGTAGTTCCGACCCACGCACACGATCTTGGTGGGCGTGACCGGCGCGAGCAGGCGCGCGCCGGCGAGCGGCACTTCCTCCCCGGTCTCGGATGCTCGCTCCCAGGGCGCGCCCGCGAGCAAGCGGAGCTTGTCCCCGTCGAGGCGCGCGAAAGCCGCGCGCCCCTCGCCTCGATCGATGCGTGCAAACGTGGTCATCGTGCCTCCGAGGAGCGTAGCATGACAGGTGATGTCGCCCTTCCGGATCACCATGGCATTCCTCTTCGCGTTCGGCGTGATGCTCGCGGCATCCACGCCCGTCCGAGCCGAGCCCGTTCGTCGTGTCGTGGTCGATCGGATCGTCGCCGTGGTGGATCGCGAGGTGATCACGCTCGTCGAGGTGCGCCGCCGCGCCGCGCCGCTCCTCCGGGGGCTCGCCTCGGTCGATGAGGCGACACGGCCGGTCGCCGAGGCCCGCATGTACCGCGAGCTCGTGAGTCAAATGGTCGACGAGCGGCTGATCGCGCGGCGCGCGCGGATGGCGTCGATCGTGGTGGCGGCGAGCGAGATCGACGCGGCGATCGACTCGCTCGCGCAGAAGAACAACCTCTCGCGGGATGCCTTGCTCGCCGAGGTCCGCACGGCCGGGCACTCCGAGGCCGACTACCGGGACGATGTTCACAGGCAGCTCCTCCTGTTCAAGTGCTTGCGCGTGTACCTCGCGGGGAAGAAGAAGGGGCTCGCGGAGCTGAACGACGCGCTGGTGCAGGAGGCGTCGCGCGCGATGCTCGAGGAGAGCAAGCGCGAGGTGCACATCGAGGTGCGACTGTGAACACGCGCGCCGGCCTGATCCTCGCGGCGTTCGTCGCCCTGAGTGCACCAGCATGCGGCGGCGCGGGCCAGGGCACGCGCACGACGGCGCCGGCCAAGGACGCAGGCGCGAAGAGCGAGCCGGCTCGTGCGCAGGATCCTACGGTCGTCTGTGCAGACACGCGCGAGAGCGGGCCCGCGGATCAGATCGCTCGGATCGAGATCCAGGGCGCCGGTGTGCCTCCGGAGCTCTGCGCGCGCGTGAAGCACGGGATCGGCAAACCCTTGGACGAGCAACGAGTCGACGACGACGTCCGCGCGCTCTACGCGGACGGCCGGATCGAGGACATCATCGTCCACCGCGAAGAGGGCCTCCGCACGGTGCTCGTCTACGGGGTGCGGATGCGGCCTCGCGTCGTCGCCTTCGAGATCGAGGGTGCGGATCCCTCGGGGGCCTTGCCTGCGGGCGTGGTCGTCGAACGACCCGAGGTCGCCGATCCCGGGCTCGTCTACGCGATGACATCCGACGCGACCCGCAAGATGCTGGACGCCGGCTACCTGCACGCCAAGGTCGACTTCGAGATGACGCCGCGCGACGGCGGCGTGGCCCTCGTCATCCGCGCCACGCCCGGACCCCGCGCGATCGTGCGCGCCGTGCGCTTCGAAGGACCTTCGTCCGATCGCGCGCGAGAGCTCTCCGCCTCGATGCGAACGACCGCGGGAAAGCCGCTCGATCGCCTGGCACTCGAGCGCGACGTCCTCGTGATCCAGGCCGATGGTTACGACAAGGGCCGCCTCACGACGAACGTCGCGGCGCCCGATATCGTCGCGTCGGACGACGGCGCCGCCGTGGAGATCGTCCTTCGCGTGACCGAAGGCCCCATCTTTCGGCTCCGTAAGGTCACCTTCGAGGGAGATCTCATCGGCCCGGTGAAGACCTACGAGCGCGACTTCTGGACCCTGAAGTCCGGCGCGATCTTCTCGCGCACGAGCGCCGCGGCAGACATCGAGCGCATCCGCGCCTTCCACGAAGCCCGCGGCAGCGTCGTCGACGTGAACCCCTCGGTCGAGCTCGACGCGGCGCATGAGACGGTCGACGTGACGGTACGCATCGAGCAGCGGCGCTAGCTCTCGCTCGGCGGGGCTTCGCTACCATGCGCGGCCATGCGCAAGCTCCACGCTTCTCTCGCTTTCCTCTCCGTCTTCTTCGCCGCCGCCGTGGCGAGCGCAGCCGACGTCGAGGCGGACCCGTCGAACTACCGCGACCTCCTCGACACGTTGAAGCCCGGCGACACGCTCGTCTTCGCCCCGGGCACGTACACGCAAGGCCTGCCGATCACGAACCTGAACGGCACCGAGGCCGCGTGGATCACGGTCCGCGGCCCTGCCTCCGGCGCGCCCGCCGTCTTCGAAGGCAACGCCTGCTGCAACACCGTCGAGCTCGTGAATTCCTCGTACATCGCCGTCGAGAACATCACCGTCGACGGGAAGGGCATCGCCTCTGTGTTCGGCGTCAGCGCCAAGAACGGCACGAACAACGTCGTCCACCACGTGCGCATCGAAGGCTGCACCTTCGTCGGCCAGAACGGCTCGCAGCAGACCGTGGCGATCTCCACGAAGACCCCGACCTACGGCTGGATCGTGCGCCGCAACGTCATCGACGGCGCCGGCACGGGCATGTACTTCGGCAACTCGAGCCACGCCGATCCCTTCGTGGGCGCGGTCATCGAGTACAACCTCGTCAAGCGCACGATCGGCTACGGCATGCAGATCAAGAACCAGAACGCCTGGCCCGCGCACGCTGCGCTCCCGAACGTCGACGCGCCGCGCACGATCATCCGGCACAACGTCTTCCTCAAGGATGACCAGCCGAGCCCGGACGGCCCGCGGCCGAACCTGCTCGTCGGCGGCCCGCCCCCGAGCGGACCCGGCGCCGGCGCGTTCGCGGAGGTCTACGGGAACGTCTTCGTGCACAACATGAGCGAGCCGCTCGTGCAGGCGACCGGCCGCGTCTCCGTGCACGACAACCTCTTCGTCGACGTCGCCGACACGGCCCTCCGGCTCGCGGAGCACGAAGGCTTCCCGCTCCTCTACGCCCGCGTCTACGACAACACCTTCTACGCCGCGAAGCGCGCCGTCGTCTTCGGCAGCGAGGCGACCGAGGGAGATCTCGTCGCGGGGAACCTCGTGTTCGCGGACGAGGCCGTCTCGGGACCGAGCATGGGCACCGGCTCGAACCTCGTCGACGTCGCGGCGAACGCAGGAAGTTACGTGCAGAAGCCGTCGATCGCCCTCGGCGACATGGACTTCTACCCGCTGCCCGGCAAGGCCGAGACGAGCCCGCTCGACACGAGCGAGTTCGTCGACGATCCCGAGCACGCGTGCGACTTCAACGGCAGCCCCCGCAAGGACTTCGCGTTCCGCGGTGCGTACGCGGGCGCGGGCACGAACCCCGGATGGAAGCCGGCCGAGGCCATCAAGCCGGAGGTCGTCTGCGGAGGCGGAAGCGGAGGCGCGGGCGGAAGCGGAGGCGGAAGCGCGAGCGGAAGCGGAGGCGGAGGCGGGAGTGCAGGCGCAGGCGGCGACGGCGGTGGAGGTGGAGATGCGGGAGACGACGGGGGCTGCGGATGCCGTTGGGGCGCGAACGAGCCGGCGGGGCCTCTGGTGTCTGGGTTGCTCGGCCTCCTCTTGATCCTCGGCCGCCGCCGCCGTTGCACCTCGGCCTGATCGCCCGTCACATCGCGACGACCTCCACGGGGACGTCCCGCTCCTTTCCTTCACGGATGACCGAGAGCTTCACCTGGCGGCCCGGCCCGACGTGATCGAACGCGTCGAGCAGCTCCTCGTTCGTTCGCACGCGCTTGCCGTCGATCGCCACGATCACGTCGCCGAGCACCACGCGCTTGCCGCGGGTCACGCGCACGCCCTCGAGCCCGGCCTTCTCCGCGGGCGAGCCCTCGATCACTTCATAAATGACGACGCCCTCGATCCCTGCGCGTCGCGCCGCGCGATCCAAGGTCGGGCTCACCTGCACGCCGATCCCGGCGACCGAAGCGCGACCCTTCTCGATGAGCTGGGGAACGAGCCGGGCAACGGTGTCGACCGGGATCGCGAAGCCGATGCCCGACGACGCGCCGCTCGGGCTGTAGATC
>NZ_JASBQE010000075.1 GCF_029960785.1 Polyangium sp. 15x6
GGCGCGGGTTCGGCGACGGACGTCGCGGGCGGCGCAGGCGTAGGCGGCGCGGGCGGCGCCGGGGGCGCGGGCGGCGCGGGCGGAATGGGCGGCGAAGGCGGCGCGGGCGGCGGTGATCCGGGCGAGAGCTGCACGGATTCGGGCGGCCTCTCGCCCGAGGAGCTGCTCGCGCCGATCGACACGTTCGTGATCCTGATGATGGAGAATCGCTCGTTCGACCATTACCTCGGCAGCTTGCGCCTGCTCGAGGGCCGCGACGTGATTGGCCTCGACGGCACGGAAAAGAACCCGGCGCCGGACGGAACATGGATCACCGTCTCGAAGCTCGACGATTACACGCCCGAGGATCCGCCGCACAACTGGGACGCCGCGCACGCGCAGTGGAACGGCGGCAAGAACGACGGGTTCGTCCTGGCGCATGCGGGATCGGCCCAGGCGGACGTGATGGGGTACCACGTCCGCGACCAGATCCCGGTCCTGTATGCGCTCGCCGACGCGCACGCGGTTTGTGATCGATGGTTTGCCTCGGTCATGGGGCCGACGTGGCCGAACCGGTTTTACCTGCACGGCGGGACGAGCAAGGGGCAAAAGGGCAATTTGCCCGTCCTCGGCTTCGACAGCATCTTCGATTACCTGAACGAGGCCAAGGTCAGCCACAAGGTCTATTACCACGACATCGCGTGGTGCTCGGGCGGATATCTCAAGACGAACGGCCTCGCGGGCATCGAGCAATTCTTCGCGGACGCGGAGGCGGGCACGCTGCCGAACGTGGTCTTCATCGATCCGCAGTTCTTCGGCGCGGGCGCGAACGACGACCATCCGGATCACGACATCCGGCTCGGGCAGGCGCTCATCGCGAGCGTGTACACGGCGCTCGCCAAGAGCCCGCAATGGGGCCGCTCGATGTTCGTCCTGACCTACGACGAGCACGGCGGATTCTTCGACCACGTGGCGCCGCCGACCACGGACGACGACGAAGCCGAATTCGAGCAGCTCGGCTTCCGCGTACCGTCGATCGTGGCGGGGCCGTTCACGCGGAAGGGGTGCGCCGTGGGCACGCGGCTCGAGCACGTCTCGGTGATCCGCACGCTCTGCCGGCGGTTCGGGTTGCCGGCGTGGAACAAGCGAATCGCCGCGGCGAACGACCTTTCGTCGTGCATTCAGCCGGCGTACCTGTCGGACCCCCGGCCGCCGGTGGAGCTGCCGCCGGTGGATGTCTCGATGGCCGAGCTCATGGCGCGAAGGGAGCACGCGGAGACACACCCGGAGCTCCGGGAGGCGCTCGAGCGAGGGCTCGTACCGAAGGAGCTCGATCGGCGCGGGGAGGGGATGGCGATTGCGAAGAGGGTGATCGAGGCGGGGGCGCGGCTCGGGGCGGTGCGGATCCGGGATTGATCCGACGCGTCAGCCGGGCGCGCTCGGGGGCTCTTCAGCCGCCTGGGCGCGCTCGCCGCGCGTGCCGTACAGGTGCGTGAGCTCGAATGCGGCGGCGAGCGCGGGGTGCTGTGTCTCGCGGGCCGCCGCGCGCGCCGCTTTGCGCGCGGAGCGGGCGAGCGTGACGATGATTCCGTCGATCAGGTCGAGCTGCTCGGTCGCGGCCACGGTGCTCTGCCCCTCGCGCTCCTTGGCGGCGGCGCGCAAGGCGTCGGCGGCTTTTCCGAGGCGCGTGACGGCATCCGGGCCACCGCGGTCCTCGACGACGGCGGCCACGGCCTGGCCCTTCAGGACATCTCGCAGGGTATCGAGCTGCACGGCGAGCTTTTCGGCGTCGTCCTGCGTGGCGCGTGTTTGGTCCAGGGCGACGGCGATCGCATTCGCGGTGACCTCGTCGCCCTTCTCTTCGAGGTCACTTCGCCCGGCGTAAAGGATGCTGTGGGCGGTCTCGCGTGCGCCTTTTCCTTCCTTCAATGCGGCGATGAATCCCCTGTTGGTGAGCTTGCGCTGACCTGCGACCCCGGCGCGCCCGATGCCGGCGGCGATGAGCGCGTCGCGCCCGTCGGAGAGCCGCGCGACGTCGGCCGCATTGAAGCCGTGATTCTTGAGGGCGGGGGCGTATTTCAGGAGGGCTTCGAGGGTCTTGTTGGCCTGGTTCAGGGTATCGGTGGAGCCGAACTGCTTGCCGATGCGGAGGTACTCCTGCCGGGCCTTGGGCGCGATGGTGGCTGTATCGAGGGGCATGATGGTTCCTTTCCGTGAACGGAAGGAGAGGTGGAATGTTGCGCGTGGACGGTAACGCATCGGGGCGTCTCGGAAAGGGCGGATTCGTGCTCTGGAACGCTGGGGAGCGTCGCGAAGCGGGTGGGAGGCGTCGCGAAGGAGGTGCGGGGCGCCGATGTACGGCCGAGGCGGCGTCTCGAAGGAGGTTCGGGGCGTCGATGTACGGCTGGGAGGCGTCTCGAAGGAGGTTCGGGGCGTCGATGTACGGCTGGGAGGCGTCTCGAAGGAGGTGCGGGGCGTCGATGTACGGCTGGGAGGCGTCTCGAAGGAGGTTCAGGGCGCCGATGTACGGCCGAGGGGGCGTCTCGAAGGAGGTCGGGGGCGTCGATGTAGAGGTCGGGGGAGGCGAGGCGAACGGGAAGCTGATCAAGGCACGATCATCGCCGCCACATTCGTCACATTCGCCACCCCGGGCACAGCCGCCACCGTCGCCTGCGCCCCATTCACCCGCGCATGCTTCAGCGTCCCCCCCGTCGCATACACGATCTCCGCATCGGCCCCTGACAACCCTGAAAGCGCGACCGGCGTCGACGACGTCGTTTGCGGGACCTCGATCGTCGTGGCCGCGCCCCACGCCCCGTCCTTTCCACGCACGAAATACATCCCCTCGTTCAGCACGCCTCGAAACGCGACCACGAAATCTCCCGCCGCCGTCGCGGCCACCGAGGGCGAAAGCCCCGTCGTCGCCGTGCCCACGCTCTCCTCCGCGGTCCACGAATTCTGCGGCGTCGTCAGCTTGACCGTGCAGATCCGATTGTCGGCTTGCCGCACGTAGAAAACGCGCAAATCCTGATCCGCGTCGACGAGCGCGAACGGCCGCAGCCAGTTCGCCACGGGCGAGGTCGGCGCCTGCGCCGAAAGCGTCCACGCGCCCCCGGGCCCGCTCTTCGCGAGGTAATAGATATGCGCGTCGTCGCCCGCGTACACCGCATACGCCCCCGCCGCGCCGTCGCTCGCGAGAGCGGTCGCGCTCGGGCCAAACGCCGGGATCTGCACCATGCCGGCGGGCATCGGGTTGAACGGGCCGAACGCGCCGGCCTCGTATTGCGCGAAATAATGCTTGTGGTCCGTGCCGAGGAACGTCATCAGCGTGGCCACGCCGAGCGGCGACGCGGCCGGGCCGTCCTTCGCGAATCCGAAGTCGCCGACCTTCTGCACGGCCCCGAAGCCCCCGGCCTTCGTCCACGTCGCCCAGAAGAGCTCGTTGTTCTCGGCCGCATCCGCGCTCTGGCGCCGCAGGACCGCCACCACGCCCTCCGGCTTCGGCGCGAGCCCGGCCGCGGAAAACTGGAGGTTGATCGAGCCCGTGGCCCAGCCCGCGGCCGGATCGTAATGGGCTGCCCCCGCCCCAGGGCCCGCGAGCACGAGCAGCGTGCCCGTGGGATTGCCCCCGCCGGAGCCGCCCATTCCACCGGAGCCGCCCATTCCACCGGAGCCGCCCCCGTCGCCCATACCGCCGGCGCCCCCGCTGCCGCCGACGCCGCCGCTTCCGCCCGCGCCCCCGCTTCCGCCCATACCGCCGACGCCGCCGCTTCCGCCCGCGCCGCCCATCCCGGAGCTGCTGCTCGCGGACGACGATGACGACGAGCTACTCGCGGCGAGCGAGGCGCCTGCCCCGGACGTGAAATCGGGCGGCTCGGTACCTTGCGCGCAGCCGAAAAACGGGACGAACGCGGAGAGCGCGACGAACCGGGGAAACATTCCCCAGTTGTCGCGTACTTCGTGATGGCGTCAAGCTTGGAGGATGGGCAGAGGCGGGACGGATGGGGGCGGATTGCCGCCCCCATCCCGGCGGCTCACCGGATGGTGATCGCGAGCTTGTAATCGAACACGGCGATGGGATTGCCCGGCATCGCGGAGAACGGCGAGGCCTGCACGACCAGATAGTACGTGCCGCCCGCGAGGTTCTTCGCGAACGCGTGCGGCGCCGTCGCGCCGAGGCCGTCGATCGCCGAGCAATAGCCGCGCCCGCCGTCGTCGTCCGCGCCGAGCTCCGCGCCCGCCGCATCGTACAGCGTCAGGTAGCTATCGATGGGATCCGCCCCGTTCGCGCACGACTCCGCGGCCGTCCCCTCGATGATCTCGGCCCGCAGCGACTTGCCCGCCGGGACCGTGATCGCGAAGTAATCGTCGTCGTCGTGGGACATGTGCAAGCCCGTGACGACCGTGTCCCAGCCCGTCGCCGGGTGGGCCTCGCTCTGCTGGTTGTTCGGCTCGTTCTCGGGGCCGCTCTCCGTGAGCACCTTCGCCCGCAGCATGTACGAGGCGATGGTCCCGTCGTTGTTCGCCTCCTCGACGCCGACGTAATACGTGCCCGCGGCGAGGTTCATCGTCAGCGCCGAGCAGGAGCCCTCGCCGCTCACGTTGTCCGTCTCGAGGAGCTGCCCGGTCGCATCGAGCAGGCGCAGCGTGGACGTGAAGCCGCAGCCGATGCCCGTGTCGTTCAGCGTCTCGAGCACGAGCGCTGCGTCCGACGCGAGGTCGATGCGGAAGAGGTCGACGTCGCCCGCCGCGGCGATCGAGCCCGTCACGTTGGCGCTTCCCGTGAGAATCATGCCGGCGTCCGCCTCGGGCGTCGAGTTGTTCGGCTCGATCTCGGCCCCCGTCTCCAGCGCGCACGCGTCGCTGCAGCCGTCGCCCGCCGTCGTGTTGCCGTCGTCGCAGGTCTCCGCGCCGTCGAGGTAGCCGTCGCCGCAGACCGGGGTGCGATCGCAGGTCGGCTCGCAGCCGGCGCCGCCGTCGCACTCCTCGCCGCCCTCGACCACGCCGTTGCCGCAGACGGCTTCGACGGCGATCTCGAGCAGATAGCCGGGGATGACGGTGTTGTTCTCGAAGTCCTCGACCTTGACGAAGTACGTGCCCGGGGCGAGGTGCCGCGCGCCCGCGTGCGTCTTGCCCGAGATGCGCGAGCAGATGTTGATGCCGCCGTCGTCCGCCTCCGCGAGCTCGGTCGTGCCGTCCGGGCCGTAGAGCGTGATCACCGTGTCGAGCGGCAACGCGCAGCTCCCGGGGCCGTTCGCGTCGTGCGTCTGGAGGCGGACGTCCGAGACCGCGCTCAGCGTGAAGCTGTAGAAGTCGACGTCGCTGCCCGGGGTGATCGCGCCGCTCACGATGGTGTACGGCGTGAAGGGACCACTCGCGGTCGCGCTCGTGTCGTTCGGCTCCGTCTCCGGCGTCGATTCCTTGGTGCACGTAGCGTCGCAGCCGTCGCCCGGCGTCGTGTTGCCGTCGTCGCAGGTCTCGGGCGCATCGATCTTACCGTCGCCGCAGACCGCGACGCGATCGCAGGTCATCGAGCAGCCCGCGCCGCCGTCGCACTCCTCGGCGCCCTCGACCTTGCCGTTGCCGCAGGTCGCGTCGAGCGTGATTTGCAGGCGATAGCCGGGGATTTCCGTGTTGTTGAGGTAGTCCTCGACGGAGACGTAATACGTGCCCGCCGGCAGGTGCCGGGCCGCGCCGTCGCCGGGCTTCTTCGCGTCGATCTTGCCGCAAGCGCCGAGGCCGCCGAGGTCACGCTCGAGCAGGAGCGTGGTGCCGTCGGTGCCGTAGAGGCGGAGCAACGTGTCGAC
Organism: Polyangium sp. 15x6; assembly: GCF_029960785.1. Taxonomy (GTDB): domain Bacteria; phylum Myxococcota_A; class Polyangia; order Polyangiales; family Polyangiaceae; genus Polyangium. The sequence continues at coordinate 5,787 of NZ_JASBQE010000075.1, forward strand.
GCCGTTGCACGAGCCGGGGCCGTTCGCGTCGAACGACTCGACCGTGAGGTCGCTCGTCTGGTCGAGCTTGATCGCGTAATAATCGACGTCCGTGGCCGGGCTGATCGCGCCCTGGTAGAGCACCGGCGGGGCGAAGCCGCCCGAGGCCTGCGCGCTCGTCTCGTTCGGCTCCGTCTCCATGAGGACGGACGTCTCGCAGGTCGCGCTGCACGTGTCGCCGTCCATGGTGTTGCCGTCGTCGCAGGTCTCGGGCGCGTCGACGAAGCCGTCGCCGCAGACCGGGATGCGATCGCAGGTCACCTCGCAGTTCGCGCCGCCGTCGCACTCCTCGGCGCCCTCGACCGTGCCGTTGCCGCAGACCGCGTCGTACGTCACGACGAGCTTGTAGCCCGGGATCACCTTGTCGTTTCCGGCCTCCTCGACCTTCACGTAGTAGATGCCCGCCGCGAGGTGCTTGAGCGCCGCGTTCGTCGTGCCGTCGAGGCGCGAGCACGCGTTCGTGCCGCCGTCGTCGTCGGAGCCGATCACCGTGGTGCCGTCGGGCGCGTAGAGCGTGACGAGCGTGTCGATGTTCAAGCAGCTCGACGGGCCGGAGGCGTCGTACGTCTCGATGTGCAGGTCGACCGTCCTGGGCACGACGAGCTCGTACCAATCGGCGTCGCTGCCGGGGTTGATCGAGCCGCTCACGAGGACGGGCGCCTTGTACGGGCCGTTCGCCGTGGCGGAGCCGTTGTTCGGCTCGGTCTCCGAGAACGTGTCGACGACGCAGGTCGAGCTGCAGCCGTCGAGGTCCTTCGTGTTGCCGTCGTCGCACTGCTCCGTGCCGGCCTTGATGCCGTCGCCGCAGGTCGTCGTGCAGACGCTCGGCGCGCCCGTGCACGTGTAGCCGAGCTCCGGGGCGCAAGCGTCGCAGCCGTCGCCGGCCGTGGTGTTGCCATCGTCGCAGGTCTCCTCGCCCGCGGGGATGCCGTCGCCGCAGGTCGTCGTGCACACGCTGGGCTCGCCGGAGCACATGAAGCCCGCTTCCTGCGCGCACGCGGCGTCGCAGCCGTCGCCGGCCGTCGTATTGCCGTCGTCGCAGGCCTCGGCGCCGGTGATCGCGCCGTCGCCGCACTCGTCCATCATCGAGCCGCCCGCGCCGCCCTGGCCGCCTTGGCCGCCTTGGCCGCCTTGGCCGCCCTGGCCTCCCTGGCCGCCTTGGCCGCCTTGGCCGCCTTGGCCGCCCTGGCCGCCCTGGCCTCCCTGGCCGCCCTGGCCGCCCTGGCCGCCTACGCCGCCCTGGCCTCCCTGGCCTCCGGTGCCCCCGGCCCCGCCTTGTCCTTGCGGAATATCACTCCGATCGACCGCTGCGATCAGCTCGCAGCCCATGGATCCGAACGATCCCAGGCCGATCACGAGCGCCATACCAACGTGCCTCGTTAGCCTCGTCATGCGCGATTCTTCGCTCCCAATGGTTAGCGATGTCTCGCCCGACGCCTGCGCCGAGACGCGTACCCGAGGGCCTCTGCAAGCGAAGAGCCCGGACACCTCAATGAATCAACGGGCCGGCGTCAAGCCTTCATTGGTCCGTCTTCCCGTCACGCGAGCGTTGCGAGGAACGAGCCCAGGGCGTCGTTGAAGGCCCGAGGCGCATCCATGTTCACGCAGTGGTTCGCGTCCGCGATGACCACGTCCCCGCGACACGACGGATCCCGCCGGGCCCATGCGGGCCCTTGTTTCGCGATCGATCCGGCGCGGCTCAGCGCCCCGCGCACGAGCACGAACGGCTTCGGGATGCGGCCGTCCGGCTCGTCACGCATGCAGCCGAGGACCGCCATCATCACCTCGAGCGTCTCGTGCTTTTCGAGGCGCGACATCGCCTCCTGGCAGTACACACGCACGCTCTCCAAGGCCGAGATCGATTGCGCGCTGTGCCGGATCAAGGCGCCGTACGGATAGAGCCGGAGCATTGCAGGCGTGAGCCACACGCCGAGGCGCTCCATCCAGGAGAGGTCCGCCGTGTTGCACGCGCAGTCCACGAGCACGAGCGCGCGCACGCGATCGGGGTGCCTCCGGACGAGCTCCTGCGCCAGGTTCCCCCCCATGCTCTGCCCCACGTGCACCGCCGGTGGCGCGGAGACCGCGTCGAGCAGCGCCACCATGTCGTCGATCACCGTCTCGACCGTGAAACGTGTCCCCATCGGTCGCGAGAGCCCGTGCCCGCGCACGTCCCAGAGGAGCACACGATGGTGCTCGGCGAGCGCTGCGACGTTGTCGCGCCACATCCGGTGATCGAGCCCCGCGCCGTGGGTGAGCACGACGAGCGGACGCCCCGCGTCGCCGACGAGCCAGTAGTGAAGCGGACAGCCCTCTCGCTCGAGGACGCGCGGCTCCTCATCCACCAACGTCATCCCATGCAAGGTAGAAGCTCCACGCGGCGGAGAGGAGTCTCTTCACCGCCGGCAGGGAATCTCCAGCGTGAACGTGACCCCGTGGCCGGGTCGATTGTCCACGATCACCCGCCCGCCGTGCGCCTCCGCCACGCTCTTCACGATCGCGAGCCCGAGCCCCGTGCCGTCGCGATCCGCGTCGGTCGTGAAGAACCTGTCGAAGATGCGCGGCAAGATCGCGGGCGGCACGCCCGGGCCACGATCCTCCACGGCAAAACGAATCACGGCCTCGGGCGGGCCGCCCTCGACGCGGAGCCGCACGGGCTCTCCCGGCGGCGAGAATCGAACGGCGTTGTCGAGCAAGTTGCCGAGCGCCGTATCGACGTCCACGGGCCGACAGAACACGTCTTTCTTGCTGGCCAAGAATTCGAGGATCACCGGCTGATCGGGCCCCGACGCGCGCTCCTTCGCCGCGAGCGCGAGCGCCTCGAGGTCACACACGCGCATCGGCTCGGCCGAGGCCTCGATGCGCGAGAGCTGGAGCAGGCGCGAGACGAGTCGATCGAGCCGCTCGACGTCGAGCTCGATGTTCCGCAAGAAACGAACGCGCGCCTCCGGATCGTCGTGCGCGCCTTCGCCGAGCAGCTCCGCCGCGCCGCGAATCGAGGTGAGCGGCGACTTGAACTCGTGCGCGACGTCCGCGGCGAACTCCGAGATGTACCGCATGCGCGCGTCGAGCCGCTCCTTCATCGACGCGAACGACTCGCCGAGCTCGCGGATCTCGCCGCCGCCGCCGATGGGCACGACCACGTCGCGTTCGCCCGCCGCGATGCGCTTGGCCGCGCGCGAGAGCCGACCGAGGGGCCGCGAGATGCTCCACGCGAGCACGAGCGTCACGAGGCCCGTGCCGAGGAGCGCGACCGCGAGCACACGCCCGAGGCCCGAGCGGATGCGGTAGAGCTCGAAGAGGACGGGCTGCGTCGATCGCGCCACGTACACCACGCCCGTCACCACGCCGCCCGCGCGGATGGGCTCCGCGAGGAAGAGGATCACGCCCGGGTCGCGGTCGCGCACGCGCGTGCGCGTCGCCTTCGTGCCCGCGAGCGCCGAGCGCACCTCGAAGCGCTCCGCGACCAAGGGCCACTTCTCCGCCGAGCGCATGTCGAGCGCCCACCGCACGTCCCGCGCGCGCGGCAGCCGGAGCGGCGGCGGCGGCTCCGGCCCCTCGGGCGGCCCGTCCGCGTGCGAGTCGGCCACCACCTCGCCGGCCTTGTCCACGAGCCGGATCCGCGTCCGCGTCCGCTTGGCCGCCGTCGCGAGGATCTTCTCGTGCTCCGGATCCCCGAGCGCGCGGCCCGCGCCGAGGTTTTGCTCGACGAGCGAGCGCACGAGGATCGCCTGGTTCGACATGTCGCGCTCGAGCGCGTCGAGCAGCTCTCGCTCGTGGATCCGCGCGAATTCGAGCCCGATCGCGGGCACGAACAGCACGAGCAGGTTCACGACGAGCAGCCGGACGCGGATGCGGCCGAGCAGGACGAGCAGCCTACGCACCGGCGACCTTGTACCCGACGCCGTGCACCGTCGCGATCGGGTCCTCGCCGCCCGCTGCGCGGAACTTCGCGCGGATCCTGCGGACGTGCGTGTCGATCGTGCGCTCGGTGATGAGGTTGTCGTAGCGGTACGCGCGCGTCATGAGCTGGCTGCGCGAGAGCACGATGCCAGGCCGTTCGAGCAGCGCGCCGAGCAAGCCGAGCTCCGTGGCGGTGAGCGTCACGGGCGCGCCGTCGAGCCGCGCCTCGTGTCGCTCCACGTCGACCTCGATCCGCCCGTGCGTGAGCACTTTCCGTGTGGCCTCGCCTGGGGCTTCGAGCCTGCGGAAGAGGGCTTTTACGCGCGCCACGAGCTCGCGCACGGAGAAGGGCTTCGTGAGGTAGTCGTCGCCGCCGAGGTCGAGGCCGAGCACGCGATCGATCTCGTCGCTGCGCGCGGACAGGAAGAGGATCGGCACGCGACTCTCGGTGCGGATGTGGCGGCACGCGGAGAGGCCGTCGACCTCGGGCAGCATCACGTCGAGGATCACGAGGTCCACGCCTCCCTTCGCGACGGCCTCGATCGCCTCGCGTCCGTCGGTCACCACGGAGACCTCGTAGCCCTCTTTGCGAAGCGCGTACTGCAGGACCTCGCGGATGCGCGCCTCGTCGTCGACGACCAGGATGTGCTTGCTCACGTCTCGATCGGCTCCTCGGCGCGGAGGCTCTCTTCGGCTTCGAGGGCAGCGCCGAGGCCCTCGACCCGCGCCTGCACCTCCGAGACGATACCACCGATGTCCGCCGCGGAGGATCCGCTGAAGCGCGCCACCGTGACCTGCGTGCGCAGCGCCTCGGCGAGCGCGCAGAGCTCCTCCAGCGCGCGCGCGTCCCGGTCGCGCAGCGACGACAGGCGGCGGACGTTGTCGAGGTCGAGCCGCGCCGTCGCGAGCGCGCGGCTCGATCCCGAGGCGCGTTCGAGCTCGCGCACGCGCGCCTCGGCCCGCCCGAGGTCGAACGCCTCCTTGCGGAGGAGCGCTTCGAGCTCCGCGTGCCGCGCGACGCGCCGCTCGACCTCCGCCTCGATCCGCGCCGCGGCCTCCGCCGGCAGCACGCTCGCGAGCGGCGTGCCCCGCGACGCCGCGACGGCCTCCGCGAGCGCGGCTTTCACCCGGGCGAGCGCACTGCCCGCCGCGCCCTTCGGCACCTCCGCCGCGCGCTTCGCGGTCAGCGCGATCGGCGCCCAGAGCGGCCAGAGCGGCACGGCCAGCGCGGCCGACATCACCGCGCGCGAGCCCCCCGCGGGGGACGAGCGGTAGATCGCCACCGCGCAGCAGATTCCCGCGACGAGGTAGAGCACCGACAGATCCCGCAGGCTCATTGCCCGCCCTCCTCCTCGAAGTCTTCCTCGACCTCGCGCGACCGCGTGCTCCTGCCGCGCTCCCACCCGTCGGACTCCGCGGGCGCGTCGATCCGATACGGCCGGTCGCTGTAAATCGCGGCCGACGTCAGGCTCGTCAGCACGGCTTCGGCGAAGCTGCCCTCGCGGTCGCGCAGGAACGGCACGTTCACCGCGCGCGGCCGCACCAGGTACGGACGCAGGATCCACGCGGTTTGTCCGCCGACCGCGAAGAACACGCTGATGAACGCGATCGCCGTGGTGACCCGCCCTTTCCCTTCGCCGAGCCCTCGCACGAGCAAGGACAGCGCCGCGAAGCCGGCCACCGCGTACGCGCCCGACGCGACGATCGCCGCCGTGTGATACCCCATGCCGAGATCGAGCATCAGCCAGAGCGCGGGCGCGAACGCGAGCAAGACGAGCGACGATCGACCCGCCGACGCGAGCGCGAGCGCCACGATCGAGCGCATCGGCCAGGGCCTGCCGAGCACCGCGGCGAGCGCGTGGAACGCGGGCGCCGCGAGCGCGAGCGTCGCGAGCACGGCGAGCGGCACCTTCGCGGCGCCGTAGAGGATCTGCATGCCGCCGCGGAAGCTCCCGAGCACACCGCCGAACGCGGCCGCGCCGAGCGCGATCGAGGCGAGCGAGGTCGCGGCGATGGCGCGCACCTCCGGATCGTCGTCGCGACAAGCGCGGGCGATCTCTCCGGGCGCGCGGAGCAAGCGGGCGAGGACGGTGGCGCTCACTGGGCACCTCCGAAGATCGGCAGCGTGCTCCACCAGACCCGCGCCGACAGCGCCGTCGCGAAGATCGCGAAGCCGGCGAGCGCGAAGCCGCTCATCGTCCGCACGCCCGCGGAGGCGCGCCCGAGCGGCACCCCGATCGCGCCGAGAAACGCGCGCAGCCCGAAGATCCCCGCGAGCATCAGCCCGAGCCCCGCCGAGAACGCGGCGCCGACGCGCGAGCTCGACGTCGTCACGAAGAGCGCCATCGCGGGCGCGAGCCCGCCGAGCACGAGGCCCGTCGTCGCCGCCCCGCGCGCCGCGGCTTTCACCGCGGCCGGCGGATCGATCGGCGCGTCGAACAGCGTGAGCACGATGAACAGCGCGGGCACGCCGAGCCCCGCGACGGCGAGCGGCGCGAGCGGCACCGCGGCCGCGTGCTTCAGGATCGAGAGCCCGCCGTCCCGCGTCCCGATCGAAAGGCCATACAGCGCCGACAGCGCGAGCGCCGTGGCGAACCTCCGCGCGTCGTCGCGCAGCGCGCCCGCGGCGCCTTCCGGCCCGTCGCCGAGCAGCGACTTCGCGAACGACGGCGCGCTCTCGTCGGCGGGCGCTTCCGCGGCGGCGCCGGGCGGGGGCGGCGGGGGCGTGGTCCCTTGGGGTTCGGGCGGGGCGTCGCCCGCGAGGGCATCGACGTACGGGGCGTGGGCTTGCATCTTTCCTCCGGTGTGGCGGCCACGGGCCGCCCGAGACCTCCTTTTCGTATCCCGCCGGTTTGGCGCGCCTCTGCCGTCGCCGCGGAGGAGTCGTGGAATGAATTCGACGAAATTGTGGCAGGGTGGATCACGGGCGATCCACCCCTCGGCCGCCGTTCCGTTGTCTCCTCTTCGGTTTCGCTGCTAGAAGGGGTGCCATGCACGTTCTCGTCATCGGCGGGACGCGGTTCGTCGGGCCGCTCCTCGTGCACCGGCTCCTCGCGGCGGGGCACCAGGTCACCTTGTTCAATCGCGGGACCCTGCCGGATGCCTTCGGCGCGCGGATCGAGCGGCTCCGGGGCGATCGGACGACGGCCGATCTGTCCCGGCTCATGCAAAACCGCCACTTCGACGCGGCCGTCGACTTCGCCGCGTATCGCTGGGAGGACACGCGGGGCGCGGTGGACGCGCTCGGCGGCCGCGTGGGGCACTACGTCTTCATCAGCACGGGCCAGGTCTACCTCGTGCGCGAGGGCGCGCCGCGGCCTTCGCGGGAGGTCGATTATGCCGGCCCCGTCATGCCCCGCCCCACGGACGCGGACGAGCTCGGGAACTGGGAATACGGCACGGGCAAACGCGACTGCGAGGACGCGCTCGTCGAGGCCTTCCAGAAATCACGCTTCCCCGCCACGCGCGTTCGTATCCCCATCGTGAACGGCGAGCGCGACCATTATCGCCGGCTCGACCGTTATCTCGTCCGCCTCGTCGACGGCGGTCCGGTCATCGTTCCGGACGGCGGGACGCAGCCGGTTCGTCACGTTTACGCGGGCGAGGTCGCGCGGTTCCTCGTGGAAATCCTTGGCCAAAAGCAGACGTTCGGCGAAGCGTACAACGTCTGCCAGCGGGAGACGCCGTCCCTCGTGGAGCTGCTCGGGCTCCTGCGAGGAATGCTCGGATCCCGGGCGAGGCTCGCGCCCGTCGCGTCCGCGGACGTCCTCGCCGCGGGGCTCGAGCTCCGCGACGTCTCGCCGTTCAGCAGCAAATGGATGTCGATGCTGGATCCTTCGAAAGCCGAGGCCGAGCTCGGCTTCCGCCACGAGCCGCTCACCACCTCCCTCGGCAAGATCGTCGCGAGCTTCCTCGCCTACGGGTATGCGACGCCGCCGGACGGCTACGACCAGCGCGCGAGGGAGATCGCGCTCGCGGAACGCTGGCTCGAGGAGCGGGCGACCATGCGGCCCGGTCCCTCGATGAGCTTCGAGTAGCCCGCCTCCACCGGAGACGCAGCATCTGCGCCGCCACGCAAGCGGCGCACGTCCCGAGCCGCAGGCTCGGCCATCACGCCGCAAAACCAGGCAATCGCAGGGATGGCATGGCCCTTGCGGAAGGTCTCGCTCGAAAGCCACCTGCACCTGGAGAGCGATGATGCAACGTACGATGAGGGCCGCGGTCGTTCGGGCGTTTGGACAACCCCTTTCCCTCGAAGAGGTCCCCGTCCCCGTGCCGAGCGCGGGCGAAGTCCTCGTCCGCGTCGTGGCGAGCGGGGTTTGCCATACCGATCTCCACGCGGCGAACGGCGATTGGCCGGTCAAACCCGCCTTGCCCTTCATCCCCGGCCACGAGGGCGTCGGCTACGTCGCCGCGCTCGGCGCCGGCGTCAAAACGCTCAAAGAAGGCGACCGCGTCGGCGTCCCCTGGCTGCATAGCGCGTGCGGCGCCTGCGACCCTTGCATCACCGGCTGGGAGACGCTCTGCCCGTCGCAGCAAAACACGGGGTATTCGGTCAACGGCGGCCATGCCGAGTACGTCGTCGCGCCGGCGGCTTACGTGGGGCGCATTCCGGACGTGCTCGGCTTCGTCGACGCCGCGCCCATCCTCTGCGCCGGCGTGACCAGCTACAAGGGCCTCAAGGAGACGGAGGCGCGTCCGGGGCAATGGGTCGTCGTCTCGGGCATCGGCGGCCTCGGGCACCTCGCGATTCCTTACGCGAAGGCGATGGGCCTGCGCGTCGTGGCCGTGGACGTGGGCGAAGACAAACTCGATCTCGCCCGCGAGCTCGGCGCGGAGATCGCCGTCGACGCGCTGCACGTCGACCCGGCGGCCGAGGTCCAGAAGCAGATCGGCGGCGCGCACGGGGCGCTCGTCACCGCGGTCTCGCCGGGCGCCTTCCGTCAGGCCCTCGGGACCCTTCGTTCCGGCGGGACGTGCGTGCTCGTCGGCCTCCCGCCCGGCGATTTCCCCACGCCGATCTTCGACGTCGTGCTCAAGCGCCTCACGCTCCGCGGATCGATCGTGGGCACCCGCATGGACCTGAAGGAAGCACTGGAGATCGCCGCGCACGACAAGATCCGGCCGACCACCGAGGTGCAGCCGCTCGAGGCGATCAACAGCGTATTCGCGCGCATGGCGGAAGGGACGATCCACGGCCGCGTGGTGCTCGCCCTTCGCGAGGAGGAAAAGGGTCGGGTCAGCGCGCCGCGCTGATCGAAAAGAGCTGATTGACGCAGGGCGCGCCGAAGAGCCCGCCGAAGCAGCTACAGTCCTGGCCCGTGAACGTCATCTGGTAGAGGCCCGTCCACGAGTTCGGCCCGTCGAAGCTCCCGACCAGGCTGAACGTCTCCGTGCATCCGCCGGCGATCGACGCCGAATTGCTGAAATTCCCCGACGGGCAGGTCGTCGCCTGGCCGGCCATCGTCACGGGGTTCGACGGCGACGAGCCGATGATGGCCCCGTCCCCGGCGAACACGAACTTCGAGATGTTCACGCTCACGAGCCCATTGCAGCACGTGTAGCTGATCGGATTGCCGACGATCGTGTACGTCCCGTCGGGATCACACACGGCCGCCTCGATCTGGCAATTCGCGGAGCAGCCGTCGCCGGGGGTCTGGTTGCCGTCGTCGCAGCCCTCGCCGGGGTCGATCGTGCCATTGCCGCAAGGATTGCAGCCCGACGTATCGAACGTGCACATGCTCGTGCACGTCAGCGTCCCGCTGCCGAACCCCTGGGTCACGCACGTCTTCTTGTCGAGGTCCGGGCCGTCGCACGCCTCGCCGAGATCGAGCATTCCATTGCCGCAGAGGCTGCAGCTCGAGGTGTCGAGCGTGCAATCGGGCGTGCAGGCGAGCGTCCCGCTGCCGAAGCCCTCGGTCACGCAGGTTTTTCCGCCGAGGTCCGAGCCGTCGCAGATCTCCTCGTCGTCGAGCGCGCCGTTGCCGCAGAGGCAGACCCGGATGTCGTACCGACAATCGTCGTTGCAACCGGGATTCGCCCCGCTGTTCGGAAAACCGAGGCTCTGGCACGTCGCCGCCACGAGCGGATCGCCCTGCGCGTCGAAATCGCACTTCTCGCCGATCTCCGGCTGGATGACCCCGTTGCCGCAGTCCTCGCATTGCGCGACGTCGAGCGTGCATGCCGCCGTGCATGCCGCCTCGCCGCTCTGGTACCCGAGGGCCGCGCAAGGCACGCTCGCGCCGTCGCACGCCTCTCCCGGCTCGACCACGCCATTGCCACAAACCGGCGCTGCTCCGCCCATGCCTCCCGCGCCGCCCATGCCGCCGGCCCCGCCTGCGCCGCCCATGCCGCCGGCCCCGCCTGTGCCTCCCGCGCCGCCCATGCCACCCATGCCCGCGGCGCCGCCCGTTCCGCCGTTGCCTCCTTGTCCCCCGGCGCCGGCGATGCCGCCTTGCCCGCCGTCCCCCGACGAACCACTCGCCGCGTCGGGCGTCGAGCTCCCTTCGGCGCAAGAAACGAGGCCCAGGCACGCACCCAAGAGCAAGGCTCGCGCGAACGTATGCACGTGTCCCTCCAGGTGCGAGGGTACGGCAATCCGCGCGGGACTGCGAGAGGGATTCGCGCCGTTTCGGGATAACGTGACGCGTCGAGGCTCAGTGTGTCTTCGCGAGCGGCTTCGACATCCGGGAGGTGGCGCGGCAGAAGACGATCTGGTCGCCCTGGGACGGCGGGCAAACGCGTGTTTTCGGCGGCCCGCCTCCGGGGATCGCGTTGTCCGCCTCCCCGTGCTCGCGACGCTGGGTCGGCGACTCCGCATCGGTACGAACGCCCCGATTGATGACCGCGTCCTGGGTTCCTCCCCAGCCGATGCCCATTTCGTGTTGCCAGCTATACGACATCATCGTGCCCGGCTGGAGCGACAGATCGTACGTTCCCGGCGGCACGTCGTTCGCTGCGGGATCCTCCACTTTGCGCGCCTCGGCCCGTTCCCCGGGAGCAACCGCGTGGTCCGCATCCTTGCGCACCGGCCCCATCGTGCCCTCGTCGCAAGGCCCGCTCACCTTGCGCGCGCCGCCTCGCTCCTCGGTTACCGCCTCCCCCAGCTCCGCGGTCACGATCAGCATCTGCGCCCGCAGGGCGTGCTCCTGGATCGACGTCGCGTCGTACGAACCCAGCCGCCCGAGGAGCGCTGCCCCGCCGAGCAGCAGCACGTGGGCGGCCAGGGAAAAACCGTGGCAGAGCACGGGGACGAACGGCTTCACGGGAGGGAGGGGCGGCGGGGTGTCCATGCGTGAGCCTCGGGCGAGCGGCTCGATCGCGGACACCCGCCGCGCGTCCCGGGTTCCCGCATTCTTGCGGCCCCCTCGCGATCCAGGCATCCTGCCGATCTGCTCATGCGCGTGTCCTTCTTCGCCACAGCCATCGCCGTGCCCGCCCTGCTCATCGCCTGCGGCGCTCGCAGCGATCCCGCGGAATTCGATCTGGGGAGCGGCGGCAGCGCCGGCGTGGGCGGCACGGGCGGCACGGGCGGCGGGCCTCCCGTCTGCACCGTCGAGCTCTGCAACGGCGTCGACGACGATTGCGACGGCCAGGTCGACGAGGACAGCCAGAATGCGGGCGCCGATTGCATCGCGGACCTGCCCGGCATTTGCAAGGACGGCACCGTCGTCTGCGCCGGAGGCGCCCTCGCATGCGCCTCGGACGTGTCCCCGAAGCCGGAGATCTGTGGCAACGGCATCGACGAGGATTGTAATGGCATCATCGACGACGCCTGCGTCAAGCCGAACGGTTGCAGCGACGGCACGCGCGAGGGGTTCGTCGACGAGCAACAATTCCCGCTCATCGCCGCCTGCTCGGGCGGATGGAGCGTCCCAGGCATCCACACGGCCCCCGTCCCGCAATGCAATCACGTCACCGGCAACACGAGCCCGAATCCCAACGGAAACGGCTGCAGCGCGGCGGACCTCTGCTCGCCCGGGTTCCACGTCTGCAAGGGCGCGGACGACGTCGCCTCGCACGCGCCCGACGGTTGCTTCGGCGTGGGTTTCACCCCGAACGTCTTCTTCGCCACGGGGCAGGGCTCGACCGGCTGCGGCATCTGTACGCTCGGCACCAACACGGATCCCGACATCTGCAATGGCTGTAGCTGCGGCGGGGACTGCGCGACGACCGAGCTCACGGCGAACGACCTCTTCGGTTGCGGCACGCTCGGCAATTCCAACGACGGCAACTGCGGTGTCTTGGACGTCACCTCCGCCAACGCCTGTGGCGCGCTCTTCGCGCCGTGGCAATGCGGGGGCGGGGATCTTTGCGCCGAGGCACACATCGTCACGAAGCTCGGCCCCGAGGGCGGCGGCGTCCTCTGCTGCGCGGATTGAGCGGAGCGGGGGGCCTTGACGGCGGACCGCGTCCCGCGTTTCATGGGCATCATGCCATCGGGTGGGCCGAGGCTCTGCGTGCTCCACATCTCGGACCTGCATTTCTGCGCGCCCGAGGCGCGCGGCCACTACTGGAACACCGAGGCCACCGAGCTCGCCGTCGCGCCCCACAACCGCCGCGGGCTCCTCGGCAGCCTGCTCTACGACCTGCGCAACGAAGGCCTCGCGCCCGAGCTCGTCGTCGTCTCCGGCGACCTCCTCGACCGCGGCAACGAGACCGGCGTCGAGCCCGTCGTCGCGTTCTTGAAGGCCCTCGCCGAGGGCCTCGGCCTGCCGGCCACGCGAATCGTGATCGCCCCGGGAAACCACGACGTCCTGCGCGGAGGTGATCCCGCGGCCCGGTACGTCCTGTACGACCGCATCCGCGGCGCGCTCTACGGCGACACACGCCCGGCCTTCGCGCCCGATACGCCGCCGCACAAGCGCGTCGATCACCACGTCTTCGAGGACCTCGACGTCGAGGTCGTCGCGTTCAACTCCTGCGAGGAGCTCGAAGCGAGCGCGCAGAAGGAGCACGGGTCCGTGGGCATTGGCCAGCGCGACCATGCGGACGGGCTCCTCCGGCGCACGCGGAGCAACGGCCACTTTCGGATCGCGGTCGTCCACCACCACCTGGAGAGCCCCGCGGGCGTGGGACGCACCGATTACAGCGTCATGACCGACGCAGGCGGCATGCGGCGCTGGCTCGCGCGTGAGCGATTCCAGCTCGCGCTCCACGGCCACCAGCACGTCGATTGGCACGACGTACGCGAGCTCGACGGCTGGTTCCTCGCCATCGCCGCCTGCGCGAGCGCGGGCGTCGCCGAGTATGGCCGCAAGGAATGGGCGCTCCCCATTGCCTACCAGATCCTCGTCGTCGAGGGCCCGACCCGCGGGCGCCGCATTCGCCGCGAATACGACCCGCAAACCATGGAATGGGCCGACGCGGGCCGCGGCGAGGACACCCAGGCCCTCCGGTTCGGCCCTGCGGACGCGGCCGTCTCCTCGGGCTCTCGGCCCGAGCCCTTGCCGAAGACACCTCCGCCCGACGAGCCCTCGCCGCCGAGCCTCACCCGCAAGGGCCGCATCGCCGTCAAGATCCAGCACCTCGAACGCGCGATCGACTCGCACCGCACGACGCTCCGCGTGCAGCTCGTGAGCGTCGGCGCCGCCGTCGTCCTCGGCATGGCGCTCGCGGCGTACCTCTACCGCACGCTGCCCCCGGTCCTCTCGGTATCGGGCGGCTTTGCGCTCCTCTTCGCGGGCTCGATCGGCCTCCCGATGCGGCTCGCGTCGTATCGCGAGGCGATCGACAGGCTGCATTTTTTGAAAGACGGCTACCAGCGTTGCGCGTCGCACCGCGACGACGAGCTCGTGCAGGTGCTCGACGAGCGATTCCACCGGCTCATTTGAAGGGCGAGCCATGACCATGGATGAAAAAGAAAGGTTGGAAGCAGAGCTCTCGGCGCTCGAGGAGCGGGCGCGCTCGCAGCGTCAGAGGAGCATGGTCGTGACGCTCGTCCCCGTCCTCCTGACGGCGCTCGTCGTCGTTTACTTCGCGATCGACATCGCCCGGAAAAACGTGGAGATCTACGACACGCGCAGGGCCAAGGACGAGCTCGATCATAGGCTCAGCGAGGGGCAGGCCAAGCTCGACGAGGTCGAGAAATCGCGCAAGAAGCTCGAAGAGGAGACGCGCCGCCTCGAGGATCGAAAAAAGGATCTCGAAGCCTACCTGCGCAGCCAGCGGGCACCAGCGCCCCCCGCCACCGCCGGGGTGGCAGCGGGGGCGGGCCCCGTCGCCGAGGGCCCCGAGAGCGTCGTGCTGGCCGAGGAGGGCAAGGTCCCCGAAGGATTGCGCCCGACGCCGCGGGCGAAGGTGGTGCAGCGCCCGGGCGCGCAAGGCGGCGCGCTCTTCGACGTCCTCCTCTCGCTCGACGTCCCCGAGGCGCAGAAGGACTCGATCAAGCGCGTGGTGTACGAGCTGAATCCGGTCTTCTACATCTCGAAGAGCGAGCTCATCGGGGGGAGCGCGCCCTCGTTCGAGGCCGCGGCCACGGTCAACGCCTGCAAATCGACCGTCATTGCCAAGATCGAGCTCAACGACGGCTCTCGCATGGAGCTCGATTACGACTGGTGCCGCGCCGACGGATGGCCTCAGAAACGACAAGACAAACAGATCGTCCAGCCTGCCAGCCCGCAAGAGGTCATGAAAAACTTCGAGCGCCTGAGCCCGTCGATCCCCAAACCCCCCGTGGACATGGTGGACCAACCCCCCAGGCCTCCCCGGTAGAGCCCGACCGGACGTTCTCCACCCTCTCCACATCTTCGATTCTTGTCCGTTTTTCCCGCCAGACGATCGACGTGTCCACGTCGAAATCGTCCTGATGAGCGTGAATCGTCCGCGCTGCGTCGCGTCGAAGATTCGCTGCCGACGTGATGGCTGCGTGGAGGTTCGAAATGAAGAAGTACGCGACGATCCTGGCTTTTTGCGCCCCTCTGCTCGGGCCTGTGATGGAGGCGCGAGCGGACGTCGGGATCGACGCGTCGCTCGATGCGTCGTTCCTCGGAAAAGTCCAGATGAGGACGCCCGCGCAGATGCGAGCGCAATGGCAGACGCCCGTCCAGATGCCGCCGCAGGTCCAGACGGCACCCCCGGCGGAGCGGCCCTACGGCCATCGATCGATCCCGCGCCCACAATACGGCCCCGCCCCCACGCCGCGGCGTTACACGAACGTCTACCCCGGCTACACCGAACTCCGCATCGCGCCGGCCTACGGCGGGATCGCCTGGATCTATGACGGCGACACCGTCGTCGGCTCGATCGAGGGGCGCCCCGGTGTCATGTTCGTCCCCGAGGGGCGCGCTTATGGCGTCGTCATGACCCGCGGCGGCCGGAGGGTTTGGCAGGGCCATGTCCAGGCCACGCCCGGCGTCGTGGCCCTCTCCCTCGACCGCCACGGCTCGCCGATCGTCGAGCGCGTCCCGCCGCCGCCCTCGCACGGCGCGTATCCGCCGCCCGCGTTCGAGCTCGAACGGCCCCTCTCGGCCATCCAGTTCCGCACCTCGATCGCCGACATGGAGGCCTTGCAAGACGACCGCAGCCGCCTCGCGTTCCTCGCCGAGGTCTTCGGGAATCGCGCCGTCACGGTCGGGCAAGCGCACGATCTGATCACGCGCTTCGCATTCGAAGAGTCGCGCCTCCGCGCGCTCGAGATCCTCGCCCCGGGCCTCGTCGGTCGCGGCGACGCCTCGCGCCTGCTCGACCCATTCGTCACCTACGAAGCCCGCGCCCGCGCCGCCGCCATTCTCCGCATTCCTTGACTATCCACAATGGCCGCTCGACGTCCCGTCCGGCGGCACGCACGAGAGCCCGAGGGTCGCGCAATCGAGCGTGACCCTCGAGCCGGCCACGCAGACCGAGATCGACGACCCATTGCATTCGTCGATCCCGGGATCGAGCGGCGAGCATGCCTCCCCGGACCGCGCGCACCGCGCGCCCCCGTCCTCCGCGACGCACGCGGCGCCCATCGCCGCGCAATCGAACTCCGAGGCGAGCGAGCCGTCGCAGACGCGCACCCGCGCCTCCTTCGGCGCGCACGACGTCGCGCCCGGCTCGTCGCACGGAAACATCCCGTCCTCGGTCGCGCATTGCGCGTCCGCGCCCTCGGCGCCCTCCGGGCACGTGAGCCCCACCGTATTGCAATTCTTCGCGACCTTCAGGTTCGTCGCCGGATCACAACGCACGTAGACCCCCGACGTGCAGCGCGGCGCCGCCGCGGTATCGGGCAAGCACCCGCTGAGCGCGCATCGCCCCTCGCTCCCGAGCCCGAGCCTGCACTCGCTCCCGGCGCCCCAGTGCGGCGTCACGCAGCGCTCGGCGTACCGGCTCGTGCAATCGACGAGCATCCCCGCGGACGCGCACGCGTCGCCCGCCACGCCCGCGCACCGCGTGTCGTCCTCGCCGAGCGGCTCGACGAAGGCGCACGCGAGCGCCTCCTCGCAGCCCCCGGCCTCGCTCACGCAGCCGAGCAGGCTCGCCTGCGCCGCGAGCCCGAATCGGCTGGGCGGAAGCGGGCCCGCGAGCCACCCGAGGCACGTCGAGAACCGCGTCGCGCTCGCCGGCACGCCGATCGAACGCGCGATGGCCTCGGAGAGCAGCGGACAGCGAAAGACCAGGCTACACGCCCGCGCGCCCTCCTCGATCGAGAGATAACCGGGCAGCGCGCTCGCCTCCGGGGGCACCGTGAGCCCATCGAACACGGTACATCCGAGGAGCCCGAGGAAGAGCCAAGCGAGAAGTTTTCCACGCATCACCGGCGATTGTCGCCGATCTCCCCCGTCCGATACGGATTCGCGTGCAGATCCCATCGCGACGCGGGCGCCTTCGGCCGCGTCGAACCGGTCGAAGCGCCCGCCACAGGCCTCGCCTCGACCGATGGCGCGGCAGCCACCCCGCTCCCGCCCGGCGCTTCCGTGAGCGTCGTGTTCGTCGAGACAACCACGGCCTCCCGCGTCCATGCCATGTGTGCCTCCAGGCCCGCGTTCGCCCGCGCCGGGCTCGGCGCCGCCCGTCGCATCGCGGACGCCGCGAGGAAACCGCCGCCCGCGAGCGCCGCCGCCGAAGCGAGCACCACGATCGCCCGCGACGACCATCGCTTGCGCGGCGCGTTCTCGGTGGCCGCCTCGGACCTCGGTTGGTCCAGAAAAACACGCACCGCCTCTCGCCGCCGCTCGATCTCCGCCGCCCCGAGCCGCGCGAGCATCGCCGCGACCTCGCGCGCGGGCGCCGGCGGGAGCGCGCGTTCGAGCGCCTCCGCGAACGCGGCGGCCGACGCGAAGCGCTCTTCGGGATCCCGGCAGAGCGCCGCTTCGAGCACCTCGTCGACCGCGGGCGAAAGGCCGAGCGCGGCCTCCGACAGCCGCGGGATCTCGTCCGCGAGCACGCCGATCAAGACGTCCGCCTCGTCTCGCCCATCGAAGAGCCGCTCGCCCGTGATCGCCTCGTAGAGCACCACGCCTGCGGCGAACACGTCCGCGCGCCGATCGAGCTCGCGACGCCGGAGCTGCTCGGGCGCCATGTACGCGATCGTCCCCTTCATGATCCCGCTCTTCGTCTGCGTGATGCGCCGCGCCGCCTTCGCCACGCCGAAATCGATGAGCCGCGCTTGCCCGTCCGTGCCGACGAGCACGTTCCGCGGGCTCACGTCGCGGTGCACGATCTCGAGCGGCTCGCCGCGCAGATCCTTCGCCTCGTGCGCCGCGTCGAGCCCGGCGAGCACGTCGAGCAGGATCCGGCTCGCCACCGCGGGCGGCAGCCGCTCGCCTCCGCGCCGGGCCGCGTCGAGCAGCGCGCCGAGCGAGAGCGACTCGACGTACGGCATCACCAGGCAAAGCTCGCCGGACGCGTTTACCACGTCTTCCACCGGCACCACGTTCGGATGCCGCATCGAAGCCGCGACGCGCGCCTCGTCGGCGAGCATGTCCCTGAGGTTCGGCTCCTTCAGCAGATGCGGATGCACGCGCTTCAGCACGACGAGCCGCTCGAAGCCGACCTCGCCCGTCTTTCGCGCGAGGAACGTCGTCGCCATGCCGCCGGAGGCGAGCTCGGCGATCCCCTCGTACGGACCGATCCGCTCGATCGCTCGCGCCATTAGAAGCTCCCCGCGGCCGCGACGAACGCCGGACCTCCGAGCACGGGCGGCGTGATCTTCAGTTCGACGCTTGGGGCTTCGGATCGCCTGACGGCGCCCTTCGCCCCAAACCCCACCTTCACGTCCTTGCCGCGGTCACCCACGAGCCAGATCGATCCGAGCACGCCCGTGATCGCGCCGAGGCCGAGCGACACGCCGATCAGCACGTTCGTGCGGAACTGTTTGTCCCGACCCTCGTAGAGTTTGTCCCAGGACGGCGCCGCGTCGAAATCCGAGCGCGCGCTCAGCGTATCGACCCCCGACCACATCATGAGCCCTGCGCCCACGAGCGTCGCCGCCCCGCTCGCGACGAGCGCCGGCACGAGCCACGGTTTGCCTTCGCGCGGCGCCGTCGTGCTCGTGGGCGTCGGGCGCGGCGCTTTCACGATCGGCCGTGCTGGCTCTTTCGGCGATTCCTTCGGCGTCGAAACGACATTCTCCGCGACGAGCGCCACGCTGCGCACGCTCCCCGCTCCGAGCTCCTCCGTCCGCTGCACCGAGACCCCACGCACGCGCCCTTTGATCACGTGCGTTCCCGGATGCACGTACACGCTCGTCCCTTCGAGCGGCAGATCATCGACCCGCACATCCTCGGCCTCGGGCGCGAACACCTCGATCCGCCCGAGCTTCGTCGCGAGCTCGGCGAGCGCCTTGCCTGCCGCGTCGCGATCCGCCGCGCCTCGAGGCGCTTCGCGCAGATACCGCGCGTACCCGTTCGCCGCGCGCGCGATCTCGCCGGCCTTGTCCCACGACCTCGCCGCGTTCCAGAGCGGCGCCGGGTGCGGGGCGTTTCGGTACGCCTCCTCGAAACGTTCGGCTGCTCTTGAAAAATCACCGGCTCGATACGCGCGTTCGCCCTCCTCGAATGCGCGCGTCGCGGCCTCGCGATCCACCGCCGTGACTGCGCGCTCCTCGGCCTGCGCCGCCGCGATCCCCGCCTGTCCCTGGGCGACGAGGAGCGCGAGCGTGGACACGAGGAGGCCAGCTCTTTTTCGAGAAACGAAGCGGGCGAGAACGCGCATTCCGCGATAAGATACCACGCCTTCCGAGCGCGCCGAGGCTCGCCCCGGCGCAGGGAGCAGGGGTATGACACATTTTGTCCTTCCCTCTCGAGCGACTCGTGTGTCCATCGCCTCCCTCCTCCTCGTGGCGGCCGCGTGCGGCCCTGCCGAGAGCGAGGACGAGAGCGTCGACGTCGAGCAGGCCCTCGACGCGCTCGACGTATCGCAGAACGAAGCGGCGCTCGTCGTCGGCGCGATCGCGCGTGTGGACCCGAAGAGCGTCCATCCCGACCTCGCCGCGGCGAAAGCGGCGGCGACGGCGGGCCTCGTCTTCCGCCCAGCGGACTGCGTCACGGCCACCCGGAAGGATAACACGGTGAAGTACCTGCTCTCCGGTTGCATCGGCCCATTCAAGACGACGAACCTCGACGGGACGCTCGACGTCGTGTACTCGGTCAGCGCGAATGGCCTGCACGCGCTCGCGTCCGTGCGGGATTTGCACGCCTCGCGGGCGATCCTCGACGTCGACTCCGAGGGGTTTTACTCGCTCGACGCGGACGGCGAGACACGGCGGCTCGTGGTCGAGGCGAGCGGCGAGGGCCAGGGCCCGCGCGGGCATCGAATCGAGCGCGCAGGCTCTTACACGGTCACCTGGAATGCCACGGAGAAATGCGTCACGTTCGACGGTGATTGGGAGACCATCGTGGGCGCGCGGGCTTTCCATACCACGGTGAGCGGCCTGGCACGCTGCGCCGGCGAATGCCCCGCGGCCGGCGGCGAGATCGTCCACGAGCGGAAGGCTCTCGACATCCGCATCCGCGTCACGTTCGACGGCAGCGCCCGCGCGACATGGTCGAGCTCGCGTGGCCAGAGCGGCACGATTCCGCTATTCTGCGGCGCGGGAGCATGAACGCGCCGATCATCTCGGCGCCGAGGAGGACATCGATGAGCGAGGTGGCAGAGGAGGGCGACGTTTCGCTCGTCGAGCGGGTCCTCGCGGGGGATCGGAGCGCGGCGGACGCGCTCGTGAAGGCGCACCAACCCGGGATCCTGCGCCTCGTCCGCCGCTATGTCCGGCGCCCCGAGGACGCCGAGGACGTCGCGCAGCGTGCATTCCTCAATGCGTTCGAAAAACTCGCTGATTTTCGTCGCGAATCGAGCTTCCGCACCTGGCTCTATCGGATCGCGGTCCACGTCGCGCTGAACCACGTCCGCGGATCCTCGCGGGAAGGCCCGCTCGCCGACATGGACGATCTGCCCGCATTCACGAACTCCCTCGAAACGAGCCGGCTCGTCGCCGCCGAGGTGTGGGGGCGCGTCGCGCAGCGGCTCGAAGAGCTCCCGCCGAAGCAGCGCCTCGCCGTGGAGCTACGCCTCTTCCACGAGCTCAGCTTCCGCGAGATCGCGGTCCTCGCCGATTGCAGCGAGGACAGCGCGAAGGTGAACTTTCACCACGGCATCAAGCGTCTGCGCGGGCTGATCCCGGATCCGAACGGCTGATCACGCGAGCCTTTCGCCGCCGTCTCCAGGAGGCGATCCCCGCGCCGAGCGCTGCCAAGAGGGCGAGGGCTCGCGGCGCCGATACGAACGAACGACCCGCGTCTGTCGGGACCGACCGTTTGTCTTTCTTTTCCAATACTGGAGCGGCATACGACGCGCACATCCCCGCCACGTCATCCGGATCGAGCGCGCGCCTCGGCGCGTGCCCCGGCACGAGCCCCGCGCGCATCACGGCCGACGGTTGCACGCTGTGCGCGAGCCCCGCCGCGTGCCCGAGCTCGTGGAGCAACACTGTCTCCAGATCGATCGCATCCGCCGGCACGTTCTCCGCGTCGCTCCACCGTCGCGTCGCGTCGAGCTCGATCACCACACGCCTGATTTCCCCGGTGAACTTGTCACTCTCGACATCCGTGTGCGCCGCAATCACCCGGCCGTGACGCCACCCGGAAAGCACGGCCCGCACCTCGATCGGCGCATCCTCCCCCGCGTTCGCTTCGACAAACGAGAACCCGATCGCCCCGCAAGACACGCGCGACCACGTCGCCATCGCCCGGAGCATGGCCCCCCGGCCCCCGTCGGAAAAACCCGGCATGGGTGTGGCAAGACGCACCTGCGCCGGAAGCGAAGTCAAATGAAGGCGCGCGCCGTACTCGGATCGCCCGTGCTCGTAGCCCCAGGCGGGAGGCGAGAACGAAAGGGCCACGAGCATCCCGAGGGATACCCGGACGAACACGAATGCGGCGCGCGCCCAGATCATGCGTTCACTGGCCGATCGCGTCGGCCGCGTCCGCCTCGGCCGCGTCGATGTCCATCGCGCCCGATTCCTCGAGCAGCGCATCGAGCTCCGGATCGGCATCCTGCCCGTCCGCGCTCACGTCACCCTGATCCGGCGGCGCTTCCTCCGCGAAGCCGGCGCACATCGCGAGGTCGCCCTCGTCGGGGTTCATCGCGTCGTTGTTCGGGTTGTCATCCTTGTACGCCGTGCGCAGGCCGTCCTTGTCCCAGCATTCGTGCGCCGTGCCGAGCAGCTTCGGAGCCGGCCCGAGCGAGGCCACGGCCGCCGCGGCGCGCCCGCCTTCGCCGGCCTTCCACAGGATCCTGAGGCCGATCGCCTCCGGGCCCGGCAGATCCGGGATCACGTCGCCCACGCCCACGGCCCGGAACCGGCCGCCCATGCCCACGAGCCGCACGAGATCCGCGCCGTAATTGACCTTCTGCATCTGCGGGTCGTCCCGACGAACCACGTTCACGTAGGCGATACGCCGGCCGCGTTTGTCGCCCTTGTGATTCGCGAACCAGAAATGGACCGACCCGTCCGCGCCCGGAGCATTGTAGAGATCACTCACGTTCGTCAGGTTCACGTGGAACCGACCGCCGCCGGTCTTCGGGCCCTTCTTCACGAAAATGCCCGTGAGCAGCGGCTTCTTCGAGCC
The DNA here is from genome assembly GCF_029960785.1 of Polyangium sp. 15x6. Taxonomy (GTDB): domain Bacteria; phylum Myxococcota_A; class Polyangia; order Polyangiales; family Polyangiaceae; genus Polyangium. The sequence continues at coordinate 27,773 of NZ_JASBQE010000075.1, forward strand.
GTCCGTGGCCTTGCCCTGCAAGAGGTACCGCAGCCGATCCTGCGTCATGCGTACCGCGGAGAACGTGATCTCCACGCTCTGGATCGTCTTCACCCATTGCGCGTACGCCCGGCCGTCCGCCGTCACGCCCTTGCGCGCCGGCTCGCCCTGCGCCGCCTCCTTGATGAAGCTCATCACCGCGGCGACGTCGCTGCGCGCCTTGTCGCCCTGCTTCTTGCCCTCGGCGAGCAGCGTCGCGGGGTCGCCGATTACCTCCGCGGCCGCGGCCGCGTCCGGGTCCTGCTGGATGAGATCGCCGAGGTCGACGATCTCCTCGTCGGCGATCGGATCGGCCGAGGGCTCGGGCTCGGGATTGCCGCCGCCGCCGCAGCCGGCGAGCGCGAGGGCCGAAGAAAGGACGAGGCTCGAAAGCGTGTAACGAAGCCATTTCATGCCGAGATCTCTCCCTTCGATCCTCCACGCGTGGCGGAGGATCGTCATGCGACCGACGGCGGGACGCGCGCCCCTCCGGCGCGTTCTCTCACCTCGGTCGCGCTTGTAGACACCCCGGCGGGCGAAAGGGAAAATCAGCGCTGCGCGCGGACCTTCACGGCGAAGAGGCCCGGGCCGTCGCCCTCGCGGAGGCCCTCGAAGTTCGCCTCGTACTGGAAGTAACGGGCCCTCGGCACGACGAGCTGCATGTCCGTGGGCGGACCCAGCGTGCCCGTCGGATCGACGAACCAACCGTCGTTCCCGTCCGGGCCCACGAACGAGGGATCGCCGTCCGCGCAGGCCGGGTCGCTGCACGTGCGCACCCGCAGCGCGAGCCGCGCCCCGCCGCGCCGATACATGGCCATGACCTCGTCCGGCCCGAGCGCGCGTTTCCAGATGGCGACCTCGTCGTACGTCCCCTCGGCCTGGTAGCCACCGTTGAGCAGAGCGCCGAGCGCGAAGTTGCTGCCGGTCAGGAAGATGGGGGTGTTGAATGTGGTCCCGAGCGTCGCCTCGGCGATCCCGTCGACGTAGAGCACGACCTGGCTCTGCGCGTGACCCTTCTTGACGGCCGCGAGGTGGTGCCAGTTCCCGTCGTTGATCTGGGTCGTGCCGCAGAATGGCACGCCGTCGGACGGGTCGTCGCTGATCGACTTGAACGTGCCCGCCGCGCGGCCCTCGGGCGAGCCCGAGCCACAGGCGCTGAATGCGTCCCCGTCCGCGCAGCCGAGCCAGAGGTGCGGGCCGCCGAACCCGGTGTCGACGCCGAGGAAGACCTTGTTGACCACGCAGGTGGTGGAGGTCTTGACCCAGAGCGCCCAGGTGAAATCGCCCTCGTCGAAATCGAAGTCGTAATCACCCATGATCGTGTCGATCGCGAGGTGCGTACTGAGTTTGTCCGCGAGACCCTGCCCGATCGGACCCTCCTCGAACGAGAGCGTCGTACCCGCGGGCGCGCTCACGACGGCGTTGCTTTTCCCGCCGGACGTATCCATCGCCGCGGCCCCCGAGGTCAGCGCGCCCATGCCGTCGAGGTGGAGCAAGAGGACATTCGCGGACATGTCGCTCGACCCCTCCGCGTACCCCGTCTCCTTGCCCCGGGAATCCGGCAATGCCTTGATGTACGGCCCGGCCGGGGTCCACGCGAACGTGGTCCAGTCGACGTCCTCGCCCGCGTCGAAGACCCGCGAGCGGAACACGCCGTCATACGCGTCCCCCTTGAGCCGCAATCGCGCTCCGCCCCACTCCATATCCGTGAACGACCCGAGCTCGAATTCGCCCTCGAACGCGTCGTCCACGAATTCGAACGCCCCGTCCGGCAGCTCGATCGGCCCGCTCCCGCTCCCGCCGCCCGACGAGAGCGCGTCGAGATCGACGAGCGCCGAGCAGCCCAGCGTGAGGGAGGCGAGGGGGAAGAACGCCGCGAAAAGGTGCGTCTTCATCAGAAGGCTCCTCGAAGGCTCAAGAATCCGCCGCCGATCGTCGGGGCAAACTCGATGCGGGGCATTGCGCTCTTCTGCTCATCGCGCGACCCCGAGGTAAAATACACGACCGCCGCCGTCCCCAGGAGGACGACCGACGCGGCCGCCGTGATGTCCGCCGCCAGGAATTTCGTTCGAACGGGATCGACATCGGCCGGCGCACAGCGCGGCGCGCACGATTCCTCGAGGTCCGATTTCGCCGAGAGCCCGAGGAGCCCGATCACGCCGGCCGCGCCGAGCCCGAGGATCCCCACGCCGCCGATCACGATCGGCGCGATCGGCACGCCGCTCCCCTTCTCGGCGGGCTTCTCCTCCGGGGCCTTCGGCTCCTTCTTGAACGACGCCTCGATCCGCACGAGCTTGTCGCCTTCGTGCACGATCACCTTGCGGGTCACGGGCTCCGCGCCGTCCCGCTCGAACCGGAGCACGTGCTCGCCGGGATCCATCGGCATGGCCTTGCCATCGAGCCGGTCGCGCACGAGTTTGTCGCCCTCGAACACACGCGCGTCGGCCGTCTCGTCGCCCTTCTCGTCGCGCGCCACGAGCACCACGGTCGGCAGGCTCTTCTCGATCTCGGCGAGCCACTCGGCGCAGTCTTTTTTCACCACGCGCGGGCAGTCGTTTTTCGAGCAGACGAGCGCCGCCTCCTGCGCCGCCGCCAGCTTGCCTTCCTTGCGCAGCGATTGCGTTTGCTCGTACGAGGCCACGCACTCTTTTTTCGTCGTGGCGGAGGCGGGGGCCGCGAGCGGGATCGTCGCCGCGGCCAGGAAAACAAGGGCTCGGGTCTTCACAAACACTCCGGCTTGATGCGGCGGATCCCCTTCGCGTCGATGGTGTACGGAGGGCTGCAGCCGTCCGCGCGGGGGGCCGTTTTACCGCTCGTCGTCGTCGCAGTCGCCGCGCCCTTCGCCGTCGGGCGCGGCGCGGCCGTCGTCGCCGTCGTCGTCGCGACGGGCGTGCTCGTGGTCGCCGCGCTCGTCTCCGGCGGCGCGGGCGCGACCGTGGGCTCGGGCGGCTTTGCAGGCGCGTTCGTCGTCGTCGCCGTGACCGTCGGCGTGACTGGCTGGATCCCTGTCGCTCGCTCCTCGCGGCCTCGATCGAGCCAGAGCACGGCCGCGACGCCGAGCGCGGCGACGAGCACGGCCGACGCGATCACCACGACCGATCGGGGCAGCGCCACCGCTTGCGGCCGATGGGGCACGGCGATCCCGGAGACCTGCGAGGATCGCATCGCCGCCACGCTCCCGGCTTCCACGCTCCCGTCGAGCGACGACAGCGGCGGCGCGTCCGTTTCCGAGAGCGACGCGTTTTCGATCGCTTGCACCTCGCGCGCGCGCCGCGTGATCCCGTCGGGCGCCACCTGCGCGAGCCACTCGCCGACCTCCCACGCGGGCGCCGGCGGCACCGCGGCTTCGAGCGCCATCGCCATCTCCCGCGCGGTCTGGAAGCGATGGGCCGGATCACGCGACAGCCCTCGCATCACCACCGCTTCGAGCTCCGGCGGCACCTCCACGCCGATCTGCTGGAGCGGCGGGATCTCGTTCATCGTCACCTGCGCGATGATCGCGAGCTCGCTGTCGCCGTTGAACAGCCTGCGCACGGCGAGCATCTCCCAGAGCACGATGGCCGCGGCGAACACGTCGACGCGCCGATCCACGGTGCTCCCGGAGCGGATCTGCTCTGGCGCCATGTACGCGTATTTCCCTTTGAGCTCGCCCTCGCGCGTCACCTGGGCGCGGCCCATCGCCTTCGCCACGCCGAAGTCGAGCACGCGTGTCGTCCCGTCGGCGCCGATGAGCACGTTCTGCGGCGACACGTCGCGGTGCACGATCCCGAGCGGCGCGCCTCGCTCGTCGACGGCCTCGTGCGCGGCGTGGAGCCCATGCAGCGTGCTCGCCATCACGCCCGAGATGATCCGGAGCGGCGGCCGCGATCGTTCGCGCTCCAAGTTCTTGAGCACGCGCGCGAGGCTCTCGCCGTGCACGTAGTCCATCACGAGGAGCAGCTCGCCGCCTTCGAAGATCACGTCGAGGATCGGCACCACGTTCGGGTGCTTGATCCGCGCGGCGAGGCGCGCCTCGTCGAGGAACATCGTCGAGAACTCGGGGTCCTTGGCGAACTGCGGGTGCAGCCGCTTGATCGCGACGGTCCGGGCGAACCCCGACGGCCCGAGCAGGCGCCCGAAATGGACCGTGGCCATGCCTCCCGACGCGATCTCGCCGTAGAGGGCGTACCGACCGACCTTGCGCACGCCCGCGTGCCCTCCTGTCATGAGGCCGGTGTCACTCTAACAGACCGCGCCCTTTGGCGGCCACATCTCTTACCCACCCTTTTTCTGCCGCGCCTTCCAGGCCCAGAACGCCTTCGAGCTCCCGCGGCTCTTCCCCTTCGCCTTCCCGCGCGCCTTCTTCTTCGGCGCCTCGTCGAGCGTCACGAACCTCGTGGGCGCCTCGCCGCCGTGCGTTTGTCCCTCCTCGGTCAGCGACACCCGCTGAAACTCGATCCACTCCCCGCCCTTCTGGAACGAGTCCGACCGCACCTCGCAGAGCCCCGCGCGCACGAGCCCGTTCACGAGATGCTCGAATGATCGCCGATCGAGCGCGTCGCCGAACGTCTCGCGATGCAGCCGCCCCATCGGCTGCCCGTCCTCCTCGGCGAGCGCGTCGAGGATCTTCTGGATCGCCGCCGTCTCGGCGCGGCTCGGCTCGCGGAACTTCCTGCCGACGCACTCATCGGGCGCGCACACGTCGCACACCCCGCAGGGCCTCCCGTCGTCCTCCTGGTCGCCGAAATGCCGCACCAGGTGCAGCATCCTGCACCCGTGCCCTTCGGCGTACCGGGCCATCTTGGCCAGGTCCTCCTGCTTGTGCTTGCGCTGCGCCACGTACTCGCCGAGGAAATCCTCGCTCCCCCGCCGGATCCCCCCGTCCGCGTCGAGGAGCGCGCCGCCGCTGATCCAGAGCTTCTCCAGCACCTTCTCGAACTTCTCCGGATCGGACTCCACCCGCGGCGCGAGCGCCTCCTTCGTCTGCGGCCGCGACCCGAGCGCCCCGAACAGCGCCGAGAGCAGCGCCGGATCGGGGTAATCACGCTCGAAGAAAAACTCGTGCGTCCGCCGATCCGTGAACGAATGCATCATGATCGCCCGCGACGGCAAACCATCCCGCCCGGCGCGCCCGATCTCCTGGTAATACGCCTCCACGCTCCCGGGCAGCGCCATGTGCACGACGGTCCGCACGTTCGGTTTGTCCACTCCCATTCCGAACGCGATCGTCGCCACCACCACCTCGAGCTCTCCGGACAGGAACGCCGACTGGATCCGATCCCGCGTCCCCGTCTCCATCCCCGCGTGATACGCCGCCGCTCCGAGCTCCGACAGCTCCTTTGCCGTCTCCTCCGCGTGCTTCCGCGTCGGCGCATACACGATTGCCGGCCGCCGCTCCTTCGGTCCGAGCAGCTTGCGCACTGCCTCCACCCTCGACGCGGGCGAGAGCTCCACCACCTCGATTCCGATATTGGTCCGCCGGAACCCGTGAATGAACCGCGCCGCCTCCGAGAGCCCGAGCTCCCGCGCGATGTCGTCCTGCACCATCGGCGTCGCCGTCGCCGTCAGCGCCACCACCGGCGCCGGCCGGAGCGAAGGCAACCGCTGCCCCAGCATCCGGTACTCCGGCCTGAAATCGTGCCCCCAGTGCGAAATACAATGCGCCTCGTCCACGGCGACCAGCGTCGGCTTCCGCTTCGCCAGCATCTCGGGAAACCCCGGCACCCTGAGCCGCTCCGGCGCGATGAACAAGAAATCGAGCCGCCCCGCCAGATACTCCGCGCAAGCGGCCCGCGAGCTCTGCCGATCCCGCCCCGAATGAATCCGCTCCGCGGCAAACCCTTGCGCCCGGAGCTTCCCCACCTGATCTTCCATCAAAGCAATGAGGGGACTCACCACGAGCGTCGTCCCCCTTCGCGCAATACCCGGCAATTGATAACAAAGTGACTTCCCGGCCCCCGTCGGCATCACGAGCAGCACATCCTGCCCCTCGGTCACGGCCCGACAAACTGCCTCTTGATAAGGTCGAAATCCAGAAAATCCAAATCGCTCCCGCAAAATCTCTCCGAGCGTCGCCCCCGCCCGCACCTCCCGCCGCTCCGCCCGCGGCAGCTCCACCTGCCCTGTCGACACACGTGCTTGTCCTGCCATACCATTCACCACCCTTGCCGAAGCGAACGCCGCCGCCGCCTTCGGCTCGACCTTTCCCATCTTCCCCCCCTCCTTCTCCTTCCGCGTGCTCTTGGCGCGAGAAGTCCGTGATTCGAGGCCTGCGGGCGTCGTGGCTTTGGAGGGCCGGGGTGGTGGGTCCTGTTGCTCGAGGGCCCGCTTTGCGGGCCCGAGTTCGGGAAAACCGCCCCGGCCCTCCAAAGCCACGACGCCCGCGGGCCGATCGTCCCCATCCTGCACCGCGCCCACCACATACTTCACATACGCCTCGATCCCCCGCATGAACGTCTTCAAATCCCCCTCACCCCGCGATAGCCGCGCCAATCGCGCCTCCCATTCCCCGGTCATCGCGGCGCTCTTCACATGCGGATGAACCTCCCCCACCAGCAAGATCCCCTTGTCCGTCGCCGCCAGACTCTTCCCCATACGGGTCACGTATTCACGCTTGATCAGCGTCTCGATGATCGCCGCCCGCGTCGCCGGCGTCCCGAGCCCCGTGTCCTTCATCGCGTCCGACAGCTCTTTCTCCTCCACCGTCTTCCCGGCCGTCTCCATCGCGGTGAGCAGCGTCGCCTCCGTGAACCGGCTCGGCGGCTTCGTCGTCTTCTTCTCCGCTTTGGCCCCCAGCACCCGCGCCGTTTTTCCTTCCGCGAGCCCCCGCGGCAGCTTCTGCGCCTCCGCCTCCTCCTCCGCGTCGGCCCCCTCCGCCGCGCCCTTCTTTCGTTTTTTCGGCCCTTCTTTCGTACCGGCCCCCCCGAGGTCCAGCACCTTCCAGCCCACTTGCTCGACCACCGTCCCCGCCGACCGGAATCGATCCACTGCCTCGGACGACGTCACCTCCGTGATCACCGTCGTCGTCCGCTCGATCAAATCGTCGTGCCACGCCGCGAGCAGCCTCCGGCAAACCAGGTCGTAGAGCTTCTGCTCCTCCGCCGACAACGATCCGCGCGCGGCCGTCGTCGTCGGCACGATCGCGTGGTGGTCCGTCACCTTCGTATCGTCCACGAACCGCCGCCCGAGCGGCCTTTGCCCCGTCCCCGGCGCCAGAAGCCCCTGGTAATTCCCCTCGATCGCCTTCACCACCGAAGGAAGCGTCTGCGCCACGTCCGTCGACAGATGCCGGCTGTCCGTGCGTGGATAACTGATCAGCTTGTGCCGCTCGTAAAGCGCCTGCGCCACGTCGAGCGTCCGCTGCGCGCTCCACCCGAACAGCCGGTTTGCGTGCCGCTGCAGCTCCGTCAGATCGTACAGCAGTGGCGGCGGGATCCGGCGCGTCTCCGCCGACACCTTCGTGATCACCGCTCTGCCCCCGAGCACCCGCCGCGTGATCCGCCCCGCCTCTTCCCCGTCCGGCGGCAATCGCCGCGGTTTTTCCGGACCACCGGGTTTTTCCGGGACATCCAGCAGGATCCCCTCGTAACGCCCGTCCGGCCCGTCCGGCGCTCCTTCCGGCGCGAACGTCGCCCGCACTTCCAGGTAATCTTCCGGCACGAACGCCCGGATCGCTTGCTCGCGCTCGACCACCATCGAAAGTGTCGGCGTCTGCACCCGCCCGACCGAAAAGTCCTGCCCGAGCGACAGCGAGTAGGCCCGCGAGAGATTCATCCCGACGAGCCAGTCCGCCCGGCTCCGCCCCCGCGCCGCGTCCGCCAGCGCGTCGTAGTCCCGCGCGTCCCGGAGCTTCCGGAAGCCCATGCGGATCGCGTCCGGCGTCAGCGACGAAATCCAGAGTCGCCGCACCGGCTTCTTGCAGGCCGCGGCGTCGTAGATGTAGCGGAAGATCAGCTCGCCTTCGCGCCCGGCGTCCGTCGCGCAGACCACCCCCTCCACGTCCGCGCGGTTCAGGATCTTCTTCACCACTCCGAACTGCTTGCGCGTCTCCTCCAGCACCGAGAGCGGCCAGGTCGGCGGCAGCATGGGCAGCGTGCGCAGGTCCCAGCGCTTCCAGGCCGGGTCCATCTGGTGCGGCTGGGCGAGGGCCACGAGGTGACCGATCGCCCAGGTCACCACGTATCCGGCGCCTTCGAGCGCGCCCTCGCTCGCCTTCGTCGCGCCGAGCACGTGGGCGATGTCCCGGGCCACGGACGGCTTTTCGGCGACGACGGCGATGGTCATGGGCAAGGGCCCCCGACTTCGGGGGCGCGCATCATGACAAAGGGGGCGGGGATGGGCAATCCATGCCGCGCCGGCCCGTGCGCTTCAGGGCGCGACCGCTTCGCAGCCCGGCGCCTTCGGTTCGGCCGGGAACGACGCGTTCGTCTCCACGCACACGGATGCGGGGTTCGTGAGGGGCGGCGGCGGCAGCGCCCCGTCGCAGGGCGCGTTCGCTCGGTGGCTCGGGTGCCGCGCCAGCATATCGCAGGCGAACCTCGTCGTGCGCCGGGCGTGCGCGAGCGCGTCCGCGACCACGCGCAGCGTGCGCTCCCCATACGCGAGCCGGTTTTGATCCTCGGGCGGCGAACGCTCGAACTCGGCGCAGACCCGGAACGCCTCGTACTCCATCAAAAATGCCGTCAGGGCCATCCGATCCACGATGCGGATCCAGTCCTCGTGCTCCTTCGGCGTCGCGCGGAGCAGCCGCTCCATGAGGGCGAGCTCCTGCGCGAGCGGCAGCCCCCTGCAACCTCGCTGCGGCTTCTCACCGAGCACCTGTGCCCCGTGTGACAGCGCCCGCGCACCTCCTGTCCCCGGGGGATCTGGACATACAGCCCTGGCAGCTTGCAAGAAATGATCGATTTCGGGCGGTGTGGTCTTTGCGTTTCTCTGATCCAGAGAGGTGATCCATTCCGCGGCGGTGCCGAGCGGCGGGCCTTCCGGCGGAGGCGTCGTGGTTCGGACCGGCGCGCATCCGACGAGCAGGCATGCGAGGACACATGCGATTCGGAGCACCGTGGAATTCGTGCGCACCATGCCATGTTCGTACACGTCGTGCGGTGTGTCCTTGGCCAGAAGTCAGCAATACCCCGACGTTTGGGCGATGGACCGCCGACGCCGATAGGTATATCGTCCGTTCTCGACGGGTTACGCTTTGGGGGCGCTGCTCGGCTCGTTCGAGCGCAGCCATCCAGCTTGGAAAGGGGCTTCGATGAGCAGCATTGGCATCGTGGGAGCCGGCATCGCGGGGTTGCAACTCGGATTGTTCCTCCGCAGGCACGGCGTCTCCTGCACCCTTTATACAGATCGATCGGGCGACGAGATCCGATCCTCGCGCCTGCCGAGCACCGCGGCGCTCCTCGGGTCGACGCGCCGGCGGGATCGCGAGCTCGGCACCAATCATTGGGATGACGACGCGTTCGGATGTTTTCACGTCGACGTCCGCGTCAAAGGATTACCGGAGCTCTCCTCGCGGGGCCGGATCGTGCCGCCCGCGCTCCTCATCGACATGCGTCTCTACCTGCCCCGGCTCCTCGAGGATTTCGAGGCGCGCGGCGGCCGCGTCATCCGCACCGGAGCGCTCGCTCGATCGGACGTCGAGCGCCTCGGCAGAAAGCACGACCTCGTGGTCGTGGCGAGCGGCCGGGGCGAGCTCGGTACCATGTTCCCGCGGGATTTCGACCGTTCTCCCTGGCTCGAGCCGCAGCGCCGGCTCTTCGCGGGCCTCTTTCGGGGCATCGATTTCCCCGAGGAGCTCGGCCTGCTCTTCCAGATCGTCCCGGGGCACGGCGAGATTTTCGAGAGCCAGCTCCTCACGGCGGAGGGGCCGGTCACTTGCCTCCTGTTCGAGGCCATCCCCGGCGGCGCCCTCGACGCCGTCACGCGCGTCCCTTGCGACGACGATCCGCACGTGGTCGAGAGCCTCGTGCTCGATTTGTTGCAGGAGAACGCGCCGAGCGTCCATGACCGCGTCGATCGGCAGACCTTTCACCTCACGAGCCCGGGCGATTGCATGCAGGCCGCGATCGTCCCGACGGCGCGCCGCGCCTACGTCGATCTCGGCGAGGGGCGCTTTGCCGTCGCGGTCGGGGATGCCTTCGCGACGCACGATCCCGTGCTCTGGCAGGGCGCGAACGCCGCCTCGCGCGGGGCGTGGGCGCTCGGCGAGGCGATCGTCCAGGCGCTCGTGCTCGGTCGTCCCCTCGATCGACGGTTCTGCGAGGGCGTGGACGAGCGGCTGTGGTCCCTCGTCGGCCCCTCGATGCACTGGACGAACGCCTTCCTTTCGCCGCCTCCGCCGCACACGATGGCGATCTTCTCGGCGGCTTCGCGGGATCAGAGCATCGCGGACGCGTTCGCCTCGAACTTCGACGATCCCGCCTTGCAATGGCGGATCTTCCGCGGCCCCGAGGGCGCCTCTGCGTTCCTCGAAGGGTTCCGAGGCGCGCGTACCCGGCGCGTACTCGGCGCCACGGTCGCGCCTGCGTCGGCGCCTGCGTCGGCCTAGCCGGAACACCTCGGGGGTGTGGTAGGCTGCGCCCCCCGATGCGGCGCCGCCTCGAACGAGTCCTCCTGCTCCTCGGGCTGCTCGCCCTTCCGCTCGTGCTTTTGCGCCTGCCGGCCGTGCGCAACGCGCTCGTCTCGCTCGTCGGCTTCATGCGCGAGGCGGGCGCGGCCGGCGCGCTTCTGTTCTTCGGCGTCGAGGTCTTTGCCCTCGCGATCACCACGCCCCTCTGGGTCATGTCGGGCCTCGCGGGCTACGCGTACGGCTTCGGCAAGGGAATCTTGATCGCGTGGCCGGCCGTGACGCTCGGCGTCTGCCTCTGCTTCCTCTTCGGCCGCGCCTCCATCGGCAAGCTCCTCTCGGCGCGCGCGGGCGAGGCCCATTTCTGGCGCGCCGTCGAGCGCGCCGTCCGCGCCGACGGCTTCAAGATCACCTTCCTCCTGCGCGTCACCTTCGCCTTCCCGCAGAACATCGGCACGTACATGCTCTCGGCGACGCCCCTCTCGCTCCGTGCTTTCGCGGGGGGCTCGTTCCTCGGCCTCTTGCCGGCCACCCTCTTCCACGTCTACGTCGGCGCGAGCGTGGAGAGCGCGGCCGCGCTGCTCTCGGGCGAGGCCAAGGCGCCGGGATCGCTCGGCTGGATCACGCTCGTGCTCGGGTTCGTCGTGACACTCGGCGCGCTCGTCGTCACCTCGCGCATCGCGCGTCGCTCCCTGGACAAGGCGCTCGCGGCGCCCTCGCAGGCGGTGGAGCCCTGATGGCGGCCCGGAAAAACACCTTCGACGACAAACTCGCGCGCATTCGCGCGCTCGCCCGCGCCGAGCCGAAAGCGGCCGCCGCGCCCGATCTCGGCGGATTCCTCGCCGATCCGAACCCGTTCCTCGTGGGGGAGGTGGCGAAGGTCGTGGCCGATCTCGAGCTCCGCGCGCTCGTGCCCGACCTCGTCGCGGCCTTCGAGCGGCTCCTCGGCATGCCCGCGATGGCGGATCGGGGCTGCCACGCGAAGCAGAAGGTCCTCGAGGCCCTCGTCACGCTCGAAGCGGACGCGTGGGACACGTACCGAAAAGGCCTCCGATACGTGCAGATAGAAGTCACCGTGGGCCCGCCCGTGGATACGGCCGGGCTCGTCCGCGGCATCTCCGCGCATGCGCTCGTCCGGACGAACTTTCCGCGGGCCGCGCTCGAAGTGACCCCGCTCTTGTTCGACGAAACGCCCGAGGCCCGCGTCGCCGCGGCCGAAGCGCTGCGCGACACGTGCGAGGTCGTCTGCGCGGCCGTGCTGCATGCGCGGGTGATCGTGGGCGACCCCGAGCCCGACGTGCTCGGCGCGTGTTATCGCGGAATGCTCGCGCTCGAGCCGCGCCAGTATTTGCCCGTCGTCGCGGCCGCGCTCGAAGCCGGGGTCGAGACGGCGGCGCTCGCGCTCGGCGAGTCCCGCTTGCCGGAGGCGCTCTCGGTGCTGCAGGAGGCCGTCTCGCGCGCGGATCCGGAGCTCGAGAAGACCGTGCTGCTCGGCGTGGCCCTGCTCCGCACCGACGAGGCTCTGTCGTATTTGCTGGAGCTCGTCGCCGAGGCGCCGGAGAGCCGTGCGATCCACGCGATCCAGGCGCTCTCGCTCCACCGGCACGATACGCGGCTCACGTCGAAGGTCGGCGAGATCGTCTCCGCCCGCAAATCACGAAAGCTCGCGCGCGCGTTCGCGGAGCGGTTTGGCCCGAGCGAAGGTTGACGAGAGCGTGCTCGTGATCCGCACGCTGGATCACGGGGCTGCGTATCTCGTTTCGCTCCATGCCATCGGGGTGCAAATGACGGTTTGCATCGCAACGATTTGACGTCGAAAAAGTGACGAAATCGTGGACAGCAGGGGGCGCGAGGCTTTATCTTGTCACTTCGCCCATGACGTCCGTCGCTTGCCACAGCCATCGCCGTCTCTTTCGGGGGGGCAACGTGTTCTGGGAGGAGTGGGCTCCGCACGGAGGGCTCGCCCACGAGCGTCAGAGGCCTGTCGTCCTCGTGCACGGCCTCACGGATACCTGCCGGACCTGGAACAAGATCGCCCCGGCCCTCGCGCGAGATCGGCGGCTTTATGCCCTCGATCTGCCGGGGCACGGGCAGTCGAGCCGATACGACGCCTCGTATGACGTCTCGTGGTACGCGAGCCTCGTCGTCGAATGGATTCGATCGCTCGGGCTCTCGGACTTCGACCTCATCGGCCATTCCCTCGGCGGCGGCATCGCGATGCACGTGCTGCTCGAACAGCCGGGGCGCGTGCATCGCCTGGCGCTCGTCGCCGCCGGCGGGCTCGGCCTCGAGGTCGCCGCGCCGCTGCGCCTCGCCTCGTCGATGGGATTGCTCGATCTCGCGGCGCCGATGCTCATGGGCATCGGCACGAACGCGGGCGTGCGCGTGCTCGGGGGCAATTTCGACGAAACGGAGCGCAAGCACCTCATCGAGATGAATGCACGCCCAGGCACGGCGCGCGCCCTGTTCCGGACGCTGCGGAATGCGGTCGATCTGCGGGGGCAACGCGAGCACCTGCTCGATCACGCGTACCGGCTGCGCGAGCTGCCGCCGCTCGCGGTGTACTGGGGCGATAAGGATCCGGTGATCCCGGTCAAGCACGCCGAGCAGGTGCACCATTACCTCGACGGCGCGATCGTGCGGCGTTTCCAGAACGTGGGCCATTACCCGCACCGCGAGGCCGTGCCGGAGATCCTGTCCGAGCTTTTCCGGTTCCTCGACGAACCCCAGCGCACGCCGCGGGTGCGCCCGGGCGCTCGTCCGCCGCGCGCGCCCGAGGAGGCGCGCCCCTCGCTCTGGCGCAGGCTCGCGGGGGCGCGGCTCGCCGAGGTCGAGTGAGGTCTCTGCCTCAGGGATTCGTGGCGATCGCGTCGTAGCCCTTCTCGGAAAATTGAAGCAGACAGAGCCCGTGCCCGAACGGATCGGCGAGCATGACGATCCGGCCCCAGGCGTGCGCGGCGATGTCGCTTTCCCGGACAGCCCCCGCGGCCTCGGCCCGCGCGAGCGCGCCGTCGAGGTCCTCCACCACGAAATCGAGGTGGACCGGCGTCCAATGGCGGCCATAGGACCGCGGCGAGGTCGATCCGGGGAAGGGAAGGCCCCCCGCCTGCTTCACGAGCAGATAAATCGCGGCATTCGCGCCCACGAGCTCCACGCCGGCGCCGCCGAAGCGGCGGCCGATGTGGAGGTCGAAGGCGCCCATGTAGAAGTGTATCGCGCGGTCGAGGTCGTCGACGTCGATGTTGACGAGCAAGGTGGTCATGGGTTCGTCGGGGTCATGGAAGCACGGTTTTCCGCTGGTTTCCAAGCCACGAGAGCCCCGCGTTGTAAATCACGTCGTGTCCGCCCAGAAACACCACGACCGTCGCGCGCTCGCTCGTGCGTTCGAAGACCACCTTCGCCTTCGCGGCCTCGTAGAGCGGGCGCGCCTTCGGGGCGCCGAGGGTCTCCGGGATGCTGCGCGTGCTGGCGATCCGCCCGATGTCCTCGTCGCGGACCCGATCCGCGGGCGCCGCGAGGTCATTGAAGGCGCGGAGTGCGTGATCCGGGGGGACGAGCTGGTCCCAGATTCCCACGCCGAGATAGACGTTCACACGCCCGCGCGCGCCTTTGAGGTGGGAGCGCGGGCTCCGCCGCCGGCATTCCTCCTCGGCAGGCGTGCCCGGCCGGGGCGCGCCGCCGCAGGCCGCGGCGACCTCGTGCGCGTAATGGCGATCGGGCACGTTCGCGCGCAGCCAGCCGTACCAGTCCACGAGGTCGTAAATGGGCACCCAGGACACGACGCCCGCCCAGACCTCCGGGTGCCGACCCGCGAGGACGAGCGAGGTCATCGCGCTGCCAGAATACCCGACGAGGTAGATCCGTGCCGGATCGATGCGGGCGCGCCGCTTCGCGTATTCGACGGCGTCGAGCACGTCCCTTTGCGCGAGCTCGGAGGCTACCGACGTGGGCGACCGGTAGGGGCCGCGGTGATCGGGGTGGATGAGCACCCAGCCGTTCCGCTCCGCGAAGATCCCGTACGGAATGCCGATGTTCTGCAGGTAATTCTCGCTCCAGCTATGGAGCGCCACGAGCAGCGGCCGCGGCTCGGGTCGGCCCGGATCGTAAAATAGCGCCCGTTGCTTGTTCCCGTCGAGGGACGAAGAAATCTCGACCTCCTCGATCCGCGGGACCCGCGCGCGCCATACCGAGAAATCCTGCGCGCCGAACGGGAACGGGCCGCCGGCCGCGCGTGGAAACTCCGGAATCAGCGAAAGCGGCTCTCGCGCGCGCTCGCCCGGCGCGAGCGTTTGCGGAGGCGCAGACGTGGGCAGAGGTGCGCGGGTCTCTGCATGAGCCGTGGGCGTCTCCCGACACCCGGACAGGAGGATCCCCGCGAGGAGCACCAGCATGGAAACGATGGGGCTCGGCATTGCACCTTCCCTGCGCGGCCCTCCGCGCCTGGATACGTTCGTCCTGCACCCGTGGGAACGCAATCGCCGTGCCTCATTTCGTCATCGATCGTGCACGGGCGGACAGGCACGGCGCTCGCAATTCGTTTCGGATGCATGGCCTCGGCTGGGTGGAGCCGCTATACCCGCGCTCCGAGAGACGACCGCATGAATTGCAACCAGAATCGTGTTCGGTTCCTTTCCCTCGTGGCGCTCGTGGCGCTTTTTTCGATCGCGGAGGGGTCCGCGCGTGCCGACGGCGCGAAGCGCGTGGAGCCCGTGTTCACGCTCGCCTCCCGATTTCCAGGCGGCGAGGGCGCCTCGGGCCTCGGCGCATGGAAGGAGCGCGTGCCCGGCGTCGAGGCCGTGACGATCAAATCGTCGGCCGACGGCGCCGATCAGCGCGCCATGTTCTTCGACTCGGGCGCGGCCGGAAAGCGACCGCTCCTCGTGGTCTTGCATAGCTGGAGCACCGACTGGCGGCAGAACATCGGCATCCCGTATGCCATGTTCGCCGCGAAGAACGACTGGGTCTTCGTGCACCCCGATTTCCGGGGCCCGTACCTCCGCCCCGAGGCCGCGGCCTCGGACCTCGCCGCGCAGGACATCCTCGACGCCATCGCGTACGCGAAGCAGCGCGGCCACGTCGACGAGACGCGTATCTATCTCGCAGGTTTTTCCGGCGGCGGCATGACCGCGCTGGCAATGGCCGGGCGACACCCGGACCTCTGGGCGGGCGTCGTCGCGTGGGCGCCGGTGTACGACATTCCCGATTGGTACACGTACAACCGGAAGGGTTTTCCCAGGCGGCATTATGCGCGTTTCATCGAGGGCGTGTGCAGCGGCGCGCCGCGCCCCGGCACGCCGGCGTTTCGCGAGTGCGCGCGTCGCAGCCCGAGCGCGCTCCTTTCGCGGGCGAAGCAGGCCGGCGTGCCGGTCTACGTGGCCACGGGCATTCGCGACGACATCGTGCCTCCGCGGCATTCGATCTCGGCCTTCAACGACCTCGCCGATCCGGCCGATCGTGTGGGCGACGACGTGCTCGCGAAGCTCCTCACCCCCACGGCGACCCGCCGCGTCGCGAAGGCATCCTCCGACGATATTTACGAGCGCGCCGGCGCACCGTCGTACCTCACGCGCACCTCGGGGAACGCCACGCTCGTACTTTTCGAGGGCGGGCACGACGTCGTCTTCGACGCGGGCCTCGCCTGGCTCCGCGACAAGCGCCGCGCGGCGAAGACTCCGTGAGCGGCCTCGCCGCGCGAGGATTGTCGTTGTGAAGGGGCGGGAAAGCCTGTAGAGAAGGCGAATCCGGGCGACGCGGTGCACGCGTAGGCCTCACGGAGGAGCTTCTACATGATCCATTCCCGCCTCGGTTTTGCTTCGATCCTCGGATTGGTCCTTGCGTGCGCGGCCTTTACCGCGTGCGGCGACGAAAACAGCGGCAGTGGAGGCGCGGGGGGCAATGCGGGCGAGGGCGGCAGCGGCGGCAGCGGCGGCACGGGCGGCACGGGCGGCACGGGCGGTAGCGGCGGCAACGGCGGCAACGGCGGCACGGGCGGCGCGGGCGGCAACGACCTCGTCATGACCGAGGCCGATTTCGATTGCATCCTCGGCTGGGAGAAGGTCCGGTCCTTCCGCGTCACGAACAAGCTCGGCAATCTCGACGCCACGCTCGCCGCGGCCAATGCCCCCGGCACGACGGATTACCCCGTGGGCACCGTGATCCAGCTCGTCCCCTTCGAGGCGATGGTCAAGCGCGCGCCGGGGTTCGCCGCGGAGTCGAACGACTGGGAGTTTTTCTTCCTGGAAGTCTCGGAGATGGGCACGAAGATCGTGCAGCGCGGCTCCAAGGACGTCGTGAACCAGTTCGGCGGCAACTGCCTCGATTGCCATGCGAAGGCCCTGCCCGAGTTTGATTTCGTCTGCGAGAAGGGCCACGGCTGCGACCCGCTGTCCCTCACGGACGACCAGATCCAGATGGTGCAGAACGGCGATCCGCGCTGCCCGATGCCCTGATCTCCGATTGAATCGATGGACGAGGAGATCCACATCGGCAACCACGTGCTCCGCTTCGAGCAGGAGGACCTGCTCGTGATGGTGTTCCGCGGCGATGTGGAGGACGGCGAGATGTCCGCGATTTTTCGGGTCCACGACGAGCGGCTCCTCGCGCTCGGCCGGATCTTCGTGCTCGCCGACGTCCGGCAGGCCACGGCCATGTCGCGGATGGCGAAAGGCGAAGGGCTCGGCCGACCGAAGCCCTTGCCGCCGCACGTCGTGGCCGTCGTCGGCGCGCCTTATTCCATCCGGGTTCTGATCGAGCTCATCGCGCGTGCCACCAAGCTGCTCACGGGCGGCGCGACGACGCTGCGGTTCTTCGAGACAATCGCGGAGGCGCGGGCCTACCTCGAAGAATGCCAGCGTTCCTGGACGCCGAGCGTGCCGCCCCCCGCGTGAGCTTTCTGCCGATCCTCCATCCTCCGGAGGACGGCGTGTTTTTTTCGGATGCGCTAGCGCCTTCCGTCCGCTAAATAGGCGCCCCGCATGATCCGGCTCGACTCCATTGGCAAGCGCCACGGCAAGCAGATCCTCTTCGTCGAGGCCTCTGCCGCTGTCAACCGCGGCGAGAAGATCGGCCTCGTCGGCCCGAACGGTTCGGGCAAGACCACGCTCTTCCGCATGATCACCCGCGAGGAAGCGCCGGACGAGGGGCAGATCGCCATCGATCGTGGCGTGACGGTGGGGTATTTCCGGCAAGACGTCGGCGAGATGAAAGGCAAGAGCATCGTCGCCGAGACGATGGACGGCGTCGGCCCCGTCTCCGAGATCGCGGCCGAGCTCGCCGAGCTCGAAGCGGCGCTCGCGGATCCCGATCGCGCCGACGAGATGGAGGAGCTGCTCGAACGATACGGGCAGGCCCAGGCGAAATGGAGCGAGCTCGACGGGTATGCGCTCGACGCGCGGGCGCGGGAAATCCTCGCGGGCCTCGGCTTCTCGAACGAGCTCATGGATCGTGACGTCGGCACGCTCTCCGGCGGCTGGAAGATGCGCGTGGCGCTGGCCCGGATCCTCCTGCTCCGGCCCGACGTGCTCTTGCTCGACGAGCCGACGAACCACCTCGACATCGAGTCGATCATCTGGCTCGAAGGTTTCTTGAAGTCCTACGAGGGCGCGCTCGTCATCACGGCCCACGATCGGGCCTTCATGAACCGGCTCTGCACGAAGATCCTGGAGATCGACGGCGGCGAGCTCACCACGTACACGGGCAATTACGATTTTTACGAGCGGCAACGCGCGATCGCCGCCGAGCAGGCCGAGGCGCAATACGAGCGGCAGCAGGCGATGCTCGCGAAGGAGATGCGCTTCATCGAGCGGTTCAAGACCCACGCGGCGAAAGCTGCGCAGGTGCAGAGCCGGGTGAAGAAGCTCGACAAGATCGACAAGCTCGAGCCGCCGAAAAAGAGCAAGCGGCCGCAGATGTTCGATTTCCGGGCGCCCCCGCGGTCCGGCGAAGACGTCGCGAAGCTCGACGGCGTGGTCAAGCGTTATGGCAGCCGCACGGTTTACGACGGGCTCGATTTCCTGGTGCGGCGGCGCGAGCGGTGGTGCGTGATGGGCGTGAACGGCGCGGGCAAATCCACGCTGCTCAAGATCATCGCTGGCGAGCTCGGGCCGGACGCGGGCGGAGCTTCGCTCGGGGCGAGCGTGAAGCTCGGGTATTTCGCGCAGCACGCGATGGACGTGCTCGACCCGGAGCTCACGGTGGTCGGGACGCTCCTCCATTCCTTCCCCGAGGCGTCGCTCGGCACGCTGCGCACGCTGGCGGGCTGCTTCGGGTTTTCGGGCGACGACGTGGACAAACCCGTCCGCGTGCTCTCCGGCGGGGAGAAGGCGCGGCTCGTGCTCGCGCGGATGCTCTACGATCCGCCGAATTTCCTCATCCTCGACGAGCCGACGAACCACCTCGACATCGCCACGAAGGAAATGCTGGTGGAGGCGCTCTCCAACTTCGAGGGGACGATGCTGTTCGTGTCCCACGATCGCCATTTCCTCGCGGCGCTCTCGAACCGCGTGCTCGAATTGACCCCGGAAGGCGTGCACAAGTACGGAGGCGGTTACCTCGAATACGTGGCCACGAGCGGGCACGAGGCGCCGGGGCTCCGGCGGTAGCAGGCGTTCCCCATTCGTGGGGTGGTCAGCCAAAACGTTGTCCCGCGCTTCGAGCTCGTGCTCTCCTCGCGAGCAGGATGAGCGACAGGGACGGCAAGATCGGCGCGCGTTTCCCCCACGCGGCGACAATCCAGCGACACGAGCGATCCGGCGCGCTGCCACCTCATCCGGCGAAGGTCTTGCAGCGGCGCGTGGTGCCGGTCGCCGTCACGAAGGCGGTCGCGCCTCACCCGGCGCAGGTGGCGCGGCCGTTCGACGCGCGGGGCCTCGGGGTCGCGCAACGAGCGCGAGCGCAGGTCGTGGCCTTTACTGGAACGAACCCCATCACGGAGCTGCAGACGATGAGCGAGGTCTTCCGCTTGTTCGCGAAGGTCGACGACTCCACCATCCAGGAGGTCCAGGCCATGTGGTACAAGCATGCGACCGGGGACTCGCTTTCGCTCGCCGTGTCCGCCAACAACACGGTCGGGGACAAGAACGCGGCGCTCTCGATTGGCAAGGGCCGCACCAAGGCCCATCAGGAAACAAAAAAGTATCCGCGGGGAGCCATGGGGGAGGCGAAGCCGCATGTCGGCTCGAGGTCCGATCTGACGTTTCCGAGCGCGACCGTCATTCTGGGTAAATCCCACGCCGAGCAGAACTTGCTGGCCTGGATCGCCTCCAGGCTGACGACGGAATCGGTGTTTTACATCGCCGGCACGAAGGACCCATGCACACAATGCCAGCCACGACTGAGCGGTTATCAAAATCGCCTCGTGTTGGCTGGGTATGCGAACATGTTCACCTACCACGATGGGGGCGTGAATCAGGGGGTCCTCGAGTCGAACGTCAAAGACCAGGTGGACTACCAGACCCTGGCCATTCCCTGAGGACTGAGCCTGCCATGCCGATGCTCGAAATCGTTGAAGACGACGAGGCCCTTCGGGACTGGGTCGAGGTCGTCGACGCCGCGGATGTCTGGGGTATCCCGTCGTTCGAGGATGCGCGCCATCTGCGCGGCCTTCACCCGGGCCGCGTGGATGGGGTGCTACGGGCTCACGGGCGCCCCGTGGGCGCGGCCTTCGTTCGACCTGCCGGAGGCGAAAACGCAGACCCGTGCGGGGTCGCGGGCCTGTGGGTGCGGCCCGAGTTTCGCCGCCAGGGCCTGGGATCGGCCATGCATCACGCGCTCTCGGAGCACGCGCGACGGCTCGGTTTGCGTGAGCTCCAGATCGAGGCCCACGAGAGTCAGCGCGACGCCCGCGTCTATCTCGAACGGCGCGGCTACGAGGAAATCGGGCGAGAGGTCGAACTCGTGCTGGAGCTCGATTCCTTGCCCATGCCGGAGGTGAAGCCGCCGGCGGGCATCACACTCGTGACACGGGCGGAGCGGCCCGACCTTTTGCCCGGCATGTACCAGGTCGCGAGGGAGGCCATTCCCGACATTCCCGCGGACGGGGCGGACGAGGTGGGATCGTTCGAGGAGTGGCTCGCGACGGACATGGACAGGCCCATCCATACGCACGACCTCACGTTCATCGCGATGGAAGGCGCCGAGGTGGTCGGGTATGCGGTGCTCCAGCGTGGCCGAGGCGGCGTCGCATTCCACAGCCTCACCGGCGTGCGGCGGGCATGGCGCGGGCGGGGGATCGCGGGCGCGCTCAAACGAGCGCAAGTGGCGGGCGCGAAGCGAGCCGGCTTCCGGCGTCTGGTGACGGAGAACGCCGTGGGGAATGAACCGATCCGGCACCTCAACGAGGTCATGGGGTACAAGCCCCTCATGAGCATGATTCTCTATTGCGGGCCGGTTCTGGACGGGGGCCGGAGCGCCAGGTAGACGGTGCTCCAGAGCTGAAGTGCATTCGATTCATCCACGTGGCCGCGCGCTTGGCCAAACGGGATGAGCACGGCCTTGCCGCCCAGAGGCTCCCAGCTCCACAGCTCCTCGGCGCGCCGCGCGTGGGTGGCCTCGATGCCCGCCCATAACGCGCGTTCGGCCAGGAGGAGCGCCTCGCGTGTGGCGTCCGGTAGGTCCTTGCGCGAGAGCTGTCGGGACAGACCCGCGGCCATTGCGGCTTGCTGCCACGACCAGACCACGGTCCCGTGATAATCGGCGCGCGTGAACATCGCGGCGAGGGCAGGAGCCCCGGTATACGCAGGATTCGCGACCAGCATGCCGACGTCCGTGCGAAGCCCGGCCGGGAACGGGCGCAGGAGGTCGTGGGCCACGAGCATGAGAAGCTCGGGCGAGGGCTCGTCGAAGAGCAGGACGAACGCCGTGTCCGAATGCATGACCGGGATCGGTTTGCCCGCGGCGTCGAGCGCGAGGGCGAAGAAGCGGATCGGGGCGTCAATGGATGCGACTGCTGCCGCGCCATCGAGACCGACGGAGTCCGCGTATTCGCTGACGCGCGCGCGCGCCGCCTCCGCGGGGATCTCCACCCTGAAAAAGCGCTCGACTCCCTTCCATGCATCGGAGAGGGACTGCGCCTCGCGGGCCGCGGCCGGGTCCGGGCCGAGGAGGTCGCTCGCGAAGAGGCGCGCGGCGGCGCGCAGGGCGGCCGGGACGAGGGCCACGTTGACGTCGAATGGAATGTGCCCACCGCCGAGACCCTGATTCGAATCGCGCCAGTTGCCCACGGGAAGGCCCGGTTTCAGCGCGACCAGCGTCTCGGGGCCTGGGTTTTCCGCGAAGGGGGCCGCGCGCGAGAGGACCAGCGCGAGGTTTTGCCGGAGCGCGTCGCGATAAAGCGCACCCGAAGGCGTCTTGCGAGCGAGAAATCCTCGGGCACGCGCGCTCCCCGCGGGCATGTCGAGCAGATAGGCCGCGGCCATGGGCGCGAGGAGGAAGTCGTCGTCGATCATCTTGTAATCGAGGACGGAGGCGCGTAGATCCGCGGGCCGCGGGGTCGCCATGGCATTGAGCCACACCGCATACTCGCCGATGGCCTCCTCGTGCGCGACGTCGCCCTCCGGCGCGAGCCGATCGAGTACGGAGCCGAGCCCCGCTTCGATCGCGGGGGGCTCGAGGGCGGGCAGGAGCATGTGCAGCGCGAGCAATGTGTCGCGCCCAAAATAGGTCAAGAAGCGCCACGAGCCGGCGAGGAGCTTCTCCTGGTACGACAGGAAAGCGAAGGCCCGGCGCGCCTGCGCGTCGCTTGCCGCATGCGTATTGAGAAGATCCTCGACCGGAAACGGCGCGAGCGGCGTCTCGTCGTGGAGGGCCGTGACGCGGAAGTGGACCTCGCCGTCGGGGCCCGCATGAAGGACGATATCGTCGTTTTCGAGCGTGACGATGGAACCCTCTCGGGGCTCGATGCGGAGCTCGATACGTCGGCCGTCCAGCATGGTGCGGCGCAGGGCGAAGGGCGGTCCGGGATCGACATCGTGCGCGAGCGCGGGCGCCCCGGGGCCGAGGCCTCCGGCCATATCATCACGCAGGAACCGAATGCCGGCCAGCATGGCGTGGTGGACGCGCAAGGCGGGCGTACGTGCGACGAGGTGCGCCGTGACGCCGCGCATGCCATCGGGCTCTTCGACGCCGTCGAGCACGGTGAGAGGCTCGAGCTCGAAGGCCGCAGGCTGCGCGAGGGGCGCGAAGCCGAGGACGATGCCGGCGTTTCCCGCGGGAAAAGCGACGAGGAGGCGGGGGACGGGGCCGGAGGTCGTGAGGAAGTGCGCCGCGATCGGGCCGCGGCGATAGAAGTGGTTGGTGATGGATCCAGCCATGATGTCGAAGCGCAGAAGCTCGGGGGCAGGGGAGGGCGCGGCGAGCCGTGGCGGCGTGCCGTCCGTGCGGAGATCTGCATAGCCGCGGTTCGTGCACGCGGCGAGCGCCAAGAGCACGCTGGTCAGAATGCGGAATACGTGTGATCGCGGAAGGCTTGGCGTGGGCGGCGTGCGCATGGGCTTCCTCACGGGGGAGGAATGCAAAGAGGGCGCCGGGGCCGCCGTTTCCGTTTCGACTGCCTTTTCCGTTACACGAGCTCCGCGATCGTATCGATTTCCTCCCGCAGCGCCGTCACGAACGCGTCGAGCTCGTTCTCCTCGATATCGAGCCGAGGCTGGAGCCGGAGCGTATTCCAGCGGTGCCCGCACACGAAGCAATAGTAGCCTCGCTTGTACATGCGATGGCAGACGAGCAGGCCGATCGGCGAATGCCCGTCGAGCTCGTCCATGCCGAAATGCTCGAACGAGAGCCACGGGTGGTCCGTCGCCCGGAGCTCGACGCCCGCGATGAGCCCCGCGCCGCGTACCTCCACGACGAGCGGCGAATCCGCGAGCGCGCGGCGGAGCCCCGCCTGGAAATGGTCACCGCGCGCCTTGGCCACGGCGAAGACCTCGGGCGAGAGCTGGGCGAGCATCGCGAGCGCCGCGACGCAGGACATCGCATTGCCGCCGAACGTCACGTTGTGCGCCTCCGCCGTGGCCATGTCCTTGCCATAGGCGCGTAGAAAGGTGTTTTTGCTCGTGAGCATGGCCGAGCACGGCAAGAGGCCGCCGCCGAGCGCCTTCGCCAGCACGATCACGTCCGGGCGGCGTGGCCACGTCGTGGTGCCGAGGAATCGACCGAGCCGCCCGAGACCGGTCTGCACCTCGTCCGCCACGAGCAGCGTGCCGTGCTTTTCGGTGAGCTCGCAGAGGGACGTTATGTATCGGTCCGACAAAGGAAACACGCCGCCCTCGAGCTGGATCGGCTCCACGATGATCGCGGCCACGTCCTCGGGTTCGAGCGCGCGCGCGAGCGCGTCCACGTCTTCGCGCGGGACGGGCGAGACGCCGGGGAGGTGAGGCGCGAAGGGGTCGCGGAACATGCCGGGATTCATGAGCGCGCAGCTCCCCATCGTGGTGCCGTGGTACGCGCCGAGCAGCGAGAGCACGCGCGGGCGCCCCGTGGCGGCGCGCGCGAGCTTCATCGACGCCTCGACCGCGTCGCTGCCGGACATCCCGAAAAACGCGTTGTCGTAGCCCGTCCGCTCGAAGAGCGCCCGCCCGAGCCGCCCCGCGTAAGGATTGACCCGCGACGGATACCAGGACGGCGCGTCGGTCGCGAGCCAATCCCGCACGGCATCGGCCACGGCCGCGACGCGGTGCCCGAGCGATTGCGTGCCGTGCAGATCCTCGATGAGCCGTCCGCCCTCGTCGACGAGTTTTCCGTCGCGCGTTCCGGCAATACGATACGGCTCGCCCGTCATGGCGACCCGCGCGGCGACGAGCGGATTGACGAATTGACGGAAATCCTCGACGCCTTTGCGCAGGATCTCGGCGTGATCCATGGGGGGCATTTCGTTACCTTGCGAGATCGAGCGGCTCGATCCCGGCTTCGCGGAGGAGGCGGCAAAGCGAGAGCAACGGCAGGCCCACGATGGCCGACTCGTCCCCGCCACGCACGGATTCGAAGAGGCCGATGCCGCGCTTCTCGAAGAGATACCCGCCCGCGCTGCCCACCGGATCGTCGAGCGTGACGTATCGATCGATCTGCGCCGGCGAAAGCGGCCGCATCGTGAGCTCCACCGTGACCGTGTCGCCGAGCATCCGGCCCTCCGAGGCCGACCAGAGCACGACGGCCGTGTGCAGCATGTGCGTGCGCCCGGAGAGCTCGGCGAGCTGGGCCCGGCAATCGTCCTGGCTCTCGGTTTTTCGCAGGATGCGGCCGTCGTATTCGGGCACCTGATCGGCGCCAATGACCCACGTCCCCGGCCCGGCTTCGAGGCTCTTCGCCTTGCCCTCGGCGAACGCGCGGGCGACGTCCCGGGGCGAAAGACCCTCGGGCGGGATCTCGTCGAAACGAGGCGCGGAAGCTTCGTAGGGGAGGCCGAGGCGGTCGAGCAGCGCGCGGCGGAAGCGAGACGTGGATGCGAGGATCAGCCGGTCCATCGCCGGGAAGCATACCCTTGGCCACCGGCGCCGCGAAGCGCGCGAGCGACTCCGTCCTGGAGCGTGCTGCACGAGACGAGGCCGCCGAAGTTCGCGTCGAGCGCGAGGAGCGACTGCGCGACGGGCCCGCGGATGCCCGTCAGAAACATACGCGCGCCGAGGAGCGACGCCGCGCGGGCCGCGCGCAGGATGCCGTGCGCCACGTGCGAGTCGACGTCGCTCACGCCCGTGATGTCGAGGATCGCCACGCGCGCGCCCCGCCGCGAGATGCCCTGGAGCAAGGTCTCGAGCATCTGCTCGGTGCGCTGCTCGTTCAGCGCGCCCACGAGCGGCATCAGGATCACGCCCTCGGCGATCGGCAGGAGCGGCGTCGAGAGCGCACGGATCGCTGCCGCTTGCGAGGCGATGATCTCCTCCTGGAGCTGCACACGCGCCTGCTCCGCTGCGACGAGCGGGCCCTTGTCGCGCAGGAGCCAGAAACGCGCGGGCATCCGATCGCTGCGGCCCGGCGCGATGAACGAGAGGACGTCCGCTTCGAAGAGCTCGCCGTTCGCACGAAACAGATGGAGCTCGCCGCGCGCGCGGCCCTCGCGAAGGGCCGTGTTCGCGAGCGCTGCGAGCGCGCTTCGTTGCTCGTCCGGGACGAGCGTCGACATCATGCGACCCGGGATTCCTTCGCCGCCGAAGGTTTCCTGGAAGGCCGTGTTCGCGTAGAGGAGCATCGTCCCCTCGCCGCCCGCGAGCACGACCGGGTCGGGCGAGGCATCCACGAAGTGACGGAACAACGTGGCGTCGGCGGCCTCGCGCGCGTCCGGGCCGTGGAAAAACGCGTCGACCGCCGTGAGCACCGCGGTGAACGCTTCCATGAGCCGACGCACGCCGGCCCGGGCCTCGGGCACGCCTGCGACGACCGCGTCCATCGCGACGTCGAGGTAGTCCTGTCGGCACCCCTCGACGAGCTGGAGCACGAGGTGCACGCCTCCGCCGAGCGTGACCTGACTCTCGCACCACCCTCTCGCGCGCGCCTCGAGGTCGGAGAAATCGGGGGCCGCGAGCGCGTTTGCATACGCGAGCACGTCCTCGGTGACGGGCGCGATGAGGAACTCCTCGGGGGCTTGCGCGAGCCAGGGCAGGATGCGCCGCAGTCGCTCCAACTCACGTGCGACCAGGACGTCACGACGCCCGATCAGCGCCGCGCGAAACGCGGCGAGGGGATGCTCGTCCGGCGGGGAGCGAACCTCGGAGCTCATGCGGAATGGACAAGCGAAAATCGTGCACGGGGCGGAGGACGCGAGATCCAGCGGCCCGGGGCGGTGTGCGCGTTGCGGATCTGCGACGCGCGCCCATCGTCCCTTTCATACGTGCACGACCCTTCAGATGGGCGGCAGCTCCGACCCGGTGAGATCGAGCCTGCGCCACACGCCGCTCCGGAAGCGCAAGAGCAGGATGACGGCCATGAGCGCGATGTAGCCCGTCAGCCAGAAGACGACCCACCCGATGCCACCGCCGAGCACCCGCACCGAGATGAAAGAGCCCGGCACGAAGACACACCACGCCACGATCCCGCGGACCCAGGCGGTGAAGGCCGTGTCTCCCGCGGCGCGCAGTCCCTCGGCCAGCGTCATCACCGTCGCGTCGAAGATCTGCCACGTGATCGAGAGCGTGAGGATCCGAGCCGTGATGTCGAGGAAGGCCTCGCGCTCGGGCCCAGGTGGCGCGAAGGGGAGCATGCAGTACCGCGCGAACACGAGGTAGACGAGGCCCACGAAGCCCATCCAGCCACACGCCACGAGGGCCGTGAGCTTCACCGTCTTCGGCACTTGATCGAGATCCTTCGCGCCGATCGCTTGCCCCGCGAGGATCGCTCCCGCGCTCGTCAGGCCGAACGCGGGCATGGCCGCGACCTGGTTCACCTCCATCGAGGCCATGAACGCGGCGAGCGTGGTCGTGCCGAGCCCGTTGATCACGAGGTTGATGAACAACGAGAACGCGCCGAACTCGACGAACCAGTTGAGCCCCGAGGGGATGCCGAAGCGCAACATGCGCCAGAGTTCGGCGAGGCGGAGCTGGGCCTTGCCTTGGCGAGCGCTCGGGTGCTCGCCGTAGCCGGCGAGGAAACACCCGAGGAGCACGAGGAAGGCCGTCAACGTGGCGAGCGCGCTCCCCAGTGCCGAGCCGACCACGCCGAGCGCGGGCGCGCCGAGGTGCCCCGAGATGAACACCCAGTTCAGCGCGACGTTGAGCACCATGCACAGGACCTGCGTGGCCATGGGCAGGCGCGGGTTGCCGAGCCCGCCGTAATAGTTGCCGAGCGCCTCGAGCCCGATCGCCGCGCCGCCCGTGCAGAGGCGGACGGTGAGCCATTGCTGCATGAGCGTCGCGACGGCGGGCTCGTAGCCGATCGCATGGACGGCGCGCGGCATGACGAGGGCGCCCGCGAAGTAGAGGACCTGCGCCATCGCAGCCACGGCGAGGCCATAGAACCCGTACCGGCGCGCCCCGGCGTGATCGCCGCGGCCGTAGAGCTGCGAGGCGAAGCTCGACACGATGAAGACCACCCCCATCGGCAGGATGAAGAAGGCCATCAAGTTGAGCCCGCCCGTGGTCGTGGCGGCGAGGCTCTCCTTGCCGAGGTGCGAAACCATGGCGGCGTCGGACACGCTGACCACGACCTGCGCCGAGCGCGAGATGATGATCGGCCACGCGAGATTGAGGAGCCTCCCGAGCGAGGGACCGTGCGCGGTGTGCGTGATGTGCGCGGCGTCCAGCATGAGGGGGGCGGAGGTTTGACATCGGAAAGGGCTGCGCGCTCGCGCTGCTCGCTTCGCGCGCCCGTTTGAGGCAAGAAAGCGGCATGCAGAAACCCCGCTTGGCCATCGCGACGTGCGCCCGTCTGCCCGAGCTCGACGTCGACGACGCGCTCTTCCGCGAGGCCCTCGACGCGCGAGGGATCGCCCATCGTTGCCTCGTCTGGGACGACCCGAAAGCGCCCTGGGACGAGGCCGATCTCGCGCTCCTCCGCAATCCGTGGGACTACTGGGACGGGCCCGGCCGCAGAGATGCGTTCGTCGCGTGGGCCGAGCGGACGGCCGCGCGCGTGCCGCTCTGGAACGGCGCCGACGTCATCCGCGCGAACACACACAAGTCCTACCTGCGCTCGCTCGAAGCGGCCGGCGTGCCGGTGATCCCGACGATCTGGCTCGCGCAGGGCGAGCGCGCCGAGGGGCTCGCGCGGCGCATCGAGGCGCGTGGTTGGTCCGAGGTCGTGATCAAGCCGGCGGTCTCGGCGGGCTCGGTGGGCGCGAAGCGGATCGACGCGCGGACGAACCCCGACGAGGCGGAGGCGCACGCCGCGTCGCTCGTGGTCTCGGGCGAGGTGATGGTGCAGCCGTACCTCGGCTCGATCGAGTCGGAGGGCGAGCTCTCGATCGTGTTCTTCGGCGGCGAGCCGAGCCACGCGGTGCGGAAGGTGCCATGCGCGGGCGATTTCCGTTCGCAGCCGGAGTTTCAGAGCCACATCTCGGCGGCGCCGATCGAAGCCGAGGCACTTCACGTGGCCCGCGCCGCGTTCGCGGCCGTGGGCAAGCCGCTCCTCTACGCCCGGGTCGATCTCGTGCGAGGCGAAGGCGGCGCGCTCCAGCTCATCGAGCTCGAGCTGACCGAGCCGAGCCTGTATTTCCGCTGGAGCGAGGGGTCGGCGGCGCGGTTCGTCGATGTGATCGTCTCGCAGCTCGAAACGCTTTCCCGGTAAGGCGAGCCTCTTCCCACCCCGCGCCACGGGCGTATCCTGCGAGAGCGCCAGAAGCGCGGAGGATCTTCCCGTGCGTTCACCTCGCCAAAGAGCTCTGCGAACCACGCTCGTCGTCGCGCTCTCCGCTGCCTTCTCGTCCTCGCCGTCGATGCTGCGCGCCGAGCCAGAGGCCGCGCCCGCCGCGCCCGCGGACGATCCGCAAGCGCGCGCCGCTGAGCGCAAGAAGGCCGGCGATCAGGCCATGGAGCTGCTCCGGTACGAGGACGCGCTCGCCGCGTACGGCGAGGCCTACGCGATCACGAAGAACCCGGCGCTGCTCTACAACATGGGCCGCGCGCTCGAAGCGCTGAACCGTTTTCCCGAGGCGCTCGACAAGCTCACGGCCTTCGACGCCGCGGCGCCGCCCGACCTCAAGGCGCGCGTGCCGCGGCTGCCCACGCTCATCGCCGAGCTGCGGCAGCGCGTCGCCACGCTCGACATCGTCACGAACGTCGAGGGCGCGCGGATCGTCGTGCGCAACGTGGTCGTCGGCAAATCGCCGCTCGCCGCGCCGCTGAAGCTCGTCGCGGGGCCCGCCGAGATCGAGGTCGACGCGGAAGGATATTTCGGCGCGAAGAAGACGGTCACGCTCGAAGGCGGCGCAGCAGAGACCGTGCGGTTCGACCTGTTTTCCCGCGCGACGACGGGCGTACTCACGGTGCGCGCGTCGGCGCCGTCGGCCGAGGTGCTCGTCGATGGCAAGCCGATCGGCGTCGCGCCCGTCGAGCTCAACGTGCCCAAGGGCACGCATCGGATCACCGTGCGCCACCGGGATTTTCGTGCGTACGAGACCTCGGCCGTGGTCCCGGCCGGCGGCTACAAGGCGGTGACGGCGACGCTCGAGGCGAAGTCGGTCGTGACGCGCTGGTGGTTCTGGACGGGGCTCGGCGCGGTCGTCGCGGCGGGCGCCGCGGTCACGGTCGCGGCGTTCACGGAGCGCGCGCCGCATGCGGGGACGATCGCGCCGGGGCAGCTCACGACCGAGGCGAGCAGCGGCGGGGGCGCGACGTTGTTCCAGTTCTGATCGTCTTGCGGGTTCGTCCGAGGAGCGCGAACGCGGCCATCACGAGCGCGGCGGCGCCTCCGAGGGGAGAGGTCTCCGTGAGGCGACAGCCGCAGCCGGTATTACGAATCGGCGGATAAGGATCCCCGCCCGCGCCGCCGCTGCCGCCCGCGCCGCCGCTGCCGCCGGCGCCACCGCTGCCGCCGCCGCTGCCGCCTGCGCCG
>NZ_JASBQE010000076.1 GCF_029960785.1 Polyangium sp. 15x6
GCGCCGCCGCGCCGTCCGCGCCCGCCGCCGCGCCGTCCGCCCCGCCGGCCTTGGCCTGCGCGCCCGCGCCGGCTTGCGCGCCGTCGCCGCCCTTGCGCACGTCCTGGGCCTCTTTCATCGATTGCATCGCGGTCTTGCCGGCGTCCTTGACGATCTCCTTCGCCTTTTCGAGGCTCTTCGTCAGGTTCTCCGCCGACGCCTTGATCGCGTCGCCCGTCGAATTCGCGGCCTCCACGACCTCCGCGGCCGCGGCCTGCGCGGCCTGCGCCGCCTGCGTGCAGGTGTCCGTCGCCTCCTTGGCGACCGCCGTCATCTTCTCCTTCGCCGCGGCAATGACGTTCTTGGCCTTCTCGCCCTCCGTCCGCACCTCGCCCATCTGCTGGTTGAGGACGTCCGTCAATGTCTTCGCCGCGCCGTCGAACCCGGCCGCGCTCATCGCGGCCGCCGCCTGCTCCGCCGCATTGTTCACGGCCTCGGCCGCATTCACGCCCGCCGTCACCGCGGCCTGCGCCGCATTCGCCGCCGACGCGATCATCCCTTCGAGGCCGCCCGACACCGCCAGATTGATCGCGCCGGCCGCGTCGAGCCCCGCGCCCGCAGGGACGATGAGCGCGAGCGAGCCCTGCACCGCGCCGAAATCGCCGCGGATGCCGCCGAGGACCCCGTACGCCGCTTTTTTGATCTCCGACAGCGTCGTCCGCGCCTTCAGGAGGATGTCGTCCTTCGTCGCATTGGCGAGCCCCTTGGCCAGCGTGATTTCACGCTCGACGGCCATCCGCGCGACCTCTTCGAGCTTGATGAGCCGCGCCGGGATGTCGTTGACGAGCGCGTTCGTCTTCTCCTCGAACGCGGCGCCGAGATCCTTGAAGCGCTGGATCGAGGTCTCCACCGTCCTGCGAATGGAGGCGACGAGCTCGAGGACCTGGGTCTCGATGAGGTCCTTCATCTCCGAGGCGAGCTGCTTGAACCGCGCCTCGGCCGCCTTGATCGCCCCCATGATGTCGGCGAGCGTCTTCTCGTAGAACGTCTTGCCCGCAAGGGCGAGCGCGTCGGCCGCGGCCTTGATCTGCTTCTTGCAGTTCTCGAGGTAATCGGGGATCTTCTTCGTGATCGCGTCGACGAGCGTCTTTTGCAGCTCCTCGAACGTCTTCTTGACCGCCTCGCCCTTGTCCTTGATGGACGACGCGATGCTCGTCGCGATCTGGACGGCCTGCATCGCGAGCTTCGGCCCGAGCGCGGCGATCTGCGCGACGACCTTGATGCCCTGCGCCTGGATCTTGGGCTTCAGCAGGGTCGCCTGCATCTCGAAGTCCTTGATCAGCTTCTCCCCTTGGGCCTTCGTCTTGGTCTCGATCTGCTTGATCGCGGCCTCGCCCTTGGCCCGGATCTTGGGGATGACCGAGGTGTCCTCGGAATAACCAGCGTTGATGAAGTCGGCGAGCGCGTCGTCGTGGCCCTTCGCGCCCTCGGCCACGAGGTCCCGGACAATCTTGTCGGCGTCGAGGTTCAAGTCGGCCTGGAGCGCCTTGATCGAGGCGTTCATCTTGCCGCCGAGCTCCTCGACCGAGCCGATGACGGACTCCTCCATGGTCTGGAGGATCTTCTTGCATTCGGTCTCGAACGTGCCGAGCAGCTCGTTCGCCGCCTTGCGGACGTCCTCGAGCGTGCCGAGGGTCAGGTCGCGGATCTGTTCGAGCAGCTTGTCGAGGAGGCGATCGAGGTCGGCCTTGATCCCCCGCACGAGCGCGAAGCCGTCGGCGAGGAGTTTGTCGACGGTGCTGGTGATCGTGAGGAGCGCCTGGTTGAGCAGCTCCGCGGTGCGCGCGACGAGCCCATGCGCGAGGTTCGAGATCTCGTCGATGGTCTTCTGGATCGCGTCATTGACCTTCGCGAGGATGTCCTGCGCGCACTGGTTGATGCGCGCGGGGACTTCGCCGATCGCGGCGCGCACGTCGCCGATCGTCTGCATGATCGTGTCGTCGGTCTGCTTGACCAGCGACTTGAGCGTCTCGCGCGCCTGCTCGATGGAGTCCTTCGTGGCACTGCGAAGCTCGTCGACGACGGCGTCGATGTTCGCCGACATCTCGATCTTGGCGCCGTCGTGATCGGGCACCTTCGCGAGCGCGGCCTCGAACTTGCCGCGCACGTCGTCGCCAATCGCCTGGATCTTGCCGTCGATCTGGCCTTCGAGATCCCCGAGCTTCTGGTCGACGGTGTCAGCCTGCGTCTTGACCGCATCGAGGACCTTCTTGGCCTGGTCCTCGCCGAGCTGTCCGATCTCGTCGATCTTGCCCTTCGCCTGGTCAGCCGCGTTTTGAATCTGATCCTGGGCCGTCTTGACGAGCGCGTCTTTTTGCGATTCGAGCTTGCCCTCGACCTCGTCGACGAGTCCGTCGAGTTTGTCCTTGGCCGTCTTGATCGCGTCCTCGCCCATCTTCTTGAGCTCGGGCGTGATCCCTTTGAGCTTGCCCTCGGTCTCCTTGATGGCCGTGTCGATGCCGGAGGAGATGCCGTTCTTGGTCTCGTAGAGGGCCTTGTTGAGCTTGAGGATCTGCTCTTCGGCCTTGCTGATGATCTGGTTCGTGGAGTCACGGACGGTAGAGACGCCCTTCGTGACCGTGACCTCGGCCTTGTCGATCTGCTCCGTGGCGAACTTCCCGAGCTTGCTCGGAATGCTCTCCGTGGCGCCCTGGCTCTCTTCTGCAGTCGTCATAAGGCCTCAGCAGAACGATATCCCGGCGCGCAGACGCTTGACAAGCATCACTCCTTGGCTTGGGCCGCCGCGCCGGGGCGCCGCCCCGGACCCCGCGGGGGCTATTCGCCCCTCGACCCGAACCAGGGCAAGCCCTGGACTCGTGGTGGAAGAACTGCGCGATGCGCAGTTCTTCCAACGGGCCGGTGCAAGACCACGGGCAGCGTTGCCAGTCGAAATGGCAACGTGGCTGTCTTGGTTGGCAGGGTCGTTCCTGGTCTTGACTCGGCCTGTTCGATGAACTGCGCGGAGCGCAGTTCATCGAGCCCGGGTCCAGCGCTTGCGCTGGTCCGGGTCCAGGGGCGGATAGCCCCGGTGGGGCCTGGGGCGAAGCCCCAGCGAGGCGCCCGCGGCTTCGCCTACGTGGCCTCGCCGAGGCCTTTCCGAATGGCCGCACGCGACAAACGTACCTCGCGCACCCTGCCGCCGTGCTTGTTCACATTCCCGAGCCAGGCGATCTGGCCGAGGAGCGCGCACGTGGCGCGGCCGAGCTCGATCCGCGGCGCCTCGCCTTCGGCCAGCACGAGGATGAGGCTGAAGTGGAAGCGTGCGCCTGCATAAAAACGGACGAGGGAGCAGAGGGGGCGGAGCGCGTCGCCGTCGGGGAGGAATCGCAGGAATTCATCGAGCTTCATGGGGCCGATGCGCAGATCGAACGTGGATTCCTGATCCCAGAAGCGCCCTCCGAGGCATGCGTTGCGGCCGAGCGCGCGGTTCTGGCCGGATCGGCCGATCGCCGTGCGATCCGTCTCCTCGATGGGGTGAAAGGCGCCCGTCAGCGGGATGGGCTCGATGGGGACGCCGAAATGCCGGCGGAGAATGGCGACCAGACCTTCGAGCGAGCGTGACTCGTTCGAGAGGTTCGCGGCGTGTTCGAGCAGGGCGCGATCCTGGACGGCGAGGCGGCCTTCGAGCGCCTGAAAGCCGAGGCCGAGGAGCGCGAAGAGGTGCCGCGCGGCGCCGTCTTTCTCGGGCGAGGAGACGCCCAGGCCGACGCGATGGCCCTTGCGGATGCGATAGGCGAACGAGACGAGACGGTGGTTGAAGATGTCGAGGAAATCGCGCGCTGCGGTGTCGCCGCGGACGGCGCGCATGTAAATCGACTCGACGATCGGCGGCGGCAGCGGGCCGAGGGCGCCGCCGAGGCCGAGGAAGTTCACTTGCATCTTCGCGGGCTCGCCCTCGCGGTGCGGCGAGCGAATGCGCGCGACGTCGGTCTCGGGGAAGGCGAGCGCGATGTTCCCGGCGAATCGCACGGACTCGCGCGAGGGATCGGAGCCCTCGCCGACGGGGACGGCGTCGCCTTCCCGAAAGCGTTCGAGGAGGGAGACGGCCTGATAAAAATCGAAGGCGTGTCCCTCGTCGAAGAGCCAGGCCTCTACAGAAGGGCTCTTTCGCCAGCCGTGGGCGGCCATCGTTTCCAGACCTCCGCGCGCGAGGCGCGCTTCAGGACGAGCTCGGTGAACGCATTGATGTGCGCCTGCAAGGCGAAGAATCGGCTCAGGACCGAGGCCAGGAGGACCGGGCTCGACCCGGCGAACTGTTCGTCCGCGAGCGTGAGCGTGATTTCGAGGCCCCGGCAATATCCCCGCCACGCGTCGCTGCCGAGGCGGCGCGTGACCACGCGGCTCGAGATTTCGAGGAGCGCGTCGATCTGGCGCTCGGCGTCGGGCGCGTCGCCGAAGACGTAGGCGCGCAGGATCTCGCGGAGCGCGGCGACGCCGGTCTTGCCGTCCGTGATCGAGAGGTGGTTCTGCGAGAGGTTCGAGACGAGCCGCCAGAGCGCTTCGCCGCCCATCGGGGCCGCGCGCTGGGGGGTCGGTTTCGTGAGACAAACGATTTTCTTGGCCGGGACGGGGCGCTCGGGGGAGAGCTGCGTGTCCTTGGCGATCTCGTTCGCGAGGTCGCGGTTCGTGCAGAGGACGCCGGCGTAGACGGTCTCCGACGGGGGACGCGCGAGCTTGAAGTCGGTGTCGACGAACGTGAGCCAGACGTCGGTGCCCGGCAGGTCCTTGCGGCCCGTGGCGACGCGGCGCGCGTGCCAGAACGCGCGGGGTCTCTCGCCCGCGCGGTGGTGCACGAAGGAGAAGAAGGGCGCGTAATCGATCTGCTTGGGCTCGCCGGGCGCCGTCGCCGCGACGCGGGTGATCGAATGGACCTCCGTGGTCCGCTCGCGGCGCGCGTCCGCGACGAGGCGATACTCGGGCCGGGTGTGATCGACGCGGATCGGCTCGGCGCTGCGCGGGAAGAGGTTGATGATCGGGGTGCAGCCGAGCTGCAACGTCGTCTTGCGGACCGCGACGCCGGCCGGCGGCTTCTGATCGAAGAGGACGAGGATCTTCGCGTTCTTGCGCGGCGGGAGCTTCGGCAGCTCGATGTCGAAGAAATGGAACTTCTCCGGGAACGCGAAATACTCCTGCACGAGGCGATGGCCGCGGTGCGCGTGCGGCGGATACGGAAGCACGTCCTCGTTCGCCTCGAAGCCGACGGGCCGGATCTTGCCGTACGCCCAGTCCTCCGAGGGTTTTTCCCCGACCACGAGGACCTGCACGGCGTGCGCCGCGAGCAGATCGTAGAGGCGCGCCGCGCCCATGCCCCCGCCCGCGATGTGGAAGCGCAGCGAGCGCATGCCGAGTTTGTCGAGCGGGAGGCCGCCCGTCGAGATCTCGATCTCCAGCGCCGCCGCCGCGTTCGTGAGCAGCCACGAGGGGACGTCGAGGTTCTCGGGCGGGACCATGCCCGCATTGACGATCTCGATCGGCCAGAGCGTGACCGGATACGCGGTGCGGAAATGACAGACCGGCCCGGTCGCCGAGGCCGCGAAGAGCGGCGTGTGCTTGTCGACCGTGTACCCGGAGCCGAGCTTGGCCTCCTTCGGGTCGATCTCGAACCCGGCAATCGCCATCGCCGGCACGGGACACGCGAGCTGCGGATAAAGGGCGCCGAGCAGCGAGGTCGTGTAAATCGGGAGCTCGGCCTCGATGTCCCGCGTGAGGCGCGCCGAGAGGAATGCAAAGGCCTCGACCAGGCGCTCGACGTGCGGATCGGACGAGGCCTGGTTCGAGGTGCCGAGGCGCGCCGCGATCTTCGGGTAGTCCTTGGCGAACTCGGCGCCGCGCTCGCGCAGATACGCGAGCTCGCGCGCGTAGAGCTCGAGCATTTCCCGATCCGGATCTCCCTTGCTCATGCGGCTCCCGGGCCCGCTTCGAGCGGCGCCTCGAACGAGAGAGGCTCACGCACCTCGTCGGTGACGAGCGTCGCCGAGAGCGCGACCACGAGGCGCGCGTGCGGCGGCGCGTCCTCGCGTCGCTTGATTTCCACGCGTACGTTCTGGAGCCTCGGCTCGTACGCCTCGATCGTCTTTTGCACGAGGCGCACGAGGCGGCGAAGCTCCTCCGGGACGAGCGCACGGCCGCCGAGCTCGAGGTCGGGCAAACCGTAATCGATGGTCGTGCGCTGCCGGGAGAGCGCCTCGTCGCCGGAGATGGGGCTGCGGGTGCCGAGGATTCGACCGAGCTCGCGGGCCACCGAGGCGCGCAGCCCGTCTCGATCGAGGGTGCAATAGGGGACCGCTTCCTGTTTTTGAGCAGGGTTCTCGTCGACCAGCCGGTCGAACAGGGGAACCCTGCCCGCGCTCGTGGATCCCCACGCTTTCGCCATTCTGTCGTTCCCCTGGGACGATGAGCCGCCCTCGGGTTAGAGCTTCTTGTTCTGCTCGTTGTCCCAGCCCGCCTCCGCCGTGCCCTTCTTGCCGGCCGGCGAAGGTTGGCCCTGCTGGGCGTACGACCACTTGATCTTGCGATAGTTGAACGTGACCGTCTCGACGGGACGACCGCCGCTGCCGCCGCTCACCGAGACGTTCGTCAAGATCACGTCCTCGAACGTGATCTTGTAATAAAGGACCATGTCGCCGTCGTTCTTGTCGGCCTGGAAGACGGTGAGCTCGGCCTTCTTGATGTTGTCGCCGCCGCTGCACTTGAGGTTCAGCGTGGGCGAGGCGATGTCGAGGAACTTGCTGAACGTGAAGTCCTGATGCACGCAGCGGCCGTGCGCGCGCGCGTTCGCCGAGGCGCCCGCCGTGAGGGGCATCGCGACGCCGTGGGCGAAGGAGAGGATCTCGATCTTGTCCTTCCCCTGGCTCGCCGTGCTCTCGCCCTTGATACCGTCAATCTCCAAAAAACTCGTTTCCATCGTGCAATCCTCCGCGTCCCCGTGGACGGTCGCCACCCGCGCGCTCCGTTCGAACGCGGGGCGGCAACATCCTGATATACCCTACACCGATTCGCGAGGCCCGTCACGCAGCCGGCGGCGGAAGATCCGCCACGAGTCGCATCGAGACCGTGAGCTCGTTCAGCTGGAAGTGCGGCTTCAAGAAAACGACGGCACGGTACGCGCCGGGTTTGCCGGGCACGTCCGTCACGTCGATCCGCGCCTCACGCAAAGGCAGCCGCGCCTTCGTGTCCTGCCCCGCGTCGTCGTTCAGGAGCACGTAGTCCGCGATCCAGTTGTTGAGGTACGACGACACGTTGTCCTTCGTCATGAAGCTGCCGATCTTGTCGCGCATCATGACCTTGATGTAATGGGCGAACCGGCTCGTCGCGAGGATGTACGGCAGCTGCGCCGACAGGCGCGCGTTCGCCGTCGCCGAGGGCAGGTTGTACACCTTGGGCTTGTTCGCGGTCGAGCCGCCGAAGAACGCGGCCTGGCCGCTGTTCTTGCGATAGCAGAGACCAATGAAGCCGAGCTCGGAGAGCTCGTTCTCGCGGCGATCGGTGATCGCCACCTCGGTCGGCGTCTTCACCGCGAGATCACCCTCGCTCGTCTTGAAGACGTGCACCGGGAGGTTCTCGACGAGGCCGCCGCCCTCGACGCCGCGGATCGCCGCGCACCAGCCATAATGCGCGAACGCGTTCGTGATCCGCTGGCCGAGCGCGTACGCCGCGTTGCCCCAGAGGAAGTTCTTGTCCTCCGCGCCGACGTTCTCCTCGTAGACGAACCCGTCCACGGGCACGCCCTTCGGGCCATACGGCAGGCGCATGAGGACGTGCGGCAGGACGAGGCCGACATAACGGCTGTCCTCGCTCTCGCGGAACTCCTTCCACTTGATGAGCTGCGTGCTCTCGAAGAGCTTCGCGAGATCACCGGGCACGCCGATCTGGCCGAAGTTCTCCATGTCGAAGAGGTGCGGGCTCGCCGCCGAGATGAAGGGCGCGTGCGCCGCCGCCGCGACCTTCGAAAGCTCGGTCAAGAGGCCGACGTCCGGGTTCGAACCGTCGAACTCGTAGTCGCCGAGGAGCAGGCCGTAGGGCGCGCCGCCGAACGTGCCGTACTCCTCCTCGTAAACCTTCTTGAAGAGCGAGCTGCGATCGAACTCGGGCGAGGCCTCGAAATCCTTGCGGAGCTCGTCCTTGCGGACGTTCATCACGCGAATCTTGAGGCGCGTGCTCGTCTCCGTGTTCATGACGAGGTAGTGCAGCCCCCGCCACCGCGACTCGAGAACCTGGAACTCGGGCGCGTGCAGGATCGCGTCGAGCTGCTTGCCGATGATCTCGTCGATCTCGTTGATGCGATCCTGAATGGCCGCGACCGCGCCGAGATCGAGGGCCCGCTGCTTGTCGTTCGGATCGCGCTCGTCGAGGATCTGCTGGCAGAACTCCCCGATGATGTCGCGCGCGTGCTTCTTCTGGACGGGGTTGTCCCCGCGGACCATCGCGCCCTCGGCGAGGATCTGATCGATGATGGAAGCGCCGTCCGCGCTCGAGGCGATGAGTTGCTTGACGCTCACTGTGTCCGGCATGTTCGTACCCTCCGCGCGGCCTAGCTCTGATCCTTGGAGACTTCCGCCGTGATCTTCTGGAGAGCATCGGAGCTCTCCATGACCTCACGCAGCGCCGCCGAGAGCTCGTCGTTGCCCTCGAGCTTGGCGAGGAGATCGTTCAGGCGCTCACGCGCGCGGAGCAGCTTGCGGAGCTCCGGGATTCGCTCGACGAGGCGCTCGGGCCGGAAATCGTCGAGGTGCGTGAACGTCAGCGGAATCCCGATCTTCCCCGTGCCCTTGATGACGTCGTCGACCGTCACCTTGATCTCGGGCTTCGTCGAGGCGAGGACGTCGTTGAAATTGTCGCGGTCGATCTCGACGAACTTGCGATCCTTCAGCTTGGGCAGCGGGTTCGCCTCGTTCCTCCCCAGGTCGCTGAGCACGCCGACCACGAACGGGATCTCTTTCTTCTCGATTGCGTTGCCCGTCTCGACGTCATAGGTGATCTGCACACGCGGCGGACGGTTCCGGTCCAGCCAGTGCTGCTTGCTCTCTGCCATCGATGGCTCCCTTCCTCGGCTCTCGCGGCGGCGCCGCGGCTTGCGAACTCTCCGAAAACCCGCCCGCGCACGGCGCGTAAGGCTGGCGCATTACCCTTTTACCGTGCCCAGGCTCGTCAACACAACACCCTCGTAGGGGCGGCCTCTCGCACCCCCCCTTTTTCCCCCCGGCGTCAATCCTCCCTCCCGCGCATCCCGAGCAAGCGCTGTATCGCCACGAGATCATCGGGGTTTCCCACGAACTCGTAGAGGAGCTGGGCGAGCGACATGTTGCCCCACTGCACCGCACGTTTGACCAGGTACGGCACAGGGCTGTGCGGTTCGGTCCGCATGAGGTACTCGGCCGCCTCGGCGAGCCGATAATAAGCGTCGGCGCGGCTCGTGATCGCAAACGAGCCGCCCGCTCCTCCCCCGGAAGGCGCCGTGAAGGCCGCGGCAGCCGCAGCCGCCGATCCGAGCGGCGGGGGGCTCGCCGCGGGCGCGCTCGCCACAGGCGCGCTCTCGCCGTTGATGCGCGCCGTATCCCGCGCGAGCAGCTCGATCTGCGTGAGGACCTCCCGCACGCGGCGGAGCGTGGGCGGGCGCGAGATCTGCGCGGCGATCGCCGCCTCGGCCGCCTCGGCCGCCATGATGGCCGTGCCCGCGTCGAGCGCGATGTCGGTCCAGCGCGTGCCCGCGCCGCCGAGCGAGATCTTGGCGAGCAGCGATTCTCGCGTGGGCCGCGCGCCCTCGCCTTCCCCGTCGGCGGGCCCGGACGCTCCGCCGAGCTCCCAATCGAGCAGCGAAAAAGCTCCGTCGCCGTCCGTGAAAGGCGTGCGGCGCAGGCGATCCGAGAGGACGTCGTCCATCCACTCGTAAAGCGCGGCGCGCGCCGCGGCGTCCGGGTCGTCAAAGGCCTCGGGGAAGAGGCCGTCCCAGAATCGCTCGCAGAGCCCGGCGACGAGGGACAAACCATGGCCGAGGCCCTTCACGCGGTAACGCCGGAGCCACGCCTCCACGAGCCAGGCCGCGATCTGGAGGTCCTTCGATTTCTTGCGCAGCGCTTCCTGGCAAAGTTTGTCCACGAGCGCGAGGTCGGAGACCTTGAGCTTCGTCTCCCATTCGCCCATCGGCAGCGAGGGATCGTCCTCGCGGCGCGCCTCGCGGACCCGATCGTACGTGCCTTCGTACCGGAGAGACGAACCACTTGGCGCATCCTCGGAGATGGGCTGGAGCAGGGTCTCCAGATCGATGAGCGGGGCCTTCGTCGACATCGAGGCTCTGTCTCCTAAAGGTTCGGGGCGATCGCCGGAAACTCGGGGTATCGGAGGAGCCGGTCCTTCTCGACGCCGGTGAGCGCGACGCGGATGAAGACACGGACGGTGCTTTCGTCGGTGCCGACGCGCTCGATGAAGCCGCCCGTGGGATCGGGCGACGATTGCACGACGAAGCCGAGCACGTGGGATCCGCCCTCGGTCTTCTGCGAGCCGTCACGCGCGGAGGACTGGTGGAACGCGATCATGCGCAGGAGCGCCCACGGGCCGCGCTCCTCGAACGTGACGGTCCGATCATTGACCAAGACATTGGGGCCCTGCGTCGGCAAGGGGACGTCGAGGCTGCTCTTCGCCCAGCGCAGATCGACGCGGACCGAGTCGTTCACGCGCCAGCTCGCCTCGGCCTTGGGGCCGTCGCGAAAGAGGCGCTCGTCCGCGAGGCGCACGGCCCACTCGGCGATGCGGTTGCCGCCGACCTCGAGGCCCGGATTGACGCGGAACTCGACCTTGACGTCGTAGATGCCGTCCTCGGCCGACTCGACCTGCGCCCACATGGGCATCATGAAGGCGCGGACGGCCTCGATCTTTTCGAGGAATCGCCCGACCTCGCCGGCCGAGGCCTTCGTGTCCTTGCCGAGGACGTAGCCGAAATCGGAGCGGAAATCGGCGGCGTCCTGGAGGAAACGCCGCACGGTCTCGGGCCGCGCGTCCTCGACGCGGATGCCCGGCTCGATCTTCACGAAGGGGAACTTGCCCGAGAGCTCGCGGTTGAACGTGCGGCGGAGCGCGGCATAACGATCACGCATCTCCTCGCCGGCGAGGACGCGGCACCGCTCGCGCAGCTCCTCGACGATGTACTTCTGCTTGCCCGCGAAGAAGCCGCCCGAGCCGTCGACGCCGGCGCGTTTGTCGAGCTCGGCGATGCAGTTCTTCGCCGTGATGAGCGGCAGGTCGGAGAGCATGAAGGTCTCCAGGTTCGAGACCCCGTTGCCCGCCTTCTTGGTCTCGTAATCCTTGAGCGGCCAGGCGACGTTCTGCCAGAGCGAGACGTTCGGGTCCCCGCTCGCGTCGGCCGCGACCTCGGGGCTCTCCATGGCCGCGAGCAGCGGCTCGGCGAGCTCCTTGTGCAGCGTGGCCGCGCGGGTGCGCTGGGCCGCGGCATACTCGGACAAACGCCCGGCGTCCGGGACGCTGAACGCCTCGAAGGCCGGCGTCGATTTGCCGTCCCACCAGGTGAAGCCGCCCTTCTTGAGGCCGTAGAGGTTCTCGGCGCGCAGGACGTCCGCCGCGCGGCCGAGGACCTCGGAGCCCTGGCCACGCAAGAGCTCGCGCAGGCGATCGCGGGCGTCGTCCATGCGCAGGCGCACGAACGCGCTGATCATCTCGCGAATGGGCGCCATCGCCTGGCCGAGGTTGCCGGCGTCGGCGCGGACGTTCTCGAACTGGCGATTGTTGTTGCCGGACAGCGGCGTGGCCGGGCGCGCGGCGCGGGCGACGGCGCCGAGGGTGTTCGCCTTGACCTGGCGGAGCGTGAGGTCCGAGATGGTGTTGCGGATGCGGGAGTCGACCGTCTTGAGGACGCCGCCCTGGAGGAAGGCCTCGTAGTCCTTGGGCAGGCGCGCGGCCTCCTTGAGGACCTCGGCGTCCCAGTCGACGCGGGATCGATCGACGTCGGGCGTGAGGGTCTTCTCCTCCTCGGCCGTCATGAACGTCTGCTGGCGGAGCGCGTCGATGGGCGCCTTGAGCCCGAGGATGAAGGGCGACAGGCGCATCAAGAGGACGCCGCCCTTGCGCTCCAGGATGGGCCCGGAGAGGGGCGCGCCCGCGCTCGCGACGTAGGTCTTGAGGTCGAGCAGGCGCGCGTCGACGCCGCCGCGCAAGGACGCCTCGACG
The DNA here is from genome assembly GCF_029960785.1 of Polyangium sp. 15x6. Lineage (GTDB taxonomy): Bacteria > Myxococcota_A > Polyangia > Polyangiales > Polyangiaceae > Polyangium. Next base: position 12,217 of record NZ_JASBQE010000076.1, read on the forward strand.
TCGGGGCCGAGCAGGCGCGAGTTCTTGACGGTCTTGAGCAGGTTCGCGATGCCCTCGTTCGGCGGGAGCGCCTCGCCCGAGACCCAGGAGAGCGTGGGCGCGCCGAGGTGCGCTTCGACGCGCGCGATCGCGTCGCGGAGCGTCCAGAGGTCCTGCACGGTGTAGTCGGCGCCCTTCGTCTCGAGGTCCTTCAAGCTCTGCACGAGCTGCTCGACGTCGGCGCGGACGACGGCGTCGCTGTAGGCTTCGAGGACACGATCCTGCAGGCCCTTGAAGAGCGCCGTCGCCTTCTCGCGGGCCGGATCGCGGCGCGGGGCGATGTCAATGGGCTGGCGGCGCGCGCCGCGGGCGAGGGCGGTGCGGTAATAGTCGACCGCGATCGTGGGCGAGGTCTTGTAGCCGAGGAGGTAATCCGAGAGGTCGGCGACGCTCTGCATGCGCGCGTCGGGCGTGGCGTCCTTGGGCAGCTCGCCGAGCAGGCCGTCGTGGCGCGCGACGTGGGCCTCGAACGCGGTGAGCTCGCGCAGCCACGTCTCGAGCTGGATGTACTCCTGGCTCTTCTCGACGCTGAGGGGGAAAAACGCGTCGGGCGGGGGCTGCGGCGGGAGCGGGCGCAAGAGGTGCACGGCCTCCGCGTCGAGGCCGGCGCGGAAGGTGTCGACGAGGACACTCTCGAGGGCGACGACGAACGCCTGGTCGACGCGGCGGTCGAGGCGTCCCCACCAGGAGGAGGGGTTCAGCGGGGAGCGCAGGCGGCGCGGCTCTTCGATCGTCTCGAGTTTTTCGATCAGGGCCTTGGCGCGGAGCTTCTTGGCGTCGAAGCTCGCCTCGGTGCCCGGGGCCTCGCTCTTCGCCGAAAGGACGCTGCTCTGCACCTCGCGGAGGAACGGCATCAGCGCGTTCGTGTGGCGCTCGAGGCGCGAGGCGTCGATCCAGAGGGCCGCGAGGAAGGCGCCGCCGAGGCAACACGCCACGATCTGGAGCGCGAGGTTGATACGCCGGCGGCTCCGGAGCGCGGCGGCCGCGGGCTGGCCGAGGTTTCGCTCGGCGAACACTTTGTGCTCGAAGAGATCCTTCGAGAAGAGGACCTTGCCCGACGCACCCGCGGCCGCGGGCGGAGGCGCGAGCGCGGCGGGCGTGGCGCCCGGGGCCGTGAGCTGCGGGGGGCCGGGCGGATCGGCGAGGCCGCAGAAGTAGATGCCGCGCAGGGTGAGCGTGTCCTGGCCGGCGCCTTCGAGGAAGACGGGGTCGACGTAGGTGTGCAGGCCGTCGGTGAGCGACTCGATCTCGCTCGGGAAAAGGAAAAAGTCGTCGGGCGCGCGGACGGCGGAGGGGCCGGCGAAGCGCCGCGCCTGGTAACGGAGGAGCGCATCGCGGACCGTGCCGAGCGCTTCGGCGGCCCAGTCCTCGGAGCCGTCGGTGAAGGGCGGGTGCGGGCTCGACCAACCGAGGATGTCGTCGCGGCGGGTCGGCGCGACCTCCGTGCCGAGGCTGCGGAAGCCGGCGAGGCGATCGGTCTGCGTGACGATCACGTAGACCGGGACGTTCATGCCGAGGGTCTGCTGCGCCAAGGAGATGGCGGCGCGCAGGGTCGTGGCCTTGCGCTTGCGCTCGGCGGGCGTGGAGCGCGCGGTCTGCATGATCTCGGCGCACGGGACCGCGAGGAGGATGCCGTCGATGGGGCGATCGGGGTGGAGGCGCTTGAGCTCCTGGAGCAGGGCGCGATACGGCGGATCGGGCGCGGGTGTGCCGCCTTCGCCGAAGAGGAGGCGGCCGGCGACGTCGACGACGAGGGCCTTGCCGAGCATCCAGAGGTTGACGGCCGCGGTGTCGCCGGGCGCGGGATCGCCGCCCTCGGTGAGCTGGACGCTGAGGCCGGTGCCGCCGAGGAGCGTGGTTTTTCCGGACGAGGGTTCGCCGAGGACGAGGTACCGCGGCATCTCCTCGCGCGCGGTCTTGTCCTGGACCTTCTTGACGAGCGCCGCTTTGGCCTTGGCTACGGAGGCGCGGATCTCGGCGATGGGATCGGGGCTGCCGTCGCGCTTGGCGAGCTCCGCGGCCTTCTGCGCTTTTTTCTTCTGCGCGAGGACGAACGCGTAGATGCCGACGCCAACGACCGCGAGCGCGATCAGGCCGCCGAGGATCTTGAGGAGGGTGCCGACGGTCACGTGGCGTCCTCGATGCGGTCGAGCACCGTGTCGAGCTCGGCCGTGCGATAGAGCCAGAGGATCTCACCGATGATGATCCAGCCGAGGATGACGACGAGGAACGGCAGGATGCCTCGGGAGAGGGAGGGCAAACGCTTCTGGGGTGTGTCGGCCGCGGTGTACTCGTGCGCCTGGGGGCAGAGGTCTTCGCCGCGGACGATCTCGGGATCGGTGCGGGCGAGGAAGTCGACGATGCGCGCGCGGTAGGTCTCGGGCTCGCCGGTGCCGAGGGGCGCGTATCGGCCGCGGAAGCCGAGGGCGAGGGCCGTGAGGTAGACCGTGAGGAGCTGCGACGACGCCATGGTTCGTCCGTTGAGGGCGTCGTCGATGCGGTTGAAGAAACGATCCCCCGAGTCGCGGGTCTGAAAGACGATCGACTCGAGCGGTTTGTCTGCCCAGTACTCCTTGCCGAACCAGTCGAGGTGGAGGAAGACCTCGTCGGCCATGGCGATCATGATGTAGCGGGTCTCCTCGAAGAGGCGGCGCTCGTGCTCGGGGAGCGAGCTCTGGATCTTGCCGGCCTGCTGTTCGAAGGCGTCGAGGAGGCGCTGCTGGACGGCGTCGTGCGGCAGGACGCCGCCCGAGGCGACGACGACGCGCTTCTGCGTGACGACGTCCGCGTGGAAATTGCAGAACGCGTCGACGAGGACGCGGTTGTCACGCAGGGCGGCCTGCTTGGGGCCGAGGGCAGAACGTCCCGGAGAAGCAGCCATCGCGCCCCTACCCGCTCTTCACGTAGAGGACCGCCTCGGACGGGCCGCTCTGGCCCGTCGGATCGGCCGTGTTGCACAAGGTGAGCGGCTCGCCCGGGTCGAGGTAGACGCTCTGCTCTTCGAGCTCGAAGAGCAAGGTGCCGGGCGTGGCCACGAGGTCGCCGTGGCGCTCGACGCGCTTTCGGCCCGCGCCGAGGATGCGGCTCTCCTGCATGGTGCGCAGGCGCCCCGGGGCGCCGATGAGCGCGCCGTTCATCCAGTTGAGGAGCTGGTCCTCGCGCACGCCGCGCTGGGCGCGGACGGCGAGGACGACGGCGCGCGTGCGGAACTCGCGCTGGAAGAGGACGTTGTACTTGCCTTCCTTGAGGTCGAACGGGTAGGCCGTGAACGACTCGATGATGCCCTCGTCGACCATGCGGAAGATGTGATCGCGGGCATTCTCGAAGGTCGCGCGGAGGTCGTCGTGCCGGTACTTCGGCAGGAGCGGCGGCACGGGCGTGCGCGCGAGCGAGGAGATCTGGCCGACGAGGCCGGTGAGCGTGACGAACAGGGAGAACGGATGCGGGCGCTCGGAGTAGAGGACGGCCTCGAACGGAGGGAGCGCAGCGACGAGGCACTGGATCTGTCGGCGGATCTCGCCGATGAGCTCGCGATCGGTGGTGCGTGAGAGGAAGTTCGCCTTCTCGGCGAGGCGCATGGCCTTCTCGCGCAGGCGACCGGCAAGGCGTTGACACATCTCGTCGAGGGGCGAGCCCGGGGCGACGCCGAGGGTGGGCGGGATGTAGTCGGTCGCGACGAACGCCTCGCCTTCGAGGCGGACCTGCGCGATGGGCAAACAGACGAGGCGCGGCGGAGGTTCGGCCGCGACGAGGAGGCGGACGCTCGGCGCGATGCGCGGGATCTCGAGGGGATCTTCGCCGGTGTGCTCGTCGACGACGGGCGCGCCTTCAGCGGAGCGGTTGCGCGCGAGGTCGGCGGCGGAGGCGGAGACGGCGGCCTGCGCGCGCGGGACGGCGAGGAAGACGGTGGCGGGTGCGTCGCGGACGAGCGCGGCCTGGGGGCGGAGGTCGACGGAGAGGTCGTGTTTGCCCCCGGCGTGATGGACGAGGGTGCCATCGGGCATGATGGCTTCGATCTGCTGGACGCGGAGAAGGCCGCTGCCGAGCGTGCCTTCGGCGAGCTTCAGCGTGACGATGCCGTGGTGGTACGGCGAGGCTTGCTGGAGGTGATAGGCGAGCAGGCGTTCGGACCTGCGATCGGCCTCCTGGAAGTGCTGCGGCGACAGGAGCATCCCGTCGTGCCATTGAATCGCGAGCGGAATCTCGTCGGCGCGCATGTCATTCCTCCGGAGCATCGAGGGGGCTCACGACGAGGTCGTCGTCGCCGAGGTCGACCCGCATCCGGCGTTGCGGGCCAATACGAAAGCGATGATCGCCGGGCGAGCGGTAGTTTGCAAAGATGACGGCGCCGACGGCCTGGCCCGAGACCTCGACGACCATGGGCGGGGGGGCCTGGCCCGGGACGAATTCCCAATCCCACTCGGTGAACGCGGTGCCGCTCGGGAAATCCCGGCGCATCTGCTCGCGCTGCTCGTACCACTGCTTGGCGGTGAGCTTGATGATCTGGTCGAAGAGCTTCGCGTCCTGCACCGCGACGAGGGTCAGGGGGACGGGCGAATTCCGGTTCGCCTTGGCGGTGATTGCGACCTCGACGAGAAACCGAGTCGCCGGAGGCCCCGACGAGCACCCGAGGCCCAAGGGCAAGGCAAGGAGGAGCGCCGCGATCCATCGCGCCCTGCCCATCGCTCCGCCCCGAGCGTGCCTACACGAGCCCATGAGTCCCGTAAGGGTAGAGCGATCGTGCGGGACGGGTCTACAAACTCGCGAAGGCTGGCTACAGACGAGAACGGAATCGATGGGTTAGGCGGGACGGCTGTGGGATGGCCGAGGGGGGACGGGGCAGGCAGAGGGAGGATGGGCGGGACTCACGTCTCGGAGCTTGACGGGGCTTCCGATTTCGCAGCCTGGTTCTTGCGGCGGGTCTTCGCGCCCTTGAGCGCGGTCTGGGCGTTGTAGCGGATGGTCTTCTCGAAGGGGGCGAGGATGGCCTTGTCACGGGTGCGCTGGGCGGTGGATTTCGCGACGTCGACGATCTGGGCGATGGTGTTCTCGCGCTGGTGGGTCTTGAGGCGGCGGGACTCGCGGGTGGCCTCGAGCATCTTTTCGAGGATGGCCTCCTTCTGGGCGAGGGCATCGATGCTCATCGTCTCGGCGACGAACCGCTCGTAGAGCTTGGGGGAGATGCCGACGGCGTCGCCGAACGCGGCGACGGAGCCCGCGAGCTCGTCGCAGACGCCCTCGATCCCGGGCTGGACGCCACGGAAGCCCTTGGAGGCTCCAGCGGTGAGGTCGACGAGGTCGTCCTTCACGTCGGCAAGGGTCACGTCGAGGGGGCCTGCATAAGGGTGATACGTAGCAGTCGTCATCGAGCACCTCCGGTTAGGGGTGCGCGAGAGACGCCGGCGATGAATATTTCCTTCAGAGGCAGCACGATCTCGTCATGGGCGGAGGCTGAGGGCAGCCTGCGGGAGGACGAGGATGGGCTCTCGGAGCATGAGGACAGGCTCTCGGAGGCTGAGAATGGCCTGCCGCGTAGGTGATGACAGCCTACGGAAGGACGAGGACGGCCTGCTGCGTAGGTGACGACGGCCTGCGGAAGGACGAGGACGGCCTGCTGCGTAGATGAGAACGGCCTACGGAAGGACGAGGACGGCTTGCCGCGTAGATGACGACGGCCTGCGGAAGGACGAGGGCGGCCTGCCGGCTCGCTGAGGACGACCCGCTGGGTAGCTGAGGTGTGCAACCGATGCGGAGCAGGCACGTGAGCCAAAGCCCGCCGATCTCGCCGCTTGCCCTGGGGCAAGGCATGGTCATTCGAGTACGATGGCTCGTGATTCATAGGGCAACGACGAGAGCGCACGAGTGAAACCTCGCCAAGCCTCCGTGTCGACCTTCGTCGAAATGAAATAATCGCAGTCGGCGTGCTCAGGATAGCGAAGCGCAACCCCGGTCATCCGCGCGGCGAGCTTGGCGTATTCGGGATCCTCCTGCCGCACGAAGCCTCGTTTGACGCGGTTCGGGGTGAGCCACGCCCCCTGTTTGTCATCAGCCACCGGGAGGTCGAAATAGAATGCACGATAGCCATATGACTGATCGCCCTGATCTTCGAGTGGGCATCCGCTCGCGTCCGCCAACGCCGCCGCCACCGCTTCGATCGGCTGGGATGTGCTGATACCGTAAGCAGGCTCCTGCTCAGCCCGTAGCTCGTGCAGGAACGTAAGGAAGTCGGGGGCGAGGACCTTGTCGACATCGAAGCATTCCACATCAATGTACGTGATGCATGGTTCGCTCTCGCGCCCGCGCTTCCGATCGTCGAAGCAATAATGGTAGTGCCCGTCTCCGCAGAACGACACGAGGTCGTCGAGGCGGCGCGGCTTCTTGATCTTGTTCTCGCGCATGAATGCCTTCAACTCCTCCCAGTCGTGTTCGAGAATCGACGGGAAGCGCGGGCCGATGCCGGCGAGCCAGTCGAAAGGCGCGAGGCGCGAAGGGTGGTCCGACAGGCGCAAGTAGCCCCCGTTCTGTACGCGGAGCGCCGCGAGGTAGGCGGCCGGCAGCTTCACGCCGAGCTGGGCCTCGGCTTTCTCGATCGCGCGCGGCGTGAGCGTCGGCTGAAGATAGGGCAAATAGACGGGAACCTCGAAAAGACGCTCTGGTATATCGATGGACGGTGTGGTCATTGGGAGCCCTCACTATATCTGCGGGAATCGCTGAATACGTGCGGGACCGGACTGCTCGCGCGGGGTTTTCCGCGGTCTTTGACTACGATGTCATGGTCTTCCTTGCGTGGCGACCCCGCCGGTGTGGCCCGTGGCCCCATGAATGTCCCTGTGCACGAGCTGCATCGTCTTCCCGTCCTGGTGATGGTGCCACGTATGGTCTTTCGGCGTCAATTTGTAGTTCGCTGCCTGGTTCGCGCGTTTGATATCCTCACGCCTGTCCCCCGTCTGGGTGATCTTTACCTCCCTCTTCACGACCCCGGCAGCCTTGAAGTCGGGATACCCCTCGGCATCGAAGGGCACGCCGGTCTTGGGGGCCATCGCCGCCACCTCCTTGAATCGGAGGTAGCTCTTCACGGCTTTGTCCTTGTGCCCCGTCGTGCGCATCGCCTCGCCGTGGAGGAAATACGCCTGTACCTGGGGCAAGCGTGACGGCGCCTCGAGCGGCCTCATCGGGTTCGCCCTGAAGGAACGCCCTTTGCCACCGCGCGAGGACGCAGGGAGGGATGCTCGATGAATCGGATGATGTACAGCCTGATCGCTCTGCTCGCTTCGATGGTCCTGTCCTTCGGCCCGCGGGAGGCGCGCGCCGCGGCGCCGCCGAACGACGACATCCGCAACGCCACCGAAATCAGGGACTTCCCATCTCACAGGAGGCTCGATACGCGCGACGCGACGACGGCCCCGGGCGACCCGGAATGCTGGGGCTTCGTGGGACATTCAGTCTGGTTCCGCGTCACCGCGCCGACGAGCGCGAGCCTCCCGCTCACCGTGCATACGATCGGCAGCGACTTCGACACGGTGGTGTCGATTTACACGATGACGGAGGGGCGCCTCACGGAGATCCGGTGCGACGACAACGCCGTCCACCCCACGTCGGTCGCGATGTTCACCGCGGAGGCGGGGCAGACGTATTACATCATGGTCGGGTCGAGCGGCAGGGCGCCCGGCGGCGACCTGCAGCTCGGCGTCGAACGAGCCCGTGCCGCGAGCAATGACGCTCTCCGCGACGCGACCGTGATCGAGGGCTTGCCGTTCGTCGATGCCGTCGAGATGTCACGCACCACGATCAGCCTCGACGAGCCGCCCCTATGCGAGGTCTATGGCACCATCTGGTATTCGTTCACGCCCACGGAATCGGACCAGATCTTCGTCGCGGCTTTCGCCGACGCCGAGTTCGAGCCCACCATCGGATTGTACGAGCGGACGCCGTCGGGATGGGAGCTGGTCTCGCAGAGCTGCGGCTCCCAGTGGAAAGGCGGCGTGGACGCGGGTCGGACGTACGTGCTCGGCGTGGGCACACGCCGGGGCCCGAACCGGGCGGTCACGCTCGTGGTGCAATGACCCCGTTCGAACGGAAGGGCCGCGTCATCTGCACGTGGTGCTGGGCTGATCGACGGTGATGCTGCCATCGGCGTTGATCGTGCCGGTCAGGTAGCGGTCCTCCGCGTCCTCCTCTCTCCCGAAGGCCATGAAGATCCGGTCGCCTTCGATGAAGTAGATCCCCGTGCTCGTGCTGGAGATGTCCGTACCCGGGGCCGATGACGTGCTCACATACGACGAGCTGAAGCGCCGAACGTGGTGGTGATCGAAGAAGCTGAAGGTGTTCTCGCGCAAGAAGGAGACACCTGAATGGGAAAAGTAGGTGCTCTCGCATTCGAGGGAGCGTGTCCCCATCCCCGGGCCGTGGTGGTGCCTCACCACATGGCACGACAGGCTCGGCGTCCGGAACGCGATGGGGATCCCCCAATGCATTTCCAGCGCCTCCGAGGTCTCCGACCATGGAGGCCTCGATGAATCCGCATACGGGACCGTCATGCTCACGCGATCTCCCGTGAACGAATAGGTCCCACGGCGGACAGGCTCGCGGCCCTCGATGTTCAGCCCGAACGAGCCGTCGGCGGAGAAGGTGGCGTGATAGCCGGTGTTCCCGTGCTGCCGGTCGGCGCACCAGAACTGCAGGTTCAATTGCGCCAGCGCGAGCGAGGTCGTCGTCGTCGCGCCGAGCACGACGAGCACCGGGAGAAATGTCTTCATCACCGCGTCTCCGCGCCTGTTTCGGGGACCTCGAGGGCGAACGTCTCTTCGTGGTCGCCCGCCTTGACACGGAGCGACGCGCGCCCGGCCTCCTTCGCAACGAGCTTCACGCAGCTCGGCGACTGCCAGGAGGGCGGTTCCGACGCATCCGGGCGCTCGATCGTGACGAGCTCGGACGGCCAAAACCTCCACGTCGCCCCAACGACGGTGGTGTCTCCCGATTTTGCACGGAAGCAGAGCATCGTGCCGGTCGATCCGGGCCAGACCGTGATGGGCCTCTCCGAAGTCTCCTGGGTTTGCTCGACGATATCATCGATCGACTTGGCGCCCCGAACGTCGGCCGAATAGAAACGGCCGCCTGACCGTACCGCGAGCGTCACCCTTTCCTCGGAGGCCACCCGGACCCCGTAGATGTCCCACGCATGCCGCGAGACGTCGGCCGCATGGGCGCGCACCTCGAGCGCCTCGTCGACGACCTGGCGGTCGTTCGCGTCGAAGAGCAGAATGCCGATCGCCGCCGTGTTTCCGACGAGCACCGCCCAATTCGCGTTGTCCGGGTCCTCGTTCTCGAGCTCCCGCGGGAGCAGGGCGACACGCGCGACCGGCATGGCCGAGACCAAGACCCTGTCGAGCAGCTTCGTCGTCCCCGGTTCGAGGAGCCGCAGCAAGGTATTCCCCTCGGCGACACCTCGTAGGACGATCGTGGCGGGACCACTCGATTCGAACGCGACGACCCTGGAATCGACGAGCTTCGGCTCGAAGGCGGACACGTAGTGCGCATAGGGCGACTCCGGGTAGTAGACGTTCACCGTCTGTATGCCCCCGAGGGCCGTGGGGAGGAGGGTCTCCTTTTCCGCATTGTTGAATGTGCCCGCGCCCGCGAATGCCAGGCCGTTCGGCGTCTGATCCGAGCAGATCTCCCCGGGCGGGCACTGGCCCTTCGCAGCCGCTCGCTCCCCATACTTGCAGGCCACGAGCGACAGCCCCGCGAGCATCAAGCCCAGCGAGATCGTCCATCGATGCTCCCGGTCCGCGCTCGGGCGTGCTTCGGCCACGCGCGGCAACGACGGCTTTCTCGATTGGATTGTCATCGTGATCCTCCTCGTGTGCTGTCCCATGGAGCCACGAAGGGCGATTTGCCCCGCCGCCGCCCCATTCCGTCACGACCGAACGTTGAGCCGCGCGCCTAGGGCCGCAAGCCGGCCGTCCAGAGCAGTTGCTTCGGCGATCGATGCATCCCTGCATGGATGCATTGCCGCCCGACGCAGGAGCCATGCGCCGCCGTATCGCGCGGGGAGGATGGGCGTGATACGCGAAAAAACGACCTCCTTCGAGAAGGAGATCGGCGAGAATGCCATGCGCAGATGGAGCATCCCCCGGGCCGCTTTCGTCGTGGTGGGCCTCTCGCCGTGGCTCCTTTCGCCCGCACGCGCGTGGCTGCCGCTCGGCGAGGCGGGCGCCCTGCTCGACGCGGCGTTCGGGGCGATATGCCATCGAATCCCCGAGCGCACGCTCACGCTGGCGGGCGTGGCAATGCCCGTCTGCAGCCGATGCGCCGGGATCTTCGCCGGCGCCGCCGCGGGCGCGCTCGTCGCGCGGCCAGCGCTCTCCCCAGGCGCGTGGCGGCTCTGGATGATCGCGGCCAGCCTGGCCATGCTGGCCGATGTGGTGGCTCGGGGCGCCGGGCTGTACCCGGGATGCCACGCGGCGCGGCTCGCGACCGGCTTTTCCTTCGGATACACGATCGCCGCCGCGTGTGTGGACATGCTGCGGCGCGAGCGTGGCCAGCCTTCTGCGTAGGCAGCTCCGTTCTCTACGGCCCGTGCCCCAGCGACAGAAGCGCCCGATCCACGTCGATGCGGTACGCGTGATCCATCGCCGCCACCTCCTTGAATTTGAGATAGCTCTTCACGGCCTTGTCCTTTTGCCCCGTGGTGCGCATCGCCTCGCCGTGGAGGAAATACGCGTCGGCGTGCCAGCTCTCCGCCGGCCCGCCCTTCTGCAAGAGCAGCTCCACGGCCTTGTCGAGCTCCGGCGTCGCCGCGAGCTTGTTCCCGTTCGATTCGAAGATCTTCCCGAGCCGGTAATGCCACTCGGCGACCGAGCCATTGCCGGTGATCGCCTTTTGCCACGCCGTCTGCGCCTCCGGCCAGCGGCCGAGCTCCTGGTAACAAAGCGCCATCGTGGCGTGCGCCTCGTGCCGGGAGGGGCGCTTCTGCAAGGCGATTTCCAGGTCCGCGAGGGCGTCGATCGTGCGGCCTTGCTTGTGGAGCAAGACGCCGCGTTGCCAGTAGGCGTCCGCGAGCTCGCGGTCGAGCTCGAGCGCGCGCTTCAAGGCCGCCTCGGCCTTCGGGAACTGGCCGAGGACGTTCGCCGCCCAGCCGACGTAAAGGTAATATTCGGCGCGATTGCCGTCGATCTCCGTGGCCCGCTCGAGGAAGCGGATCGCATCGGCCGCCGCCGTCGTGCCGCCCTTCAAGAGGAGGGCTCGGCCGAGGAAATGGTTCGCATCCGAGGAGCTCGCGCGCTCCTTCAACACGTCGCGCAGAATGGGCTCGGCCTGCGCCGCGTGGCCCGCCATGACCTGCGCCGAGCCGACGCGCATCTTGAGGTCGATGTCGTTCGGCGCCTTCTCGAGCGCCGCCGCATACATCTCGAGCGCGCGCTCGCTCTGGCCCGTCTCCTCGTACAGCAGGCCGCGCTCCAGCGAGAGGCCCGGGAATTCCTTGTCGATGGTCGCGATCTGGTCGAAGACCTTCTGCGATTCCTCGAACGAGCCCATGCGACGGAGCGTGACGCCGAGGCGAAAGCGCGTGCCGAGGTCGTCCGCCTTGGCGAGCGCGGCCTCGAATTCGGTGCGCGCCTCGGCATAACGGCCCGCCTGCGAGAAGACCTCGCCCTTGGCGCGGTGGAGCGCCGGGAGATCAGGGAACTTGGCGCTGGCGTCGGCGAGCTTGGCCTGCGCCTCGTCATTGCGGCCGGCCGCCGAGAGGAGCGAGGCGAGCGCGACGTAGGCCTCGACGGCCTCGGTCTGCACGCCGCCGAGCTTGATGGCCTCGGCGTAGAGGGCCTCGGCTTCCTTCTTGCTCCCGAGCGCATCCTCGACGCGGCCGAGCCAATAAGCGGAGGCGGCGATGTCGGGTTTGTCGGCGCGGAGCTTTTCGGCGAGGGTCTTGGCGTCCTTGAGGCGCTCGAGCGCGAGGAGGGTCTTCGTGGCGCCGACGCGGGCCGGGAGGCTGGTCTCGTCGACACGCATGGCCTCCTCGAAGCGGAGGAGGGCCTGGGAGAAGCGGCTCGATCGATAAAACAGCTCGCCGTCGCCGATGAGCGCGGCCGCGCTGCGCGGGTCGATCTTGAGCGCCGCGGCGAAGGCCTGCTCGGCCGCGGTGATGCGGGAGCGGCCGAGGTGGATGCGGCCGATTTCGAGGTAGGCGTCGACGAGCTCGCGTTCGCTGGCAGAGGCGCGAATGTCGCCGTCGGCGGTGACCTTGCCGAGGAGGTCGAGGGCCTCGGTTTCTTTTGCAGGGTCGCGGCCGAGGATCGAGGCGAGCAAGGTGCGCGCGCCGGCATGCTTGGGGGAGGCTTCGAGCGCGGCGCGGGCGGTCTTTTCGGCGCTCGCGGCGTCGCCTTTGGCGAGCTCGGCGCGGGCGAGGCCATGAAGGGAGCGGGCGCCCTTGCGGATGGAGGCGGCGCGCTTCCACGCGACGAGCGCGTCGGCAGTCGCGCCGGAGGCGAGCTCGATCTCGCCGATCAGGACGGCGGCGTCGATGTCGTTCGCGTCGGCATCGAGCGCGTCCTTGGCGAGGCGGCGGGCCGGATCGAGGCGGCCGGCGAGCGCGTGTTGCGCGGCGACCGCGAGGGTGCGCTCGCGGCTCGGGCTCTCGGTCTGTCCGAGGAGCTGCTTGCCGAGGGTCTCGTCGTCGCCGCGGCGGCCATGGCGGAGGCTCCGCGAGAAGGCGACGTATGCGGCGTACGCGGCCGTCGCGCGGTGGCGCGGGCGCGAGGCCTGCGCGGCCTTGGCGGCGTCGAGCGCGCGCGCGGCGGCTGCGGCGGTGTCCTCGTCGAGCGTGGCCTGCGTGTTCTTTTCGAGCCCGGTGAGCGCCTCGGCATGCGCGGAGGCGTTCACGAGATCACTCACGGCGTGCACGCCGAACGGGCCGATGTCGGGCAGGAGGGCGAGCGCGCCGCCGCCGATGGCGATGAGGACGGCCGCGCCGACGCCGTAGACGCGGCCACGGCCGCGGGGACGCTGTTCACTCGGGGGTCTCGCGATGCTCTTCGGGGCCTTGTCGCGCTTGGCGAGCGCGTCGGCCCCGTCGGACTCGCCCGGCGCGAGGTCGACCTCGTCCCCGATGCCCGCGCTGTCATCCGGAGGCGGCTGGGGCGCGCGGGGCGCGGCGGCGGCGGGGACCTCGGCGCGCTGGGTCGGCGCGCCCACGCTGATCGGCGCGCTCGCCGCGAGGTCGATGGCCGGCTCGAGGGAAAACTCCTCGCCCGGCTTGGAGACGGGGGCCGCGGCGCGCGTGCTGTTCGGCGGCTGCGGCGTGGCCTTGGGCGCGGCCGCGGTTTTGTTCGGCGGGGGATCGGCGAACGCGGCGTCGAAGGCCGCGTCGTCGAGCTCGAAGCTGGGCGTCGAGGGCTGAATGGCGCGCGGCGGTGGTGCGGGCGCGGCGGCGGGCGGAGGTGGAGGGTCGCTCGCGAGGGGAAACTCGAGCTCGCCGAGGTCGCCCGGATCAAAGGCCGCGATCGCGGCGGACGGGACGGTCGCGCCAGGATCCATCCGGCGGGTCGTGTCGTTCCGGGTCGCGGAGGCCGCGGGCGGCGGCAGGGGGAGCTCGAGGTCGCCGAACGGCGGGCCTTCGGGCGCTGGCAGGTCGAGCTCGCCGAAGCCGACGAGATCGGGCGCGGGGAGCTCGATTTCGCCGAAGTTGCCGAGGTCGGCGTCGGCGGAGACGGCGGGCAGGTCGAAGCTGCTCAAGGGTTTTCCGCGCAGCGCCGTCATCGCGCCGGAGGAGCGGTGCTTCGGGCCGGGCGAGGCCGGCGCGGGGGGAGCAGCGGGCTCGTTCTTCGCGGGAGCACGGGCCGGCGCGGGGAGATCGATCTCGCCGAAGCCCTTTGCCGCGGGCGGCGCGGGGCGCGCGGCGGCGGGCCGCGCCGGCGCGGGGAGATCGATCTCGCCGAAGCCCTTCGCCGCGGGCGCGGGGCGCGCGGGGGCCGGCAGATCGAGCTCGGGCGTGCTCTTCTTCACGGGGCGCGCCGCCGGGCTCGGCAGATCGATCTCCGGTTCGGGCGCGCTCTTCGCGACGGGACGCGTGGGCGCGGCGAGCTTTTCGTCCGGCTTCGGCGGCGGCGGCTTCGGCGCGGCGGGGCGCGCGGGCGAGGGCAGGTCGATCTCGCCGAAGCCCTTGGCCGCGGGGCGCGCGGGTGCGGTCGGTTTGTCTTCCGGCTTCGGAGGGCCGGGCTTGGCCGCGGCCGAGCGCGTGGGCGAGGGCGACGGTGACGGCAGATCCACTTCGAGCGACGACGCCGGCGCCGCGACGGCCTTCATCTGCCGGACCGTCGGCTTGGTCGAGGGTATCCCGGGGGGCAGCTCGATCGCCGCGAGCGCCGCGTCCTCCTCCTCTTCATCATCGAGGGGGAACTCGTTCACGGCCGCCGCGGGCATCTGCCGGACCGTGGGCTTCGCGGGCACCGGCAGATCCGCGAGCTCTTCCTCTTCGGCCGCGGGCGAGGCGACCGGCATCTGCCGGACCGTGGGCTTCGCGGGCGAGGGAAGATCGATCTCGCCGAACCCAGGATCGTCGACTTCACCCCACAGATCGAGCTCCGTGGCTTCAGCGGGCTTCCGAGCGGGCGCGATGGGCTTCGCGGGCGCGGCAGGCTTCGCGGGCGCGGCGGGCTTCGGCTGGGCGGGGAGCACGGGCGGCTTCGGCGCGAGCGGAGCGGCCGGCGCCTTGCCCGCCACGGGTCGAGGGAGCAGCGGCTCCGAGCCGGCTTTCGCGCGCGGCGCGACCGGCGAGGGGAGATCGATCTCTTCGCCCTCCGCCGGCTCCGCGGGCTTGCGAACCAAGAGGCTCGTGCCGCACTTCGAGCAGCGCATCTTGAGCCCCGTCGCCGGGATCCGTCGTTCCTCCACCTGGTACGGCGACTTACACGAGTCGCACTCGACCTTGACCATGCTCATGCCTTCGAGGGGCCCTGGGGCGCGCGATGGTTCCGCGTTGCTCACTTCTACCAGGGTTTGAGGCTTCGCGGCTCTTTTGCGACAACGCGGTGGGCGGCGAGCAAGGGTCGAGCGGGCGGCCGAGCGGCGCGGATTCGTCCTCTCGCTTCCGCTGGGCCGGGGAAATGTGCTAACGCGCTCGCCTCATGCAGAAAGCGACCGCCTTCCTCTTCGCCGTGTTGGTCCTCGGGGCCATCGCGCTCGTCGTCGTCCCGCGCGGTCGCGGCGGAAGCTCGTCCACCGAGACGGCGACGGCCGACGCAGGCGCGCCGAGCGACGCGGGCGCGGCGACGGCGGACGCAGGCGCGGAGCCGTCGGACGCAGGCGCGAGCGGCGAGCCCGGCAGCGAGGTGGAGCCGGGAGGTCCGGTCGACGCGGGCGGGACGTTGCTCCTCACGGGCGAGGCGCCGCCGGCGCTCGCGGGCGAGGCGCCGAAGTCGGTCGTGTTCGGGGTGATCCTCGTGCAGTACAAGGGCGCGCAGGGCGCATTGCCGAACGCGCGGCCGCGTGAGGAGGCGCTGACGCTCGCGAAGCAGCTCGCCGAGGAGGCGAAGACGGACTTCAAGGCGGCGGTGGCGAAGGGCGACAAGGGTTCGATGGAGAACGCGGGGCGGCTGCCGCGCGGAATTTTGGAGCCCGCGCCGGAGTATGTTCTCTTCAGCCTGGCCAAGGGCGCGGTGAGCGAGGTCGTCGACACGCCGCGCGGCTACTGGATCGTGACGCGGATCGAGTAGGCACGAGACGAAGGGGACGGACGCGATGGCGCAGATCGACATCCTGAGGCCCCACGGCATGAGCGAGGACGCGGCGCGACGGCGCGCCGAGGATCTGGCGCGGCGGCTGGAGCAACGCCGCGGGGTGCGCTGGCGCTGGGAGGGCGACGAGCTCCGGCTCGACGCACCGAGCGGGCCGGCGAAGGGGACGCGGGGGTCGGTGCGCGTGACCGCGGAGGCCGTGCGGATCCGGGTGGAGCTGCCGCTCCTGCTCCGCGCGATGCGCCCCGTGGTCGAGTCGAAGCTGCACGAGAAGCTCGACGCGATGCTCGGCAAGGCCTGAGCGAGCGAGCAGGCAAGGCCGGGAGGACCGGGGTCCGCGGGCGGGGCTCTCGCCCACGATCGGGGCCGGCCGCGTCGAACCCGTGCCGCACGGGAATACCCCCGCATCGCGGCAGGGCGCGCGATCGTCGCGATCCGTCGCGAGCACGCTTTACTCCCGACGCACCGTTTGGCTAGTCTCCCCACGCAGCATGCAATGGACCAGAAACCCGTCTCCGCGGGAGGCGCGTCGAGCCCAATGACGGTAGAGACACCCATGCCCACGGGGCAGGCCGAGGATGCGGCGGCCTTCCTCAATCGTTTACGGTCCGAGCACGCCTCGCAGGAGGACAACGCGCTCCAAGCGCTGCTCCTGCACGAGTGCGGCGTCCTCGAAGAGAAGCACGGGGAGGAGCCGTCCGCCGCGCGGGACTACCTCGCCGCCTTCAACGCGGATCCGCAGAACCGCGAGTCGCTCGAGGCTCTCGTCCGGATCTTGACCCGACGCAAGTCCATCAAGAACCTCGGGAAGCTGCTCGAAGCGCTGACGCGCGCCTCCGTGACCCCGGAGGAGCGCGCCCGCGCGTTCTGGGAGCGCGCCGCGTTCCTGCAGGACTACGAGCAGAATCTTCCGGGCGCAAAAGAAGCGCTCGAAGAGGCCGTCGGCGCGAGCCCCGAGGACCCGACGCCGTGGCTCGAGCTCGAGCTCATCGCAGCGAAGGACGGCGATCTGCCCGGCCGCATGCGCGCCATCGAGGCGCGCGCCGAGCTCGCGTCCGACCCGACGTGGAAGGCGTTTCTGTTCATCGAGCTCGCGGAGCTGTCGGCGAAGGCCGGCGACACGCAGCGCGCCTACGATCTGATCGACGCCGCCGCCGCGCTGGATGGTCAGGGCCGTTTCCGGTCGCAGGTGACGCTCGAAGCGATCGCAGCGCGGGAGGACAACCCGACGGCGCTCGCGCGGGCCCTCGAAGGTCAAGCGCAGCTCATCGAGGAGGCGCTCGAAGACACGGAGCGCGGCGACGCGAGCGGCGTGCCCCGCTACGCGCGGCGCGCCGAGTACGCGGCCGACGCGTGGCTGCGCGCGGCAGAGCTGAAGCGGCGCGCGGGTGATCAAGAAGGCTGGGTGAAGCTGCTCGCGCGGGCCGCCGAGCAGCTGCCGCAGTCGTCGCTCATCGCGCGCTCGCGGCTCGCATCGCTGGAGACGAACGGCGACGCGAAGGGCGCAGCCGATCTCGCGCGGGCCGAGCTCGCGCGCGGCACGCCGGGCCCGGCCGCGGCGGCGCTCTGGCTGCGCATCGCCGAGGCGGCGATGCTCGACAACGACCGGGACGGCGCGCTCGCCGCGTTGCGCAGCGGGCTCGAAGCGGACCCGGCGTCGATCATGGCGCGCGCGCTCGAGCTCGACCTCTTGAGCGACGCGCAGGATCCGGCGGCGCTCGCGCGATCGCTCGAAGCCTCTGGCGCGTCGTGCCCGACGAACGAGGCGAAGGCGCGCGCGGAGATCATCGCGGCCTACGTGTGGGCTTGCCAGGCCGGAGACTCGGACGCCGCGAAGGCGGCGCTCGGTCGGGCCGCGGCGCTCGGCACGCCGGCGCCGCTGCTCGCGCGGATCGCGCGCACGCTCGCCTCGGTTCGAGGCGACGCGGCGTGGTACGAGCAGGTGACGGCGGAGCTCGTGGCGAGCGGCGCGGAGCCGGGCGAAGAGGCGAGCCTCTGGTTCGAGCTCGGCCGGAGCCGCGCGCTGCGGGGCGACGCGGACGGCGCGGCCGAGGCGTTCTCGAAGCTCGCGACGCTCGACGGCGATGCCTCGACGTGGCTCGGCCGCGTGCTCGCGGCCTACGCGCTCGGCGCGAAGCAGGCAGCGCCGGGCGAGGTGAGCGTGTTCCGCCCGATCGCGGCGACGATCGAGGAGCTCGCGAAGGTCGAGACGGACCCGAGCCTCGCGCGGGGCCTCTGGGTGGTCGCTGCGCTGCGCAGCACGCGCGCGGGTGACCTGGATGCGGCGCGCGCGCGTCTGCGCGAGCTGCACGAGGCGCAGCCGTCGGACGAGGTGGTCGCGCTCTTCCTCGCGGACCTCGAGCGCCGCGCGGGGGACCTCGCGTCCGCGTCGAACATCCTGTCGGCGTGCGCGACGGCGACCGAGGACATCGATCTCGGCGCCGCGCTCTACCTGGAAGCCGCGCTTCTCACGTGGCGGATCGGCGATCGGCAGAAGACGATCAAGCTCATCGAGCAGGCGCGCGACAGCGCTTCGAAGGCGGCCGCGGCGCTGCTCGCGTGGGCGCTGCGCGGGGCCGATCCCGACAGCCTCGACGGTCGTCGCCGCGCGCTGCTCACGGCAGCGGAGGCGGGCGCGGATCCGGCGAGCATCGCGATCGAGCGCTTCGGCCTGGAGGTTGGCCAGGGCGAGGCAGGTGATCGCGCCGAGGCGCTCACGGCGCTGGAGACGGCGGAGGCCGAGGGCTCGGGCGACATCACGGTCGCAGCAGGGCTCGCGCGGCTCACGTGGCCCGAGGCGCAGAGCGATCGGGGGGCGATCGATCGCGCGCTCGATCGTCTGGAAGACCAGGGCGACGAGGCGACGGCGATCGCCCGCGCGGAGCGGTATCGCCTCGCGCGCGCGGTCGATCAGGACCCGGGCGCGGCGGTGTCGCGCGCGGCGGCCTGGGCGGACGCGGAGCCGAAGCTCTACGCCGCGCTCGAGTGGCTCGGGGCGTCGCTCGCCGCGAAGGATCGCGAGGCCGAGGTGGCCGCGCGCAGCGCGGTGGGATCGTTCCTCGACGACGAGCCGTGGTCGGCGATGGAAGCATCGGCCGCGCTCGTGGCGATGCTGGATCAGCCGAGCACGCCGCAGCCCTTGCTCGCCGGCACGTCGGACGCGACGCGCCTCGCGAACCTGGAGCTCGCGATGCCCGGCTGCGATCCGCGCCGCCGCGCCTTCGCCCTGCAGAACGTGGGCGGGGCGCTCGGCGAGGAGGCGGGCAGCGATGCGTCGGCGCTCTCCGGCTGGTCGGAGCTCGCGGCGGGCAACGTGGAGGCGGCGCTCGCCACCTTCCGCGCGGCCGTCGAGCACCGTCAGGACGACATCGTGTCGTGGGAAGGCGTGCGCGCGGCGAGCGAGGCGCTCGGCGACCACGTCTCCACGGCGCTCGCGCTCGCGCAGCTCGGCGCACTCAGCAAGGACGACACGCGCGGCGCGGCGTTCTGGGAGTCCGCGGGCATCATCCTGCTCGAGCACACCGACGCGCACGACGACGCGGAGATCTCGTTCGCCCGCGCGTTCGATCGGGATCCGAGCCGTTCGATCGCCTTCGACAAACTCTTCCGCCGCGTGCGTTCGCGCAACGAGGACGACAAGCTGCTCGACATCATCGGGCGGCGCCTCGACGTGGCTGACGACGAGGCGGAGATCGGCAAGCTCTTCTGGGAGCGCGCGCGCGTGCTCCGCAAGAAGGGCGATCGCGAGGGCGCGCTCTCGGCGCTCGAGAACGTCACGATGCTCGAGCCCGATCACGTCGGCGCGCTCGCGCTCGCCGGCGAGATCTCGATCACGATGGGCAAGTTCGCCGAGGCGGCGGACCTGCTCGGCCGGCTCTCGGGCATCGGCGAGGCGCCGGCGCAGCAGCGGCTGATGTCCGGCGTCGCGGCGGTGGACATCTACGAGAACAAGCTGAACGCCCCGGAGAAGGCGCTCAAGGTGCTCGTGGGTCTGCACGAGGCGGGCCTGTCCACGCCGCCCGTGCGCGAGCGCCTCGCGCGCGTCGCGGCGAAGACGGGCGCGTGGTCGCGCGCGACGTCGATCCTCGAGCAGCTCATGCAAGAGCGCGACAAGCGCGAGGGGCGCATGGAGGCCTCGCGGCTCGCGATGGCCATCTGGCGCGACAAGCTGAACGATCCGCTCAAGGCCGAGAGCGCGGTCGTGAAGCTGCTCGACGAGTCGCCGGACGACGGCGAGGCGCTCGATCTCGTGCTCACCACGAGCTACGAGGCGTCGCTCCGCCAGCGCCTGCTCGGCCGCGCGAAGAGCGTGCTCGTGCAGAAGCTCTCGGAGGATCCGTGCGACGCAGACCGCGTCGAGCGGCTCGCGAAGATCGCGCAGGCCGGGCAGGACGCGGCGCTCCGCCAGGCGACGCTCGGCTGCCTCGTCTCGCTCGGTCGCGACGACGACGCGATCTCGACGGAGCTCAAACGGATCGACGGTCGCGTCGCGACGCGGCCGCAGATCGTGCTCGACGCGAAGGCCATGGCCGAGGTCGCCGATCCGGAGGACAACGGCCCGATCGCGGAGCTCTTCGTGCTCATGGCCGAGACGGTGACGCTCGCGCTCGGCCCGACGCTCGGCTCGCTGAACGTCGGCAAGAAGGAGCGCGTCGACTCGCGCGGCGGCCACCCGCTGCGCGTGGCGGTCGCCGAGTGGATGGGCGCGGTGGGCTTCGAGGGCGACTTCGAGCTCTACGTGGGCGGCCCCGAGCCGAAGGGCGTGCACGGCGTCGCCGGCGAGGTGCCCGCGATCGTCGTCGGGTCCGGGATCACGACGCCGCTCGACGCGGCGGCCCGCTCGGCCATCGCGCGCACGGTCTTCGCCCTGCGGCGCGGGATCACCTCGCTCCGCACGCGCGACGAGGCCACGGTCGCGTCCGTGGTCATCGCGGCGTGCAACGAGGTGGACATCAAGGTCGCTAACCCCGGCTACGCGGTCTACGGCGAGATCCAGCGCGCGGTGCACAAGGAGATCTCGCGCAAGATCCGCAAGAGCATCGGCGAGGTCTGCCAGAAGGTCGTGTCGAGCAAGCAGGACGCGCGCGCGTGGACGAACGCGGCGCGGCGCAGCCTGGATCGCATGGCGGTGATCGCCGCCGGCGACGTCTCGATCGTTCTGAGCGACATCTTGAGCGTGCCGCGTGATCAGCTCGGCTCGGTGGTCACCGAGAGCGAGCGCTCGCGTCGCCTTCTCTCGTTCGTGCTTTCCCCCAGCTACCTCGAGCTGCGCAAGAAGCTCGGCATGGGTGTCCGGTGAGCCACGACTCTGGAGCAAAGGATCAAGATCCCGTGAGCGAGCCCCAAGACGAGATCGACCTCGTAGAGGACGCGATCGACGACGACGACGACGACGCTGCGACCATCATGGCGCACGTGCCCGACGAGCTGATGGCGTCGCTGCGGAACTCCAGCAGCGAGCCCGAGATCGGCGAGGTGACCGCGCGCATGAAGGAGGACGTGCGGCACGAGATGCCCACGAGGCCCGAGGACGATGGGCTCGTGGAGGCCCTCGTCGACGAGACGACGACGCCGCCGGCCGCGGACGCGAGCGCCCACGACGCGGTGACGCCCGCAGGACCTTCCGTCGTGGAGACGCCGGTGGCCGGGGTCGTGGCCGAGGTGGAAGCCCAGGACGACGTCCCGATCGCGCCGTCGCGACGCGAGCGCGCGCCCGTCGCGGGAGCGCCCAAGTTCGACGACGAGCAGGACGCGAGCGCGCACCTCGTGCGCACGCAGCAGCGTGACGCGTGGGCCGAGCGGGCCGCGTGGCTGCGCGCCGAAGCCGAGGCGATGGAGGACAAGGCCGCGCGCGCGCGAGCGCTCGTGGCGGTGTCCGAGATCTACGTGATGGCGGGCGAGGAGCAGACGGCGCGCGCGATCGCGGCCGAGGCGCGCGAGCTCGCGCCGAGCTCTCCGCTCGCGCATCGCCAGATCCGCGGCCTCCTCGCGCGTGATCAGGACTGGCAAGGCACGATCGAGGTGCTCGACACCGAGGCGCGCATCGCGCCGACGCCGGCCGCGCGTGCACACGCCGCCGTGCTCGGCGCCGAGGTCCTGCGCATCCGCCAGGAGGACGAGGAAGGCGCGCAGAAGCGCATGGATCTCGCGCAGCGTTCGCTGCACACGGATCCGCGCCCGCACGTGCAGCGCTTCTGCGAGGCGCTCGGCAGCGCCGATGACGCCTTCACGAAGGTCCGCGCGCCGGAGACGAGCGAGCTCTCGGCGCTGCGCGACGCATTCACGCAGGTCGCGATCCACCGCGGCGTGGTGCCGCGCAGCGTCCGCGGTGTCGTCTCCGCGTACGACGCGCTCCTCCGCGCGCGCGCCGCACTCGAAGCGGGCGACGTGTCCCTCGCGGTGTCGAGCCTCGGGCGCCTGCGCAGCACCGCCTCCCTCAAGGGCGGCGCGGGCTGGCTCGCGGGCATGCTCGCGGCCGCGCGCAAGGACACGCGCCCGGGCTCGATCGAGGCCCTGCGCGGCGCGCTCGACGGCACGCACGACGCCGACGCGCGGCGCGCCCTCGCGGCCCGCGCGATCGAGCTCGGCGACGCCGCCGCGGCGCGCGCGGCCGTCGAGGGCAGCGACACGATCGCGTTCTCGGCCGCCGACCGCCTCTCCTTGACGGCGCTCACCGGAGGCTCGCGCGAGCTCTTCGAGCAGGCCGTCGACGCGGCCGCGGGCGACGACGAGCTCTCGCCGCTGCTCGCGGCGGCGAGCGCGGCCTCCCGCGAAGCCGACGCGCCTTCGAGCAGCGTCATCAGCGCAGGCAGCCCGAGCGCGCGTACTTCCGCGGCGCTTGGCCGCGCCCTCGCCGACGCACGCCCCGACGGCAAGCCCCTCGGCGAGAGCGAAGCCCTCGCGGCGGCGATCCTCGGCTACACCGAGCACGCCGAAGGCAGCGGCACGGGCCGCGCGCTCAAGCTCGAGCTCGACCTCGAGTCGAAGGCCGGCGCGAATGTCGCCCGTGCCGTCGCCGCGTGGCGTGGTGAGCAGGACGGGGATCGCGACAGCGCGCTGGCGAGCGCGCTCCTCGCCGAGCTCGCGGGCGACGCCGAGCTCGCGGCCGAAGGGTACGATCGCGCGCGTCAGTCCGATCCGGCCCACGAAGGCGCCGCGCGCGCTCGCGCGACGGGCGCCGATGCTGCCACCGCGTCGAGCGTCCTCGCCGGCCTCGCGCAGTCGATCGAGCCGGGCACGCGCGCCGCGCTCTTGCTCACGGAGGCGGCGATCCGCTTGCTCGAGGTCGAGGTCCCCGACACCTCGATCGACGACGAGCGCGACAAACTCCTCCGCGGCGCGGCCGAGATCGACGCGCGCCTCCCGCTCTCCGTGCACCTCGGCGAGCGCACGGCGCGCGGCGTGGGTGATCGCGACGGCCTCATCGAGTGGCTCCACCTCCGCCGTCAGGCGAGCGAGGATCCGATCGAGCAAGCCCGCGACTTCGTGCGCGAAGCCCTCATCACGCCGGAAGGCGCCGCGCACGCGGCGGGCCTGCTCGCGCAGGCGCTCACGGCGCGGCCCGACGACATCGGCCTGCGGGAGCTCTACGAGCGCCTCTCACCGGAGCGCCCCGCGGATCGCGCGGCGTGGCGCGCCGAGCGAGCGGCCGCCTCCACGGGCTCCGACGCCGCGCGCTTCTCGCTCGAAGCCGCGCTCGAGTACGAGCGCGACGGCGACCTCGAGAAGGCCGCGGCCCTCTCGCGGCAAGCCATCGCCGCGGGCGAGACGCTCCTCGCGCCGCTCTGCGCGTACCGCGCTGCGCTCGCGGGCCATGGCACGAGTGATCTCGTCGACGGCCTCCTGCAGTACGCCCGCGCGACGGAGGATTCCGTCGAGCGGCTCCAGGCGTACGAGCGCCTCGCCGAGCTCGACGAGGTCGGTCGCGGCGACGCGGCGAGCGGCCTGCTCTGGCGCCGCACGATCCTCGAAGAGACGCCCACGCACCTGCCGACGCTCCGCCGCGTCGCGAGCGCCCTCATCGCGGGCGGCCGCGACGAGGAGCTCGAGCCGGTCGTCTTCACGCTCGCGAGGACGCTCGAAGGCCCCGAGGCCATCGCGCACGCGCACCTCTCCGCGCGCCTCCGCCTCCGCATCCACGGCTGGGACGAGACGCGCGAGCCGGTCGAGATCGCCTATCGCAACGAGCCTCGCGGGCTCTGGGCGCTCCGCCAGACGGCGGCGCATGCCCGCGCGCGCGGCGACGAGGCGACGGCGCTCGAAGCCGACCTCGAGCTCGCGAACCGGACCGAGCGCGCCTCCGAGATCGCCACGCTCTCGCTGCGCGCCGCCGAGTCCGCGACGCGCGCGGGGCAAACCGAGAAGGCCCGCGAGCTCCTCGAGAAGGCGATCGAGCTCGTGCCTGGTCACCTCGTGGTGCACCTCGAGCGCGCCCGCGCCCTCGAGGAGAGCGGAGACTTCGTCGGGGCCGCGACCGCGCTCGAAGCTGCCGCGCAGACCAGCGCGACGGCCGAGGAGCGCGTGCGCAACCTCTACCTCGCCGCGGTCCTCTGGGCCGACAAGACGAGCGAGACCGAGCGCGCGCGCGGCGCCTTCGAGAGCGTCTTCGCGGTCGATCCCTCGTACCTCGACGTCTTCCAGCGCTTGCAGGCGATCTACGTCGCGAGCGGCGCGCGGGCCGAGCTCGCCGCGCTCCTCGAACGTCGCCTCGACGCCGTCACCGATCCGGCCGAGCGTGTCGAGATGGAGGTCCTGCGTGGCCGCGCGCTCGCCGACGTCGGCGATGCGGCGGCGGCGAAGCAGGCCCTCGCGGCGGCGCTCGATCAGAACCCCGACCACGTCGAGGCTCTGACGGCGTTTGCCGACGTCTGCGCGAAGGAAGACGACTGGGGCGGCGCGGAGCAGGCCTGGATCCGACTCGCGCGCCTCGTCGCGGAGCCCGAGCGTCAGGCCGAGCTCTACATGCGCCTCGGCGACCTCTACAACGGCCCCTTGCCGAACGCCGAGCGCGCCGAGCTCTCCTACCAGGAGGTCTTGAAGCGCTTCGCGAGCAACGAGCCCGCACGCGAGCGCCTCGTCGACCTCTACAAGAACCTCGGCGACACGGCGAAGGCCCTCGAGCAGCAGACGATCCTCATCAACAACGTCGAGGAGCCCGAGGCGAAGTGCCGTCGCACGACGCAGCTCGCCGAGATCTACGAGGCGATGGGCGACCTCAAGAAGGCCGAGCAGACCTTGCTCCAGGCGCGCAAGACCTGGCCCAAGGACGACGTCGCGCTCGGCGCGCTCGCGAGCTTCTACCAGCGCACCGATCAGGCGCAGGCTGCGAACGTCCTGCTCGATCGTGCCGTCGCCGACGCGCGCCGCGCGCTCGGCACCGGCCGCTTCGAGCCGTACCTCTTCAGCACCGTCGCCACCGTCGCCGATCTTCGCGGCCGTCCCGAGGTCGCGCGCATCGCGCGTGGCAGCGTGTCGGCCCTCGACGGCGGCGCGGTCGATCTACCGGGCGCGGGCGCGGCGGCCGGCGACCTCTCGCTCGACGAGCTCGTCGCGCCCGACGTGATGACGCCTGCGTTCCGCGACCTCCTGCAGCGCACCGGGCCGATGCTCGACACCGCCGTGCCGTTCGACGTCACGTCGGTCCGCGCGACGCCCTTCCCGCCCCCGCAGGCGCACCTCGCCGAGGAGATCAAGGAGCTCGCGCGCGCCTACGGGATCGAGGACCTCAAGGTGCTGCAATCGTCCACGCTCGGCGCGGTGTGCGTCGCCGCGAGCGCGCATCCGCCGACGATCGTGCTCGGCGCGCCGCTCGTGGCCTCGCCGAACGAGGCGGTCCGCACGTTCCTCGTTCACCGCGCGCTCAAGGTCGTCCAGGCGAATGCCACGGCCTTCGCGCGCACCGCGCCGATCGACCTCTGGCCGCTGCTCGCCGCGTACCTCAAGGCGCTGAGCCCTGGGTTTGCCCCGCAAGGTGTCGACCCGGCCAAGCTCAACGATGCTTCGGCGCGCGTCGCCAAGGCGCTCCCGGCGAGCCTCGACCCGCAGGTGCGCACGCTCGCGACGGACGTCATCGCCAACATCGGCAACCGCGCCTCGACCCTCAACACCGCGGTGAACGGCTGGGGTGCGCGCGCGGGCTTGCTCGCGGTCGGTGATCCCAACATCGCGCTCACGGGCATTGCCTGGGCCGGCGGCCACACGAACCAGCCTCCGGCGTCCGGCAAGGAGCGCCTCACCTGGATCGGCCGCAACGCCGAGGCCCGCGAGCTCATCGTCTTCTCGGTGAGCGACGCGTACGCCGACGCCCGCGCGCGCCTCGGCCTCGACTGATCCCATCCGGCCGCGCTTGGCCTCGCGCCTGCTCCTCGCCGCGGCGGCCCTCCTCGGGGCCGCCGCCTGCTCCTCCCCGGACGCCTCTCCCGCGCCCACCCCGTCCGCGTCTGCGGCCGTTCCGCCGCCGGCGCCCTCTCCCCTCCCCTCGGCTGCGCCCCCGCCTGAACCTTCCCGCTGCGCCGGCATCACCTGCGCATCGATCGAGCGCTGCGACGAGGCCACGGGCGCGTGCGTCCCGCATTGCCCGGCGGGCGAGGTTTACATCCCGAAAACCGGCCCCGACGGGTTCGTCATGGGCAAAGGTTTCACCTTGAATGGCGGCGCGCGCCGCCTCCGCAAGGGACACCAGCCCGACTCCGATCGCCCGCACCGCGTCGTCCTCACCCGCCCATTTTGCATGGACGAGACCGAGGTCACCGTCGGCGCCATGAAACCATGCGTCGACGCGAAGGCCTGCGACCCGCCGAAGAGCCTCGAAGTCTTTGCGAACTACCCTCGCCGCCCCGATCACCCCGCCAACGAGGTCTCCTGGGACAAGGCGAAGAAGTATTGCAAGGCCCAAGGCAAAGACCTCCCCACCGAAGCGCAATGGGAATGGGCGGCGACCGGCGGCGACGGACGCAAATGGCCCTGGGGCAACGACGACCCCACCTGCGAGCACGCCGATTTCACGATTGGCGTCCTCGTCTCGCCCGGCGGCGACTCCGGCTGCCACGGCGGCGGCACCTCGCCCGTCCGTTCGCATCCGAAGGGCGCGCGAAGCTGGCCCACCGGCACGCTCCACGACCTCGCGGGCAACGTCTGGGAGTGGTGCGACGACACCTACGCCAAATATGGCGAAGGCCCTGTCACGGATCCCCACGTGCAAAAGCGCGGCGTGCTCGTCCACGTCGTGCGCGGAGGCGGCTGGAATCGCTCGAACCTCGGCATCCAGACCGCCTTCCGCGGCGCCGCCATTCACACCTACGAGGTCCCCGGGCTCGGCTTTCGTTGCGTCCGGAACCCGTGAACGCCTGGGGGAGGGCCCCGCGCGGAGCCCTCCCCTTCACGTTTCCGCGATCAGAACACCGTATCCATCTGATCCGGGATCACCTCACCCACCTCGCTCATGCACGAAACGGAGGCGCCCGCCGCATCCTTGCAGCCCGTCGTCGCACACGGGTACGGCGCGGCCTTCTGCGGGTTTGGCAGGATGAACATCGGGTTCACGAGCCACTTGTTCATGTAGTTCGCGTACGCGTTGCACATGATCTCGTTCTTGTTCCGGTTGATCGCGAGCTTCAGCACCGTCGCGTCGTGCAGGAACGAGATATCCGTATCCGAATCGCCCGCGCCGAACACCGGCCGCTTCTTCATGTCCGCGTTCGGCTTCTCCGCGTCGGCCCCGGTCACCCCGTAGATCACCTTGTTCATCCAGCAGCGTTTGCCCTCGATGTACGTGATCATCGTATTGCCGACGGGATTCGCGCCGTTCCCCGATCCATCCACCACCGACCCGCAGCCTTCGAAGTCGTACGTCAGCTTTCCGGCCCCGTCGAGCAGGTTCCGGATGGCGATCACGTGCTCCGCGCCAATGTTCACGCGCTCCGCGAACGCCTCCACGTTCGGCTGCGCCGACGCTGAAATCACCCACACGTCGAGCCCGTTCTTCTGCATCACGTCGATCAGATCGCTGATCTGCTCGTAGATCCGCACGTAAGCATTGACCGACGTCGTCCCGATCGTCTGCTTCGTCCCCTCCGCCGCGGCGAGCCCCTCTTCGATCGCCGTGTTCGCGAATGCCTTCATCTCGGCCGGCGTGTATCCCGCCTGCACCTGCGCAGCCCAGGCGTACGCGGGCTCCATCGTGCGATAGTTCCACGCCTCGAACGCCGCCTTCGCGCCCACCGTCTTCCCCGTCGTATACACCGCGAGGATCTCGTCCGCGCATTCCGCGTTCGTGCTCGTCGGCAGCGGCATCCCCGCGTCGACCAGCGCTCCGCACGCCTTGTCCAGCGCGTTTTGCGCTTCATTCGTCAGGAAACGGCTCGTCGTGCGCCAGTCCTTGTTCGGCGGCTGCATGATCTTGTCGTTCTTCACGAGCCAGAAGAACACGAGATCCCCCACGTCGTTCTTGATGACCGTGTTGTCCCAGTCGAAAATCGCGACGGGCTTCTGCGCCGGATCGTACGACGCGCTGTTCACCCCGACCTCGTCGATCATCTTGTCGAGCGCCTCGCGATTCTGCCCGTACCACATCAGATTCGGATCCAGGTCGGGCGCGGCCATCGAGCCACCCGCGCCACCCGCGCCGCCCATCCCGCCGGCGCCGCCCATTCCACCGATGCCGCCCATTCCACCCGCGCCGCCCATTCCACCGGTGCCGCCCGTACCGCCCGTGCCGCCGGTCGCGCCTGCTCCCCCGTTGCCTCCGGAGCCGTTCTCTCCCTCGTCCGTGCAAGCCGCCGAGAGCGTCGCCATCCCCACGAGGAGCGCGACGGGAAGAAAAGATCGAATCTTGATCATGGCAAGGATCCCCTTTCTGAGATCACCCTACCACGGAAAGCTCGAATCCCGCGAACACCATTTTCACGACATCATGGTAACACGGTGATCCATTCGCCATTTCCACACGCAAAAGCCGCTCCGAGGCGCGAGCGCGTCTGCTCGATTCGATCCACGCTCCGACCTCCATGGCCTTGCCCCCGGCCCCTCGATTCGCGCCCCGATCCCTCGTCCGCTTCGCGCTCCTCGGCTTCGCCGCGTGCTCCGCCTCGCCGAAGCCCGTTTCGCAAACGAGCGCCCCGCTCCTCGAGCCCGCGCCCGCCGCGGACGCCATGAAGCCCGCGGCCACGCAAAGCTCCTCGTTCGAGCGTGAAGCCCGCGGCACGAAGCTCCGCCTCGTCTTCCACGCCGATCCCCTCCCGAACCTCGTCTACCAGCTCGATTGCATGGCCGGCCGGCACCCCTGCTCCCGCGCCGCGTACGAGGCTCTCTGGCAGGACGAGCTCGGCTGGGACGACGAGGACCGCCGCACCCTCGAAGCTTTTCGCAAGAGCCGCGAATCCTGGAGAGGCCGCATCGAGCTCCATCCGAAGGCCCCCGCCGCGCCCCTCCCCTTGCCCCACGCCGATCGCACCGTCGCCGCGCGCCTCTCCATCGCCGGCCTCGTCGCTCGCACGCCCGACGAGCACGTCCGTTTCCTCGGCCTCGTCACCACGCCCGCCGACGCCCAGCGCGCCCAGGCCCTCATCGACCATTTCCGCCCTCGATTCGATCGATACTGGGAGCGCGAGGGCCGTGCCCATTGCGAAGAGTCCGCCGAGAACCTCGCCGCCCTCTTCCAGCGCGAGGGCATCACGGGCCACGTCGAGGCGCTCGTCGGGTTTTACAAGGCCGATCTCCCCGAGGGCGCCCCGCTCCATTTCCACCTCATGGCCCGGCCGGCCCACCGCTCCGTCGACGCCGCCCGCCAGATCGGCGGCCACGCCGTCATCGAGATGCCGGCCGGCGCCAAACCCGAGGACCGCGCCCCCGTCGTCGTCCACGAAATGCTCCACCACCTGCACGCCGCCGCCACCGACGAGCGGCTCGCCGCCCTCTCCCGATCGTTCGTCGAGACGAACGACCCGCTCGCCCCGGCTTCTTATGCGGTCCTCGACGAGGCCCTCGCCACCGCGCTCGGCACCGCGAAGGCCATGGGGCGCCTCGATCCGCCCGGTTTGTCGAAAAAGCTCGAAGCGCCGATGGGCCTTTATGCCGAGCCCACGATCGACCGCGTCGCCAAGGCCGTGCTCCCCTTCCTCGACGCCCGCCTCGCCGAAGGAAAGAGCTTGCACGACCCCGGCTTCGCCCCCGGCTTCCTCGCCGCCGTCCACGAAGCCTTCCCCGACGGCCTGCCGCCCCTCGCGCACGCCCGCCCCCTCGTCGCCGTCGTCGCGCCCGGCCTGTGGCCGGCCTTCCACGCCTTCGACGGCGCCGCGATGGCCTCCTCGCTCGGCGGATCCACCGCCTCCGACGCCATGCGCGCCCCCGAGACCCTGAACCTCTTCGCCTCGCGCCCCCACTGGGGCGGCGCGTTTTTCGTGACACACGCCGAGATCGCCGACCTCGCCCGCTTCGAGGGCCCGATCGGCGCCGCCGCGGTCGCCGCCATCACCGCCGAGGCCCGGCGCACGCGCGCCTTCGTCTATTCGACGCAAAAAAGCCCCGGCGTGTATCGATTCGTCTTCGTCGCCGACGACCTGCCCTCGATGAACGACCTCGTCCGCGCCCTCGCGGCCCAGCGCGCGCCGTTCGAGGGCGCGCTGGAGGTCGTCGCGCGCCGACCGGCCTCGCATTGATGCAACCCTGAGATCGCAAACCACAAAAAGACGCCGCCCGCGCCGTCGCGAGGACGACGCGGGCGGGTTTTCCGGGGCGCGAGGAGCTCGCGCCTCGGCCTTTCGGGGTCTCAGGACCGCTTGCTGCTGCGGCGGCGCTTGGCCAGGAAGGCGCCCACCATCGCGAGGAAGCCGCCCACGGCGCCCACGCCGCGCGCCGGCGCCTCGTCGCCCGGCACCGAGCAACCGCAACCGCCGACGACGATCGGCTCATCGTCGCCACCGGCGCCACCGGCGCCCGTGGTGACGGTGGTGACGGTGGAGCCGGAGCCACCCTCGCCGCCCTCGCCGCCAGCGCCGCCGGCGCTGATGCCACCGCCGGCACCACCCTCGCCGCCCATGCCACCGGCGCCGCCGATGCCACCTTCGCCGCCGAAACCACCTTCGCCGCCGACGCCACCGGCACCGCCGATGCCACCTTCGCCGCCGGCACCGCCCATTCCGCCAGCGCCACCAGCACCGCCCATGCCGCCGGTGCCCATGCCGCCTTCACCGCCGGCGCCACCGGCACCGCCCATTCCACCAGCGCCACCAGCACCGCCCATACCGCCGGTGCCCATGCCGCCTTCACCGCCGGCGCCGCCCATTCCACCGGCACCACCAGCGCCGCCCATACCGCCGACACCGGTCGAGCTGCTGCTCGTCCCGCCCGACGGCTGCACGATCACGGTGACCTTATCCGTCGCCGACGCCTGGCCGTCGCTCACGGTCAGCTCGAACATGAGCGCATGAAGATTGATGCCTTGGTTTATCGCGACAAACTGGGTGCTGACGCTGTTCGGCGTGTCCAGCGTCACGGCAGTCCCGCCCGTCTGCTTCCAGGTGTACGTCAGCGGATCGTTATCGGGATCCGAGCTCCCCGACGCGTCGAGCATCACGGTCTCACCGTTCGCCACGATCTGATCCGGACCGGCGTCCGCGACCGGCGGCTCGTTCGGTTCGCCGCAGGACCCCTGATCCGACACGATGCTCGAGAACGGCTTGTTCGCGAGACCGTTGACGGTCAGGCTCTCGATGAACCAGCCCTGGGTGCCGACCTCCTCGTCCGTGCCGATGCGGAAGCGGATCTTGATGGTCTTGCCGACGAACTGATTGCCGAGGTTGATGCTCGTCGTGATGTTCGTGCCGTTCGCGAAACCCGTGCTCTGCCCGGTGAAACCCTTCTGGCCGAAGAGCGGATTACCGGCGGCCGCGGTGCCGATGTTGCCGTTGTAGACCGTGCCGAGGTTCGCGTACGTGTTGATGTTGACCCACGTCTGGCCGCCGTCCTGGCTCAGCTCGATGATGCCGCCGTCCCAGTTCGTGGCCGGCGTCCCGCTCCGCTCGAACTGGTAGCGGTGCACGAGCGACATCGTCAGGTTGCCGCTGCCCACCACGAAGTCGGGCGACTCGTAACGCTCGTCGGAGACGCCCGCGTTCGCCTCGCCGTGGGCGAGCACGTTCGACGACGTCGTGAGCGGCCGGATCCGCGCCCACTTGTCGCTCGGGCCCGACGCGTTCTTCGCCGTCCAGGTCTCGATGTTGCTCTCCCAGAGCTCCTGCGTCGCCGCGTTCGGGATGCTGTCGAAATGGGCCTTGCGCACGCTCGTGTCGCTGATCGTCGGCGAGCAGGACCCGGGCGCGGCCACGTCGACCTTGAGCTGCAGGTCCGTGACCGACGCGACCGAGTCCGCGAGCGCGATCTGCACCGTCGTCGTGCTCGACGCGAGGATGTTCGTCGACGGCAGCACCGCGGACGCGCCGTTCGGGAACGACACGTTCGGGTTCGTCGAGCTCACCGTGACCGTACCGCCGACGAGCGGCCCCCAGCCCTGATTGCGCACCTCGACGGTGACCTTGCCGATCTCGCTGTTGTCGAGGATGCCGTCGTTATCGCAGGACAGCACGCTGTCGTCGAAGTCCACCGAGACGAGCACCGGCTGCGGCGCCGCCTCGTAGCTCTCGATCACGCCCACGTTGTCGGTCGAGTTGCGCGGCGGCGAGACCGCGCAGGAACCGGCGCCGCGGATGGTGAAGCCGGCCGCGAGATCCGCGAAGTCGTCCACGTTCGCCGCGATCGCCGTCGCCAGGATGCCGTCGCGCTGCTCGGTGAACGTCGGGTTCGCCGGGGCGAGCTGCATGCCGCCGGTCAGGTAATTGGCCATCTTGCGCTTGGCCTCGTCGAACGTGTGGCGCGGCGTCGCCGTGTATGCGTCCTCGAGGAGCTTCGCGTACCCCTCGAGCACCATCGTCGCCCAGATCTCGCCGGTGTTGTGCACCTCTTCGTTCTCGGCGGCGAGCGGCTGCGTCGGCATGCCGGTCGGGAGCGCCTCACCGGCCTGGATGTGCTTGAACGTGAGCGCGTTCTTCGTGAAGTCGGTCGTGTACGGATACCGCCGGATCCCGAAGTACGCGCTGTCGCCGAACGTCGCGCCGCCGTACACCGCCGTCGCGTACACGCCATTCGGATCATCGCCCTCGCGAATGAGCGTGTGGAGCGCCACGGTATCGCCCCAGCCCTCGCCCATGCCGCGGGCCTGGATCGAGTTCACCGCGACGAGGCGATTGTGGATGTAGTGACCCCACTCGTGCGCGGCGACGCCGTTGTCGATCGTCCCGTCGCGCTTCGTGTTGTCGGCGCGGAACATCGTGGCCGTGACCGGACCGCTCTGGAGGGCCTCCTTCAGGGCCGCGCCCACGTCCTTCGTGACGCCGAGCGCCCCGATGCCGACCGGGATGGGCGGGTTCGATTCGCCCATCGGGCTCGGCGGCAGGCCGGGCGTCAGGTGGTTCGCGATGATGATGCCCGCCGCGCCGGCGTTCTCGGCGTTGTCCGCCTTCACGTTGAAATCGCACGAGCCGCGGTCCGCGAGCACGATCTTCCCGGCGTAGTTGCCCACGAGCGCCTGGCAGGCGTCGTTGAACGTGCCCGGCGTGTCATTCGTCGTGTCCGTGGAGTTGTCGACCGCGAGCGCGACCTCCGCCGTCGTGTTGAACGTCTGCAGACCGAAGCTCGCGACGCCGGTCGGGTACGTCGCGCCGCCCGGGTTCACCGTCAGGCTCGCGTTCGGCGGGCCGCTCCAGACGAACATCTGCATCCGCGGCTGGGTGCCGTCGGACGGCGTGCTCATGTTCGCGTTGTCGAGCGAAGGCGTCGCGTTGTGATATCCGTCCTGCGCCTCGGCCAGGATCGCGTCGTTGCCGAAGCCGCCGCGGCCGTAGTTGTTCACCTGCGCGTTGCCCGCGGCCTCGTTGAACCCCGAGTCGTACCAGTAATCGTGCAGGTAGTTGTTCAGGAAGAAGAGCTGCGTGATCGCCGCCTTCACCTGATCCTGCGTGACGTCGGGGTTCTGCGCCGTGTCGTAGACGCGATCGAAGACGCCCGGCGCCGTCACGTTCGCGCGATATTCACCGGCGGAGAGGCCCTGCGGATCCTGGTGATCGGCGTACGCGTCGACGTTGTTGCCCGACGTCTCCGTCGCGCCCGCGGGCAGCCACGGATCGAACGTCCCTTGCGGGTTCGTGTTGAAGCCGTCGATCGTGACCAGGATCGGCGAGATGAACGCAGGCGCCGAGCCGTCGGGCACGCCCGTCGGGTGCGGCGCGTAGTCGGCCATCGGGCCCTCGGTCGGCGTGTACTTCGGCGCGCCGTCCGACCAGACGCGGTACGAGAACGCCGCGTCGTGCGTCCGGTCCGCGCGCATGAGCAGCCGCCCGTCGTCCGCGGCGATCACGTAGGCGTAGAGCTCGTCGTTGTGCAGGCCCTTCTGGCCGCCCCAGATCTCGACGTAATACGCCGACACCAGCCGATCCGGCATCGGGAAATAGACCTTCTTGATGCGCGCCGGCCGCGTCAGCTCGATGTGCGCCGTCTCGGCCGAATCGACGAGGTCGTAGAAGGCATACCCGTGCTCGGGCTTCTTCTTGTCCCTGAACGAGCTCGCGGGCACCTTCGTCGCGAAGAAATCGTTGAACGCGCGGGAGACGGCCGTGGCGGCGTCGAGCTTGAAGTTCTTGCCGCGCTTCATGCCCGGCGTCGCCGACGGGTGCAGGTTGCCGCCGATCGCCACGAGCTCGCGGCTCCGCGTCATCAGCACCTTCACGTCGTTCTGGAAGACCTCGATCCCGTCGACGTTCTGGCGGAACACCACGATGATGCCCCCGCCCGTCACGTCGTTCACCACCACGGGCACGGCCGCGTCGATCGCCCTCTTGCCGACGCCGTAGAGGTACGCGTAGTGCTCGAGGTAGAGCCGCGCCGACGCCGCCGGCGTCGCCGTCTGCGCGCCCGGCGCCTTCCAGCCGCCCTTCGGGGCCCAGAAGAACGTCGGCACGCCGCGCTTCTCGTCCACGCCCGTCACGCCGCCGACGCCGGTCTCGTGCAGGCTTTGCAGCGGGCTCACCTCGACGGCCGGGGCGTCGTCGTACGCATGGTAATTCGGCAGATCCAGGTCACCCGCGCGCGCCGCGGAGCCGGCGAGCAGCGTGATCAGAGCCGTGGCATATCGAGCAGAGCGCTTCATGATTCCTCCACGCCAGAATCTTCGTGGTGATCCCGCAGGCAGGCGCCGCGAGCGATGTACGGTTTTGGTGATATCGGACAAGGATTGGGCGCTCGTCGCGCCGCGTACACCCCTGTACCCCGTTCCCGCACGGAAGGGAAGCCGTTCCAGGCTCGCCCGAGCGCGTATCCCGCCCCGCCGTTTCCGTGCTCGCGCGCCTGGATCCCCGGTGACGCTAGCGCCCGAGGACGAGCGCCCCGATCACCGCCGCGATCAGCGCCGCCGCGAGCATCACGGTGCGAACGATCCCCTGATTCCGCGCGGCGCGTCGCACCTCGACCGCCTCGTCGTTCCCGTCCACGAAAGATTCACCCACGACGAACGTGACAATCTGGTCACCGCGGTGGTCCCCGACGCTCCGTGAACGATATGGATCGGCCGTTACCTCCGCGGGAATGGGCACGGCCTCGGCGCCGAGGCGCACGGCGCCAAACCCCGCGAGCCGCAGCTCGGCCCCGGTCACCGTCCCCGCGGGCACCCCGACCGTGCGCTCGCCGTCGAGCACCGGCACCTTCACGCGCCCCCCGCGCCGCGCGGTCTCCGCGTCGATCTGCACCTCGACGAACAGGTCCACGCCATGGCGACGCAGGCGCGGGTGCGGCGCCACGATCACCTCGACCATCAAATCCCCGGGTCGCCCGACGCCGAGCGGCGCCTCGTCACCTTGCCCCGCGAGCCTGAGGACCTGCCCCTCGTCGATCCCCGCCGGCACCTTCACCGTCAGCGTCCGTTCCTGCAATACACGCTGTTTGCCCAGACATACGGGGCACGAAAAGCCGGGCGGATCGCCCTGAAAAACGCCGCTCCCTTTGCAGGCCGCGCAACGCGCCTCGAACGTCGCCTTGATCACCTTGCTCGCGCCCGAGGCCGCCTCCTCCAGCGACACGAGCATCGGAATGCGACGATCCCGCCCTGAACCCACCGCCGGATGGCGGAAGAAATCTTCGAAGATCGCCTGGAATTGATCCTCGATCGGCCCGAAGCCCTCGGGCTCCCCCTTTTTACCGTCCTCGGCCCCCATATCGACTCACGAAGCCTTTGCGAAGCTCACGCCGTGCGGCCTCGCTGCTGAATGCATTCGCGCAGCGCGGCCTCGAAGTCTGCGCGGGTATGGTGCACGCGCACGCCCGACATCACCACGCTCGCCGCCTCGATGCCGAGCGCCACGAGCTTCGACCGCACGAGAAAATGGGCCCCCTCGTTCCCTTTCCCCATGTCGCGCGCCATCTCGGTCAGGCGCGCGCGGGCCCGCGCATCGTAATCGGTCATCTCCTCCCAGTCGTGAAAGCCCATGAGGCGCCCCCCCTCGGCGGCGACCCTGCGCGCCACCGCCTCGATCAACGTCGCGCACTGATCGTCGAGATAACCCGTCACCTGCGTCACCAGCACCCGCCGTGCGGGCCGCCACAGCCGCACCGTCGCTCGCGCCGTCGTCGTGGTTTCGGCCTTGTCGACCGGGAGAAGCTCCATCCCGAACGACTACCGCGCGGGGCACAACGCGTCAATTCCGTCGGAACGCCCGCCATGGTCGGAATCCTGCCGCTCCGGAAACGCTTGTCATTTTGGCAGCGCCCTGCCGCGCCTCACGCCGGATTGTCGCGATCCCGACGCACCGGGCGCGTGTTTCTCTGCAAAACGCGCTCGTCCCGGCCTGGCACCGAACTTGATATCCCCCCGCTCCATGTCGACCGAGCCTTACCGCACCCCCTCGTGCCCCACCTGCGCTGGCCCTCACGTCGAGCAAACACACATCTGCGCGCTCTGCGAAGAGCCGTTCGTCCCCAGCGGCGCGGGCGTCGAAGCCTGCGACCCTTGCCTCCGCAAAGCTTGCCGCGTCGTCGCGCGCGCCAGCGCCGAAAAACCCGCCCCGCGGCGCGCCAAGGCCGTCCTCCGCTGGCTGCCCGTCGCGCTCGCCGTCCTCTCCGTGGGCATTCTGTCGTTCAATACGCTCGTCGTCGTCGAGACGAGCCAGCACCTCGCCATGCTCGGGTCGTTCCTCGCCGAACAGCACCGCGCGAAGTCCAGGGGCAAACCCAGGACGCCCGCGCCGCCCAAGCAAACCGCCGCGCTCCCGGCCCCGCCTCCGCCGCGCGAAGAGAACTCCTTCGACGACACGAACGTCCCGGCGTTCACGAGCGTCCTTGCCGCGCTCCACCCCGAGGTCCACGATCCGGACGCCTTGCTCGCGCGGGTCCAGAAGCTCCGCGAGGCGGGCCTCGACATCTTCCTCGTCCGGACGAACCTCGGCAAGAACGTCTTCGACGGCGGCAGCGACCTCCGCACGCGCATCAGCCCGGTCCAGAAGGGCGGAAAGACCGTCGGCGTGCGCTACTCTCGCCTCGGCCCCGACGCGATCGAATCCCTCGCGGGCGTCCAGCCGGGCGACGTCCTCGTCTCCATCAATGGATTCGGCATCGATAGCCCCGACCGCGCGCTGAGCGGCTACGCGTCCTCCCGCGAAAAGGGCGGCGCCGTCTTCGAGCTCTTCCGCAATGGCCGCCGGGTCGTCCTCGACGTCCGCTGGCCCAGGTGATCCGCGCCGCCGGGGACGTCCACGAAAGCCTGGAGTCGCCCTCCGGGTTTTGGTAGACGTTCTCCATGGCGATCTTCCGAACCTCGTCGATCGCGCCCCTTTTGCTGCTGGCGCTCGCCTGCGGCTGCGGCGGCGCGGGCGCCCAGACGACCCCCGAGACCCCGACCGAGGCCCCCACCGCCGAGGCCCCCTCCTCCACGCCCCCCGCTTCGCCGCCCGCGAACACGGACGAGGCCCCGAAGCCGCCTCCACCCGAGGAGGCGAAGACCGAGCCTGCCCCGGACAAACCCGCGCCGACGGAGCTCGCGGAGGCCCCGAAGGCGCCGTCGATCACGTGCGAGCCCAAGGCCGGCGCGGCCGCGGGCCCGAAAAAGAAGCTCGAGATCAGCGTGGATCGCTCCCGCGTCGACCTCGAAGGCCACAAGCTCGAGGTCAAGCTCACGCGGGCCGCGTGCAAGGTCGAGCTCCAGGTCATCGGCGAATCCGGCAAGATCCTCGCGAACGCGGCGAAGGCCTTCGACGGCGCGGCGCCGGGCACGGTGCTCGCGATCGACTGGAGCCCGATCCGTGCCGAGACGGTCTCGCGCATCGAGGTCTGGGGCCACGACACCGAGGGCAGCTACGTCGGGGTGGCGATCACGCCGTGGAACGTGAAGATCGACCACGAGGAGGTCAATTTCGAGACCGACTCGGACAAGATCCGCGACTCCGAGGTGCCGAAGCTCGAAGCGAGCCTCGACAAGGTCAAGGCCGCGCTCACGAAGCACCAGGATTTGAAGGGCATCTCGCTCTTCATCGCGGGTCACACGGACACGGTGGGCAGCCCCGAGCACAACCTCACGCTCTCGCGCAAGCGCGCGCGCGCGATCGCCGCCTGGTTCCGCGGCCGCGGCCTGAAGATCCCGGTCGCGTGGGAAGGGTTCGGCGAGCACAGCCCGATCGTCAAGACGGGGGACGAGGTCGCCGAGGCGAAAAACCGCCGCGTCGATTACATCCTCGCCCTCGACCCGCCGCGATTGCCGCAAGGCGCGGTCACATTCGGGTGGAAGGCGCTCTAGCCTAATCGAAGAACGGGTTGCAGCACGTGGTGTCGAGCCCACACGAATACCCGCCGTTCGGGTGCGTGCACATCCCGATCTCGACCCCATCGACGAAGCAATAGCATCTCGCCTCGCCCGTCGCCCATCCACAAACGATCCTGACGGATTGGCCGTTGCACGTGCCACTGCAGGAGCAATTGCCGCCGGACGATTCGTGGCAAAAGTCGTCGACGACGCACGAAAGCGAACCCGCTTCGCCCCCGCCTTCACCGCCTGGCTCACCGGATCCGCCGGGTTCACCGGATCCGCAGCCTCCACCTTCGCCCGTCTCGGGCGGCGCTACGATCGAATTCGCGCTCTCGCCTCGTCCGTCGGTTCCGCCCTCGCCGCTCACGTCGACGTCGTCGCAAGCCGCGACGGATCCGATTCCGAGCGCGATGACCAATCCGGCCAAGATTTTCTGCATGGCAGCCGAGGCTAGATCGTCGCGCGCATTCGTCGATCAGAGGCTGCCCGACGCGGGTGGAGAAAATGCGTAGGGGAGGAACCGCGTCAGCTCTCCGCCTCGATCTCCACGCTCCACATCTCGTTTCCGTCGCCGTCGTGCAGCGACGCGCGGAGCCGCCCGCTTTTCCCGTCGATCGCGAGCACCCCGAACGACTGTTTTCCCCCGGCGGGTCCGATCGGCGGATCCCCCTGCTTTCGATTCTGGAATTTCACCTCTGGCCCGAACGTCTCGTCGAGCGGCGCCGGCCCGAACGTACCTGCATGCAAAGGCCCGGCGACGAGCTCCCAGAACGGATCGAACTTCGCGAACTTCGCCCGCGAAGGATCGTAATGGTGCGCCGCTGCGTAATGCACGTCCGCCGTGATCCACAGGACGTTCCGGATCCGTTTCTCCTGAAGGAACGACAGAATCGAAGCAATCTCCAGCTCCCGCCCGAGCGGCGGCCCCTCCCCGTTCGCGAACCCCTCCTGCGCCGTGGGGCCATCCGGGATCACGAGCCCGATCGGCTGGTCGCAGGCGATGATCTTCCACGTCGCCCGGGACCGCGCGAGCGCCTCCTCGAGCCACGCGACCTGCTCTTGCCCGAGGATGACGGCGGGCTCCTTCTCCTCGCGATTCGGCCCATTCGATCCTCGAAAGCTCCGCGCGTCGAGCACGAAAACATCCACGCGCGGCCCGTACGACAGCACCCGATGAACGTGCCCTTGCCGCATCGGCGCATACTCGAACATGGCCTGCTTCGCGAACGCCGCGAGCACCGACGCCCGCCGCTCCTTGTACCTCGGATCCGAAAGGACCTGCCCCGGGAACCAGTTGTTGCGCACCTCGTGATCGTCCCATTGCACGATCGTCGGCACGGCCGCGTGCAGCCGCCGCACGTGCTCGTCGAGGAAGTTGTACGCGAAATTCCCCCGGAACTCCTCCAGCGTCTCGGCCACCTTCGATTTCGCCGGCGTCACGAGGTTTTTCCAGACGGACCCATCGTCGAGCTCGATCACCTCCGGCAAGGGATTGTCCGCGTAGATCCGGTCCCCCGAATGAATGAACAGATCCGGCGCGAGCCGCGCGATCGACGCGTACGTCTTCATGCCGCCGCGGTCCACGTCGATCCCGAACCCTTGC
Organism: Polyangium sp. 15x6; assembly: GCF_029960785.1. Lineage (GTDB taxonomy): Bacteria > Myxococcota_A > Polyangia > Polyangiales > Polyangiaceae > Polyangium. The sequence continues at coordinate 52,427 of NZ_JASBQE010000076.1, forward strand.
CCCGCCGTATCCCCCGACCACACGATCTTCACATCCTCCCCTGGCCCCGGCGGCGCGCGGAGCGACCCCACGGCCGGCTCGCTCCGCGCGTGCCCCGCGTCGTCCGCCTCGAAGACCACGCGATAATGGATCCGTTTCCCGGCCGGCAGCCCCGTGAGCTCCACGCGCGCCGTGAAATCGTTCTCCGCCGTGGCCACGGGCCCTTCGAGCTTCCGCGCGTCGCTGAGCCGCTCGTCGGTCCCCCATTCCACGAAAAGTCGCGCCGGCCGATCCGTCTTGCTCCAGAGCACGACGCCCGACGCCGTGGGATCGCCGGTCTGCACGCCAAACGGAAGCGTCGGCCGCGCGGACTCGGGCGTCACCACGCCGGGCGAGCCACACTGCCCGGCGCAGGAGGGGAGCGCGAGGGCGGAGAGGGAGCCGAGGAGGAAATCGCGTCGGGGGAGGAGGAGCGTGCGAGGAGGGGTCGGCATGGTGTGTTCGCGAGGATAAACCGAGGCGGGGGCACCATGCTAACATCCGAACATGGGTAGCGCGGCCCGCAACCTCGAAGCTCTGACCCTCGCGCTCACCCTGTGCGCCGCCTGCACCGAACCTCCGCGCCCCGAAGAGAACCGAACGGCCACAACCGCTCCCGCATCCGCATCCGCTCCCGCTTCCGCCACCATTCCCGCCTCCGCATCCGCCCCCGCCCTTCCCACCTTCCCCCCCGACGCCGAAGCTCGCCTCGACGCAGCCATCCGCGGCGCCGTCGATCGCGGCGAAGTCCCGGGCGCCGTTCTCCTCGTCGTCAAAGCGCACCACGTCGTCCTCCGCAAAGCTTACGGCCTCCGCGCGAAGGAACCTTCCCCCTCGCCGATGGCCCTCGGCACCGTCTTCGACCTCGCCAGCCTCACGAAGCCCATTGCCACGGCGAGCTCCATCCTCCTCCTCGTCGAACGCAATTCCCTGCGCCTCGACGATCCCGCGCAGAAATGGCTCCCCGATTTCACCGACGACGATCGCGAGCGCGTCACCATCCGCCACCTCCTGCTCCATACCTCCGGCCTCCCCGCCGGCGACGCGATCACCTCGTACGCCGACGGCGAAGCCCGCGCCCTCGCCCGCATCCAGAAAACCAAGCTCCTCCACCCTCCCGGCGAGGCCCACGTCTACAGCGACCTCGGCTACATCCTCCTCGGCGAAATCATCCGTCGCGCCTCGGGTGAGCCCCTCGACGAGTTCGCCCGGAAAAACCTCTTCGAGCCCCTCGGCATGATGGACACCACCTTCCGCCCCGGGCCCCGGCTCGCCGCGCGCGCGGCGCCCACCGAGCGCGTCGCGGACGAACTGCTCCTCGGCGAGGTCCACGACCCGCGCGCCCGCGCCCTCGGCGGCGTGGCCGGGCATGCGGGGCTCTTCTCCACCGCCGACGATCTCGGCCGGTTCGTCCGGATGCTCCTCGGCGGCGGCGAATTCGAGGGACGCCGGATCCTCGCGGAAACTTCGGTCCGGGCCATGACCGCGCTCGAGCCCTTGCCGCTCCCCGAAGGCAGCCCCGACAAACCTTCGTCCCGCAGCCTCGCCCTCGGCTCGCTCTTCGGCGGGGTCGGGCATACCGGCTTCACGGGCACGGCCTTCTGGCTCGACGTCCGCCGCGGCGACGCCGTCGTCCTGCTCGCGAGCCGCCTCCACCCGGACGGCAAAGGCGACGCCGCGCGCCTGCGCCGCGACGTCGCGAATGCCGCGGCCGCGATCCCCCAAGGCCCGCCCGCCGCCCGCGTCCGCGTCGGCATCGACGTCCTCGAAGCGCGCGGTTTCGGCGTCCTCGCCGGGCGCAAGATCGGCCTCATCACGAATCACACGGGCAAGGACGCGCGCGGCGAGCGCACGATCGACGTCCTCGCCGCCTCGAAATCGTTCGAGCTCAAAGCCATCTTCAGCCCCGAGCACGGCCTCGGCGCCGACAAGGATGCCCTCGTCCCCGGCGGAAAAGACGCCCGCACGGGATTGCCCATCCATAGCCTCTACGGCACCGATCGCCGCCCCACGGACGCCATGCTCGCCGGACTCGACACGCTCGTCTTCGACCTGCAGGACGCGGGGACCCGGTTTTACACGTACATCAGCACGATGGGATATGCGCTCGAAGAGGCCGCGAAACGCCGCTTCCGCTTCGTCGTGCTCGATCGGCCGAATCCGCTCGGCGGAATCGTCGTGGAGGGCCCGCTCGTCGACCCCGGCCGCGCCTCGTTCGTCGCGTACCATTCGATCCCCGTGCGCCACGGCATGACCGTCGGCGAGCTCGCGCGGCTCTTCGACGCCGAAAAGAAGCTCGGCGCCGATCTCCACGTCGTGCCCCTCGAAGGCTGGGATCGTTCCTTCCGCTTCGACAAGACGGGCCTCCCCTGGATCAACCCCTCGCCCAATCTGCGCAGCATCACCGAGGCCCTGCTCTATCCCGGCGTGGGCCTGCTCGAATTGACGAACGTCAGCGTCGGGCGCGGCACCGAAAAGCCCTTCGAGCGCGTGGGCGCGCCCTTCCTCTCCGGCGCGCGCTTCGCCGCCGAGCTCGCGCGTTTCGGCCTCCCCGGCGTGCGATTCTCCCCGATCCGCTTCACCCCCACGTCGAGCACCCACGCCGGCGTGCCTTGCGAAGGCGTCGCCCTCGACGTCACCGATCCCGCGAAGATCGAGCCCGTCCGCGTGGGACTCGCGATTGCGGTCGCTTTGCGCAGGCTGTATCCCGAGGAATGGAAGCCCGCCGGCGTCCTCACCTTGCTCGGCAGCGCCCGCGTCCACGAGGCGCTCGTCCGCGGCGAGGACCTCTCGCATCTCGTCGCGCTCTATGAGCAGGATCTCAAGGCTTTTTCGGAGCGCCGCCGGCCCCACCTGCTCTACCCCGAGTTCGACAAGGACAATCGGTAGGACATTTTTCGTCCTCGGAACGGCCCGGACATTGTTCATCACGGCATAAGATGAAAAACCGTGACGGACGGAGGTTCCGTGTTATCATCTGGAAACGACACGGACGGCGCGTGACGGTGATGGCCGAGAGCGCCTCCGCGGCAGAGGAGGATCCGATGGACAAGGTCTCGCTGACGTACTTCGTCGATTTCGTTCTGAAGTCCGGGACGCCCAAGCTCACCGGCGTGCGCGAGTACAAGGAGCGCAAGGACGAGCTCAGCACGGACTTTTATCGTCCGATCCGGGAAGCCATCGTCGAGATGCACAAAAGCGGCCTCCCGGCCTCCACGCTTTCGGACGTCGCGCGCGCGCAGGACGACGAGAAGCGGCAGAAGCATTATCCGCTCGTCGTCGCCGGATATCGCGCGTTCCTCGCCGAGGGCCCGATGAATTTCTTCGAGCCCCCGCGCGCGGGCCTCTCGCTCGGCGCGCTCGAGATCGACGTGAACCCCGAGCTCGGGCTCGTCATCTCGGGCAAACCGCATCTGATCAAGCTCTATTTCCGCAGCGAGCCGCTCACGCCGCGCCGCACCGCGGTGATCCTCGCGCTTCTTTCACGCGGTCTCTGCGAGGGCCACCCCGAATACGTGCCCGCCGTGCTCGACGTGCGCAATGGCAAGCTGCACACCTCCGCGAACACGAGCTCGCGCATCGACATCCTGCTGCGGGGCGAAGCCGCGGCGTTCGCCGCGATGTACGGTTCCGTTTGACGTCAGCAGGCTGCTAAAGAGCTCCGTCCGCGCGCCGGATCCACACCGGCCCCTGCGGACGGAGCTCGATCACTCCCTTTTTCACGCGCAGCACGAGCGCCCCGTCCAGCAGCGCCTCGCCTTTCTCGGGCGTCGCGGGGATCGGCCGCATCGGAATCTTTCCCGTCTCCCAGAAGACGTAGGTCCACGGTAGCTCCGCCGACGAGAAGACCCCGCTCTTCTCCGCTCGGATCATCGCCGCGTTGCAACGCTGCTCGGGCTCGACGCCCCACTTCTCCGACGGGGCGATCGCCTGGTTTTCCCCCGCGAACACGACCCCCACGCCGCCGCGCTTCTCGTCGAACGTCTCCGGCCGGAGCCGGCTCGGATCCGCGAGCACGGCATCACAATCGAGCGGGGCCTTCGGGCGTCGGACCATCACGTGCATCTCCGGCTCCTCCGAAGGCACGTGCACGAACACGTCCGCGAGGACCATGCCCCGCGGACCCGTCAGCCGCACCTGAGGGAGCCGCGCCACCGACGTCGCCATGCAGAACACGAGCCCCACGGCGGCCGCCACGAGCTCGATCGGACGCAGAGGACGCCGCGGTTTGTCTGGTCGAACCTCCCGCATCGACGGCGCGAGCACCCGGTAGCCGAGCGCCACGAAAGGAAGCGCGAAGAGATCCGTCGGATCCGCCCAGGTTTGGAAAGGCAAACCGAGCGCCCCGAGCGCCGCGTCCCACGCCGCGGCGAGGCCTCCCGAGAGCTCGAGCGCCGCGAACACCACGGCCACGGCCACGTGACAGCCGATCACGGCGCGCCGCCCGCGCGCGCGGACGAGCGTCGCGAGCAGCGCGGGCGCGAGGAACAGCCCCGCCGCGTCGCTCAGCTTGCCCGTCACGAGCCCGGGGACCAGGCCGCTGCCCTTCAAAACGTGATCGTTCACCGCGAGCACGGCGAGCGCGACCCACCACGCGGGATGCGCGAGCGCGCGCGCCGGGCGCCACGCGGCCTCGTGGATTCGAGCTTCGATCGTTTTCATTTGCCCGGCAAGATACGCGGAATCGCGACATCCGAAAACCATCGATCGCACACCTCGACACGTGCGCCCGCTCTCTGCGACAATGCCCACGACCATGCGACGCGCGACCTTCTCCCCTCGCCTCCTCGGCCCCGCGGCCCTCCTGCTCCTCGCGGCTTGCAGCAAAGACCCGTCGCCCCCCGCGCCCGAAGCCGCGAGCGCCGCGCCCGCCGCCGCGCCCGCGCCGAGCGCTGCCGCGCCGAGCGAGACCGCGCC